>NZ_MOYN02000023.1:0-743486 GCF_001896795.1 Thermomonospora sp. CIF 1
GGTCTGCTACCGGCGGCGGGGCCACAACGAGTCCGACAACCCCTCCTTCACCCAGCCGCTGATGTACGACCTGATCGACGCCAAGCGCTCGGTGCGCAAGCTGTACACCGAGGCGCTGATCGGCCGGGGCGACATCACGGTGGAGGAGGCCGAGCAGGCGCTGCGCGACTACCAGGAGCAGCTGGAGCGGGCCTTCACCGAGACCAGGGAGGCGCTGGCCAAGTCGCCGGAGCCCGGTTCGGTGATCAAGCCGGCCGAGCCCGAGCACGTCCCGATCGACCACGGGGCGGCCGGGACCGCGATCGATCTGGAGACCATCAAGCAGATCATCGAGACCCAGGTCGACCTGCCCGAGGGCTTCACCGTGCACCCGCGGCTGCAGCCGATCCTGCAGCGCCGCGCCCAGGCGATCTCCGACGACTCGGTGGACTGGGCCACCGCCGAGCTGCTGGCGTTCGGCTCGCTGCTGATCGACGGGCACCCGGTGCGGCTGGTCGGCCAGGACTCCCGGCGCGGCACCTTCGGCCAGCGGCACGCGGTGCTGGTGGACCGCAAGACCGGCGAGGAGCACACCCCGCTCAAGCGGTTCGACAAGGGCGTGTCGAAGTTCTACGTGCACGACTCGCTGCTGAGCGAGTTCGCCGCGATGGGCTTTGAGTACGGCTACTCGCTGACCCGCCCGGACGCGCTGGTGTGCTGGGAGGCGCAGTTCGGCGACTTCGCCAACGGCGCCCAGTCGATCATCGACGAGTTCGTGGTCTCCGGGGAGCAGAAGTGGGGCCAGCGCTCGTCGGTGACGCTGCTGCTGCCGCACGGCTATGAGGGCCAGGGCCCGGACCACTCCTCGGCCCGCATCGAGCGGTTCCTGCAGCTGTGCGCCCAGGACAACGTGACGGTGGTCTACCCGACCACCGCGGCCAACTACTTCCACCTGCTGCGCTGGCAGGTGCTCTCCCAGCGCCGCAAGCCGCTGATCGTGTTCACCCCCAAGTCGCTGCTGCGGCACAAGGGGGCGGCCTCGCCGGTCGCGCAGTTCACCTCCGGCGCCTTCCAGCCGGTCATCGGCGAGCAGGGCGCGATCGAGCCGTCCGGCGTCAAGCGGGTGCTGATCACCACCGGCAAGATCTACTACGAGGTGGTGGAGCGGCGGGCCAAGAAGGGCGTCACCGACACCGCGGTGATCCGGCTGGAGCGGCTGTACCCGCTGCCGGTGGCGGAGCTGAAGGCCGAGCTGGCCAAGTACCCCGCCGACGCGCAGCTGGTGGTGGTGCAGGACGAGCCGGCCAACCAGGGCGCCTGGCCGTACCTGGCGCTCACCCTGGGGCCGCTGCTGGAGGGCCGGCCGCTGCACCGGATCTCCCGCCCGGCCAGCTCCTCGCCGGCGGTGGGCTCGGCCAAGATGCACGCCATCGAGCAGGAGGCCCTGCTGCAGCAGGTCTTCCCGGACTGAGCACGCCGAGCCGTCCACACGGTTTCCCTTGGAGGGCCCCGGAAGCGTCTTCCGGGGCCCTCGCCCATGTCACCGTGCCGAACCGGGCGCGGTTTCCGCGGGGAAAACGGTTCGCTGAAAGGATCGGTACATGTACTTCACCGACCGTGGAATCGAGGAACTGTCGCAGCGGCGCGGTTCGGAGGAGGTCACCTTGGACTGGGTGGCCGAGCGGCTGCGCGAGTTCGTGGATTTGAACCCCGAGTTCGAAACGCCGATCGATCGGCTGGCCACCTGGCTGGCCCGGCTGGACGATGAGGACTGAAACCGTCACGGGCCGCTTCCGCGCCGGTGACTCGCCGAAAAGCGACATGTCTTGACTTTGCCAGGACGCGACATATCGTGTTACTCGGCACAGTCCGGTCGCGTCATCCCCAAGGCACGGGCACGAAAGGCGGCATGCGATGTCGCGTTGGACGATCGACAGCACGGCGACGCTGGAGTTCGACGGCGTGGTCGCCCTGAAGGCCACCATGATCGCCGGCAACATCAACGTGCTGGCCTCCGACGAGGCGCCGTCCGTGCTGGTCAGTGAGGTCCACGGGCCGCCGTTGCTGGTCAGCCACGAGGCGGGCATGCTGACCATCGCCCACGAGCGGATCCTGGAGGGCATGCTCGGCTGGCTGCGCAACCAGCGGGCCCGCGCCACCGTCACGGTGACCGTCCCCCGCGAGTGCCCCGTCCAGCTCAACCTGGTCTCCGCCGACGCGGTCATCACCGGCCTGTCGGCCCGCGCCGCCATCAAGAGCGCGACGGGCGACGTCACGCTGGACGGGGTGAAGGGACAGATCGACGCCAACACCGTCTCCGGGCGGATCGAGGCGCAAGGGGTGGACGGCGCGGTGAACTTCACCTCCGTCTCCGGCGACCTCACCCTGGCCGGAGGCTCGCTGGAGAGCCTGGGCGCCCGCACCGTCTCCGGCCGCATCGCCGCGGACGTGGCGCCGGTCAACGGGTGCGCCATGACCGTCAGCACCGTCTCCGGGGAGGTGGCGCTGCGGCTGCCGGAATCGACCTCGGCGAAGGTCCAGCTCGGCTCGGCGGCCGGCCGGATCGACACCTCGTTCCCCGGTCTGCAACGGTACGACCGCCCGGTGGCCACGAACGTCAGCGGCACGCTCGGCGACGGAGCCGGGCAGCTGGTCGTCAACACGATCTCCGGCGGCATCACGCTGCTCAGCAAGCCCGATGATCCGGCCAAGGCCGGCACGGGAGTGGAGGACAAGTGAGCCCCGTCTTCGGCCACGGCCGGCTGCGCCTGTACCTGCTCAAGCTGCTGGAGGAGAGCCCGCGGCACGGCTATGAGGTGATCCGGCTGCTGCAGGACCGCTTCTTGGGGGTCTACTCCCCCTCCCCCGGCACCATCTACCCGCGCCTGGCCCGGCTGGAGGCCGACGGCCTGGTCACCCACGAGGTGATCAAGGGCAAGAAGGTCTACTCGCTCACCGACGCCGGCCGTGCCGAGCTGGAGCGCCGCATGGACGAGCTGGCCGACCTGGAGGAGGAGATCGCCGCCTCGGCCCAGCAGTTCGCCCGCGAGCTGCAGCAGGACGTCCGCCAGACCGTCCGCTCGCTGCGCGAGGAGCTGACCCAGGCCGCCCGCGAGATGCGCAAGCAGGGCCGTACCGCCTCCAAGGAGACCTGGCGGGAGGTCAGGGAGCGGCACAAGGAGGAGTGGCGGCGGCACAAGGGGCACTGGCGCGAGCAGAGCCAGGCCCTGATGGAGGAGTGGCGGCAGAGCTGGGACGAGGCCTGGTGCACCGCCACCGGCACCGCCGAGGAGGCCAACCGCATCAAACTGGAGCGCGCGCTGCGCAAGTTCGCCGACAACGTCCGCAAGAGCGCCAGGCGCTCCGGCCTGACCGAGGCGGACCTGGCGGCGGTCCAGTCACTGCTGGAGGAGACCGCCGCCCGGATCCGCACCGAGATCCTCGACCGCTAGTCCTTCCAGGGCCGCCACAGCTCGGTGGGGATCTCGATCCCGAACGGCTCCGGCAGCTTGACGGTCTCGCCGAAGTTCCATACCCGGTGCTGCAGGTAGGCCCCGGCGGCCCGGTCCGGCGCCGAGTACAAGGTGACCTGAGCGGCCCGGGGATCACGGTCGACGAGCAGATAGCAGGGGATCCCCAGGCGTGCGTAAAGCTGCCACTTGGTGTTGGGGCGCAGGCTCGTCGGCTGGCGATCGGCCGCCGCGTTCGATTTGGAGGTGACCTCGACGGTCATCTCCACCTGGTCGGGCGTGAGATAAGGGGCCCCTGCCTCCCAGGCGGCGTTGAGGATCTCGGATTCGGCCACGATGAGGTCGGGCACGCAGCCCGTCTCCCGCTCCGGCACACGCAGGCCCGTGCCCTGCGTGCACTCCCACACGCACTCCGGATCAGCGGCCCGCGCGGCCCAGAACGCCTCAGCGATCTTGTCGATGATCCGGTTGTGCGGCATGACCGGAGCCGGTGATACGTAGATCTCCCCATCGATGACCTCGACCCTGGTGCCGTCGTGAGGAAGGGCGAGCACCTCGTGGAGTTCACCGCGCTCCCACAGCCGGTAGGGGGTGTCCGGGAGCAGGCACGCGCTGTGCACCTCGGCGGCGACCCCGTGGGACGGCGCGCCGCCGGCACGTCCGGAAGCGGCCATCGAAAGCCCGGCGGCGACGCTCACGCCGGGTGACTCCTTCCTCACGATCGGCTCCCGGTCATCATGGGAGTCATACGCACTCAGCGTACCCACAGCGGTGCGATCCGCTAGGGAGCCCGCCGTCAGGGCGTGAAGACGATCTTTCCGAAGAGGTCGCCTTCGGCCATGACGGCAAAGCCCTCGCGGGCCCGCGCCAGCGGCAGGGTGCGGTCGATCGGCGGGCGGAGGCCGCTGGTGACCAGGAAGCGGGACAGGCGGACCAGCTGGTCGCGGGTGCCCATGGTGGAGCCGACCACCGACAGCTGCAGGAAGAACACCCGGTTGAGCTCGGCGGGGGGCAGCTGGCCGGTGGTGGCGCCGCTGACCACGATGCGGCCGCCGGGACGCAGCGACTTCAGCGAGTGCGACCAGGTGGCCTGGCCGACGGTCTCCATCACCGCGTCCACCCGCTCCGGCAGGCGCGCCCCGGGCTCGAAGACCGCCTCGGCGCCCAGCTCCAGCGCCCGCTTGCGCTTGGCCTCGCTGCGGCTGGTGGCCCACACCCGGTAGCCGGCGGCCGCGCCGAGCGCGATCAGGGCGGTGGCCACCCCGCCGCCGGCGCCCTGCACCAGCACGGTCGCGCCGGGCTGCAGCTCGGCCTTGTCGAACAGCATCCGGTAGGCGGTCAGCCAGGCGGTGGGCAGGCAGGCCGCCTCCTCGAACGACAGCTCCTTGGGCTTGGGCACCAGGTTGCGGCGCGGCACGATCACCTGCTCGGCGAAGGTGCCCTGGTGGCGCTCCGACAGCAGGGAGCGGCGCGGGTCGAGGGTCTCATCGCCGCCGCCGGCGTCCGGGTCGCCGATCACCGAGTGCACGATGACCTCGTTGCCGTCGGCGTCCACCCCGGCCGCGTCACAGCCGAGGATCATCGGCAGCTGCTCCTGGCGGATGCCGACGCCGCGCAGCGTCCACAGGTCGTGGTGGTTGAGGGAGGCGGCCTTGACGGTGACGGTCGTCCAGCCCTCGGGCGCCTCGGGTTCGGGGCGCTCCCCCAGCTCCAGGCCGTTCAGCGGGTTGTCGGCGTCGAAACGTGCAGCGTAGACAGCGAACATGGCGCCCACCTTAGACGCCGGCGGCCCGCGCCGCCCGACCGGGGGCGCGGGCCGCCGTGCCCGGCCTCACAGGACCTTGGACAGAAAGTCCCGGGTCCGCGGATGTTGCGGGTTGGCCAGCACCTCGCGCGGCGGTCCCGACTCGACCACCACGCCGCCGTCCATGAAGACCAGCGAGTCGCCGACCTCGCGGGCGAACCCGATCTCGTGGGTGACCACGATCATCGTCATGCCGTCCAGGGCCAGCCGCTTCATCACCTCCAGCACCTCGCCGACCAGCTCGGGGTCGAGCGCGGAGGTGGGCTCGTCGAACAGCATCAGCTTGGGCTGCATGGCCAGCGCGCGGGCGATGGCCACCCGCTGCTGCTGGCCGCCGGACAGCTGGGCGGGGTAGCTGTGCATCTTGTCGGCCAGCCCCACCCGCTCCAGCAGCGCCCGCGCCCGCTCGCGGACGGCGTCCTTGGGCTCCTTCTTCACCCGGACCGGCGCCTCCATGACGTTCTCCAGCGCCGTCATGTGGGGGAAGAGGTTGAACCGCTGGAAGACCATGCCGATGTCGCGGCGCTGCGCGGCCACCTCGCGGTCGCGCAGCTCATAGAGCTTGCCGCCTTTCTCCCGGTAGCCGACCAGATGGCCGTCCACCCACAGCCGCCCGGCGTCGATCTTCTCCAGGTGGTTGATGCACCGCAGGAAGGTGGACTTGCCCGAGCCGGACGGGCCGATCATGCACATGACCTCGCCGGGCTGGACCTCCAGGTCGATGCCCTTGAGCACCTCCAGGTGGCCGAAGCTCTTGTGCACCTGCTCGGCCTTGACCATCGGGGGACGCTCGGCCTTCGAGTCTGTGACGGTCGTCTTGTCAACGGTCACTGGCCACCTCCTCCGCGCAGCGCGCGCAGCCCGCCCCTGCCGCGGCCGGAGTTCCCCACGCCCCGGCTGAAGTGCCGTTCCAGGTAGTACTGGCCGATCATCAGCAGCGTGGACAGGAACAGGTACCACAGGCACGCCATGATCAGCATCGGGATGATCTGGTAGGTGCTGGCGTAGATGGTCTGCGCGGTGAAGGTCAGCTCCGCGTACGGCACCGCCGCCACCAGCGAGGTGTTCTTGAGCATCGAGATGGTCTCGTTGCCGGTGGGCGGCACGATCACCCGCATGGCCTGCGGCAGCACGATGCGGCGCATGGTCTGCATCCGGGACATGCCCAGGGCGCTGGCCGCCTCCTGCTGGCCGGGGTCCACCGACAGGATGCCGGCCCGGACGATCTCGGCCATGTAGGCGGCCTCGTTGAGGATCAGCCCCAGCGCCGCGGCCAGCGCCACGTTGATCAGCTTCTGGGTCTGCCAGGTGTGGAACTCCGGGCCGAAGGGGATGCCGATGCCGATGGTGGGGATGAGCGCCCCGATGGCGCCCCAGATCAGCAGCTGGGTGTAGAGCGGAGTGCCGCGGAAGAACCACAGGTAGACGAAGGCCGCCCCCTTCAGCAGGGGGTTGGGCGACATCCGCATCAGCGCCAGCACGACGCCGAGCGCGATCCCGCCGGCCATCGCCGCG
Organism: Thermomonospora sp. CIF 1; assembly: GCF_001896795.1. Taxonomy (NCBI): domain Bacteria; kingdom Bacillati; phylum Actinomycetota; class Actinomycetes; order Streptosporangiales; family Thermomonosporaceae; genus Thermomonospora; species Thermomonospora sp. CIF 1. The sequence goes on from NZ_MOYN02000023.1 coordinate 6,769, forward strand.
ACCGTCAGCCAGATGGTGTTGCGGACGCCTTTGAGGACCGGCTCAGAGAACAGGTACTTCCACTGCTCGCTCCAGTTGAAGGCCGGGTTGTAGAGCAGGAAGTGCACGAACATCGCGGCCAGGACCAGCACCACCGCGGCCCCGGCCCAGCGCCCGGGATGCCGGACGGGGACGGCCCGGATCGCCTCGGGCCGTCCCTTCTCCACGTCTCCGTTGACGGTCATGAAGTCAGCTCTGGGCTCCGTTGATCACCGGCTCGGTGATGGCGCCGGACTCCACGCCGTGTTCCTTGAGGATCTTCATGTAGGTGCCGTCGGCGATCAGCGCCTTGATCGCCCCCAGGACGGCCTCCTTGAACTGCCCGGCGTTCTTGTTGATCGCGTAGCCGTAGGGTGCGGTGTCGTAGACCTGACCGATGATCTCCAGCTTGCCGGTGGTCTTGACCGCGCCGCCCACCACCGGGGAGTCGGCCGCCATGGCGTCGATCTTGCCCGCCACCAGGTCGTTGTTGACCTCGGTCTGCTGCTTGCGCACCACGGTCTTGATGGCCGGCTTGCCGGCCTCGGTGCACTTCTTGCTGCGCTCCTCCAGGTCCTTCACCTGAACGGTGCCCTGCTGCACGCCGATGGTCAGGCCGCAGGCGTCGTCGGGGTTGACGTTCTTGGGGTTGCCCCTGGGGGCGGCCCAGGCGGTGCCCGCCGAGTAGTAGGTGACGAAGTCGACGGCTTTCTCGCGTTCCTTGTCATCTGTGAAGGACGACACGCCGATCTCGTACTTGCCCGACTGGACGCCCGGGATGATGGTGTCGAAACCGGCGTTCTCGAACTCGGCCTTCAGGCCGAGTTTGGCCGCCACGGCCTTGAACAGCTCCACATCCCAGCCGACGATCTCCTGGGTGGACGGGTCGATCGACTCGTTCGGCGGGTAGGAGGCGTCGGTGCCGACCTTGATCTTGCCGTCGCTCTTGATGGCATCGGGGACCATGGCCGCCAGCGCGGCGTCCTGGGTTACGGTGGTGTCGGAACCGGCCCCGGATTCCCCGCCGTCGTCGCCACAGGCGGACAGGACCAGGGCACCCGTCAGCAGGAGAGCACCCGCCGCTACGGCGCGGCGGCGCAGAGAACCAGTGTTCACAGGTCCCCCTTCAACTAGTTCGTAGCACCTTCGCCGATCGAAGGCATTGCAGGACATCTTGTCCTAGACCACCGGTGGTCTCTATTAAGGTCAAGAAACGATCGCACAACAGGTCGCCCAGCCCTCCTACCTGGGAACATCCTGGATGGACCGCTCCAAGTACCGGTAGCGTACGCCGTTGGGAGTGACGGGTAACCCAAAACGGGGCACACCCTGCCCTCATGGAGGGAACAGACAGAGAACGGGCATCGTGGCACAGACCACTCCACCCGCCCGACGGTCGCCTGGAAGGCGTGTGGCACAATCGGACAGCGGGTGACCCCCGTACGTCAAGAGATGACCACCCGGAAACGGCCACCTAGACCGCACTGCAGGGGTGGCATCGCCCACACGCTCCATCGAGAGCCGTTTCGTCATGACAGGGGTCGCTGTGGCTGCTGAGTCCGATTCAAGCTTCGATTACGACAACGATCCGGCGTTCGTCCTGCACAAGGGTGGCAAGCTGGAGGTCCGCTCCACTGTCCCGGTGCGCAACAAGGACGATCTGTCCCTGGCCTACACGCCCGGCGTGGCGCGCGTGTGCACCGCCATCGCCGACAATCCGGAACTGGCCTACGAGTACACCTGGACCTCCAAAGTGGTGGCCGTGGTCACCGACGGCACCGCGGTGCTGGGGCTCGGCGACATCGGCCCCGCCGCCTCCATGCCGGTCATGGAGGGCAAGGCGCTGCTGTTCAAGCAGTTCGCCGGCGTCGACTCGGTGCCCATCGCGCTGAACACCACCGACACCGACGAGATCGTCGAGACCGTGATCCGGCTCGCGCCCAGCTTCGGTGGCATCAACCTGGAGGACATCAGCGCGCCGCGGTGCTTTGAGATCGAAGACCGGCTGCGCGAGGCGCTGGACATCCCGGTGTTCCACGACGACCAGCACGGCACCGCCATCGTGGCGCTGGCCGCGCTGCGCAACGCGGCCCGCCTGATCGGCAAGCCGCTGTCGGAGCTGCGCGCGGTGGTGGCCGGTGCGGGCGCCTCCGGGGTGGCGGTCAGCCGGATCCTGCTGAACGCCGGCATCGGCGACATCGCCGTCTCCGACAGCAAGGGCCTGATCTACGAGGGCCGCGACGGGCTCAACCCGGTCAAGCAGGCGCTGGCCCGCGACACCAACAAGCTCGGCCTCAAGGGCTCCACCGAGGACGCGCTGCGCGGCGCCGACGTGTTCATCGGGCTGTCGGGCAGCACCGTCCGCGAAGAGAGCATCGCCACCATGTCCGACAACGCGATCGTGTTCGCGTTGTCCAACCCCACTCCGGAGGTCCACCCGGATGTGGCGCGGCGGCACGCCAAGGTGGTCGCCACCGGCCGCAGCGACTTCCCCAACCAGATCAACAACGTGCTGGCCTTCCCCGGCATCTTCCGCGGCGCGCTGGACGTGCGCGCCCACAGCATCACCGAGGGGATGAAGCTGGCCGCCGCCGAGGCGCTGGCGAACGTGGTGGGCGATGACCTGAGCCCGGATTATGTGATCCCCAGCCCGTTCGATGAGCGGGTGGCCCCGGCCGTCACCGCGGCGGTGGCCGAGCAGGCCCGCAAGGAGGGCGTCAACCGGATCTGAAAAGCCGGTCTTTTCGGGCGGCCCGACAGGGCCGCGCACCAGCGGGCCGGACGGCCTTCACCGGGCCGTCCGGCCCGCCGCGCATCGGGAAAGCTCCGGGTGCGCAGCCGCGGGGGCGGCGCAGAGCACCGGCCGGGAACGGCTTGGATCGCTCCACACGGCGGGTTGTCAATTTTTAACAACACCCGTATATGCACGGACGATTATGGAAATATTTTGCGTGCATACCGCACAATATTTCATATTCCCGGCCTTCTCGCGGTGCCATCCCGCACAGCGCATGTGATACTCGATACCGGCGACGGACCGCCGCCGACGGACCGGGGTCGGCACATAAGGAGTGCCGGTGGACTTCGCTTCTTACGCAGACCTGGCGATCGAGCTGGTCAACAGCTCCGCCCCCGCCGAGGACTCGTTGCGCGACCTGGACTCCCTGCAACGGCTGCTGAAGATCAGGCCCCATCTCAGCGGCCGGGTCACCCACCGTGATCTGGACGCCATGCGCCAGCTGCGCGAGTCACTGCGCGCGATCTTCGCCGCCGCCGCCCGGGGCGATGAGGAGGAGGCCGTCGAACGGCTGAACACGCTGCTGATCCAGCACCCGATCCAGCCCCAGCTGTCCGGCCACGACGGCCAGCGCTGGCACCTGCACCTCACCGAGGGCGGCTCGGTGCCCGACCGGTACGCCGCCGGCGCCGCCATGGGGCTGGCCGTCAAGATCAGCGACCATGGCCTGGACCGGCTGGGCACCTGCCGGGCCGCCGGCTGCGACAACGTCTTCTTCGACACCACCGCCGACCGCTCCCGCCGCTACTGCAGCGAGCACTGCGCCGCACGCTCCGACGACCCGCGGCCCGCCCACGCGCCACCCGGCCCCGACGGCGAGTCCCCCCGGTGAGCCTTGGCGCCGGAAAAGCCGGCGTCAGCCGCCCCTCCCCCGGCGCAGCAGCGTGATGCGCGACGGCGGCCAATAACGCGCCACCACCCGTCCCTCGATCAGCTCCTCGGGGACGGCGCCGAAGTCCCAGCTGTCCTGCCGGCCCGCGGCGCGCTGGTTGTCGCTCTCCAGCCACCAGCCCTCCGCGGTGCGGCGTACGGCCCGCTTGACGATCAGCAGCCCCGCCCGCCGCGGATGCCGGGCCACCACCACGTCCCCGGCCGCGACGGGACGGCCCCGGCGCCGCACCAGCAGCCAGTCCCCCGGCCGGAGCGCGGGCAGCATCGACTCCCCGGACACCTCCACCGTCTGCCACACCGGCGGCTCCCTTCCGGATACCCGTGCCCCTACTCGCGCGAACGCCAGGCCATCGGGGTAATGTCGGTGACCTGAGCATGATCCGCTACCGAGAAGGGACGATGCAGGTGCTGGCAAAGCTACTGCGTCCGAAGACCACGGTCTTTGCGCACTGCGACCTGCCGTGCGGCGTCTACGACCCGGCGCAGGCGCGCATCGAGGCCGAGTCGGTCAAGGCCATCATCGAGAAGTACCACGCCAACGAGGACCCGGTCTTCCGCACCCGGGCGCTGATCATCAAGGAGCAGCGCTCCAACCTGGTCAAGGAGCACCTGTGGGTGCTGTGGACCGACTACTTCAAGCCGCACCACTTTGAGAAGTACCCGCAGCTCCACCAGCTGTTCAACGAGGCGACCAAGCTCGCCGGGGCGGCCGGCACCAAGCAGAGCGTGGATGTGAAGGTGGCCGAGGAGCTGCTGGCCAAGATCGCCGAGATCGACAAGATCTTCTGGGAGACCAAGCAGTCCTGACCCGGCCCAAGGCCGATGCCTCGGCAAGGCCCGCCCGGCGCGCCGGGCGGGCCTTCGCCGTCCCGGCGGCCCTCGATCGGATCATCCCTCGCGTCCCCGGCTTTCGCCCGATTCCCCCGTCCTGCACACCCCCTGCGGGGGCGCCCCCTACGCTGTCGGTGGACCGACCAGAGAGGGACGGGAGGCCGGTCGGTCCTCATGTGACAGGGGGCTATATCGTGGGGAAGCATTCCAAGCCGGCGACGCGCAGGTGCCCGGGATGCCGGGGCACCGGCACCAGCACGGCGACAGGACGGCAGTGCACCATCTGCTGGGGGGAGGGGAAGATATGAACTATCCCCCCGAGGGCTGCACCTACGAGGTGCGTTACTCCCTCGGCAGGCGCGGGCATACGCGGGAGTCCTTCCCCAACGAGTTCGCCCTGATGAAGTGGTTCGCGAAGATGACCGATCTGGGCGTGTTCGACCCGCTGGAGTTCGCCCGCCCCGACGAGGACGGCCGCAACGGCTACCAGATCTTCTGTGTCACCGGCGACGAGCGCGTCGGGATCAGCTACTTCCACCCGCGGCTGGTGCGAGCCCGCATCGAGGCCGCCCGCCCGGCCTCCGGCCGCGCCTGAGGGTCCGGCGCAGTGGGCGGCGGCGGTAGCCTCTGCCTGTGATTCGACCTGCTGTTCCCCAAGATGTCCCGACGATCCTGCGTCTGATCCGCGAGCTGGCCGACTACGAAAAGGCGCTCGAGGAGGTGGAGGCCACCGAAGAAGACCTGCAGCGCGCCCTGTTCGGGCCGCACCCGAAGGTCTTCGCGCACGTGGCCGAGCATGAGGGCGAGGTCGTCGGGTTCGCCCTGTGGTTTGAGAACTTCTCCACCTGGAAGGGCACGCACGGGATCTACCTGGAGGACCTGTACGTGCGGCCGCAGGCCCGGGGGCACGGGTACGGCAAGGCGCTGCTGACCGAGCTGGCGCGCATCGCCGTCGAACGCGGCTACCGGCGCGTGGAGTGGTCGGTGCTGGACTGGAACGAGCCGGCCATCGGTTTTTACAAGTCCTTGGGCGCGCTCCCGCAGGACGAGTGGACGGTCTACCGGCTGACCGGCGAGGCGCTGCGGGAACTCGGCCGCCGCTGAGCAGGGCCGATGGCGCGCGTCCGGCTATGGGCGGTTTCCCGCGGGGTGCGAAGATCTCCGGCACCGACCGCCGGCGCGATGCGCCGGCAAGTGAGAAACCCACGCGCGGCGAAGCGTCACGGCACGCGAGACAGGCGGTAGTTTCGAAGGAGGCGTGCCCAGCCAAGGGAGAAATGTGACCGAGGAAACCACTGCCATGCCAGCAAAGACGCCGGCCGACACCAAATCGGCGGTCCGTGACGTGGTGACCGTCAAGCTGCCCGCCGACAGCGCGTATCTGTCCGTGCTGCGCACCGCCACCGCCGGTTTGGCCGCCCGGCTGGACTTCACCCTCGATGAGATCGAGGACCTGCGCATCGCGGTGGACGAGGCGTGCGCGATGCTGCTCGCCCAGGCCGTGCCCGGCACCGATCTGGAATGCCAGTTCGAGCTGAGCGGGGACGCCATGCGCATCGCGGTGTCCGTGCTGACCGTGGACGGCGCACTGCCCAGCCGCGACACCTTCGCCTGGACGGTGCTGTCCTCGCTGGCCGGCGATGTGGACTCCGCGGTGGGCGCCGATGACCGGGTGACCGTGACGCTGCGCAAGCGACGTGGAGCGGCGGGGGCACAGTGAACCTTCATGAGCTTGCCTGCAGCCCGTCCGCCGAGGGCTGCGGCCGGGTCGGCACCGGCCCGGTGATGACGGCGGAGCGACCGCTGCGGCGACCGCCGGGCGAGGTGGCGCGATGACCGAGAAGATCACGCTGCCGGAGGGCAGTGTGCCGGGTCCCGCCGACGAGCGGCCGGACACCGGCGGAGTACCCGACCGCGCCCGGGCGCGGGTGCTGTTCGAGCGGCTGCACCAGCTGCCCGAGGGCGACCCGGAGCGCCAGCGGGTCCGCGACGAGCTGGTGGAGCTGCACCTGCCGTTGGTGGAGTACCTGGCCCGCCGGTTCCGCAACCGCGGCGAGTGGCTGGACGACCTGATCCAGGTGGCCACCATCGGTCTGATCAAGTCGATCGACCGGTTCGACCTGGACCGCGGGGTGGAGTTCTCCACCTACGCCACCCCCACCATCGTGGGGGAGATCAAGCGGCACTTCCGCGACAAGGGCTGGGCGGTGCGGGTGCCCCGCCGGCTGCAGGAGCTGAAGCTGTCGCTGACCAAGGCGATCAGTGACCTGGCGCAGCGGGAGGGCCGCGCGCCCACCGTCAGCGAGCTGGCCGAGCATCTGCAGATGAGCGAGGAGGAGGTGCTGGAGGGCCTGGAGTCCGCCAACGCCTACTCCACCGTCTCGCTGGATGCGCCCGACTCCGGGGACGAGGACGCCCCTGCGGTGGCCGACTCGCTGGGGATGGTGGACGACTCGCTGGAGGGCGTGGAGTACCGCGAGTCGCTCAAGCCGCTGCTGGAGAAGCTCCCGGCCCGGGAGAAGCGGATCCTGCTGCTGCGGTTCTTCGGCAACATGACCCAGTCGCAGATCGCCAACGAGCTGGGCATCTCCCAGATGCACGTGTCGCGGCTGCTGGCCCGCACCCTGGCCCAGCTGCGCGAGGGGCTGACCGCCGAGGAGTGAGCACAGCACACCGCCGGCCGCAAGGACCCGGCCTGAATCGACGCCGGTGAGCCGGGAGGGACCGCGGCGCCCTCCCGGCTCACCGGCGTTCGGACGATCGCGGCGGCGAGCCGGCCGGTCAGGATCGGGGACGGCCCTGCCCGGCCTCGGCGCTGTCCTCCGGCTCCTCCTCCTCCGCCAGCAGGAAGCGGGTGCTGGGGCCGCTGAGCACCAGCACCAGGGCGAGCACCGCCGCGGCCATCAGCGGCACCCCGTAGCGGTACTGCTCGCTCTGCAGCAGCGACCAGGACACCGGGAGCGCGAACAATTGGGTCAGCACCAGCGGGGAGCGGCTCCAGCGCTCGGCGGCCAGCAGCCCGCGGGCGACCGCCAGCATGCAGCACCCGCCCAGCAGCGCCATCCCGGTCACGGCCCAGGCGGTCACCACGTCCATCGGCTCACCGACCAGGGTCTCCCAGGCCACGAACGCACCGAAGCCGAGCGCGGCCACGCCTTCGGCTCCCTCGAGGGCGGCGGCCGCGGTCACGGTGAAAGGTCGGCGTCCGGACACAGAACCGAACCCTACTCGCCTTGGCCGCCACTGCGGGAATCACCCCCGCCGGCCGGGCGGATCCTCCCGCTCACCCTGCTGCGGCGGCCGGCCCTACCGTGGGTAACCTGGCGCCGTGCGCGCCCTGCTGATCGCCAATCCCAAGGCCACCGCCACCTCGCAGCGGATCCGTGACCTCCTGGTGCGGACGTTCTCCGGCGCTGTGGATCCGGAGCTGGTGGAGACCGCGCACCGCGGCCATGCCGCCGAGCTGGCCCGCCGGGCCGCCGAGGAGAAGTTCGACGTGGTCATGGCGCTCGGCGGCGACGGGACGGTCAACGAGACGGTCAACGGGCTGCTGGCGCACGGCCCGTCCGCCGAGCTGCCCGCGCTGGCGGTGGTGCCGATCGGCAGCACCAACGTGTTCGCCCGGGCGCTGGGGCTGCCGGGCGACCCGGTGGGCGCGACCCGGCGGGTGCTGGACGCGCTGCGCGCCGGGCGGTACCGCTCGATCGGGCTGGGGCTGGCCGACGACCGCTACTTCACCTTCTGCGCGGGGCTGGGACTGGACGCCGAGGTGATCCGGGCGGTGGAGCGGCGGCGCCGGGCGGGGGGCAACGCCAGTCCGGCCCTGTATGTGGGGATGGCGCTTCGGCAGTTCTTCCGCACCGACCGCCGTCATCCGGCGCTCACCGTGGAACGGCCGGGACGCCCGCCGATCGACGGGGTGTTCCTTTCCTTCATCGCCAATACCGCTCCGTGGACTTATATCCGCGGCTATCCGGTGAATCCGAGTCCGCGCGCGCACTTCGCCGGCGGGCTGGATCTGTTCGGGATGCGTTCTTTGCAGGTGCTTCCGGTGCTGTCGGCGGTGGCGGGGATGTTGCGGCCGGGCGGCCGTCCGGTGATGGGCCGGCATGTGGTGAACGTGCACGACGCCGAGGAGATCACGGTGCGCGCTCAGCGGCCCATGGCCTTTCAGCTGGACGGCGACTACCTGGGAGAACGCCGGCAGATCACATTCCGCTCCGTGCCCAAGGCGATACGCGTCGTAATCTGACTTCGCTCGGGCGGGTATTGTTAACGCGAAAGTCACACGTTTGACCCGCCGATGTGACACATATGACAGCCCATACTTTGAGAAACGTTTCTCAAAGGTCTTGCGTGCCACGATGGCGCCCTGACACGCTCAAAGTGCGCCAGTCGACATCAGGCCAGCTCAGCGGCCTCATGATCGAAAGCGCCACAGACAGACCTCCCCGGGACCCGACCAGGGTCCGGGTCGCCCGTGACATGTGAAGCAGTTCACAAGTGGAGCCACCCCTCCACCCTGACGAAGGAGTTGAACGCATGGACTGGCGCCACCTCGCCGCCTGCCGTGACGTGGACCCCGAGCTGTTCTTCCCCATCGGGAACACCGGCCCGGCCCTGCTGCAGATCGAAGAGGCCAAGCAGGTCTGCCGCCGTTGCGAGGTCATCGACGCCTGTTTGCACTGGGCTTTGGAGTCCAATCAGGACGCCGGCGTATGGGGCGGCATGAGCGAAGACGAGCGCCGCGCCATCAAGCGCCGCAAGGCCCGTGCCCGCGCCCTCGGCCGCGCGTACTGACCACCACGCCGCGACGGCCCGCAAGCGGTCTGCAGCACTTTCCCAAGGTCCCTCCTCGAAGACCTGAAATCCGGGCCTGAATTCCACATCGATTCCCATGGAACGGCCAAGTTTCAGCGGAGCGGTTCCAGCGGACAGGCGGCCTCCGGGAGGTTTTGCCGTGCAGATGTGGTCCCTTGAATCCAGACAGCTCCTCGAAGTGGCGTCCTGCGGTCTCCCTCCGCCGGGAATGCTTCTGGCGGCCGGCCGCGGCCCACGCCGGCCGTCGCTCGTTTCGACGTTCCGGTGAGCCCTTCGGTTCACGTGCCGGGCCGTTCGGTCCGATCGTAGCGGCAGGCAGTCTCAGCCCGTCCCGGTGGGGCGCTTGACGGAGGTCAGCGGGATGCCGACGAAGACCTCGGTCCCCCCGCCGGGGCGGGCTTTGAACTCCAGCCGCCCGCCCAGTTCCCCGACCACCAGGGTCCGGACGATCTGCAGGCCGAGGCTGGTGGTGCGCTCGGGATCGAAATCGGCGGGCATGCCGACGCCGTTGTCGGAGACGACCACCTCCAGCCTCGGCTGCGCGCCCTCCCGCCGGGCCGCCAGCACCTCCAGCTCCCCCTGACGGTCGGGAAGGCCGTGTTCCAGGGCGTTTTGCAGCAGCTCGGTGAGGACCATCGCCAGCGGGGTGGCGATCTGGGCGGGCAGCACCCCGAACGACCCGATGCGCTTGGGGACGACCTGGGTCTCGGGCGCGGAGACCTCGCCGGCCATGGTGATGACGCGATCGGCGATCTCGTCGAAGTCGATCATCTCGTCGGGGGTGAGCGAGAGGGTCTCGTGGACGATCGCGATGGAGCCCACCCGGCGGACCGCCTCCTCCAGCGCGGCCCGGGCCTCGGGGACCTGCAGCCGGCGGGCCTGCAGCCGCAGCAGGGCGGCCACGGTCTGCAGGTTGTTCTTGACCCGGTGGTGGATCTCCCGGATGGTGGCGTCCTTGGTCATCAGCTCCCGGTCGCGCCAGCGCAGCTCGGTGACGTCGCGCAGCAGCACGATGGCGCCGATGCGGGAGCCGGAGACCACCAGCGGGATGGTGCGCAGCTGCACCACCGACCCGTTGGCCTCCACCTCCACCTCGCGGGCCACGGTGCCGCCCAGCACCCGCACCAGCGACTCCTCCATCGGCTCGCCGGTGTCCACCAGCCGCTGCGTCAGCTCCCCCAGCGGTTCGCCCACCAGGTCCGCCGCCATCCCCAGCCGGCGGTAGGCCGACTGGGCGTTGGGGCTGGCGTAGGTGACCCGGCCCGCCTTGTCCAGCCGCAGCAGCCCGTCCCCCACCCGCGGGGAGCGCACCAGATTGGGCTCCTGGTTGGGGATGGGGAAACGCCCCTCGGCGATCATCTGGGCGAGGTCGCTGGCGCTTTGCAGGTAGGTCAGCTCCAGCCGGCTGGGGGTGCGGGCGGAGCTGAGGTTGGTGCTGCGCTGGATCACCCCGAGGATCTTGCCGCCCCGGCGCACCGGGATGGACTCCTCGCGCACCGGGATGCCGCTGCCCCACTCCGGGTCGCCCTCCCGGACGATCCGCTCCTCCCGCCAGGCCACGTCGATCAACCCGCGCCTGCCGGTGCGCACCACCTTGCCGACCAGGTCCTGCGGGTAGGCGGTCGGGCCGGTGGTGGGCCGCATCTGCGCCACGCACACCCAGCCGGGGACCTGGGCGCGGGGGACCGCGCCGCGCTCAGGAAGCCACAGCACCAGATCGGCGAACGACAGATCCGCCAGCAGCTGCCAGTCCGAGACCAGCGCGTGCAGCCATTCCAAATCGGCGGCGTCCAGATCTGTCCGGGTCCGCACTAGATCAGACATCGTGGGCACCCGACCATCATTCCAGGCCAGGTGGGAGCGGGAGCGAACCCGGTCGCCATCGCAAGCGGGCCGGACGGTGTAATGGGCCATACGGCCTTGCAGAGGAGGGAAGCACAGGTGGGGGATCCGCTGGCACGGCTGCGCGAGGCGATGGAACGGCGGGAGGCGGCCGGGCTGCAGCGCAGTCTGCAGCCGCGCACCAGCGACCATGACGGGCTCATCGACCTGGCCTCCAACGACTACCTGGGGCTGTCGCGCGACCCCCGGCTGATCGAGGGGGCGATCTGCGCCGTCCGCCGCTGGGGCACCGGTTCCACCGGATCCCGGCTGGTCACCGGCACCACACAGTTGCACGCGGAGCTGGACCGGCGGCTGGCGGCCTTCGTCGGCGCCCCGGCGGGGCTGGTGTTCTCCTCCGGCTACCTGGCCAATCTGGGGGCGATCGCCGCCTTGTCGGGTCCGGGCGTGCTGGTGGTGTCCGACCAGGTCAACCACGCCTCGATCGTGGACGCCTGCCGGTTGTCGCGCTCGCGGGTGGCGGTCGTCCCGCACCGGGACGTGGCGGCGGTGGAGCGGGCGCTGGCCGACCGGGACGAGCCGCACGCGCTGGTGGTCACCGACGCGGTGTTCTCCGTGGACGGCGACCTGGCGCCGCTGGGCGAGCTGCACCGGGTGACGCGGCGGCACGGAGCGCTGCTGGTGATCGACGAGGCGCATGCGCTCGGCGTCGTCGGCCCGGGCGGGCGGGGCGCGGCGCATGAGGCCGGGCTGGCCGGGCAGCCCGATGTGGTGCTGACGGTGACGCTGTCGAAGTCGCTGGGCTCACAGGGCGGCGCGGTGCTGGGGGCGCCCGAGGTGATCCAGACGCTGGTGGACGCCGGCCGCTCGTTCATCTTCGACACCGCCCTGGCCCCGGCCGGCGTGGGCGCCGCGCTGGCCGCCCTGGACGTGCTGGAGGCCGAACCGCGGCTGCCGCAGCGGGCGCGGGAGCGGGCCCGGCGGCTGCACGAGCTGGCCTCGGGGCTGGGTTTTGAAACCTGCGGGCCGCAGGGCCCGGCCGCCGCCGTGGTACCAGTGGTGCTGGGCGACCCGCACGCCGCGGTGCGGGCCCGGGACATCTGCGCCGAGCACGGCGCGCGGGTGGGCTGTTTCCGTCCCCCCTCGGTGCCGCAGGGCCGCGCGTGCCTGCGGCTGACCGCCCGGGCCAGCCTCACCGAGGCCGATCTCACAGTGCTGGAGGAGGCGTTGCTGAAGGTTAGGGCGGAAATCGGCCCATAAGCTTCCCGCGTAACATCAGGGCCAACCAACGGTGAATCCCAGGAGACGCGTGACGGTGTGCGGCCCGTTGTGTGCCGCCCTGCGAGCGGAGCGAGGCGCATGAGCATTGAGCGGGTCCCCATCAGCGGGCTTGGGCCGTCCGCCGGCGCACCCCGCATCCCCAAGTACTACAAGCTCAAAGAGCTGTTGGTTGAGCTGACGCAGTCGCTGCCGCCCGGCAGCCCGCTGCCGCCGGAGCGGACGCTGGCCGAGCGCTATGAGACCTCCCGCACCACGGTGCGGCAGGCGCTGGCGGAGCTGGTGGTGGAGGGGCGGCTGCAGCGCATCCAGGGCAAGGGGACCTTCGTGGCCAAGCCGAAGGTGGCCCAGGAGCTGCAGCTGACCAGCTACACCGAGGACATGCGCCACCACGGCCTGAACCCGGAGACCAAGATCCTGGAGATCGGGTACGTCAGCGCCGACGAGCGGCTGGCCCGGCTGCTGGGGATCCGGCCGGGCGGGCGGGTGCTGCGGCTGCACCGGCTGCGGCTGGCCGACGGGGAGCCGATGTCGATCGACACCTCCCACCTGCCGGCCCGCCGCTTCCCCGGGCTGCGCCGCGAGCTGCCGCGGCACCGCTCGCTGTATGAGACGCTCAGCACCGCCTACGACGTGCACCTGGCCGAGGCCGAGGAGACCATCGAGACCGTCCTGGCCACCCCGCACGACGCCCAATTGCTCGGGGTGGACGTGGGACTGCCGATGCTGCTGCTGTCCCGGCACGCCTTCGACACCCACGGCGAGCCCGTCGAGTGGGCCCAGTCCCTGTACCGGGGCGACCGCTACAAGTTCATCACCCGCCTGCGCAGGAACCGCTGACGCGCCGCCCCGGAACCAGGCCGCGCCGTCAGATCGTCTGAGAGAGCGCCTTGATGGGCATCTGCAGCTCGCTGAGCAGCTCCAGGTCCTGCTCGGCGGGGCGGCCCAGGGTCGTCAGGTAGTTGCCGACGATGATGGCGTTGATGCCGCCGAGCATGCCGGAGCGGGTGCCCAGGTCGCCCAGGGTGATCTCGCGCCCGCCCGCATAGCGCAGCAGGGTGCGCGGCAGCGCCAGCCGGAACGCGCCGATGGTCTTGAGCGCCTCACCGCCCTCCACCAGGCCGTAGTGCTCGAAGGGGGTGCCGGGGCGGGGGGCCAGGAAGTTCAGCGGGACCTCATCGGGCTCCAGTTCGGCGAGCTGGGCGGCGAACTCGGCGCGCTGCTCGACGGTCTCGCCCATGCCGATGATGCCGCCGCAGCACAGCTCCATGCCCACTTCCTTGACCAGCTTGCAGGTCTCCCAGCGCTCCTCCCAGGTGTGGGTGGTCACCACGTTGGGAAAGTGCGAGCGGGCGGTCTCCAGGTTGTGGTTGTAGCGGTGCACGCCCATCGCCACCAGCTCTTCGGCCTGCTGCCGGGTGAGCATGCCCAGCGAGCAGGAGACGTTGATCTCCACCGCCTCCTGGATGGCCTTGACGCCCTCGCGGACCTGCGCCATCAGCCGCTCATCAGGGCCGCGCACCGCCGCCACGATGCAGAACTCGGTGGCGCCGGTCTTGGCGGTCTCCTTGGCGGCCTCCACCAGTTCGGGGATGTTCAGCCACACCGAGCGCACCGGGGAGTCGAAACGGCCGGACTGGGAGCAAAAGTGGCAGTCCTCCGGGCACCCCCCGGTCTTCAGCGACACGATGCCCTCGACCTCCACCTCGGGGCCGCACCAGCGCATGCGCACCTGGTGGGCCAGCGCCAGCAGGTCCTCCAGCCGGTCGTCGGGCAACGTCAGGCACTGCAGCACCTGCTCGGCGTCCAGGCCCTTGCCTTCCTCCAACACCTGGCGGCGGGCCACCTCGAGAATGTCGGTCACGGCTTCTCCTTCATGTCGAGCGCAAAGGCGTTACGGAACGTAGCAGCATCGAAAGTGCCGCCCAGCGCCGGGGCCAGCCCCGCACGCGCGGCCAGCAGGAACTCGGCCGGGTCGAGCCGCCCGGCCGCCTCCGGCAGCACACCGGCCAGCGGGCGGGCGGAGATGGTCTCCAGGTCGGTGATGTTGCTGCGCATGGCCAGATCCGGCTCCCGCGGCCACTGGCCGATCACCACCCCGGCCAGCTGCACGCCGCGGTGCGCCATGGCCTCCAGGGTCAGCGCGGTGTGGTTGAGGGTGCCCAGGTCGGGGCGGGTGACCACGACCATGGCGGCGTGCAGCCAGCGGGCCAGGTCGGCGAAGGTGGTGCCGTCGTCGTCGTAGCGGACCAGCAGGCCGCCGGCGCCCTCCACCAGCACCAGGCGGCGCGTTTCGGCCAGCTCGCCGATGCGCTCGGCGACGTCGCTCAGCCGCAGCGGGGGCACCCCCGCCCGCCGGGCCGCCGCCGCCGGCGACAGCGGGTCGGGGAAACGGGCGAACTCGTGCAGGTCCTCCACGCCGGCCAGGCGGCGCACCACGTCCAGATCGCCGGGCTCATCGGGTCCCACCCCGGTCTGGCCCGGCTTGACCACGGCCACCGACGCCCCGCGCGCCCGGGCCACCGTGGCCAGCGCGGCGGTGACGATCGTCTTGCCGACCCCGGTACACGTCCCGGTCACCATGAGAACGCTCACGTCCCGCAGGCTAACGTGAGCCACTCGAGCCGGGCCTTCGCCGAATCCCACAGCTTCGGCGCGGGAGATTTGTACCGATCGCCACGGTGGCCCGGCCGCTCAGCGGTGGCGGGCGTCCAGCTCCTCGGCCACCTGGCGGGTCAGTGCGGCCAGCTCCGGGTCCAGCTGGTCCAGCCGGGAGTCCAGGTCGTCGGCGAAGCGCAGCCGCTCTATGCCCGGGTCGGCGGGCCGCGCCTGCGGCATCCACGCCGAGTGGATCAGGAAGGGGACGGTGGTGCCCTGCGGTGCGGCCAGCACGGCGATCGGGCCGCGCGAGACGTCGGCGGCGTCGAACAGCTCGATCCGGAAGCGGTCGTCGTTGTGCACCGCGACCAGCAGGTAGCCGTCGTGGCCGCCCGGGTCGGCCCCGGCATAGCGGGTCCGGCCCGGCGCGCCCGGGCCGCGCGGCACGAACACCGGGGAGGTCGGGTAGTCCTCCAGCGCGAAGGTCCACTCGGCCACCGGCCGGAGGGTGTGCCAGTCGAGGCTGCTGAGCACCGCCGGGGTCTCCTCGGCGGGGAACAGCTCGGGGTTCACCCGCCCCTCGTAGTTCTTCAGCGCCCGCTGGTTGATGGCCTCCGGGTGGAAGCCCAGGTGGATGAGGTGGTGCCGGGTGGGGTTGGTCTGTCCCTCAAAGCTCCAGTCGATCGCCGACAGCTCGGCCTGCCAGTAGCGCTCGGGGTCGAACAGGCGGGCCCGCTCGTGCACCCGCCCGGTCTCGGGGTCGAAGCGCAGCAGCGTGGTCAGCGCCGGGGACATGCCGTGGCAGTACATGCCGCGCAGCGCCGGGTCGATGGGGCGGCCGAAGGCGTCCAGGTCGTCTTCGCGCAGGTACATGCCGATGTCCAGGCCCGGGGAGTGCTCCATGATCACCTGGACGCCGTCGGTGTCGTCGTAGCGGGCGTAGAAGTGGTTGACCTCGGGGGCGATGCGGAAGGTGCGGCAGGGCACGCCGGCGCGCCCGGGCACCAGGTCGTCCTTGCGGATCAGCAGCACCGGGCCGTCGGGGTTGTTGGCGACGGTGCGCTCGGCGCCGAAGACCTCCTCGGGGTCCACCTTGTAGGCGGTGTCGGCCAGCACCAGCCAGTGGCGGGTCTGGGTGATGGTGTGGGTGGCCTGCGGCAGCACGGCGTCCTCGACCGCCCAGCGCTGCACGTGTTTGCCGTGCCCGTCGTAGCGGATCACTGAGACCTCGCCGGTGAGGACGTCCCGGCTGACGCTCCACAGGCAGCCCCGTTCGGGGTCGATCACCGGGTGGGCGGTGGTGGAGATCAGCGGCAGCACCGCCTGGTCGATGGCCGGCTTCCAGTCGTCGCGGTGCCCCACTTCGGCCACGAATTCCAGGGAGAGCGGGTCGATCTCGACCGGGCGGCCGGCGTCCCAGGTGGCCAGCAGCCGGTCGCCCCAGGGCAGCGGCGCGGTGTTGGCGGCGTTCACGAATCCCCACGGCGAGCTGGTGCCGACCGGCCCGGCGGTGAACAGGTCGGGACGCTTGCGCCGCAGCCGGACCGAGGGGGTGTCGATGACCCGCGCCCGCCAGGGGAAGCGCCCCCGCTCGTCGGGCCGCAGCTCCAGGCGGATCACCACGCCGTCGCCGAAGAAGGCGTGCAGCGGGCGGGTGCGCTGGTCGGAGGTGCAGATCACGTAGTGGCCGGTGATGTCCTGCGGCCAGGCTCCGGCGATCAGGGACAGTTCGAAGTCGGAAAAGTCGGTCCGGCTGAGGATCGAGCGTGGGATGGGCATGACGGCCGCCTCTGCTAGAACCGGATTCGGACGCTGGTGATGCAACTGAATCCCGGTTCACCGGAGCCGTCAAGACATGAGCTGCTTCGGCCGGGCGCCTTGAGAAGGCCCCGGCCGAAGCGCCGCGGCCGCTTTCAGGCCGAGGTGAGGGTGCCGTGCTCGACGCAATGGGCCGTCCAGCCGCCGGGCGTCACCTTGACGACCATGCGGCGGGCGCAGCGGGTGCAGTAGCGCGGCGGCTCCAGCGCCCGCGCGGCCCGGCAGCGCTCGTGCTCGGGGTCGGTGCCGGTGGACGGCCCTCCACAGCGGTCACAGTAGGTCGTCTCCACGGCCGGACGGCGCTCCTTCCCCTCCCTGCCGGCGGGCTACTCGATGACGGCGATCAGATCGCCCTCGCGGACGACGTCGCCCTCGCTGACCTTCAGGTGGGTGACCACGCCCTCGTCCTCGGTCAGCACCGGGATCTCCATCTTCATGGACTCCAGGATGACCAGCGTGTCACCGTCTGCCACCCGGTCGCCCTCGCGGGCGACCACCTTCCACACGTTACCGACTATCTCGGCGCGAACCTCGGCCACCCCGGGCTCCTTTCCCCTCGCGTTTCCTCTCGCGGTTCCCCTCGCGATCGTCGGCGGGCCGGCGGCCGCTCAGCGGCGCATCCGCGCCACCAGCCCGGTGTCGTACGTCCCGGCGACGAACTCCTCCTCGCCGAGCAGCTCGATGAAGAACGGCAGATTGGTCTTGGGACCTTCGATCTGGAACGCCCCGACCGCCTGCGCGGCCCGGCGCAGCGCGCTCGGCCGGTCGGCGGCGTGCACGCACAGCTTGGCCAGCAGCGAGTCATAAAACGGGGTGACGGTGTTGCCCTCGGCGTATCCGGCGTCGATGCGGATGCCCTCGCCGACCGGCTCCTGCCAGATCTTGATGTCGCCGGGAGAGGGCAGGAAGCGCAGCGGGTCCTCGGCGCAGACCCGGAACTCCACGGCGTGCCCGCGCGCCTCGGTGGAGGTGAACGTCACCTGCTCCCCGGCGGCGATCAGCAGCTGCTGCTCCACCAGGTCGATGCCGGTGACCAGCTCGGTGATCGGGTGCTCGACCTGCAGCCGGGTGTTCATCTCCAAGAACACGAACTCGCCGCTGTCGACGTCGAGCAGGAACTCCACGGTGCCGGCGCCCCGGTAGCCGACCGCCTCGCCGGCCCGCACCGCGGCCTGCGTCATCCGGGCCCGCAGCGCCGCATCCACCCCGGGCGAGGGGGTCTCTTCCACGATCTTTTGGTGGCGCCGCTGGACGGAGCAGTCCCGCTCCCCCAGCGCCACCACGGTGCCGTCGGCCAGGCCGAGGATCTGCACCTCCACGTGCCGGGCCCGTTCCACATAGCGTTCCAGCAGGATGTCGGGGTTGCGGAAGAACCGCTCGGCGCTGCTGCGGGCGCTTGCGTAGACCTTGACCAGCTCGGCCTCGTCACGGGCGGCGCCCATGCCGATGCCGCCGCCCCCGCCGGCGGCCTTGACCATCACCGGGTAGCCGATCCGCTCGGCCTCGGCGAGTGCGGTGGCGGCGTCCGGCACCGGCTCCCACACCCCCGCCGCCACCGGCACGCCGGCCTCGATCATCAGGTTGCGGGCGTTGATCTTGTCGCCCATCCGGGCGATGGCCAGCGGCGGCGGGCCGATCCACACCAGGCCCTGGTCGGTGACCCGCTCGGCGAACTCGGCGCTTTCGGCCAGGAACCCATAGCCGGGGTGGATGGCCTGGGCGTTGGTGCGCCGGGCGGCCTCCAGCACCCGGTCGGCGTCCAGGTAGCTGCCGGCGGGATGGGCGGGACCGATCAGGATCGCCTCGTCGGCCTCGGCCACGAACGGCAGGTCGGCGTCGGCTTCGGAGTACACGGCAATGGCCTTGAGCCCCATCGCCCGCACCGTGTGGATCACGCGGCTGGCGATCTCGCCGCGGTTGGCCACAAGCACGGACTCGAACATCGCTGTCCCCTTCCGCATCCCGACTTCGGTGACGATAGTGCGCGGCGTGAGCGGGAACCGGTCGCGCCGGCGACAAATCTGGACCGCGTGGTTTGGACGTCTCCGCACCACGACGTCCGCGCTCAGCTCCGGGCGCGGCGTTCGACGACCCGGGCCAGCGCCTCCACCACCGTCGGGTCGTACTCGGCCGTGGACTCCGCCCGCAGCCGGTCCAGCACCGCCGCGCCGCGGTCCCGGTCGGAGGAGTCGCCGACCAGGTCGTCGTAGGCGTTGGCGGCCTTGATGATCCGGCTGGCCAGCGGCGGCGGGGGCTCGGGCGGCGCCTCCCCCGCCGGGTCGCTGCGATAGGGGTCGGCCTGGCGGCGGACGATGTAGGCGACCCGGTCCAGCACACCGGTCTCTTTGATCACCTCGGCGCCCAGTTCGGCGATGCGGCGCCGCTCGTCGGGCGAGGCCAGCACGGTGGCGCCGCCGGGGATCGGGTCGCCCAGGGAGAGCTGGCCGATGTCGTGCATCAGCGCCGCGTACTCCAGCTCCAGCAGCTCCCCTTCGCTCATCCCCAGCTCGCGGCCCATCGCCACGGCCAGCTTCGAGACCCGGCGCGAATGCCCGGCCTCGACATAGCCGCCGACCTCGGTGACGCGCGACAGGGCCCGCACCGTCTGCAGGTAGGTGGCCCGGATTCCGGCATAGCGGCGGAAGGCGAACTGGGTGACCAGGATCGGGGCGGTGAACACCAGCAGCGCCGCCCGGCCCATCACCGAGGTGGCCACCACGATCAGCATGGCGGTCGCCCCGATCGCCGCGCACAGCGCCATCTTGGCGGCCATCTCATCGCGCAGCGCGATGCCGAACCGGGCTCGCACCGCCTCGGCCCGGATCAGCGCCGCCACGCACACCTCCAGAAAGCAGGCCGCCACGATCGTCACCGTCATCAGGCACAGCAGCGCCGTCCAGCCCAGCTCGAGGGAGGCCAGCGGACGGAACGCCACCGCCACGACGGCGACGGTCAGCAGGCGGCGGGCCATCGCGTCCGGCCGGGGCGCGCGGCCCACCGCGATGTGCGGCAGCGAGCCCGCCAGCATCCCGACCGCGGTGACCGCGATCGCCTGCAGCGCCGAGTGCCCGGCCGGTTCGGGGCCGACCGTGGTCAGCATGGCGTAGCCCAGCGCCCCGGCGGCGGCGATCGGCGCCACCTCGCGGTTGCCGGGGATCACCATGCGGAACAGCTCGCCCAGCGCCACCAGCGCCCCGAAGATCACCGCGACCTCGGGCTGCACCAGCCCGTCGGCGGTGACCTTGGCGACGGCGGCCACCGCCAGCGCGGCGGCGACGGCGATCACCACCGGCCGGCCGACGTCCGCCCGGTGCCGGCCGGGCCGGGCGGCCGGGCCGGTCTGTGCGGAGACGCTCATGAGCCGGCTATCTTGATCGGCACGCTCGGATCGTCGTGATCTTGCTGGGTGGTCTCCACCACGTCGTCCTTGGGCAGCACCACCGGCCCGGGCGGATCCCAGCCCTCGCGCTCCAGCGCCCGCAGGAACGCCTGCACCATCACCGGGTCGAAGTGGTCGCCGGCGCCCCGGCGCAGCTCCTCGACGGCCTCCTCCACCGTGCGGGCGGCCCGGTAGGAGCGGGTGGAGGTCATCGAGTCGAACGCGTCGGCCACCGAGATCACCCGGGCGAACTCGGGGATCTCATCCCCGGCCAGTCCCATCGGGTAGCCGCGGCCGTTCATCTTCTCGTGGTGGTGCATGATCCCGGCCAGTGCCTCGTCCAGGAAGCCGATCTCCCGGACGATCTCCAGTCCGCGCATCGGGTGCAGCTGAATGGCGGCGAACTCCTCCTCGGTGAGCGCGCCGGCCTTCTGCAGCACCTTGGTCGGCACGCCCAGCTTGCCGACATCGTGCAGCATCCCGGCGTACCGGATGGCCTCCACCCGGTCGGGGCGCATGCCGATCTCCTTGGCGATCATCACCGAGCCGCGGGAGACCCGTTCGCTGTGCCCGCGGGTGTAGTAGTCCTTGGTCTCCACCGCCTGGCACAGCGCGGCCAGCGTGGCGGCGTGCGCCTGCTGCTGGGCGTGGGTCTGGGCCAGCGCCCAGCGGGCCACGAACAGCGGCAGCAGCACCAGCACCGCCGACAGCGGGCCGAGCGCGTCCCACAGCCCGGCGATCAGCAGGCCGAACATGCCGTAGCCGAGGCAGACGAAGACCAGCTCGCCGCTTTCGCGCCGCAGCTCTTGAACGGTGGCCTGGCGGCTGAGCAGCAAAATCCCGGCCATCAGCAGCAGGTTGACGGCGACGAAGGTGACCAGCGCCCCCAGGAACGGGCCGATGATCTGCTCGACCCACCGGGCCCGGCCGGGGTGGAAGCCGCCTCCGCCGAGCGCTTGGAACACCACCCCGGACGCATAGCCGCTCAAGGCGAACTGCGCGCCGTTGAACAGCCGCTTGACCGGTGCGAAGAACCGCTGCCCGGTGACGACGGCGCTGGCCCCCACCAGTGCGGCGCCGCCCGGCCCGAGCAGCACCACCGAGGCCAGGCTGGCCGCGTAGCTGAGCGAGACCCGCGCGCTTTCGACGTTGAGCTTGACCGACGCCGAGTCGCAGATCAAAAACAGCGCCACCAGCACGGCCAGCACCTGCACGTTGAGCTCGGCGAACGAGGCCGTGGCCACGGCGGCCGCGGCGAGTGCGACGACGACGCTGACGTACGCCCAGGCAGCGGGAGGTAGTCCCCGCATGTGCCGCCCCCTCGGGAGTCGACGGTGGGCGGGGCAGCCGCTGATCGGCCGATTCTCCGCAATGCCGGGCGCAGACATCCGGCCACCGTGCCGGGAACGCGATCCGGCGGGCCGTCAAGGCTCCCCGCCGCCAACGGCCCCCAGCCTAACCGCCGAGCCCCTCCTCCCACAGGGAGACGGAGAATCGAGAGCGAAGCGTGAACAAATCGTCACCTCAGGCGACTCGCACCGCTCGCGCCTTGCCGGGCGGCCCGGTGCTGCCGGGCCCACTCGGCGGTCGCGGCCAGCCCGTCGCGCAGCTTGGTGCGGGGGAACCAGCCGAGGGCCTTGTGGGTGAGCGCCGGGTCGATGGCCATGGCGCGCAGGTCCCCCGGCCGGGGCGGGGCCAAAGCCGGCTCGTCGGGGGCCCCGACGGCCTCGGCGACCAGCGAGTGCAGCTCCAGGTCGGTGGTCTGCTCCCCCGTGCCGACGTTCAGCCGCATCCCGCTGCCCAGCTCCCCGCACGCCAGGGCGAAGGCGTCCACCACGTCCTGGACGTAGACATAGTCGCGGGTGTTGCCGCCGTCGCCGTACACCCGGGTGGGCGCGCCGGCCAGCAGGGCGTCGGTGAAGATCGAGACCACCCCGGCCTCCCCCTCCGGGGACTGCCGCGGGCCGTAGACGTTGGCGAGGACGAGGATGGTGAAGTCCAGGCCGTGCAGCTCGCGGTAGGTCTGCACGTAGATTTCGCCGGCCTTCTTGGAGGCGGCGTAAGGGGAGGCGGGCCGCAGCGGCGCATCCGACGGCACCGGCAGCTCCTCGGGCACCCCGTACACCGCGCAGCTGGAGGCGAACAGGATCTTGCGGGAGCCGGCGGCGCGGGCGGCCTCCAGCACGTTCACCGTGCCGAGCACATTGACGCGGGCGTCCTGCCGCGGGTCCTGGACGCTGGAGCGCACGCTGACCTGCGCGGCCAGGTGGCAGATCAGTTCCGGGCGACGCGCGGCGGCCAGTTCCACCAGCGCCGGATCGCACACGTCCATCCGGTGGAAGTCGATGTCGGGGCGCAGGTTGCGGCCGGTGGACAGGTCGTCCACCCCGATCACCTCATGGCCGTCGGACAGCAGCCGATCGACCAGGTGAGATCCGATGAAGCCGGCCGCGCCGGTGACGAGAACGAGCACCTGAGCACGATATCCCCGCCGCCGTCCGGCCGTGCGGCGGGCCCGCCGGGCGGGTCATGCCTCACTCCGCCGGGATGAACGCCCCGGTCAAGAGCGGGTGGAGGCCGGGTCAGATATCGGTGTCGACGGTTTCGGCCACGGGCTGCGGGCCGGCCTCGGCGCACAGCCGCTCGATGCGTTCCATGACCTTGGCGCGCAGGTCGGCGGGTACCGGCTCGCACCCGCAGGTCTTGTTCACCAGTTTCTTGACCGCCTCTTCGAGGCCGTACTCGCGCAGGCAGGGACCGCACTCATCGAGATGGCGGCGCACCTGGGCGCAGCCGTGCTCGTCCAGCTCCCCGTCCAGATAGGAGTAGACCCGGGCCAGCACCTCGGTGCACGGTGTCTCATGGGGTTTTCCGCAGCTCATCGCTCACTCACCTCGTCGTGCCGGAGACCTGCCCGGCGGGCGCGTCCCCGCGCGCCCGCCCGCCGATCATGACCCGTTCCCCGCCCGAGTCAGGCCGCGCTCGCGGGCGTAGTCCTCCAGCCTGGATCGGAGCTGTCGCCGTCCACGGTGCAGCCGTGACATCACGGTACCGATCGGCGTGCCCATGATGTCGGCGATCTCCTTGTACGCGAAGCCCTCCACGTCGGCGAGGTAGACCGCGATGCGGAACTCTTCGGGCAGTTCCTGAAGGGCGGTCTTGACGTCGGAGTCCGGCAGGTGCTCCAGCGCCTCGGCCTCGGCCGACTTCAGCCCGCTGGAGGTGTGCGACTCGGCCCTGGCCAGCTGCCAGTCCTCGATCTCCTCGGTCGCCGACTGCTGCGGCTGCCGCTGCCTTTTGCGGTAGCTGTTGATGAAAGTGTTGGTCAGGATCCGGTACAGCCACGCCTTGAGGTTCGTGCCCTCCTTGAACTGGTGGAAGGAGGCGAACGCCTTGGCGAAGGTCTCCTGGACGAGGTCTTCGGCGTCGGCCGGATTGCGCGTCATGCGCAGGGCGGCCGAGTACAGCTGGTCCAAGAACGGGAGCACATCGCGCTGGAAGCGTTCCTGCCGCTGCTCCACGCTCTCCGTCGTACTGGGGACCTGACCCACCTCCTCGATGCCGGCGGCGCTTTCACCGCCACACCTGTCAGAAGATATCGGTCCGCGCTGCCGCGCCACGAGGGCGACCCCTGTGGGCTCGGCAACTGCACTGGGCGTCGGCGCCACTTGGTCTCCAACCTCCCGGCCCGCCCGCGCGGGGAGGATTCCCCACTTCGTCGGCGTCACGGACGGCTACAGGCGTGTGCAACGCGCCGATGGGCCTTACCATTCCCTGACTCGGTGACCTGCGAAACCGGCAGGTCATCCGGCGGAGGAGAGCTCTGCGATCCCCCGGCGGGGCGACCCGGCCCGCCGAGGGCTCCGCCGCACCCGCTCGCCGACCGATCGTGACCCATCGGCAACACACACGGAGGGTGATGGCAGGCGTTGCGGGGGGAAGAAGTCACGTACATGGTGAGAACAGGAGCAACCTTGCTGCCGCTGCCGGCCACGCCCCCCGAGCGCTCGATCAGCAGCCTGCGCAACGCCTCGGGTGAAGGCGACGATCTGGGACTGTACTGGACCTTCTATTGGGCCGTGGCCGCGGCCCAGTTGCAGCGTTGGCTGCCCAAGAAGCGGTCGCGGGTGCTGGACATCTCCGGGGGACGCACCCTGACCTCCACGCGGGCCGCGGCGGCCGGCCATTCGGTGATCGAGGTGCTGCCCGCGCCCGCAGAACACCCGCCCGGCCGGGCCGACGCACCGATGGTGCCTCCTCCCGCGGCGGGTGAGACGGAGCAGCGGGGGCGGCACCGCAGCGGGATCCCCCCGGGCAGCCGGCACCGGGTGATCGCCGATGTCTCCTCGCTGGGGTTCCTGGCCGACGCCTCGGTGGACGCGGTGATCGCCGAAGACCGGGTGCTGTCGCGGCATCTGGTGACCGAGGCGATCGTCGCGGAGATCGCCCGGGTGCTGCGCCCCGGCGGCCGGGCGCTGCTGAGCGTGGACTCGCTGATGCTCGGCATGGCGATCCTGGCCGAGCAGAAGTTCTGGGCGCACCTGTCGGACGTGCCGCGCGCCGAGGTGGTGCTGGTGCCCTGGCCGGACGGCACGATCACCCGGTGCTTTTGGTCCGAGCAGCTGCGCGAGCTGCTGAGCGAGGCGGGGCTGGAAGTCGAGTGGATCCGGCCGCGCACGGTGCTGTCGCCGTCCACCGTCGAGCATGTGCTGACGGCGGACGCGCACGCGCTGGGCCGGCTGGTGCGCACCGAGCTGACCTCCCTGGTCACCGACGAGTCCGTGGGGATCCATCTGCTGGCCAGCGCGGTCAAACGGTGAGGCGGCCGGCCGCTTTCAGCGGCGGGCCCGGTCGTAGCGGGCCTGGCAGGTCAGGCAGCGGGCGGCGTCGGGACGGGCCTCCAGCCTGCCGGCGGCGATCGGCTTGCCGCAGGTGACGCACCGGCCGTAGGTTCCGGCGGCGATGCGCTGCAGGGCCGCCAGCACCGAGTTGCGCTGCCGCCGCAGCCTCTCCAGCGCGGCGTCGGCCTGCTCGGCGTCCGACAGGTGAGCGCCCACGTCGGCCGGGTGCGCCTCGAGGCGGGCACCCGCCACTGCGGTGCGCTCGCCCCTCAGCAGGGCCATGGATCGATCCAGATCGGCGAGCATCACCTCGAGCCGGCGGCGGGCGGCGGCGGTGTCCACGGCGGTCCGAACTCCCATCGGTCAGCCCCCGTAGTCGGGTCCGGTGGCGCCTCGCCGCGGCCGTCCCCGGCTGTTTACCGGGACGAGACCTCAGAACAAGGTGCCGGAACCGGAGTTTTCACCTGGAATATGCCCATCTGTGAGGGGCTGCAAGAGTTCTGGACCATTGTTTTTGACGTTGTTGACGGCCCTGGAGACCGGGTATGCCTCCATGGTCCCGCTCATGGCCGGCGTCAGCAGGTCGCGCACCCGCGCCACGTCGGTCAGGGCGGGGTCCAGCCAGGCGTCCCAGTCGTCGGGCCGCACCACCATGGGCATCCGGTCGTGGATGCGGCCCACGTCGTCGGAGGCCTGGGTGGTGATGATCGTGCAGGTCCACAGCCACTGGTCGTCCTCGGGGGAGCGCCACAGTTCGTACAGCCCGGCCATGGCCATCACCGCGCCGTCCCGGGGCCGGATGAAGAACGGCTGCTTGGCCGGCCGCCCGCCGTTGCGTTCCATCGTGTACCACTCATAGAACCCGTCGGCCGGCAGCAGGCAGCGCCGCTTGGCGAACGCCCTGCGGAAAGACGGTTTCTCGTGCACCGTCTCGGCCCGGGCGTTGATCAGCCGGTTGCCGATCTTGACGTCCTTGGCCCAGGAGGGCACCAGCCCCCACCGCAGCGCCCGCAGCTGCCGCACCGCCGGGACGGAGGCCTCGGCGGCGTGCGTCTCCTCTTGCGGAGGCCTGGCCAGCACCGCGAGCACCTCCTTGGTGGGCGCGATGTTGTAGTCGGGTCTGACGGCGTCGCCGGCGGCGTCGAGCTGGACGTGGAACTGTTCGATCAGTTCCCGCCGTGTTCTGGAGAGCGAGTATCTACCGCACATGCCCTCCATACTGCCCCTCCCCTCCGACAGGCGGCCGCGGACGCAAAAGGCGATAAACAAAAGGCGATAAATTCGCGCCGCGGTGGGCATGTAGGCGGACATGCAGCCCATCAGGATCGTGGCCCGGCCTCTTGTGGCCGCCTATTTCATCGCCTCCGGGGTGGAGGCACTGCGCGACCCGCGTCCACGCGCCGAGCAGATGGCCCCCTCCCTCAAGCCGGTCGCCGACCGGCTGGAGTGGCTGCCCGCCAAGGACCCCGAGACCTTGGTGCGGGTGCAGGGCGCGATCGGGGCGGGCGCCGGCGCACTGCTGGCACTGGGGAAGCTCAAGCGGCTGTCGGCGCTGGCACTGGCGCTGTCGCTGGTGCCCACGGTGCTGACCGAGCACCAGTACTGGACCGAAGACGACCCTGAGCGGCGCGAGACGCAACGCACCCTGCTGCTCCTCAAGGGCGGGCTGCTGGGCGCGCTGCTCACGATGGCCACCGAGCCGCGGCGCACGCGGCGCCTGGCGGAGCTGCGGCGGCAGACGCGCCAGGCCCGCGCGCTGGCGGCCGGGCAGACACGGGCGGTGCGCAGGCAGGCCCGGGCCGAGCTCCGGCAGGCCAGGCGCGAGGCCGCCCGGCAGGTCCGCCAGGCGCGCCGCCGGGCCGCAGGCGGGGTCCGGCGCTGAGGGCTCGGCGCCCTGCCGCCCGGGCGCGGCCGCCGGCCGTATCGTGATCGCCCGGGGCCGCCGCGCGCGGCACCCGGGCCGTGCCGTGCGCGGGATTCATCACCGGTGGCGGGACGAGGAGGCCGGTATGGACGGGCGGGTGGAGCACACCGACGTGGGCGCCTACGTTCTCGGCCTGCTCGAAGAAGGCGACCGGCGGACCTTCGAGGAGCACCTGGCCGGCTGCGCCCGCTGCCGGGCCGAGCTGGAGAGGCTGTCGGGGCCCGCCGAGGCGCTGCGCCGCATCCGGGACGAGGGCGGTGACGGCGGTCGCTAACCTTGCGGTTATGTCCACCCCGAACTGGCCCGCACCCACGGCCCGCGGCCCGCTGGCGGCGACGGTCGTGCTGCCGGGCTCCAAGTCGATGACCAACCGGGCGCTGATCTTGGCGGCGCTGGCCGAGGAGCCGACCCGCATCGTGCGCCCACTGCACAGCCGAGACACCGAGCTGATGGCCCAGGGCCTGCGCGAGCTGGGCGTACGGGTGGACGCCGAGGGCGATGACTGGCTGGTGACGCCGGGCGACCACGCCGGGCCGGCCGGGCCGGTGCACGTGGACGTGGGCCTGGCGGGCACGGTGATGCGCTTCCTGCCGCCGGTGGCGGCGCTGACCCGCGGCCAGGTCACCATCGACGGCGACCCGCGGGCCCGGCAGCGGCCGATGCGGCCGATCATCGACGCGCTGCGCGCCCTGGGCGCCGAGATCGACGACGGCGGCCGCGGCTGCCTGCCGTTCACGGTGCACGGCCGTGGCTCGCTGGCCGGCGGGTCGGTCACCATCGACGCCTCCGCCTCCTCCCAGCTGGTGTCCGGGCTGCTGCTGGCCGCGCCCCGCTTCACCAAGGGCGTGGAGGTGCGGCACGAGGGACCGCCGGTGCCGTCGGCCCCGCACCTGGCGATGACGGTGCGGATGCTGCAGGACGCCGGGGCGGTGGTGGAGACCGGGCGGAACCTGTGGCGGGTGGCCCCGGGGCCGCTGCGCGGCGGCGAGCAGGTGATCGAGCCGGACCTGTCCAACGCGGCGCAGTTCCTGGGGGCGGCGCTGGTCGCCGGCGGGCGGGTGACCGTCCCGGGCTGGCCGGCCGAGACCACCCAGCCCGGCGACGCGCTGCGGCACCTGCTGGCCGAGATGGGCGGGCGGGTCTCGCTGGGGCCGCAGGGGCTGACCGTGCACGGGGACGGGACGCTGCGCGGGCTGCGGGCCGATCTGCGCGATGTGGGCGAGCTGACCCCGGTGATCGCGGCGCTGGCCGCGCTGGCCGACTCCCCCTCCCGCCTGACCGGCATCGCGCACCTGCGCGGCCATGAGACCGACCGGCTGGCGGCGCTGGCCGATGAGATCAACGCGCTGGGCGGGGACGTCCGCCGGCTGCCGGACGGGCTGGAGATCCGGCCGCGTCCGCTGCACGGCGGGCTGGTGCGCACCTACGACGACCACCGCATGGTGATGGCCGCCGCCGTGCTGGGCCTGGCGGTCGAGGGCATCGTGGTGGAGAACGTCGCCACGGTGGGCAAGACCCTGCCCGGCTTCACCGAGCTGTGGACCGGCATGCTGGAGGGTTGACGCTGGCACGCCGTCTGAGAGATTTCGACGAAGACGATGTCCGGGTGCGTCCGGGCCGCCGTGGCTCCCGGCCGCGCACCCGCCGCCGTCCCGCCCACGAGGACGCGGTCACCGGTTTCGTGACCGCGGTCGACCGGGGCCGCTACCGGTGCCTGGTGGAGGACCGGACGGTGACCGCGATGCGCGCCCGGGAGCTGGGCCGCAAGAGCGTGGTGGTGGGCGACCACGTGGCGCTGGTGGGGGACGTCTCCGGGGACCCCGACACGCTGGCGCGGATCGTGCGGGTGCAGCCGCGCCGTTCGGCGCTGCGCCGCACCGCCGACGACGCCGACCCGTTCGAGCGGGTCATCGTGGCCAACGCCGACCAGATGGTGATCGTGACCGCGCTGGCCGACCCGCCGCCGCGGCCCCGGATGATCGACCGCTGCCTGGTGGCGGCCTATGAGGCCGGGCTGGACCCGCTGCTGTGCCTGACCAAGTCGGACCTGGCCGGTCCCGAGGAGCTGCTGGCGATCTACGCGCCGCTGGGCGTGCCGTATGTGGT
This sequence comes from Thermomonospora sp. CIF 1, assembly GCF_001896795.1. Taxonomy (NCBI): domain Bacteria; kingdom Bacillati; phylum Actinomycetota; class Actinomycetes; order Streptosporangiales; family Thermomonosporaceae; genus Thermomonospora; species Thermomonospora sp. CIF 1. The sequence goes on from NZ_MOYN02000023.1 coordinate 35,913, forward strand.
GACGCAGCGGGGCGCCGACCTGGGAGAGCTGCGAAAGCGGCTGCGCGGGCGGCTCAGCGTGCTGGTGGGGCACTCCGGGGTGGGCAAGTCCACGCTGGTGAACGCGCTGGTGCCGGGCGCCGGGCGGGCGGTCGGGGAGGTCAACGCGGTGACCGGCCGGGGCCGGCACGTCTCCTCCTCGGCGATCGCCTTCGAGCTGCCGGAGGGCGGCTGGATCATCGACACCCCGGGGGTGCGCAGCTTCGGGCTGGCCCACGTCAAGCCCGAGGACGTGGTGGCCGCCTTCCCCGACCTGGCCGAGGGCGCCGAGCACTGCCCGCCGCACTGCAACCACCTGCAGGAGCATTGCGCCCTGGACGAGTGGGTCGCCGAGGGGCACGCCGAGCGGGCCCGGCTGGATTCGCTGCGCCGGCTGCTGGCCAGCCGGGAGCGCTCCGCGGAGGACTGAACCTCCCCGAGGGGCGGCCTGCGCCCGTCCCGGGCCGGAGAGGCGGGTCAGTCGGTGCCGCCGAACCAGCGGCCCGCCGTCCGGTGCTCGCCGGAGATCCGCGACGGCTTGATGATCGGCGGCGGGCCTGCGTTCCGTTCCGTCCTCCCGCCGGTCTCGGGCCCGTCCGCGGGGCGTTCCCGGGCCGCCCGGTCCGGCCCGTGCGCGGGATCTCCCGCCGGCAGGGCGGGCATCGGCCGGTCCGGCTCGTCCCCGGCGGCCAGCCCAATGATCAACAGCAGCAGCATGGCCAGGACGCTGATGCCGACGATCAGCGGCAGCAGGAAGTCGAACGCCGCGGCGCCGCTCGGCCGGCCCAGCGCGGGGTCGGGGTGGACGCGGACCGCGGCCATGCCGGTGTAGTGCATGCCGCTGACGGCCACTCCCATGCCCGCCGCGGCGCCCATGGTCGCCCAGGTCCCCGCCACCCGGGAGGCGAACCACAGGGCGGCGGTCGCCGCCACGATGGCGATCACCACCGACAGCGCGACGAACGCGGCGTCGTAGGAGATGCGCCCGGGCAGGCGCATGGCCCGCACGCCCAGGTAGTGCATGCCCGCCACGCCGAGCCCGGCCGTCACCCCGCCGGTCACCAGCGCGGGCGGGCGCATGCGGCCGAAACTCACGATGAACAGGCCGGCGCCCACCACGGCCACCGCCAGCAGGGCGCCGGCCAGGGTCAGGGGGACGTCATAGCGGATCTCCATGCCCGGCACGTGGAAGCCGAGCATGGCCACGAAGTGCACCACCCAGATGCCGGTGCCGCCGATGGAGACGGCGCCCAGCGCCAGCCAGGCCGCCCTCTTGCCGGCCGTTCCCTCCCGGCCGCGGGCCGCGCAGAGCAGGCCCAGGAACGACCCGATGCAGGACATCAGATAGGCCAGAACCGGCGTGAGAATCCCGAAAGAAAAATGCTGCACTTCGGCCATCGGCCTGTCCCGTGACTCCCCTTATTCCCCTATTACCCCGTCAAATGACGGTAATCGTAGAGGCCACGGCGTTCACAGGCCATACCCGAAAGGGGACACCCCCGAAGGCCCGTGCGGGACCCGCCGCGCCCGCGCAAAGGGGCACGGCGGTGCCGCATCGATGTGCCTGCAGAACCTCCCCGCTGGGGGCGGGCCGGCCGTACCGCTAAGAGCCCGCCGATGCCGCGAGCGCGGCGATCGAATCGTCGTCGCAGTCCGCCCAGAACGTCCCGACCACATCTTCCAGGTGGTCCAGCGACTCGGCGCAAAACAGCACGTCCTGGTACTTGGTGATGTCGTAGCCGGTGGTGCCCATGGCGGCGATGTCCAGCGGCCGGATGTTCATCTTCTGAAACTCCTCGATCTCCCCGTAGGAGGACAGGATCCCGGCGCCGTAGGCTTTCACTTCGCCGCCTTCGGTCATCACCCCGAACTCCAAGGTGAACCAGAAGACCTTGGAGACGAATTCCAGCGCCTCCTGACTTTCCACCCGGCGGGCCGCCCGTCCGGCCAGCCGGTACAGCTCGGCGAACCGGTCGGAGGCCAGGGTGTTGCCGTGCCCGATGACCTCGTGGATCACATCCGGCTCCGGGGTGTAGAACGGGGCGGAGTGGTGCCGGATGTACTGGGTGGAGTGGAAGAGGGAGTCGGCCAGCGAGCCGTAGAACTCCCGCAGCGGCACCAGTCCGGCGGCCGGCAGATAGCCGAACCCGGTCAGCTCCCCGAGCCGGTCGGAGACCTCCTGCAGCTGCGGGATCCGGTCCTGCGGCAACGCCAGCCTCTCCTTGGCCTCCAGGAACTCCCGCACCGCATAGCGGCGGTGCTTGGCCTGCAGTTCCCGGCTGACCAGGCGCCAGACCTCGTGCTCTTCGGCGGTGTACTCGACCACCGGGACGGGGTCGCCGCTCCGGTGCTCCAGTGCCAGCCGCGCGATCGCGTTGCGCCTGCTGCGATAGACGGGGTCCGCGAAACCAGGGTGGCTTTTGGCCAATTCCACGGTGACCTCACCGTGCTCGTCCTGGATCACGGGCGCGAAGTACTGCGCTTCCTCCATCATCTGCCGCCTCCTCATTGAAGCGATGCCATGCTTCCGAGAAGACCAGCTCTGGAAGGGGATGGCAAGAGCGTCCGGTTGCTCTCGCAGCGGGCGGTTCAGATCCGGGCCGGACGGCGGGCCCGGCGGAAAGCGGTTCCCCCGTGCGGCGCGGCGGGTGTGTCGGGGCGGGGGGTGATCGCGGTAGCGTGGCACCTCGTGGCGGACTACTCCGATGACCTGCGGCTGGCGCACGTGCTGGCGGACGCGGCCGATGACATCACCACCAAGCGGTTCCGGGCGCTGGACCTGCGCATCGACACCAAGCCCGACCTGACGCCGGTCAGCGACGCCGACCGTTCGGTCGAAGAACAGGTGCGCGGCACGCTCAAACGGGCCCGGCCGCGCGATGCGGTGCTCGGCGAGGAGTACGGGCGCTCCGGGCAGGGAGAGCGCTGCTGGGTGATCGACCCCATCGACGGCACCAAGAACTTCGTGCGCGGCGTGCCGGTGTGGGCCACGCTGATCGCGCTGATGGAGAACGAGGAGGTCGTGGTCGGCCTGGTGTCGGCCCCGGCGCTGAACCGCCGCTGGTGGGCGGCCCGCGGCGGCGGCGCCTGGACGGGCCGCAGCCTGTCGCAGGCCACCCGGATGCGGGTGTCGTCGGTGGCCGAGCTGTCGGACGCCTCGCTGTCGTTCTCCAGTCTGAGCGGCTGGGAGGAGCAGGGCCGGCTGGAGAACTTCCTGGACCTGACCCGTGCGGTGTGGCGGACCCGGGCCTTTGGGGACTTCTGGTCGCACATGATGGTCGCCGAGGGCGTGGTGGACATCTCCGCCGAGCCGGAGGTGTCGCTGTGGGACCTGGCCGCGCTGCAGGTCATCGTGGAGGAGGCCGGCGGCGTGTTCACCAACCTGGCGGGGGTGCCCGGCCCCGGCGGCGGCAGCGTGGTGTGCACCAACGGCCTGCTGCACGCCCGGGTGCTGGACATGCTGGGCGGCCGGGACGCATCGTCGCCCGCCTGAGCCGGACGGACCCGCAAAAGACGGCGCCCGGAACCACCGGCGGGCCGCGGTCGTTCTCCCGGTACCGGCTTGTGGGAGGTGTCGGCATTGGCCAACAAGGCTGTCATCGTCATCGGCGGGGTCGCCGTGGCGTTCATCGCGCTGAAGCTGCTGGGGCCGCTCATCGCGACGCTCATCGTGCTGGGCGTCATCGCGCTGCCGGTGGCGGCCTACCTGATGCTCGACCCCTCGCAGCGCCGCCGGCTGCGCGGCCAGGCCCGCAAGCGCCTGGGGAGCTGAGGGACGCCGGCGCGCCTCAGCCGGCGCGCCGGACGGCCAGGTCCGCGTGCGGGCGGACGGGCGGGACGGCCTCCAGCTGCACCAGCAGCAGCGCCGCGTCGTCGGCCGGCCGTCCCCCGGTGTGGCGCCGCAGGTCCCGCTCCAGCGCGGTCAACAGCCGCCCGGGGCAGTGGCCCTCTTGCCCGCGCGCCAGTTCCTCCACTCGCCGCGCCAGCGGGTAGCACATCCCCTCGCCGTCGCGGGCCTCGCTCACCCCGTCGGTGTACAGCAGCAGCCGGTCGCCGGGCCGCAGCGGCAGCGGCTCGCCGGCGCACCAGCCGCCGGCCAGCTCCAGCAGGCCCAGCGGCGGGAACTGCAGCACCGGCTCGACGCAGGCGGCCCGGCCGTCCCGCAGCAGCAGCGGGGGCGGATGCCCGCAGTGCACGATCTCGGCCGGCCGGTCGCCCTTGGGCAGCCCGACCAGCAGGGCGGTCACGAAGCCCTCCGCACCGCCCAGACGGTCGCGCACCAGCGCATCCAGCCGCATCGCCACCGCGGCCAGCGACGGTTCGCGCCGCGCCAGCTCCCGGAAGGCGCCCAGCACGTCGGCCGCCCCGCTCACCGCCTCCAGGCCCTTGCCGCTGACATCACCGATGATCAGCCGGGTGCCGAACGGGGTGGACAGCACGTCGTACAGGTCGCCGCCGACCTCGGCGGCGGCGTCGGCGGCCAGGTAGCGCACCTCGGTGCGCAGGTCGCCCAGCCGCTTGGGCACCGGCCGCAGCAGCGCCTGCTGCACCGCCTCGGCGACGCGGCGCAGCTCGGCCAGTTCCCGGTCGCGGCGGGTCACCGAGCGGGACCACAGCCAGGCGGGGACGGCCACTGCCGGGGCCGCCGCGGCCAGCGCCGGGGCGTTCCCCCAGTGCAGTACCGCCAGGGCCGTCGCCGCCCCCAGTGCCGCGGCCCCCGCCGCCACCTGCCGCATAGCGCCCCCATCCGCTTCGAACCCCCGACAGGCAGATCAATGAGGCGAATGGTAGTGAAATGATCACCAATGGTGAGGAGATTCCCCGGATTCGCCCGGACCGGCGCGATGCGCATCAGCCGATGGCCGGCGGCAGCAGGCGGAGCAGGTGACGGCGGGCCAGCGCGCGGGCGCTGTCGTCGTCGTAGACCGCCAGGCCGCCGCCGGGGACCAGCAGCAGCGACATCGCCACGCGCAGCAGGATCTCGCAGACCGCGTTCAGGTCCTCACCGTCTTGGGGGTGGTCGCGGCCCAGCCGCTCGGCCAGGATGTCGCGGGCGGCCAGCATGATCGCGCCGCCGTTCATGCTGAGCTGAGGCAGGAACACCTCCGGCTCGCTTTGCAGGACGCGGGTCAGCAGGGGGTTGGACCGGGCCTCCCGCAGCCCGGCCACGAACCCCTCCACCAGCGCGTCCCGGGCCGACAGCCCTTCGGTGGCGGCGGAGATCTCCGACAGGAACCGCCGGCACTCGCGCAGGATCACCGCCTGCAACAGCTGGTCTTTGTTGCTGAACCGCCGGTAGATGGTGGTGCGCGCCACCCCGGCCCGCCGGGCGACGTCCTCCACGCTGACCCGGCGCAGTCCATAGGTTTCGAACTCCGCCAGCGCCGCGTCCAGGATCCGCACATCCAGCGCGTCCGGCTCGGCCTCGGCCCGGCGGCTCAGCAACCCCTCCATCAGGCGCGGATCCGGGAGTCGTAGCCCTTGCGGGCGTTGCGGTCGAAGTCCAAAAAGAGGGTGTCCAGCCCGTAGTAGCGGGCCACGGCCCGCTTGACCGGGTCGGGAATGAGCCCCATCAGCCGCAGCTGGGCGGTGAGCCTGCGCGGCACCACCAGCTGCGGCACCGGCTTGGCGATCATGCGGGCCACCGCGGCGGCGATCTCCTCCGGCCGGCAGTTGCGCTGCCCGCGGGGGCTGCGGGTGCCGGCGATCAGCTCGGTGTCGGTGAAGGAGGGCAGCACCGCGCCGACCTTGATCCCGCGGTCGCGCACCTCCAGCCGGGTGGCCTCGGTGAACGCCACCACCGCGGCCTTGCTGGCGTTGTAGAGGGCCAGCCCGGGGGTGGGCAGCACCCCGGCCACCGAGGCGATGTTGATGATGTGGCCGTCGGCGCGCGGCAGCATCCGCTCCAGCGCCAGCTTGGTGCCGAGCATCACGCCGTGCACGTTGACGTCCAGGCAGCGGCGGGCGTCGGCGTCGCTTTCGCCGGTGACCGGGCCGATCGGCATGATGCCGGCGTTGTTGACCAGCACGTCCAGCCTGCCGAGCCGGTCCTCCACCGCCTCCAGGAAGGCGGTGAAGGAGTCCCGGTCGGTGACGTCCAGTTTCAGCGCCGGGATGTCCAGCCGCTCCCCGGCCTCCTTGACCGCGGTCTCGTCGATGTCGCCGATGGCGACCTTGGCGCCCTTGGCGACCAGCGTCCGGGCGGTGGCGTAGCCGATGCCGCGGGCGCCGCCGGTGATGGCGATGACCTTGCTCATAGGCGCTCCAGCCTGACCGGGAGGCCGTCCTTGGGGGACGGCAGGGAGGTGGTGTCCAGCGGCCACTCATAGCCGCGGGGGACGCTCCAGCGGTAGTTCAGCAGCACCTGGTGCAGCACGGACTTGATCTGGACGCCGGCGAAGTGCATGCCGATGCACTTGTGGGCGCCGCCGCCGAAGGGGGCCCAGGCGTAGCGGTGCACCTTGTCCTCGCGGCGGTGCTCGGCGAACCGCTCGGGGTCGAAGCGCTCGGGGTCCTTCCAGATCTCCGGCATGCGGTGGTTGGTCAGCGCCGCCACCACCACGGTGGTGCCCTTGGGGATGTGGTAGCCGAGGATGGAGGTGTCCTTGACGGCCCGGCGGGGCAGCGCGGGCACCGGCGGCACCAGCCGCAGCGCCTCCTTCATCACCAGGTCCAGGGAGACCAGCTTGTCGATGTCGTCGAAGTCCAGCGTGGGCTTGCCCAGGGCCTGGGACTCCTCGCGCACCCGCTCCTGCCACTCGGGGTGCTTGGCCAGGTAGTAGGCCATGGTGGTCATGGTGATGGTGGAGGTGTCGTGGGCCGCCATCAACGCGAAGATCATGTGGTTGACCACGTCCTCGTCGGTGAAGCGGTGCCCGTCCTCGGTCTCGGCCTGGCACAGCGCGGCGAACAGGTCGTCCCCGCCGTCGCGCCGCTTGGCGGGCAGGTGCCGGTAGAAGAACGCCTCCAGCTCTTTGCGGGCCTGCAGCCCCTTGTGCCAGCGCAGGCCGGGCACGGAGGTGCGGATGATGGCGGTCCCGGCGCGGACGGCGTCGATGAAGGCGCCGTTGAGCCGGTCGATCTCGGCCTGCTCCAGGTCGACGCCCACGAAGACGTCGATGGCCAGGTCGAGCATGAGCTGCTTGATGCGCTTGTAGAACTGGAAGCCGTCCCCGGTGGGCCAGGCCTTGATGCCCCGCGTGATGCCCGGAGTCATGATCTCCAGGTAGCTGCGCATCTTGGGCCTGGTGAAGGCCTGCTGCATGATGCGCCGGTGGTGCAGGTGCTCCTCGAAGTCCAGCAGCATGATGCCGCGCCGGAAGAAGGGACCGATGTAGTAGGTCCACGCGGGGCCGTTGGCGAACGCCTTGTCCTTGTTGACCAGGATCGCCTCGGCGCCTTCGGGGCCCTGCACCATCACCGTGCGCAGTCCCAGCGTCCATCCCCAGGTGACCGGGCCGAACCGCAGGTACCGGTTGCGCGCCATCCCGAACGGGTCGCGCATGGTCTGGAGGGTGTTGCCGATGAGCGGGAGGCCCGGGTCGCCGAGGACCGGCTTGAGGTCGCTGCCGGGAGGCGGTGGCGCGAGGACTTTGGGCATGGCTCCCCCTGGTGAGGAACAGAAGAGCAATTTCTGTAACTTCGTTGTATCGCGCCACAATCCGAACGTCTAGGGGCATGCAAGCCCTTACTTATGACAGTTGGATAAAGTTCGGCCTCTCCCCCAAGCACACCGCCCCCGGGACGGTCCGTCCCGGGGGCGGTGTTGACGGGCGTCTGGATCAGCCGATGATCCGCGCGCCCTCCATCCGTCCGGCCTGCAGGCGCTCCCACATGTAGCGGCGGCGCGGCTTGCCGCTGGAGGTGCGCTGGATCAGCCCGGAGCCGATCACGATCGTCACCGTCACGTCCCCGCCGAGCCGGCGCCGCAGGAACTCGCGGACCCGGCCCTCCCAGTCCGCCGCGTTCGTCTCGGCGAACAGCGCCACGCCCTTGCTGCCGGCGCCCGGCACGCTGGTCAGCACGATCCGGCCCTTGCCCAGCCCGGTGAGCTCGGCGATCTTGGCCTCCAGGTCCTCCACGTAGACGCTGCGCCCGCGGACCTTGATGCTGTCGCCCATCCGGCCCAGCACGAACAGCTGCCCGTCGTAGAAGAACCCGGCGTCGCCGGTGTAGACCTTGCCGTCGATGAACCGGGTCGACTTGCCCTGGGCCCCGGCGTAGTAGCCCCGGCAGGCCGAGGCCCCGCCGACCACGATCTCCCCCAGGTGCCCCTCGGGCAGCTCCCGGCCGTCGTCGTCGACGATGGTGACCGGCACGTCCTCCTCGGGCGTCCCGGTGCCGACCACCCAGCCGGACTTGGCGCCCACCGAGGCCGGGCCCAGGGTGTGGCGGTCCAGGATCCGCACCGGCTGCCCGAAGGCCAGCGACTCCGGATCGGGGTGCACCGCCAGCGGCTCGCGCAGCGCGTTGTCCATGGTCACCAGCAAGGTGGTCTCGGCCATGCCGTAGGCGGGCTTGAAGGCCTTGCGGGAGAACCCGAAGGGCTCCAGCAACTGGGCGAAGACCTCCAGCCCGTGCGGGTCGATCGGCTCGGCCCCCACCAGCGCCGTCTCCCAGCCCGACAGGTCCAGCCCCTCCAGCTGCTCGGGCTTGACGCGGCGGGCCACGTAGGCGTAGGCGAACGGCGGGGCGGCGGTGTGCTTGGCGGTGGCGAAGCAGCGGATCCAGCGGGCCGGGTCGCGGATGAACTGGTCCGGCCGCATCAGCCACAGGTCGCCCTGCCGGGAGATCGGGGTGATGAAGCAGCCGATCAGCCCCATGTCGTGGTAGAGCGGCAGCCAGGAGGCGACCTCGTGGCCGTCCTGGAAACCGGCGGTGCGGGCGATCAGCTCGCAGTTGGCCTCCAGGTTGTCCCAGGTGACCATGACGCCGCGGGGCTCGCCGCTGGAGCCGGAGGTGAACTGCAGCAGCGCCAGCTCCCCCGCCTCCTGCACGTCCGCCTCCGCAGCGGCCTGACGGGGCAGCCACGGCTCGCCCTCCAGGCCGGCCGCCTGCATCGCCCGCCCCACCAGCTCCGCCAGCCCGGCCGAGGAGATGGTCAGCTTGGGCCGGGCCTGGCGCAGGATGGCCGCCACATGGGCCACATAGTCGTCGCCGTCCTGGAACAGCGGCGGCGTGATCAGGCAGACCGTGGCCCCGGCCGCCCACACCCCGAAATAGGTCTCCACGCACGTGAAGTCGGTGGGCAGCACCACGCACACCACGTCCCCGGGCCGCACGCCCGCCTCGATGAGCGCCGCCGCGGTACGCCGCGCCGCCGAAGCCAGCTCCCCATAGCCCCGGTACTCCCACCCGCCGTCGTCGGCCGCCAGTCGGATACCGCGATCGACCTGCGGCTTGTCCAGCCAATCACGCAGCGCTGAGCTCATGGCCATCCCTTTCGCAAAAGCCCGCCACAGGCGTTCCCCGCCCCCATGTGACTAGGGGGTAACTTCATCAGCGAGTGAGTATTCACGTCAACAGGCCCCGGCGCAGGCACTCTCCACCGTGTCCGCCGCGCCTTGCGTTCGGCCGGCCGCTTCCCGCCTCACCAGCGCTTTCTTTTTTGTGAGCGGAATGACAAAAAAATTTCCCGCATTGTCGCCATTGATCAAGTTCCCCGGGCCCGCTCACCCGGATCTTCCGCGGGAAGAGTGGCGTGCATCACATCACCCCTGTCCCGCTCCCTGGACGAGGCACGTCCCGCCCGTGCGTTCGCATGCCGATGTGCCCTGCTGAGCGACACCCGCTCCCGCCAAGACCCGCGGATCCACCGCACGCACCGCCTCAGGGGTATCAACGGCACGCCGGCACACGTTCAGCGGACCTCCTCCGGCACACGTCTCCGTCGGCCGGGGCGGGCTCCTCACGCTCCAAGGACGACGCGGCGAGCCGGAAGAACGAAGAACGCCGCCGAGGCCCCCACCGCCGGCTCTTAAGACCGCACGGCGAAAAAGTTCAGCCCTCAGGCGCGTCCGTGTTCCCGCCGCCCGGCGGCTCCGTGCCGTTCGGCCAGTTGCACCACCGCCCGCCAGCCGATCAGCGCCAGCGCCAGGAAGATCCCGGCGACGATCACGAAACTGACCGCGACACCGCCCCCTGACAGGGCCCGCAGCACCATGCCCCCCGCCAAGGTGATCCCCCAGACGCCCAGCCCGATCGGCGCCGGCTCCGCCGGCCGCCGCCAGGCGCGCAGCACCGCCCAGCCGATCGCCAGCGCCGCCAGGAACGGCCAGGCCGTTCCCGCAAGCTCGGCCACTCCGCCCGACTCACCATGGCTGGCCCGCCCGATGGCCACGAACGCGACCACGCCGACGACGTCCAGCCCACCGGCCGTCCAAGCACGCATATCCCGAGGCTATCGGCCCTTCCCCGACCCCCCGGCCACGCCCCGTCCCCGCAGACGGCCGCCCGAGGCCGCGGAGGCACACACGCAAAGACCCGGCCGCTCACAGACGAATCTGCGACCGACCGGGTCTTCGACCTTCGTAGCGGGGGCAGGATTTGAACCTGCGACCTCTGGGTTATGAGCCCAGCGAGCTACCGAACTGCTCCACCCCGCGGTGACGTGCCCTAACTCTATGGGGCCTCCACTGTTTGTGCAAACCGAAGCGACCGACCGGCTCAGCCACCCGCCGGTACCGCCAAGACCACCACACCGTCACGGCAGCCGCGGCGGACCCGGCCGAAGGCGCCACCGCAGGTGATCAGGCGCAGCTCCAGCCGGTCACCCGCAGCGCGGCAGGCCACCTCACCGGACACGGCGATCTCGGGACAGCGAGCCGGCCACCGCACAACGAACGTGGCGGCCGCCCCCACCATCGACGTGAATCCGGTCGCCGCACCCAAGCTCACGCAACCGGCAGAAGACGGCGCCGGAACGGAAGCACTCATACCCGGCGATCACAGCGACACCCGGCTCAAGCCCGGCAGCCGACCAGGTCGCACCGCTCCGGAGCGATCAACCGGCGATCACGGTCGAGTTCCGGCCGACGCCCCGAGCGGACGGCCCCAACGCGGGAATGCACAGCCCCACCGGACCGGCCATCTGCCGAGACAGCGGCAAGGGCCGATTCGACCGACCATGCCCCTTCGACGAGAGGGTCTTAACGCAAACCCCCACCGCAAACACCCACCCGAAACAGGACACCTGCCCGTACCGCCCAGGACACCCCGCTCCCTAACCTCCCCCTCATGAAACGCAACGCTCCCACCCTCACCGCCCTCTGCCTGGCCGCCGCCCTCCCCCTCACCGCCTGCCAAAGCCACACCCAGAGCTGCTTCAACGGCACCTGCCACGTCACCGTCAAGGGCGCAGGCCAGACCATCGAGGTCAACGACTACGACGTCCGCATCAGGGAAATCGGCCCCGACACCGTCCGCCTCCAGGTCGAAGGCACCCCCACCGTCACCCTGAGGACCGGCTCCCGCACCCCCCTGGGCCCCCTGACGATCCAGGTCACCTCAATCGAGGAGAACACCGTCAAATTCGACGCATTCTTCCGCTGACCCCCACACGCAAGCACCCCCCACCCTCACGACCACAACTCCGCAAGCACCACGGAAGACCGCTTCATGGTTCTTCTCAAACGACCTTGAAAACACCCCCACACCCACCCAAAAAACAAGAACTTCCCGAACAAAACCCTCAAACCAGGAACAAACACCCAGCCCCTAGAATCACCAGGTCTTCATCACCGGGAACCTTGCACCCACCCGGGGGCGTGGGGGCAGAGCCCCCACACCGGGGGGCTCCGGGGGGTCGCCCCCCCGGACCAACACAAACGAAAGTCCCGACCGGAAGCAGCCAAAAGCTGCGACCAGCCGGGACCGGACTTTCGTAGCGGGGGCAGGATTTGAACCTGCGACCTCTGGGTTATGAGCCCAGCGAGCTACCGAACTGCTCCACCCCGCGTCGAGTGCGTATTCACTGTACGACCATTCGGGGCCGAAGGCCAAATCGTTTTCAGTTCCGGGGGCAGGAGGGGACCTCTCCCTGGCCGGTGCGCAGGGCGTCCAGGGCCTTGATGGCCCCGTCCAGGGTTTCCACGCGCACCAGCCGCAGTCCCTTGGGGGCGGCGGGCACGGCGTCGCCGCAGTTGTCGGCGGGGGTGAGGAAGATGGTGGCGCCCGCCTGCCGGGCGGCGATCATCTTCTGCTGGATGCCGCCGATCGGCCCGACCCGCCCCTCGGGGGTGATGGTGCCGGTGCCGGCGACGAACTTGCCGCCGGTCAGCGGGCCGGGGGTGAGCTTGTCCACGATGGCCAGGGAGAACATCAGCCCGGCGCTGGGGCCGCCGACGTCGCCGACGGTGATGGTGACCTTGAACGGGAAGCGGTAGTCCTGGCCCAGCAGCACGCCGACGACGGCGCGCTTGCCGTCGGAGGAGGCCACGGTGGTGACGGTGACGTCCTGCTGCTTTCCGCCGCGCACCACGGTGAGGGTGACCTTGTCGCCGGGTTTGCGGGAGCCCATCTCGGTGGTGACGGCCTCGACCCCGGTGACCTTGCGGCCGTCCACGGCCACGATCTCATCGCCGGGCCGCAGCAGCCCCTCGGCGGGCATGCCCGCTTGCACCGAGTCGACCAGGACCCGGGTGCCGATCGGGATCTTGAGCTGGTTGAGCGCCGCGGCCACGGCGTTGCTCTGGGAGTCGGCCATCTGCCGGGTGTTCTCCCGCTCGACGTCCTTGACCGACTCGTTCTTGGGGAAGATGGTCTCTTCGGGGACGATCGCGGTCTCATCGTCCAGCCAGCCGCGCAGCGCGGTGAGCAGGTCGATGCGGTTGCCGGGGCCGCCCCGGTAGGCGACCGTGGTGAAGTTGAGGTGACCGCCGTCCTCGTAGACCCGCCGCCCGTCGATGAGGATGCGGGGCTTGCCGTCTTCGGTCTTGTCCAGCGTGTTGTAGGTCGGGCCGGGGGTCAGCGCCACGTACGGCACCGGCAGCAGCACCCCGACGATTCCGAGCACCAAGATCAACGCGCTGGCGACGACCAGCGTGGCGGCACGGCGAGACATGCGCCAAGGCTATCCGGCGGTAGGTACCGGCATGCCCGGCTGAGCCCGGTTACCCGGCCTTCGCCCTCCTGTCAGGGCCGCTGTCAGCACGCGCCCACCCACTCGTCGGTCCCGTCGGCGAAGAACTGATGCTTCCAGATGGGGACCTGGGCCTTCAGGTCGTCGATCAGGCGGCGGCAGGCGGCGAACGCCTCGGCGCGGTGCGGGCAGGACACCGCCACCACCACCGCCAGGTCGCCGACCCGCAGGTCGCCGACCCGGTGCACGGCGGCCATGGCGCGCACCGGGAAGTCGGAGGCGACCTTCTCCATGACCGCGCGCAGCTCCCGTTCCGCCGTGGGGTGGGCGCTGTAGGACAGGCGGGTGACGGGACGGTCGTGGTCGTGGTCGCGGACGGTGCCGACGAACAGCGCGGTGCCGCCGGCGGAGTCGTCGCCGACGGCGGCGAAGACCTCGTCCACCGACAGGGGGGTCTGGCGGATGCCGGCGAGACGGATGACGTCCACGGGAAGCTACCTCCGTTCGGCCTGTTCCGGCTCCTCCGGCAGGTCGGGCTCCAAGGTGGCGGCCAGCTGGTCGGCCAGGGCGGGCACCAGGTCCGGCCCCGACAGGACCTCCTCGTCGGTGTCGTGGCGGCGCACCCGCAGCACCGAATGCCGCTCCCCGTCGCGCAGGACGCCCACCACGATGCGCACGTCGTCGTGCCGCGGGTGGGAGGCGGCCCACTCCAGGGCGGCGGCCTCGTCCTCGGGCATCTCCTCCTCCACGTCGGGAGGCAGGATGATCCGCTCGATCACCAGGGCGCAGCCGGCGACGGTCGGCGGCCAGGCGATGCGGGCCAGCGCCTCCTCGATGGAGTGCGAGTGCGGCAGCGCCTCCTGTTCCAGGACCACCAGGGTGTTCTCGTCCTCCGACAGGTGGAACCGCTCGGCCAGCGCCGGTTCCCGCCGCAGCAGTTCGGCACTCTCCACCAGCGCATACAGTCGTGGGGGGGCGTCCCACCCGGCCGCGGCCGCGTGGCGTTCCAGATCGAGGACGGCTTCTTCGAGCAGAGTCACGGGGTCCATCTTTCCCGCTTTGGGACGCGGACCGGAACGGGAACCCTGCTCTTCCTCGATAAGTTGCATATGAACACGGCGGCCCGGCCGCACGCCCCGAAGCGGAGGCCGCCGAGCCGAGCGACGAAGCGGAGGGACCCGTGACCTTCCGGACTCCCGGATTCAGCCGGCGGCTGGGTACCGGCCGGACTCGATTGCTGTTGCCCATATTGGCGACATTGGCCGCGCTGGTCGTGGCCTATCTGGTGTTCACCACCGTCTGGACCGACCTGCTGTGGTACCGGTCGGTCGGCTTCTCCTCCGTCTTCACCACACAGCTGTGGGCCAGGGTCGGCCTGTTCGTGGGGTCGGGCCTGCTGCTGGCACTGATCGTCGGTGCCAACATGGTGATCGCCTACCGGCTGCGGCCGTCTTACCGGCCGCTGTCGGTGGAGCAGCAGGGGCTGGAGCGCTACCGGGCCGCGGTGGACCCGCACCGCCGCCTGATCGGTTTCGGCATCGTGACCATGCTGGCGCTGCTGACCGGCTCGTCGATGGCCGGCCAGTGGCCGGTGTGGCTGGCGTTCGTGAACCGCACGCAGTTCGGCGTCAAGGACCCGCAGTTCGGCAAGGACGTCTCGTTCTACGTCTTCACCTACCCGTTCGCGCGGCTGGTGCTGGGCTTTTTGTTCGCCGCGGTGATCCTGTCGCTGCTGATGGCGCTGATGGTCCACTACCTGTACGGGGGGCTGCGGCTGCAGGGGCCCGGCGACAAGGCCAGCCCGCCGGCCAAGGCCCACCTGTCGGTGCTGGTGGGCCTGTTCGTGCTGCTCAAGGCGGCGGCGTACTGGTTCGACCGGTACGGGCTGGCCAACTCCGAACGCGGCGTGGTCAGCGGCCCCGGCTACACCGACCTGAACGCGGTGCTGCCGGCCAAGACGATCCTGGCGGTCATCGCGGTGATCTGCGCCGCGCTGTTCTTCGTCAACATCTGGCGGCGCGGGATGATGCTGCCGGGGGTCGGGCTGTCGCTGATGGTGGTGGCGGCGATCCTGCTCGGCGGCGTCTACCCGCTGCTGATCCAGCAGTTCCAGGTCAAGCCGGACGAGCTGGCCAAGGAACGGCAGTACATCCAGCGCAACATCGACGCCACCCGCCGCGCCTACGGGGTGGACAAGGCGGAGGTGATCCCCTACGGCGGGCAGCCCGAAAGCGACCCGGCCAAGCTGTCCTCCGAGGCGCGGGCGCTGACCGGGGTGCGGCTGCTGGACCCGAACGTGGTCGGCGAGACCTTCCAGCAGCTGCAGCAGGGCCGTAACTTCTACCGCTTCCCCGACACGCTGGATGTGGACCGCTACCAGATCGACGGCAAGACCAGGGACGTGGTGGTGGCCGTCCGCGAGCTGTCGGGCGCGCCGGCCGGGCAGCAGAGCTGGGTGAAGGACCGGCTGGTCTACACCCACGGCTACGGGTTCGTCTCCGGCTACGGCGAGCAGCTGGCCGGCAACGGCACCCCGCAGTGGGTGACCAAGGACATGCCGCCCACCGGCGAGCTGAAGATCGACAAGCCGCAGATCTACTTCGGGGAGCTGTCCAACAGCTACTCGATCGTCGGCGGCAAGGGCCAGCAGGAGCTGGACTACCCCGACGACAGCCCCGCCGGGCAGAAGAACACCACCTACACCGGCAAGGGCGGCGTGCCGGTGGACTCGCTGTTCAACCGGCTGCTGTTCGCCACCAAGTTCTCCGACCGCAACATCCTGCTGTCGGGGGCGATCAACGAGGGCGCCAAGATCCTCTACCACCGGACGCCGCGGGAGATGGTGCAGCGGGTGGCGCCCTGGCTGACGCTGGACGGCAACCCCTACCCGGCGGTGGTGAACGGCCGGATCGTGTGGATCCTGGACGGCTACACCACCTCCAACGGCTACCCGTACGCCGAGCGGATGAGCCTGGGCGACGCCACCCGCGACACCGTCACCGACACCCGTTCGGCGGTGGCCCGCCAGGCCAACGACCACATCAACTACATCCGCAACTCGATCAAGGCGACGGTGGACGCCTACGACGGGACGGTCCGGCTGTACCTGTGGGACGAGAACGACCCGGTGGCCAAGACCTGGATGAAGGTCTTCGACGGCACCGTGCTGCCCAAGAGCGCCATCTCCCCGGAGCTGATGCAGCACTTCCGCTACCCGCAGGACCTGTTCAAGGTGCAGCGGCAGGTGCTGGCGCGCTACCACGTGACCCAGGCCGACGCCTTCTACGGCGCGCAGGGCTTCTGGCAGGTGCCGCAGGACCCGACCTCGCCGGGCCGGGCCCAGCCGCCGTACTACCTGAGCCTGAAGCTGCCCGGTGACCAGAGCGCGCAGTTCTCGCTGACCACGGTGTTCAACCCGCGCGGCCGTCCCAACCTGGCGGCGTTCATGGCGGTGGACTCCACGCCCGGCCCCAACTACGGGCGGATCCGGATCCTGGAGCTGCCGCGCAACTCGCTGATCCAGGGCCCCGGCCAGATCCAGAACTCCTTCGAGGCCGACACCGCGGTCAAGGACGTGCTGTTCAAGCTGCGCCAGGGCGGCACCCGGACGGTGCCCGGCAACCTGCTGACGCTGCCGTTCGGCGGCGGGCTGCTGTATGTGGAGCCGATGTACGCCCAGGCGGCCGGCGGCTCGGAGCAGGAGCCCTACCCGGTGCTGCGGCAGGTGCTGGTGGCCTTCGGTGACAAGGTCGCCGCCGGCGACACCCTGGACGCGGCGCTGGAGCAGCTGTTCAAGGGCGGCGGCGCGGCCCCGCCGGCGCAGCAGGATGACGCCGAGCCGCCTTCCGGCGACGACCTGAACGCCGACGCCCGCCAGGCCCTGGCGGACGCCCAGCGGTACTTCCAGGAGGGCCAGGATGCGCTGAGCAAGTCGCCGCCGGACTGGGCGGCCTACGGCGAGGCGCAGCGGAAGCTGCAGGACGCGCTGAACCGCCTGGCCGAGGCCCAGCGGGCATCGGCCCAGCAGTCCCAGTCCTCCCCCAGCCCGTCCCCGTCCGGCTCGGCGAGCCCGTCCCCCGGGGAGTGAGGCCCAAGCGGCCGTGAAATGCGGAGACGGCCCCGACGCGCTGCCCGCGTCGGGGCCGTTTCCGTTTGAACGCCTCATGTCGCACAAGCGGCCCGCGCCACCGGTATGAACGTCGGCGCTGTGCCATGGGGCGTCCCGCAGCCACGCCACGCGAGCGGCTGCACCGCATGAGCGGCCCAACGCGCCATGGGGACGTCCGTGCCGCCGTCGCGTGAGCGGCTTGCGCCGGCGGGGCGGACGGGTCAGCGGCGGCGCCGGCGGGCGCGGCGGACGGCCGCGGCGGCGCCGATGACGGCGACGGTGGCGCCGGCGGCGGTGGCCATGGTGGCCTCCCTGCCGCCGAGCCGGCGGCCGGCCAGGGCGCGGCGGCCCGCGCTCTCCTCCAGCAGGGCGCGCAGCGCCGCGGCGTTGTCGTAGGCGGGCTTCCAGCCGGCGGAGCGGAGCGTGGCGCAGTCGACCACCCAGGGGTAGGCGACGTAGTGCAGGTCGGTGGCGGGCGCCGGGGTCAGGCCCAGCCGGTGCAGCCGCTGGGCGGTGCCGAAGGTCACCGCGGCGGGCAGCTCCAGGTGCCGCCTGCCGGTGATCTCCTCGACCTCCGCCATCTCCAGCCAGCCGTCGCTGCCGACCGCCACCACCGCGGGGGGACGGCCCGGCGCGGGACGGCCGGGCGCGGCGGACGGTCCCGCCGCCAGCGCGCCGACGGCGACCTGTTCCAGCGCGGCGGCCAGGTCCTCGATGTGGCAGAACTGCCAGCGGGGCGCGCAGCCTTTGACGGCCAGCAGGCGCGGTGCCTCAAAGTGCCGGGTCACCACCGTGTCCACGCCGGGCCCGGCCAGCGCGGCGGGGCGGACCACGGTGACCGCCAGGCCGGGGTGGGTGCGCGCCGCCTGGGCGGCCGTCTCCTCCATCTCCAGGTAGTCGCCGACGATGCCGAAGTCGGCCTCGGCTCTCGGCGGCGCGTCCTCGGGCAGGGGGACCGGGTTGTCCGGCGCCGCCCCGTACACCATCGCGCTGGTCACCAGCACCACGTGCCGCACCCGGGCGGCGGCGCACGCCGTCACCACCGTCTGGGCGCCCCGCACGTTGTAGGTGCGGCGTTCGCGCGGGTCGGTGTCGGGCGAGCCGTCCACGTCGGTGTGGACCAGCACGTCCACGTCGGCCAGCCGGCTGAACAACAGCGGGTCCCGCACGTCGGCCACCCGCCACAGCACCCCGGGCGCGTCCCCCCGGCTGCCGTCGATCGCCACGACCTTGCGCACCCGGCCGCCGGCGGCCAGGCGGCGGGCCAGCAGGCGGCCGACTCCGGTGGCCGCGCCGGTGACGGCGACGACCGGGGCCGTGCTACGCCGAGGGCGAACCTTTCCACTTGTCAAGGTCAGCGCCCCCTTCCTGAGTACGCCTCGTTGCCAGGACCGGCTAACGTGGCCGTATGGTCCCATCATGCCGCTTGGGGGCGAGACGATGAGTGATCTGCCCTTCGGCTTCAACCGGCCGGGTGACGAGGGCGACGACTCCTCGTCCGGCAAGCCGACCGATCCCTTCTCCGCCTTGGGCGGGGACATGCGGCAGTTCGCCGACATGCTGCGCCAGTTCGCCGACATGATCCAAAGCAGCGCTCCCGGCGCGGGCGGCACCGGGCCGCTGAACTGGGATCTGGCCAAGAACATCGCCCGTCACACGGTGGCCGGGCAAGGAGATCCCGCCGTCGTGGACGCCGAGCGCAAGCAGGTGATCGAGGCGCTGCGGCTGGCCGATCTGTGGCTGGACGAGGGCACCGTGATCCCCGCCGGCATCCGCACCCCGGAGGCCTGGAGCCGTTCGGAGTGGATCGAGCGGACGCTGCCGGTGTGGTCGACGATCTGCGACCCGATCGCCGCCCGGATGGTGGAGTCGATGGGCGGCGCCCTCAGCGGCGGCATCGGCGGCCCCATCCCCGAGGAGATGCAGGCCATGGCCGGCCCCTTGATCAGCATGGTCAAGCAGATGGCCGGGGCGATGGTCGGCGGGCAGGCCGGGCAGGCGCTGGGCGCGCTGGCCCGGGAGGTGGTCGGCTCCTCCGACATCGGGCTGCCGCTGGCCCCCGCGGGGGTGGGCGCGCTGCTGCCGGCCGGGGTGGCGGCCTTCGGCGAGGGCCTGGAGGTGGACGCCGAGGAGGTCCGGCTGTACCTGGCGCTGCGGGAGGCCGCCCACCAGCGGCTGTTCGCGCACGTGCCGTGGTTGCGCGCGCATGTGCTGGGCGCGGTGGAGGACTACGCCCGCGGCATCACCGTGGACCTGTCGGGCATCGAGCGGGCCATGACGGGGCTGGACCTGTCCGATCCGGAGGCGCTGCAGCGGGCGCTGGGCGGGGAGATCTCGCTGCAGCCGGAGGAGACCCCCCAGCAGAAGGCGGCGCTGCTGCGGCTGGAGACGGCGCTGGCGCTGATCGAGGGCTGGGTGGACACGGTGGTCAACGGCGTGGCCGAGGGGCGGCTGCCCAACACGGTCAAGCTGGCCGAGGCGGTGCGGCGCCGCCGCGCCACCGGCGGGCCGGCCGAGCGCACCTTCGCCACGCTGGTCGGCCTGGAGCTGCGGCCCCGGCGGCTGCGCGAGGCCGGTGCGCTGTGGCGGGCGCTGACCG
Source organism: Thermomonospora sp. CIF 1 (assembly GCF_001896795.1). Lineage (NCBI taxonomy): Bacteria > Bacillati > Actinomycetota > Actinomycetes > Streptosporangiales > Thermomonosporaceae > Thermomonospora > Thermomonospora sp. CIF 1. The sequence continues at coordinate 55,716 of NZ_MOYN02000023.1, forward strand.
AGGCCCGCGGCCATGAGGGGCGGGACGAGGTGTGGACGCACCCCGACCTGATGCCCACCGCCGACGACCTGGACGACCCGGACGGCTTCGTGCACGGCCGGGCGGAGAGTTCGGGGCTGTCGGACCTGGATCTGTCCAAGCTCACCGACGCTTCCGGCGAGGCGGACGGCGACGAGCCGGACGGCTCGGGCGACCGTCCGGAGGGGTCTTGAGCGTCTGGAGCGCGCACTGCGCGCTCAGCCGCCGTTTCGACGTCCACCGGCCGCCGCGCCGCCGGCCGCCGGGTTCCGGCAACGTCTGCCCGGGCTCGGCCGGGGCCGGCCGGACGTCCCTTCCCGGTGCCGGCACGGCCCGCCCGTTGCGCGGTGAGTGGCCGGAGGCGCCGTTCGCCGCACCCCGGCACGCCCCGATCCGGATCATGGCCGGGGCCGTCCGCTGGGAGCGCCCGCACGACCAGGAGCGCCGCCGGCGCCGGCTGATCGGAGAGGCGTGACGGCGCAGTCGCCGCGGCGCCCCCGCGGCCGGGAGGGCGGCGCCCTGCACGCGGACGCGGTGCGGGTGCTGGAGGGCTGGCGGGCGCCGGATGCCGCGCAGGAGCACTTGCGCCGGGAGTTCCTGCGGCATCTGGCGGCCCACCCCGATGGGGTGTGGCGCGAGTGCGTGCCGGGTCACATCACCGCCAGCACGGTGGTGCTGGACTCCTCCGGCTCCCAGGTGCTGCTGACCCTGCACCACAAGCACCGGCTGTGGTTGCAGCTGGGCGGGCACTGCGAGCCGGGCGATGAGTCGCTGGCCGCCGCCGCGCTGCGGGAGGCCACCGAGGAGTCGGGGATCGCCGGGCTGCGGCTGCTGGAGGATCCGGTGCAGCTCGGCCGGCACCGGGTCCACTGCCACCCGCAGGGCTCCTACCACCTGGATGTGCAGTACGTGGCGATCGCCCCGCCTCGGGCCCGGCACCGCATCAGCGCCGAGTCCGTCGATCTGCGCTGGTTCCCGGTGGACTCGCTGCCCGACCTCACCGACGACTTCGTCCGCGCTCTGGTGGCCTGCGCCGTCGCCGCTTTGTGACGGGCTCAAAGCGGCAGGCCGGGCAGGGGGTGGCCGGAGAGCAGGGCGCGGGTGTTCTCCCAGCCTTCCAGGCCGGGGTCCAAATACTCCAGGTCGGCGGGGGTGCGCAGGCGGTGCCAGGCGGGGGTGCGGCGGACCAGGCCGGCCCGGGGCGCGGCGGCGGTGAGGCGTGCCAGGGCGTCGGGGGCCTCCAGGGTGAGGCCGAGCGCCGGCAGCGTCTCGGTGAGCCAGGCGGGGGCCGGCAGCCGGACGGCCAGGGCGACCAGCCCGCCGCCGGTGGCGGGGCAGGCGGCGGCCGCGGCGCGGCCGAGGGCGCGCAGCAGCTTGCCGATCAGCAGGGGCGGCAGGTCGGGGGCGTCGGGGGCGACGAGCACGGCCTGGTCGGCTCCGCGTTCGGCCAGGGCGCGCAGGGCGGCGTCCGGGTCTTCCGCGTGCAGGATCGCGGTGCCCGGCCAGGTGACGTCCTCGGCGTCCGGCGGGTATGCGGGGTGCCGGATCAGGGCGGGGGTGAGCAGTTCGAGCCCGGCCACGACCTCGTAGACGTCCTCCAGCATGGCCAGGCGCAGCTTGCCGGGGTCGATGCCGGGCGGGGCGGGGTCGGCGGGGGACGGCATCGCCAGGACGGCGGCGAAGCGGGTGGTCACCCGGTGGCCTCCCGGCCGGCGTCGCGTTCGGGTTGCCGGGCGGTGGCGGGAGGTTCGTCGAAGGCGCTGATGGGCAGGTTGGCCGCCGCGGCCACGCCTTCCAGATAGCCGCGGGCCCGTTCGGCCTTGGGGTAGTTGGCCACCAGCTTCCAAAAGTGGGCGTTGTGGCCGGGGACGAGCAGGTGCGCCAGCTCGTGGATCAGCACGTAGTCGACCACCCAGGCGGGCATGCCGCGCAGCCTGCTGGACAGCCGGATGGTGCCGTCGTCGGGGGTGCACGAGCCCCAGCGGGTGCGCTGGTTGTCCACCCAGCGCACGCTGGAGGGGTTGGCCCGTCCGTCCAGGTAGCGCCGGGACAGCTCGCGCGCCCGGTTCAGCAGCGCCGCGTCGCTGGGGCGCCGGCGGCGTTCCCGTTCGGCCAGCCGTTCCAGGATGGTGGCCACCCAGTGTTCCGCCTCGGCCTCCGACAGCCGAGAAGGCAGCAGCACCACGGTCTTGTCTCCGTCTCGGTAGGCGGACACGGTCCGCCTGCGCCGGGCGCTGCGGCGAACCTCGACATTGGGGGGAGGCACACCTAGACGGTACCCAAGTTTTTGCTTTCTCCACAGGGGGGCATCCCTGTTTTACCTGGTCAGGAACGTGGATTTAACACATCCCCAGTTGTGTCCACAGCCGAGAGGCCTGTTGTCCACAGGTTTCACCCAGCTTGTCCACAAGTTATCCACAGGGTGCGGAGGGTCCATCCCGTCCCACGAGTCTCGCCGGTCACCCAAAGAGGCTTCCGTGAGCGCTTGATCGGGTACTCACCGTGACAGTCGAGCTTCGGGGGTTTGCGATGAGCCGGGACGGCGGGAGGAACGACGGCGGCGCGGCGGGCGCCCGGTGGCCGCTGGGCGCACGGATCGCGGCCGGCGCCCTCGGCGCGTTGAGCGGCGGGCTGGCCGGCCAGGCCGTGCGGAAGGCCGCACGGCGATGGGGGATTCCGGCCGGGTCGATGATCCGGGTCATCGAGATCACCGCACCGGTGGTGATGTCCCTGGCGGCCGGCCGGCTCGCCGAGCGCGGCGCCGCCTTGCGGAGCGGCGGCCCGAGCCGTGCCGGCGACCGGCCGCTCCCCCGGCGTCCTTCGGCGACGGCGGCCGGGAGCTGACGCCGGGCCGTCCCTCACCGCCGGCGAAAGCAGCCGCCGCGCGCGCCGTCAAGTGCCCGCCCACCAGGGTGAGAAAGTACACACTTACGTCCTTTGGCCTGGTAGACAGGGGTGGCAGCGGATTTTCTCAGGATTCCTTTGGCCTCACTGTGGCAGGAATGACATCGATACCTGACAATGGGCGGGTGAGTGATCTCCCCCGCCGCGCGGTGACGCGGTCAGCCAAGCTCGCGTCGCTGCCCCTCGGTTTCGCCGGACGTGCAGCGCTCGGCGTCGGGAAGCGGACGCTGGGCAAGCCCGCCGAGATGGTCGCGCTGGAAATCCAGCAGCGCACCGCCGAGCAGCTGTTCAAGGTGCTCGGCGAGCTCAAGGGCGGCGCCATGAAGCTGGGCCAGATGCTGTCCATCTTCGAGGCCGCACTGCCGCCCGAGATCGCCGGCCCCTACCGCGCCACCCTCACCAAGCTGCAGGAGGCCGCCCCGCCGCTGCCGGCCTCCACCGTCCACAAGGTGCTGGCCGAAGGGCTCGGCGAGGACTGGCGGGATCAGTTTCAGTCCTTCGACGACACCCCCGCCGCCGCGGCCTCCATCGGCCAGGTGCACCGGGCGGTCTGGAAGGACGGGCGCAAGGTCGCCGTCAAAATCCAGTACCCGGGCGCCGGCAAGGCGCTGATCAGCGACTTCAACCAGCTCGCCCGGCTGGGCAAGCTGTTTGCGGTGCTGATGCCGGGGCTGGAGATCAAGCCCATGCTGGCCGAGCTCAAAGAGCGGGTGATCGAGGAGCTCGACTACACCATCGAGGCCGAGTCGCAGAACGCCTTCGCCAAGGCGTACGCCGACGACCCGGACTTCTACATCCCCGAGGTGGTCGCCCAGGCCGGCAACGTGCTGGTGACCGAGTGGATCGACGGCACCCCGCTGTCGAAGATCATCAGCGACGGCACCCAGGAGGAGCGCAACCACGCCGCCCTGCTGTACTGCCGGTTCCTGCTGTCGGGGCCCAAGCGCACCGACATGCTGCACGGCGACCCGCACCCGGGCAACTTCCGCATCCTGCCCGACGGGCGGCTGGGCGTGCTGGACTTCGGCGCGGTCGACCGGATCCCCGGCGGCTTCCAGCGCCGGCTGGGCCTGCTGCTGCGGATCGGCACCATGGCCGAGATCGACGAGATCATGCAGGCGCTGCGGGAGGAGGACTTCATCCGCGAGGGCGTGGAGGTCGATCCCAAGGCGCTGGAGGCGTTCCTGGCCCCGATCACTGAGCCCTTCATCAACGAGACGTTCCGCTTCAACCGCGAGTGGCTGCGGATGATGGCCGCCAAGGTCACCGATCTGCGGCCCAGCAACGTGGTGCGCCAGCTCAACCTGCCCCCCGAGTACGTGATCATCCACCGGGTGCTGTCGGCCGGCACCGGGGTGCTGTGCCAGCTGGAATGCGAGATCCCGGCCCGGGCCGAGTGCCTGAAGTGGGTCCCGGGCTTCGCCGACGAGGAAGACGGCGACACCGACGACGAGCCGGCCGCCTGAACCGGCCGGATCCGGCCACGACGAGCGGGGCCCCGCCCCCCGGTGACGGAGGGGGCGGGGCCCCGTTGTCGGCGCGGGCCCGGCGAGGTAGGGGCACCGGGCGGCGCCGGCTCACCGGGAGGCGCCTCCCGCGAAACCATCCCGAAAGCGCGGGAGGAATCGGCCTGCTAACCGGTGAGCAGGATGCGGCGGACGCGGGCGTGGGCCTGCGCGGTGCGGCGGGCGCGCCGCAGGGCGCGCACCCGGGCCGCCGCCTGTGGATCGAGCGTCCCCGTCGCGGTCACGCCGGCGGCCCCGGCGGAAGGGCGCGGCGTACGAAGGGACGCGGACTGCCTGTCATGAGCCTGCTTGTCATGAGCCCGCTCGGGGGCGGGCGCCCGGTCGAGCAGCAGTTCTTTTCTCACCTGTGTGTCGTCCAGCCTCCGGGTGTTCCGTCATGTCGCGAAAGGCGCGCCGGCACGGACCTGGGCACGTTCCGGCGGAACCTCTCGGGGTGGTGGCCGCGGCCCCGCTTCCGGGGCCGCGGCGGTCGTTCACCGGCCCGTCCCCGCACCGGCGACCGTCAGACGGTCACCTCGGCGTTCTTGCGGGGACGGCCACGAGGACGCTTGCGGGCCACGATCTCGCCCTTGACGAACAGCTCGCCGCCCCACACGCCCCACGGCTCGCGGCGCTCGATGGCGCCGGCCAGGCAGGCCTTGCGGATCGGGCAGTCCCGGCACAGCGCCTTGGCCAGCTCGATGTCGGCGGGAGCCTCGGCGAAGAACAGCTCAGGCTCGGTCCGGCACGGAAGCGTGAGGTCCTCGTCGCTCATGGCGAGAGCCCCCTGCATCGCAGTCACCCTGGTTCCTCTCGTTGGTTCTCAACGGGTCGTTCGACGGGACTTGCGGCCAGAAACGAAGAGGCCGCGGATCCGGTGCCTGGATCCGCGGCCTGGGGGCCATGCCGGTCGTTTAAACCGGTTGCCTCCAGGAATACGGACCCGGCACGCCGCCATCGGCGGCGCCCATGCGGGCCGTAAGGGCGATCAGTTCAGCGGCGGTGCCTTCGCCGAAGACACTCCACCCCTGACGCTCGCCGACAACCTGCTGCAGCCGCACGTCGCACAGCGGCGCAAGACCGCCGTAGACCTGCCGCTTCCTGGCGTAGGGCTGATCGGCGCCCTTGTCGCCGCGTTCGATGGAGACGAACTCGGGCAGCGACGGGGGCATCAGCGCGGAGGACTCATGCGCAAAGTCGCTCCAGCCAGGACGCGGCGCGGTCCGGACCGGCTGCGATTTGCGCGTCATGCTGATCACCGGACTGCACACCACCTTCCTGGCTTCTTGGGCCTCGCGCACGAGCGCTCGGACGTTTGATTGCTCGGGCAGCAGACTACGTTCGCCGCCCGAAATCAATCAAGGCATTTTTGACCTGCGGTTTTGTGGGAGACTTCACCCAACTTCCGGGGCTTTGGAGGCGTCTGAGACCCGGACCATCCCTTCCTGCATCACCGACACCACCAACCGCCCGTCGGCGGTGAAGACCTGGCCGCGCGCCAATCCGCGGGCGCCGCCGGCGAACGGGGTGTCCTGGGCGTACAGCAGCCATTCGTCGGCGCGGAACGGCCCGTGGAACCACATGGCGTGGTCCAGGCTGGCCCCGATGGTCCTGCTGTCACCCCAGGCCAGGCCGTGCCGCAGCAGCACGGTGTCCAGCAGCGTCAGGTCCGAGGCGTAGGTCATCAGGCACAGGTGCAGCATCGGGTCGTCGGGCAGTTCGCCGTCCACTTTCAGCCACACCAGGGACCGGTCGGTCGCCAGTTTCGGGTCCCTGGCGGCCTCCCAGGTCATCGGGGTGACGTGCCGTACGTCGAAAGGATTGCGGCGGGTGAGTTTCTCGGCGGCCTCCTCGCCCCACAGCGCCGTCAGCCGCTCCTTGCCGGTGGGCAGGGTCTCCGGGTGGGGCGCCTCGGGCATGGGCGCCAGGTGCTCCGGCCCTTCCTCGGGCACTTGAAAAGACGCCGACAACGTGAAAATGGCCCGGCCGTGCTGGATGGCCGTCACCCGCCGGGTGGTGAAGGAGCGTCCATCGCGCACCCGGTCCACGGTGTAGACAATCGGCACCAGCGGGTCACCCGGCCGGATGAAATAGGCGTGCAGCGAATGCACCACCCGGTTGACCTGCACGGTGCGGCCCGCGGCGACCAGCGCTTGACCGGCCACCTGCCCGCCGAACACGCGCTGGCGGCGTTCCTGTGGGCTCCGCCCACGGAAAATGTCGTTTTCGATCTGCTCCAGGTCGAGCAGGTCCAGCAGTTCCTTCAACGACTCTTTCACGTGTCACCTACGGATTCGATGCCGGCCGACGAACGGGGGAAGGCCACCGCCCTGCGTGCGGGCGCGCCGCCTCGGATGTGACGCCGGGAAGGCGGCGAAAGTGCGCGGGATCCGTCCGGCCGGTCGCCGGGCCGATGCGCCGCGGATCTTTCTGCGTCCTTATGGTGCGGGCGAGCGGTGGCGTCCCCCGTCGTGCGGTGGATGACGTCAAGGCGGTCAGTCTGTCAGGCCGGGCGGTGTGGCCGGGGTCTCACCCCGGCACAACGCCAGTACCGCGTCGCCGTAGCGGATCAGCTTGGTGGCGCCGACCCCGGATATCCGGGCCAGCTGCTGCGGCGTTTCCGGGCGCTGCTCGGCGATGGCCTGCAGCGTCACGTCGGTGAATACCACATACGGCGGGATTCCCTGTTCTTCGGCGAGCGCGGCGCGCCACCGCTTGAGCGCCTCCAGCAGCTCCTCGTCGACGGCCGAGGGGCAGTCCTGGCAGCGGCCGAGCTTGCGTTCCAGCGCGGCGGTGAGCGGACGGCCGCATACCCGGCACGGCAGCGGCCCCTTGCCGGCACGGCGGCGGGGACGGCTCGCCGGCGCGGCCGGCGGGCCAAAGGTCTGCGGCCGCAGGCCCTCCAGGAAACGGGACGGGCTGCGGTTCTTGCGCCCGCCGGGGGCGCGGGAGAGCGCCCACGACAGCGTCAGGTGCTCGCGGGCGCGGGTGATGCCCACATACAGCAGCCGCCGTTCCTCTTCGATCTGCTCGGCGGTCTCGGCGTAGACGATCGGCAGCGTGCCCTCGGTCAGCCCGGCCAGGAACACCGCGTCCCACTCCAGGCCCTTGGCCGCGTGCAGGCTGGCCAGCGTGACGCCCTCCATGGTGGGGGCGTGCTGCAGGGCGGCCCGTTCCTCCAGTTCGGCCACGAACTGCGGCAGCGCGGCATCGGGGTCGGCGGCGGCGACGTCCTCGGCGAGGCGGACCAGCGCCGACAGCGACTCCCAGCGGGCGCGGGCGGCGCCGATTCCCTGCGGCGGCTGCTCGGTGAAGCCGACCCCGGCCAGCACGTGCCGGACGGTGGCCACCAGGCCCATCCCGTCGGTCTCGGCGTCGGCCCCGGCGCGGGCCGCGCCGCGCAGCCGCATCACCGCCTCGCGGACCTCCTGGCGTTCGAAGAACCGCTCGGCGCCGTGCAGCACCACCGGCACCCCGGCCGCCGCGAACGCCGCCTCGAAGTTCTCCGACTGGGCGTTGATGCGGTACAGCACGGCGATCTGAGAGGCGGGCACGCCCTCGTCGATCAGTTTGCGGGCGCGGCGGGCGATGTCGTCGGCCTCGGCGATCTCGTCGTCGTACTCGATGAACACCGGCTCGGGCCCGTCGGGGCGCTGGGAGACCAGCTCCAGCCTGTGGCGGCGGGCGGTCCGCCCGCGCGCCGCCCCGATCACCCCGTTGGCCAGGCGGACGACCTGCGGGCTGGAGCGGTAGTCCCGCACCAGCTTGATGACCCGGGCGCCGGGATGCTCGCGGGTGAAGTCCAGCAGGTATTGGGGGGTGGCGCCGGTGAAGGAGTAAATGGTCTGGTTGGGGTCGCCGACCACGCACAGCTCCTCGCGGCCGCCCAGCCAGGCGTCCAGCAGCAGTTTCTGCAGCGGGTTGACGTCCTGGTACTCGTCCACCACGAAGTAGCGGTACTGGTCGTGGACCTGCCGGGCGACCTCGGGGTACTCGGTGAGCATCGCGGCGGTCAGCTCCAGGATGCCCTCGAAGTCCAGCAGGTTGCGCTCGCGGCGCAGCTGCTCGTACACGGCGTAGACGCGGGCCACGTCGATCACGTCGGCGGGGGGTTTGCGGCCGGTCCGCTCGACGCCGGCGACGTAGTCCTCGGGGCGGTGCTGGGTGACCTTGGCCCATTCGATCTCGGCGGCGATGTCGCGCAGCTCGGTGCGCCCGTACGACAGCCGGCAGGCCCGGGCGGCCTCGGCGACCAGGGCGATCTTGGATTCGACGACGCGGGGCGGCTCGCCGCCGATCACCTTCGGCCAAAAGTAGGTGAGCTGGCGCAGCGCGGCGGCGTGAAAGGTGCGGGCCTGCACGCCGGGGGCGCCCAGCTGCCGCAGCCGCCCGCGCAGCTCCCCGGCCGCGCGGGTGGTGAACGTCACGGCCAGCACCCGCTGCGGCGCCACCACCCCCGTCAAGACGGCGTAGGCGATCCGGTGGGTGATGGCGCGGGTCTTGCCGGTGCCGGCGCCGGCCAGCACGCACACCGGGCCGCGCACCGCCTCGGCGACGGCGCGCTGCTCGGGGTCCAGTCCCGCCAGGACCTCATCGGCCTCCATGCTCATCGCTCACCCGCCCGTCACCTTCGTCAGCCGAGGCCGTTTCCTTCCCAGTGGTCCATCCTCGCACCACCGGCGCACCGCACCGAGCGGAATGTCCGGAGGTCAACGGCGGTTGATAATGCCCGAACAGGCTGAATCGTTTTTCAGCGCACGCCCCGCGGGCGGTCTTCAGCGCAAGACCCGGCCGCCGGGCGGGCGCTGAAAAAGGTTCATCGCACGCGACAGTGAAGGAGACCGGGCACCGATGGCGAACCCCGCGAGCACGCCGGACGGACGGCCGACCATGTACACCACGTCCTGGTGCGGGTTCTGCAGGCGGCTCAAGGCTCAGCTCGCCCGAGAAGGCATCTACCTGCGCGAGGTCGACATCGAGCGCGACCCGGAGGCCGCCGAGTTCGTGATGCGGGTCAACGGCGGCAACCAGACGGTCCCGACCCTGCTGTTCCCCGACGGCACGGTGATGACCAACCCGCCCGCCAAGAAGGTCAAGCAGCACCTGGAGTCCCTGGCGGCCTCCGGCAAGTGAGGCCGGCGGCGCGCCCTCCCCGGGGCGGGGGCGCGCCGCCGTACGGGCGTCAGCGGTGCTCCCACGAGTCCGGCAGCGGGCCGCCGTACCAGCGTTCGATGAGCTGGCGGGCGATGGAGACCCGGCCGGGCAGCATGATCTCTTTCTCTTCGAGGGCCCGCAGCAGCTGCGGGCGGGTGAACCAGCGGGCCTCGGCGATCTCCGCGGGGTCCGGGCGCAGCCGCCCGCCGTCGGCGGTGCGGCAGAAGAAGCCCAGCATCAGGCTCTGCGGCAGCGGCCAGGGCTGGCTGCCCAGGTAGGCGATCTCCCCGACGGCCAGGCCGACCTCCTCGCGGACCTCGCGGGCCACGGCCTGCTCCAGCGACTCGCCGGGCTCCACGAAACCGGCCAGCACCGACATCATCGGCTCCGGCCAGGCGGGGGCGCGGCCCAGCAGCAGCCGGTCGTGCTCGTCGCGGACGAGCATGATCACGGCCGGGTCCAGCCGGGGGAAGTGCTCAGAGCCGTCGGCGGAGCAGACGCGGGCGTAACCGGCTCTGGCCGGCCGGGTGGGCGCTCCGCAGCGCGGGCAGTGGGTGTGGGTGGCGTGCCAGTTGGCCAGCGCGACCGCCTGGGTGAGCAGCGCCGAGTCCCTGTCCCCCAGCACCGCGCCGACCCCGCGCAGCCCGGCGGCCCGGGCGCCCTCGATCGCCGGCAGCGGGCCGCAGACGGCGAAGTAGGCGGTCTGCTCGTCGTCGACGCCGAGCAGGTACCGCTCGCCCTCGGGGGCGGCCTGCGGCGCCAGCAGGATCAGCTCCGGGCGTTCCCCATCGCGCACCAGGGCCCGTCCGCGGTCGACCACCAGCACCCGGGTGGCCGGATCGGCCCACCGCCCGGCGAGCCAGCGCTCGTCCTCGCGCCGGTCGGCGACCCGGTCCAGGCCGCCGCGGGCCAGCGCCAGCCATTCCAGCGGAGCGTGCATCACCTGCGGTCCCTTCCGGCCGGGCGTCCCGTCTGCGGTCGCACGGTGCGCCCTGCCGCGTGCGGCGTTTTCCGTGGCACTCTAAAGGATCGACGTTCCGTCGCCGGGGAGCCCGCCTTGATCCTGATCGATCCGCCGCTGTGGCCGTTCCGTGGACGCGTGTGGTCGCACATGGTCAGCGACTCCTCCTATGAGGAGCTGCACGACTTCGCCGCCCGGCTGGGGGTGCCGCCGCGGGCGTTCGACCGCGACCACTACGACGTGCCCTCAGAGCTGTACCGGCGCGCGATCGAGCTGGGCGCCCGCCCCGTCGGCTGCCGGGAGCTGCTGGCCCGGCTCACCGCGGCCGGTCTGCGCCGTCCCAAGCGCCGCCGTCCGCTCACCGCCCAAGGGCCGACTCCAGCCGGCTGAGCTCCTGGTGCAGGTTGCGGCGGGCCCGGCGTTCGAAGCGCTCCCGGGCCGGCGGGGTGTGAAAGATCGTCGGCTTGGCCAGCAGGGAGCGCAGGATGTCGGCGCGGGCGGCGTTGAAGTGCTCTTCGGGGACGAAGGCGTACTCGCTGCGGACGGCGGCGGCGTAGGCGGCATAGCGCTCTGCGTCGGCGCCCAGGATGGCCAGGTCGGCGTCGCAGAGGACCTGCCCGTTGCGGTCGGCGGGGCCGGGGGTGTGGGTGGCGGTGAGGCGGACCAGGCGGGCGACCTCGGCGATGGCCTCCGGCGGCAGGTCGGTGTCGGCCAGGACCCGTTCGGCCTTGACCGCGCTGCGTTCTTCGTTGTCGCCGCGCCGGGGGTCGTAGACGGCGTCGTGGAACCAGGCGGCCAGGCGGACCAGGTCGGGGTCGTCGGCGTGGCCGGCCAGCTCGTCCACCAGGTCCAGGACCGCGACCAGGTGCTCGCGGGTGTGGTAGCGGCGGTGCTCTTCGCCGTAGCGGTCGGCCAGGTCGGCTCCGATGCGGCGGGTCTCTTCGCCGGCCAGCGCCACCCAGCGCGCGACAAGATCGTCCATAAGGCCCATCCTGCCGTGCGGATCAAAGGGTCCGACCGGCCGAAGGCGCGCAATTTTTCACCTCGGAACCGGCGACACAGGTGGGTTTCTTCCCGCGCTCGGGCCGGGCAGCCACTAGGGTAGCAGCGAGTTAGGCAAGGCTTACCTCACACGAAAGGCATAGCCTTGGACACCCGGCCCCATCTCGTCATCCTCGCCGGCAAGGTGACCGACTCGGTCACCTGCGGATTCCTGCCCGCCGCCGCCCGGCTCGGCCTGCGCGTCACCGTGCTGACCGACCGTCCCGCCGACCACCGGGGACGCTACGGCCCGGACGTGACGGTCACCGGCTGCCGGGTCACCGACTACCGGGAGGTGGTGGACGCGCTGTGCCGGTCGGATGAGCCGGTGCACGCGGTCTTCTCCAACAGCGACTTCCTGCAGGCCCCCGCCGCGCTGACGGCCGCCTACCTGGGCCTGCCGGGCAAGGACTGGCGGGCGGCCACCCGCGCCAAGAACAAGGCGCTGATGCGGCGCCACCTGGCGGAGATCGACCCGGTGTTCAGCGTGCAGGTCACCGACGAGGGCGTGCCGGAGGGCCCCTACCCGCTGGTGCTCAAACCCCGGGAGGGGGTGGCCAGCGAGGACGTGTTCCTGGTCGGCGACCCCGAGGAGCTGAAGGCCCGCTACGCGGAGATCCGCAAGCGGCGGGACGACCCGCTGGTGGCCGAGGAGTACCTGCCCGGCCGGCTCTACACCCTGGAAACCCTCGGAGACGGGGAACGGCTGCAGGTGCTGGGCTCCTTCCGCACCACGGTCTCCCCGCCGCGCTTCGCCGAGGAACGCCTGGAGTGGGCCCCCGTCCCGCCGGAGAGCGAGCAGATCCTCGCGCAGCTCAAAGCGCTGGGGGTGGGGTTCGGGGCCTGCCACACCGAGTTCGTGGTGCACGAGGGACGCGCCCACATCATCGAGGTCAACTACCGGATCATCGGCGACCACGCCGACTTCCTGCTGGCCGACCTGCTGCAGATCCCGGTGTTCGAGCGGGTGCTGCGCGTCCACCTGGGCGAGCCGCTGGGCGAACCGCCCGCCCGCCCCGCCGGCCACGCGGTGATCGACTCGGTGTTCGCCGACCGGCCGGGAGTGCTGCGCTCGGCCCCGGACCTCACCCGGTGGCGCGACGGCGAGGTGGATCTGGTCTACCGTCCCGTCCGGCGCGTGGGCGACACCATCACGCTGACCGGCACCAACCGCGACTACCTGGGCACCGTGCAGGCCATCGGCCCCGATGCGGCGGCGGTCGAGGCGGCGCTGGCGCGTTTCAAGGCCGGGCCGCACTGGGAGATCTCATGACCGCCGCCGATGCCCGCCTGGTGGAGTCCCTGCTGGCGGCGCGGGTGCTGGACGCCTTGCTGCAGGAGGACTACGGGGGCCTGCGCCGTTTCGCGGACGGCCGCGTGCTGCGCCTGCCCGGAGGTCCCGTGGTGCCGCTGCGGCGGCTGCCGGCGGACGCTCCCGCGCCACGCCCGGCGCAAGAGCCCGTCCCCGCGTCCCGGGCGGCCGCCGGGGAGCGCGACGCGCGGGCCGCCCGGCTCTCCCCGCCGCAGCGCCTCGCCCGGCCGGTGTCCGGGCCGTGGCCGGGATTCTTGTCGGAGACGTGCGTGGACCCGGACGCCGGGCTGCGCCTGGAGGAGGTGCTGGCGGCGGTCCGCCACGTGGCCGACCCGCGCGACGATGTGGCCTCCTTCGAGCAGGAGTGCCGCCAGGCCCTGGCCACGCTGCTGCTGCACCGGCAGATCCGGCCCGCGGTGCTGCGGCGGCTGCGGGGGGCCTCGCCGCTGGGCCCCGGCACGTTCTATGAGATCCCGGCCGCCTTCAACGACCACCCGGTCTACCCCACCGGCCGCTGCCGCGTCGGGCTCGGCCCCGACGACCTGCGGCGGTACGCGCCCGAGTGCGGCCCGGTGTTCGCGCTGCGCTGGACGGCGGTGCCGCGCGAGCGGGTGACGCTGGCCGGAAAGCGCCCCGCCTGGTGGCCGCGGCCGGCCGACGTCGGGCTGGCGGAGGACCTGGCCGGCACCCACGAGCTGCTGCCGCTGCATCCGCTCACCGGCGGCCACGAAACGGCCCCGCTGCCCTACCTGGAGGTGCGTCCCACGCTGTCGATGAGGACGGTGGTGGTGGACGGGCTGTCGCATCTGAAGGTGCCGCTGCCGACGAGCACGCTGGGGCTGCGCAACCGCCGCACGATCGTCCCCAGGACCCTGCACGACGGCGCGCTGGCCGAGCGGCTGCTGCGGCGGGTGCACGCCCGCGAGCCGCAGTTGCCGCTGCTGCTGGCCGACGAGCAGACCTACGGGCATGCGGGCGAGGCGACGCTGGGCTACCTGGTGCGGCGTTTCCCGCCCGAGACCGCCGCCGCCCATGTGATCCCGGTGGCGGCGCTGACGGCCGAGCACCCCGACGGCGGCGCGGTCATCGAACGCTGGGACGTGGCCGAGCTGTTCGCCGAGTACCTGGATGCGCTGTTCGCCATCAACGTGACCCTCTTCCGGTACGGGATCGCGTTGGAGGCCCACCAGCAGAACGTCTCCCTCGTCCTGGGCGCAGGGCCGCTCCGGCTGCTGCTGAAGGACAACGACGGCACGCTGGTGGACCCGCGGGCCCTGCCCGCCGAGATGGGCCCCTGCCGTTTCCTCGATGAGCGGATGACCGGCGGCGACCCGCACTCCCTGGCCCGGGTCTTCATCACCATCACCGTGCACCTGTGCGCCGGGGCGGTGGCGTTCGCGCTGGCCGAGCGGGGGCTGCTGCCGCTGCGCACCGGGCTGGCGCTGGTGCGGGACCGGCTGGCGGCGGCGCTCGGCGCGCACCCGGCCGACCGTTTCCTGCGCGCGCGCACGCTGGAGGCCGACCGCCTGCCCACCAAGGCGATGCTGACCGCCGGGACGCTGGTCGACAAGGCCCGCACCGGCGCCCGCGACATCAACAAGCACTACGGCCCCGACGGGCCCAACTACCTTCGCTACTTCCGGGACTGACTCGTGCTGCCGACCGGCTCTGCCGATCGCGTCCTGTCCGCCGACGACGCGACGGCCACCGCCCTGTTCAACTGCCTGGTGCGGGAGGTCTGCGCCCCCGACCACCAGGTGTGGCCCCGCGGGGGGCACCTGCTGATCCGGCTGCCCCGCCTGGATGTGCTGCTGCGCGCCCGGCTGGCCCGTCCCCCGCTGGGGTTCACCTACCGGCTGACCGCCCCCTACCAGGAGCTGCGCGCCGGCTCCGGGGAGTGGGCCGCCGTGGACTGGCGCCGCCTGGCCGAGCTGGTGGCCGGGGAGCTGGAGCTGGCCACCGGCCAGGCCAACCCGGAGTTCGTGGAGCAGGTCACCGCCAGCCACACCGCCTTGGCGGCGCTGCTGGCCGCCCGCGGCCCGGCCGCCCCTCCCCCGCCGCGCCGGCCGGCGGAGGACCGCGACGGCGTGCGGCCCTTCGCCCGGGGTTCCCGGCCCGCCCTGACGGAGGACGACAGGTGCGCGGTCTACCTGGCCTCGGAGCAGTCGCTGGTGGCCGGGCACCGGTTCCACCCCTCGCCCAAGGCCCGCCAGGGCAAACCGGAGGAGTGGCTGCCGTACGCGCCCGAGGCCGGGGCCCGGTTCCCGCTGCGCTGGCTGGCGGTGCGGGAGGAGGTGTTCGCCGAGGGCGGGGATGCGGCCGGGTTCGCCGCGCTGGAGGCGCTGGCGCCCCCTCCCCCGCCCGGGCACCGGCTGCTCCCGGCCCACCCCTGGCAGCTTTCGCTGCTGGCCGGCCGGCCGGTGCTGCGCCGGGCGCTGGAGTCGGGGCTGCTGGTCGATCTGGGGCAGGGCGGGCCGGAGGCGGTGCCGACCTCCTCGGTGCGCACCCTGTACGTGCCCGCCGCCGACGTGTTCTGCAAGTTCAGCCTGGACATGCGCATCACCAACTGCGTGCGCAAGAACTCCTGGTACGAGCTGACCGGCGCGGTGACGCTGGACCGGCTGCTGCGCCCGGTGTTCGCCGAGCTGGGCGAGCGGTTCGGCGGCTGCCGGCTGCTGCCCGAACCGGCCTACCGCAGCGTCCATCTGGCCGACCGGCGGCTGCACGAAGGGCTGGGGGTGATCCTGCGCGGCGGGGTGCGGGCGCTGGCCGGCACTCCGCTGGTGGCCGCCGTGCTGGCCGACCCGTACGGCACCGGCCCGGTGTCGGTGGCGACGCTGCCGTGCACGGCGGACCCCGACGGCGCGCTGGCGTGGTGGGCGCGCTATGTGGCGCTGGTGGCCCCGCCCGCCCTGGACGCCTACCTCACCCACGGGGTGGTGCTGGAACCCCACCTGCAGAACGTGGTGGTGGCCGTGGACGAGACCGGCATGCCCACGCAGGCGGCCTTCCGCGACCTGGAGGGCACCAAGCTGGTGGCCGGCCGCTGGGACGCCGCCCTGGCCGGCCTGCCCGGCCGGGTCCGCGAGGCGCTGACCTACAGCGCCGAGCAGGGCTGGAACCGGGTGGTGTACTGCCTGCTGGTCAACCACCTGGCCGAGATCGCCGCCGCCGTCGCCGACCGGCACCCCCGCCTGGAGGCCGAGCTGTGGCGCGTGCTGCGCGAGTGCGTCGCCGACTACGCCCGCGGCCGCCCCGGCGACGCCCGGCTGCGGGCGCTGCTGGCGGGGGTGCCGCTGCCGGCCAAGGCCAACCTGCGGGTCCGCTGGTCCCGTTCGGCCGACCGCGCCGCCGGTTACATCCCGGTCCCCAACCCGCTCGGCACCGCGCCCCACGACCGGGCCGCGCCGCCGCGAACCCCGGCGGACGCGGAGTTGATCCGGCGCCGGTGAACGCCGGGAGGGCGCCCTCTCTCAGCGGCCCAGGGCGCCGCGAAAAGTCAGGCCATAGTGCCGGCGGAGCCTGCGGACCTCCAGCCAGGCGATCCCCGTGACCGACAATGGGCCGCCCAGCAGCAACATCACCTGCAGGACGGCCGGGACGCCCGGATAGCCGCCGGAGGTCAGCTCCACCGGCACCATCGCCCACGTCACGGCGGTGGTCAGCAGCGGGGGCACCAGTTCGTGGATGTCGGCGGTGCGGAAGGCGTGGGTCACCGCCAAGAACCCGCCGTAGGCGGCGAATCCCAGCAGCCACAAGAAGAACAGCAGCGTGCTCAGCGCCGCCAGGAACCACCACAGGTTCTCGTACTCCGTCTTCTCGAGCAAGGAGAGGGGCACCATGATCAGCGGAGTGGCGAGCAGCGTCAGCATCGCCAGCAGCGGACGCACCGCCCGGCGCAGGTACAGCCGCCGGTTCGGCGGCCGGGCGGCCGCGATGAAGGCGAGCACGACGAACGGGCACAGCATGATGGAGAGCATCAGGTTCCCGACGAGCTGTTCCAGCCACTGGTTGACCGCCGCGTCGGTGTCCGTCGACTGGTAGGTCAGCGCGATCCCCACCAGCACGGCCATGCCCGTCCAGGCGCGCAGCTGCTGCAGCGCCCTGATCATGGGATCGACGATCCGGTCCGGACGCGACGGCAGGAACACGCACCGGGCCGGGACGGCGCAGAGGCGGGCCCACAGCACCACCAGCGGCGTGGTGTCCTCAGCGGTCCTGCGGTCGGCCGCCCCGCCCGGGTTTCCCCTCATGTCCATCCGTGTGCTTCCTTCGCCGAAGACGCAAGTCCACACTGTGGCCGCACACGACTCCGGCGAAAAGCGATCTTGGATGGCTGTCCTCTTCCGGTCACCGGTATCCGTTTTCGACCGGCTGGGGAACGCGAGTGAGCCCGGACCCGGGGGTGGGTTCGGGCCCGGGAACGCTCACGCAGGTCCGCGGCGGAAAGCCCGGGGGGCGTTCAGGGGGCGATGGCGCCGAAGTAGGCGTTGGCCTGGGTGATGCACAGCTCGCCGTCCACCATCACCGGGCGCAGGCCGGTGGCGGGGCCGCCGTCCAGTTCGGCGCGCAGCTCGGCGCGGATCTGCTCGGCGGTCTCGGCGGGCGTGCCGGACTTGGCCAGCCAGGCCTCGAGCGGGCGCACCACATCGAACCGGTCGGTCCGCTTGACCTCGGCCCCGGCCTCGGTGATCAGGTCGGTGATCTGCTGCACGGTGAGCAGCCGGCGGTGGGAGGGGTCGCGCAGCCGCTCCAGCCGGTCGGGGTCGGCGGCGCCGTCCTCCGGCCGCACCAGGTCCGCCACGACCAGCCCGGCGCCGGGCCGGCTCACCCGCACCAGCTCGCGCAGCACCGCCGCCGGGTCGTCGGCCTCGTGCAGCGAGAAACGGTTCAGCAGCAGCGTGAAGGAACGCCCGATGTAGGGCAGGGCGGTGGCGTCGCCCCGGGTGAAGGTGATGTTGGTGAGCGCGTCCCGGTCGGCCTCCCGCTTGCCCTCGGCCAGCTTGCCCTCGTCCAGGTCGAGCGCGGTGACGTGCCGTACTCGCCGGGCGATGGCCCGCGACAGCACCGCCGTGCCGGCGCAGGTCTCCAGCACCACGTCCTCGGGGTCGAGCTCGGGTTCGGTGAACTCCACCAGCCGCACCAGGTTCGCGGTGAAGGACATCCTCAACCTGGGATCCCCGCCCCGCTCCGGCCGCCCGCCGACCTCCCGGACGATCTTCTCTGCGCGCGTCACCGTCACTTCGACCTCCTCGCTCGATGCGGGGATCATCTCCCGAACTTCACTTTCTGGCCATAGGGGGTCCCTCACACCGGCGGGAGGCGGTGAAAGCGCTCCCCCGCAGCCGGTGCTCCCGGATCTGCGCGCCGGTTTCAGTCGATGGGGCGGATGTTCTCCAGCAGGGCGGTCAGGCCGGCGCGGTCGAGGAGGTCGGCGGGGCGGATGGTGCGGTTGTAGCGGACGTAGTGGAAGGCGGCGCTGACCTTCTCCAGGGGGACGCCGGCCAGGTCGGCCCAGGCCAGGCGGTAGGCGGCCAGTTGGACGGCGGCGTGGCGGAAGTCCTCGTCGGCGGGGGGCCGGCCGGTCTTCCAGTCGACGACCTCATAGCCGCCGTCGGGGGCGGTGAAGACGGCGTCCATGCGGCCGCGCAGCACGCGGTCGCCGAGGACGGTTTCGAAGGTGACCTCGATGTCGAGGGGGCGGCGGGAGGCCCACTCGGATTCTTCGAAGCGCCGCTGCAACTCGCTCAGCATCGAGTCGTCGGCGGCGCCCTCGTCGGCGGCGCCGGGCAGCTCGTCGGGGTCCAGCAGGCGCTGCTGGCCCCAGCGGGACTCCAGCCAGCGGTGGAAGGCGGTGCCGCGGCGGGCGTAGGGGGCGGGCGGGCGCGGCATGGGGCGGCGGATCGAGCGGGCCACCTCCTGGGGGTCGCGGGAGAGCGCGACCAGGGTGGAGACGGTGAGCTTGGCGGGCAGCTCGACCTGCAGGACGTCGCCGCCGCGGCCGCGGTCCCGCTCGGCCAGCAGCAGTTCCACATCCCGCGCCCAGGCGGTCATGCGGCGGCGGTCGGCCTCGGTGAGGCCGTCGTCGCCGGCCCAGGGGGCGGTGCGGCCGACCATGGCGTCGCGGACCATCTCGGCGCCCTCCACGATGGCGGCGTAGCGGCGGCCCTCGGGGGTGGCGGGCCACCGGCCGGGTTCCGCCTCGGCCTGCAGAGGGTTGGCGGCGCCTTCTTCGGGGGGGTCGGCCCAACTGACGACGCGGCCCGCCCCGGTCTCGCAGGCCTGGCGGATCTCCTCCAGGAACGGCGAGGGGTGCAGCGGGCGGGCGGTGGCGCCCCACCGGTGGCCGGTGGCGATCAGCAGGTGGGAGGCGCGGGTGACGGCGACGTAGGCCAGGCGGCGTTCCTCCCGCAGATCCCGATCGGCGCACTCGTCCTTGAAGCGGTCCAGGTCCGCCTTGGTCAGGCCGTTGAGTCTGGGCAGGTTGCCCTTTTCGTAGTCGCCGCGGAGCTCGAACGGCAGCAGGCGGGGGTTGTCGGTCCAGCGGGTGGACTGCTGCGGCGGGGAGGGGAAGATCGAGCCCTTGACGGGACGGCCGCTTCCGCTCGGCAGGTAGCACAGCCCGGGGACGACCACCACCGGCCACTCCAGGCCCTTGGCGGCGTGCACGGTGAGCAGTTTGACGCTGTCGCTCTCGCTGACCCGCCCCGCCGGCAGGCCGAACTCCTCGCTCTCGGCGGCCTTGAGGTAGGCCAGGAACGCGCCCAGGGTGGGGTTTTCGGACTCCTCGGCGAAGGAGGCGGCGGTCTCGATGAAGGCGTCCAGGTCGGCGCGGGCGCCGGCCGGGTCCAGGCCGGAGCGGGCGGCGACCTCGATGTCCAGGCCCAGGGTGCGTTCCACCTCGGCGACCAGGTCCGGCAGCGGCAGCCCGACCTGGGAGCGCAGCGTGCGCAGCTCGGCGGCCAGGCGGCGCAGCCGGGCCAGGCCCTCGGGCGAGTAGGCGGACGGGTCGCCCAGGTCGTCGAGGGCGTCCACCAGGCTGCCGGTCTCCTGGGTGAGCTCGATGACGACCTGGCGGAGCGGGTCGGTTTCCTCGGCGTTCGCTGCGGGCTCGGGCCGAAGCTCGGAGGCGTCGGGGGGCGGGGTGATGTCCCGGGTGTTCTCACTGGCCAGCCGGCGGGCGCGGCGGCCGAGCGCCACCAGGTCGCGCGGGCCGATCCGCCAGCGCGGGCCGGTCAGCAGCCGGGCCAGCGAGGCCCCGGCGGTGGGGTCGTGCACCACCCGCAGCGTGGCCACCACGTCCTGCACTTCGGGGACGGTCAGCAGCCCACCCAGCCCGACCACCTCGACGGGGATGTCGCGTTCCTCCAGGGCCTTGCGCAGCGGCGGGATCTGGGAGCGGCGGCGGACCAGCACGGCGATGTGGGAGTACTTCAGCGGCCCTTCGTCCCAGGGCAGCCCGTCGGGGGCGAGCTCGGGGTCGGCGGCCCGCAGGCGGCGGATGCGCTCGGCGATGTGCTCGGCTTCTGCGGTGACGGTGGGCAGCAGGGCGCACTCGACCCGGCCGCGGCCGCGGCGGCCCTCCCCCGGACGCAGCCGCGGCACGTTCGCGGTGTCGGCGCGCAGGCCTTGTTGGATGCGGGCGGCGACCTCCAGGATGCGTTCGCCGTTGCGCCAACTGATCGACAGCGTGGCCGTGGGGGCGGGACGGGCGTGCCGGGGCGGGCGCCGGCCGGGGCGCGGCGGGGGCACGGCGGCGACCCGGCTCGGGACGGCCGGGGCGAGGGGGAAGTCCTCGGGGAAGCCGGTCAGGTTGCCGGAGCCGGCGCCCCGCCACCCGTAGATGGACTGGCACGGGTCGCCCACCGCGGTGACCGGGTGGCCGCCGCCGAACAGCGAGGTGAGCAGGACGAGCTGGGCGTGACTGGTGTCCTGGTACTCGTCCAGCAGGACGACCGCATAGCGGGAGCGTTCGATCATCCCGACGTCGGGGTGGTCGCGGGCGATGCGGGCCGCCAACGCCACCTGGTCGCCGTAGTCGAGGACCTCCCGTTCGATCTTGGCCCGCTGGTAGGCCTCCACCAGCGGCAGCAGTCGCTCCCGGATCTCCTGGGTGGCCAGCACGTTCTTTGCGGCCCCCCGCCGTCCGGGCAGGGCGTCGAACTGCGCCCGGAGCCGCCGGCCGATCTCGCGGACGTCCTCGGGGGTGCGCAGGTGCTCGGCCAGCTCGCCGGACAGGTCCAGCACGGCCCGCACCACCGTGTCCGGCCGCCAGTCGATGCCGTCCATGGCGCCGTCGTAGTCGTCCACCACCCGGGCGGCGAGCTGCCAGGCCATGGCCGGGCTGATCAGGCGCATGGTGGGTTCCAGGGCGGCGCGCAGGGCGTGGTCGCCGAACAGCCGGGCGGCATAGGAGTGGTAGGTGGACACCGTCGGTTCGCCGTCCAGGGCCGCCTCCCCGCCCAGCCGGTCCAGTTCGTCCTGGGGCAGGCGGTCGCGGAGCTGGTCGAGACGGCGGCGGATGCGGGCGGCCAGCTCACCGGCGGCCTTGCGGGTGAAGGTCAGCCCCAGCACCCGTTCGGGCCGCACCAGGCCGTTGGCCACCAGCCACACCACGCGGGCGGCCATGGTCTCGCTCTTGCCGGAGCCGGCCCCGGCGATCACCGCCATGGGGGCCAGCGGCGCCGAGATCACCCGGGCCTGCTCGGGGGTGGGTTCGGGCAGCTCCAGCAGGCGGGCCAGTTCGACGGGGGTGATCACAACCCCACCTGCCCGCCCTCGTCGTGGACGGGACAGCAGGACCGCACCGGGCAGGTGCGGCATTTGTCGTTGGGACGGGCCTGGAAGACCTCGCCGGCCATGCCGGTGGCCACCACCTCGACCAGTTTCTTGGGCCAGTCGGGGTCGCCGTCCTCGGCGGGCGGCGGCTGCCGCTGCTCGCGCGCCTTGTTCTCGTACGATCCCTTGCCGACCTGCACCAGCACCGCCCCGCCCGGTTCGACCAGGCCGTGCCGTTGCAGGGCGCCCAGCGTCACCGCGTACTGGTAGACGCCCAGTTGGGGGTGGCGGGCCAGTTCCTTGTCGGGGACCTTCTGGGCGGAGGTTTTGATATCGACGACCACGGCGCGGCCGTGCTCGTCGCGTTCGGCCCGGTCGATGCGGCCCCGGATGACCACCCGGCCGAGTTCGACCTGGAAGTCCTCCTCCAGCGCCACGAGCTCGTTGGGGTTGGCGCGGTGCCAGGCCAGGAACTTATCGACCATCTTGGCGGCCTGTTCGCGTTGTTTGCCGGAGTACCAGGAGCTGCCGAAGTTCAGTTCCTTCCAGATCTCGTCCAGTCTTTGGGCCACGTCCTCTTCGGCGAGGTCGCCGTGGCTGCCGGCCAGCTCGGCGACGGCGTGCACGACCTTGCCCATGGTGGCCAGCTCATCGGGCCCGCCGTCCCGGGCGCCGACCGCCGAGGCCAGCAGCCAGCGCAGCCCGCAGGTGGTGAAGGTCTCCACCTGGGAGGGGGAGATGGTGATCTGCTCGTCGGCGGTGAAGGCCGGGCGGGGGTCCGACAGCGCGGTGATGGCGTACCAGGAGTCGGGGTGGGCGCCGCGTACCCCGGCGCGGGCCAGCCGGGCCAGGTGGGCGGCGGCGGCGCGGCGCAGCGGCTGGGGCCGGGACGGGTCGGTGACCACCGCGCGCAGGTCGGCGACCAGGGCCGGCAGCGACAGCCAGCGGGTTTTCTCATCCAGTTCGGAGCGTTCGAGGGCGCCGGGGGCCAGTTCGTTCAAAAAGCGGGAGGGGCGTTCTTCGGTGTCGTCGCCTCCCACGGCGGTGACGACCAGCCGGCGGCGGGCCCGGGTGACGGCCACGTAGAACAGCCGCCGCTCCTCGTCCAGCAGCTTGGCCGCCATGGAGGCGCCCGCGGCGGTGCCGCGTCCCCCCTCGGCGAGCAGGTCGGCGAGGTCGCTGCCGGCGTGGTGTTCGATCAGTTCTTCCACGCCCAGCAGGGAGCCGCGCAGCCGCAGGTCCGGCCACACCCCTTCCTGCACTCCGGCGACGATGACCACCTCCCACTCCAGGCCCTTGGCGCGGTGGGCGGTCAGGATCCGCACCGCCTCGCCTTCGGGGGCCTGGTCGGCGATGGTGTCCCCGGCGATCTCCTCGCCGGAGATCTCGGCCACGAACAGTTCGGGCCCGGCCTGCGGCATTCGGTCGGTGAAGCGGGCGGCGCGTTCGAACAGCACCACCACGGCGTCCAGGTCGCGGTCGGCGGCGGCGCCGCGGGCCCCGCCCTTGGCGCTCTGCTCCAGCCAGGCGTCGGCCAGGCCGCTGGCCTGCCAGACGTTCCACAGCACCTCTTCGGCGGTGCCGCCCTGGCGGGCCACCTGGAGGAGGTGGGCGACACGTTCGGCCGGGGCGCGCACCTTGGGGTGGACCAGCAGCAGTTCGCGGGGGTCCTCCAGGGCGGCCACCAGCAGCTCGCCCACGGGACGGTCGCCGCCGGAGAGCGTCTCCACCTCCCGCAGCGCCCGTTTGAGCCGCCGCAGGGTCAGCGCGTCGGCGCCGCCGAGCGGGCCGGTCAGCAGTTCCTCGGCGACCTCGCCGGTCAGGTAGCCCTTCTCCAGCGCCGCGCGCAGCAGCACCAGAAACGGCCGGACGGCCGGTTCGCCCATCAGCGGCAGCTCGTCCCCGGCCACCACCACCGGCACCCCGGCCTGGGCGAGGGCGCGGCGCAGCGGCGGGACCTGCCGGACGGCGCTGCGCACCAGCACCGCCATGCGCGACCAGGGCACTCCCTCCAGCAGGTGGGCGCGGCGCAGCTCGTCGGCGACCAGGGCGGCCTCCTGGCCGGGGCTGTCGGCGATGACGACGTGCACTTCGCCGTCCTCGGCGCCCTGGCGGGGGCGCAGCGCGCGGTGCTCGGCGGCCGACGGGCCGGCGGGCAGGCGGCGGGCGATGCGGCGGGAGGCCTCCAGGATCGCCGGGCTCATCCGGCGGCATTCGCGCAGCGCCACGACCGGGGCGGGCCGGCCGTCGGCGGTCGGGAAGCGGTGCGGGAAGTCCATGATGCCGCGCACGTCGGCGCCGCGGAATCCGTAGATGGACTGGTCGGGGTCGCCCACCACGACCAGGTCGCGGCCGTCGCCGGCCAGGTGCTTGAGCAGGTGTTCTTGGGCGGGGTCGGTGTCTTGGTACTCGTCGACGAACACCGCGTCGTAGGCGGCGCGCTCTTGAAAGCGCACCTCTTCTTCGGCCAGCAGCGCGGCGGCGGCCTCGATCAGGTCGGTGTAGTCGTAGGTCAGCACCGGGTCGACCGCGAAACGCTGCTCGTAGCGGTTCATGAACCGGCCGATGGCCACCCAGTCGTCGCGGCCCTTGAGGTAGCCGAGTTCTTCCAGCTCCTGGGGGCCGTAGCCGCGTTCGGCGGCGCGCAGCATGAAGTCGCGCAGCTCTTCGGCGAAGCCCCGGGTGGTGAGCGCCTCATGCAGGCGGCGCGGCCAGTGCACGGCGCCGTCGGCGGCCTCGCCCTCCAGCAGCCGCCGCACTTCCAGCAGTTGCTCGGGGGCCGACAGCAGGCGGGGCGGCTCCTGGCCGCGCCGGATCGCATCGCGGCGCAACAGGGCGTGGGCGTAGCCGTGGAAGGTCAGCGCCAGCGGGGCGCGGGTGGTGCGGCGCAGCCGCCCGGTGATGCGGTGCCGCAGTTCCTCGGCGGCCTTGCGGCTGAAGGTCAGGACTAGGACGCGTTCGGGGTCGCAGCCGCGGCGTTCGATGCGGTCGACCACCGCTTCGACGATGGTCGTGGTCTTGCCGGTGCCCGGCCCGGCCAGCACCAGCAGCGGCCCGTGCGCATGCTCGACCACCCGCCGCTGCTGCTCGTCGAGCTCGGGCGGGGCCGTCCGGATGAGGCCGGAGCGACGGACGAGGCGGTAGGACGCTGATGGCACAACAGACGATTCCAGCAGATCATCGGGTTTCGCCTGGCCTGAACACCCTTATGTCTCAAATGTGACATAAGGGACGCATGTGACGGCCGTGGCCTGTGGGTTCGGTGATCCTACCGGGCGGGGGTGACGCCGGCCGACCCGCTGCGGCGGCGTGCCTTCCCCCGCGTGCCGCCGCCGCGGGTCAGGAGCGGCCGTCCCAGCGGGCCCGCCGCATGTCCACGCGGGTCCCGTCCTGCCGCAGCGGGGTGCCCTCGGCGAGGTACTCCTGCAGGGCCCGCACCTCGTGGCCGGGCGGAGGGCTGCCGTCGGCGCGGATCACCCGCCACCAGGGCACGCCGCCGCCCCAGCGGGCCATGACCCGCCCGACCTGCCGGGGGCCGCCGCGTCCCAGCAGCTCGGCCACGTCCCCATACGACAGCACCCGGCCGGGCGGGATCCGCTCCGCCACCTCCAGCACCAGCTCGGCGAACTCGTCAGGCTCCTGCTGCATCGTCCGATTCTGGCCGTCCCGCCGCCGGGGCGCGAGGGAATCGGCGGCACCGGCCTGCTTCCGCCGGGCCTGTGGGCACGTCATCCGAGCACCGGCCGTGCTTCCAGAAAGCCCCGCCGCCCGGCCGGTCGCCTGTTACGCAGTCCTGTTTCCGTCCGGAGGGGGCTGCATCGGCCCGGGGGCGTTGGGAGGCGGCCACGGCGTTCCATACGGCGATGCCGGTGCACCCGGAGACGGCCATGGCCGGCCGGACGGCCCGTTCGGAGGCGGCCACGGCGTCCCGTATGGCGGTGCCGGTGCGCCCGGAGGCGGCCAGGGGCCGTAGGCGCCCACCACCGGCTGCAGCGGCGCCAGCGACGGGGCGACCGGGGCCGGCGGGTAGGGAGGCTCGAAGGTCGGCCTGCCCGCGCCGGGGGGCGGGTCCAGAACCAGCGGCACCCGTCTCTTGCGCTGGGCGGGCTCGGGCGGCGGAGGGCCGGGCGGCAGGTCGGGAGGCTCGAAGGCGGGAGCCTTGGGCCGCGGGCCCGTCCCGGGGACGTACGAGGGGACGGACACGGTGGCCTGCGGGCGCGGCGGGGCCGTCTCGACCGCCAATGGAACGTCCGCGGGCTCGAAGGTCACCGCGACGGGCACCGGTTCGGGCTCGGCGGGGGCGTCCGGATCGAAGATCAGGGGCGGGGGCGGCTCGGGCGGCGGCTCCTCGGCCGCGGCCGGGCGGGGGTCCGACGGCGCGGGCCTGGTGCGGCGGTACAGCGCGACGGAGACGGCCACGGCCAGGCCCGCCCCGGCGACGGTGAGCACGATGACGCCGACCGCCACCGGCTCGGTCCACGCCGGCTGGTCGATCACCTTCACCGGGCCCGGCGGCTCCCCGTCGGTGAAGCGCTCGTTGCTGGGCAGGGCGCCGCCGCCGCGGGGCGTGCCCGCCAGGCGGTCCGCCGCCCGCACCGCCGCCGCCGCGTTGACCTCGCCGAACCCCACCGAGGCGTTGTACTTGCCGGGCGGGCCGAACCGGACGCTCTCCAGCAGCGCCTGCTTGACCAGGGAGGGCTTGAGGTCGGGGTGGCGGGAGCGGATCAGCGCGGCCACCCCGGAGACCAGCGCGCTGGCGCCGCTGGTGCCCTCGGCCAGGAAGTAGGTGCCGTCCGGCCCGGCCATCGGCACATCGTCCCCCGGCGCGGCCAGCAGCACCGAGTGGTTGCGGGTGGAGAACGGCGCCCGCCGGTGCTTGGCGTCGGTGGCGGCCACCGCGATGACCCCCGGGTAGGCCGCCGGGTAGGAGTAGGGGGCGAAGCCGTCGGCGTCCAGCAGCTCGCGTTTGTCGCCGTCGTTGCCCACGGCGGAGACCACCACCACGCCCTTGGCGATGGCGTGCGCGATGGCCTCGCGTTCGGCCGGGTTGGGCCGGGCGTTGCCCAGCGAAAGGTTGATCACGTCGGCGCCGTGGTCGGCGGCGTAACGGATGCCGCGGGCCACCGCGTCCCGTGCCGCCCGGCTGGTGCGGTAGGCCAGGTAGCCGGGGTCCTCGGGTTCGGCGATCACCCGCAGCGACAGGATCCGCGCCTCGGGCGCGACCCCGATGATGCCGTCCCGGCCTCCGGGGCCGTGGCCGTGCCCGGCGATCAGCGAGGCCATGCCGGTGCCGTGCCGTCCCGCCGGAGCCCGTCCGCCGTCGGTGCGCGACAGCAGGTTGGGGCCGACCGTCACCGAGCCGCGCAGATCCGGGTGGGAGGGGTCGGCCCCGGAGTCGACGACCGCGACGGTCACCCCGCCGCCCCGGGTGTACTGCCAGGCCTCCTGCACGCCGAGGGTGTTCAAGATGGCGCGCTGCCGGTCGCGGATCTCATCGGCCCAGACCGGTGCGGGCACGCCGACGAACGCCAGCAGGGCGACGGCCAGCGCGGCCGCCCGGGCCCGCACCGCTTTCCTCATCGCCGCCCTCCCGTCGCAGGTCAGCATTGCCAGTCGGCGCTGGTGCAGTCCGGCAGCGCCCGGGTGGACAGATTCTGCGCGATGGCGTGCCCGAGCTGGGGCACCAGGCCGAACAGGTCGCCGGGCTGCTGCTTGCCGCGCACCGCGGCGGCCGGGCGTCCATCGGAGTGGCCCGCGGTGGTCAGCACCAGGTAGGGACCGCCGCGTTCGGCCGTGCCGACCTGGCGGGCGGCGTCGTCGAACCGGGCGGCGACGGTGCCGGGGAAGGCGGCGGCGCGCAGCGCCGTGGGCGATCCGGGGATCTCCCGGCGGGCCTTGTAGGCGGCCTGCTGGTCGGGGAAGACGACCACGCCCACCGTCACCACCACCCCTTCGAGCTGGTCGGCGTACGTGGCGCGCAGCACGGCGCGGCAGCCGTGGCGCTGCAGGATGGGGGCGATGGAGGCGTCCACCGCGCTCTTGCAGTCGGTGCCGGGCGCGATGCCCGCCCTGGTGGCGTACTCGACCTCGTCGGTGCCGGGCAGGTAGGTCAGCCGCTCGGGGAAGATCCGCCCGGCGGGCCAGGCCTGCCAGCGGCGGGCGACCTCGGCGTCGGCGGCCCGGCGCAGCTCGGCGTCGGTGGGTTCACGGGTGAGGATCTGCACGGCGCCGGTGACCGCGACCACGCCCAGCGCCAGGTATCCGGCCGCGACCGCGATCGCCGCCCACGCCCAGTGCCGTCCGCGCAGGCCGAACGCCTTGTGCCCGGCGGGGTGCACGGCGGGCCGCCGATCCGGCTCCTCCCGCGCAGGCTCAAGCTCCGGCGGGTCGCGAAACGGCTGGACGGCCACGTCTCACAACATAACGCCCATCGACGCTATCCGCGCATACGTGCAGAGCCCTCCGCTTCGAAGGGCTCTGCACCGCACGCCGTGGGCGAGGTCACTGCCCGAAGCCGCGCCGAACGTCCTTGGCCGCGTCCTTGACGCGCTCACCGGCCTGCTTCATGCCGCCGGTGGCGCGCTCGCCGCGCCCCTCGCTCTCCAGGCCGCTGTCGCCGGTGCGCCGGCCGACCTCTTCCTTGCCGCGCCCTGTGATCTGCTGCGCCTTGTTCTTGAGCTTGTCCAGAAAACTCATCCGAGCCCGCCTTTCACACCGTCGCCGGTTTCGTCACTGCCGCTTGGACGAGCGGATCTCCCGGCGGATCCGCGCCGCCTCCCGGTGAATGCGGCTCTCGGTGTCCAGCAGCCGCGCCTCGGCCTGCTCCGTCCGCAACCGGGCCCGCAGCTCTCTCAGGCTCGGCGTCCGCTCGCGGACGACCGGGCGCCGCATGACGCGTCGCAAGAACCGCATCGGGTCGACTCCTCACATGTCGGGTCGCCCATCGATGCCCGCTATCGCCCATTTCATGCCTGGCGAGGTCCGTGTTCGGGAATCAGCGGCGGCATGGCAAGGTTGTGCTGTGACGGGATCGCCGACGGGCGGCGTCCCACCCGCCCTTACAGGCTGAGCACAGGAGCATCACCGTGTCGTTGCCCCCTCTGGTCGAGCCCGCTGCGGAGCTCACCCGCGAAGAGGTCAATCGCTACTCGCGGCACCTGATCATCCCCGACGTGGGGATGGCGGGTCAGAAGCGTCTGAAGAACGCCAAGGTCCTGTGCGTGGGCGCCGGCGGTCTCGGCTCGCCCGCGCTGATGTACCTGGCCGCCGCCGGGATCGGGACGCTGGGCATCATCGACTTCGACGTGGTGGACGAGTCCAACCTGCAGCGCCAGGTCATCCACCGGCAGTCGTCGCTGGGCGTGCCCAAGGCCGAGTCGGCCGCCGCCACCGTCCGGGAGATCAACCCGCTGATCAACGTGGTGGTGCACAACGTCGCGCTGGACCGCGACAACGTGATGGAGATCTTCTCCGGCTACGACCTGATCGTGGACGGCACCGACAACTTCGCCACCCGCTACATGGTCAACGACGCGGCGGTGCTGCTCGGCAAGCCGTACGTGTGGGGGTCGATCTACCGGTTCGACGGCCAGGCCAGCGTGTTCTGGGCCGAGCACGGCCCGTGCTACCGCTGCCTGTACCCCGAGCCGCCCCCGCCGGGCATGGTGCCCAGCTGCGCCGAGGGCGGGGTGCTGGGCGTGCTGTGCGCCTCCATCGGCTCCATCCAGGTCAACGAGGCCATCAAGCTGATCACCGGTATCGGTGAGCCGCTGGTCGGCCGGCTGATGATCTACGACGCCCTGGAGATGACCTACCGCTCGGTCAAGGTCCGCAAGGACCCCGAGTGCGCCCTGTGCGGCAAGAACCCCACCATCACCGAGCTGCTGCCCGACTACGAGGCCTTCTGCGGCACCCTGTCGGACGAGGCCAGCGAGGCCGTCAAGGACTCCACCATCTCGGTGCACGACCTGAAGGCCATGCTGGACCGCGGCGAGGACATCTTCCTGGTGGACGTCCGCGAGCCGAACGAGCATGAGATCGTCTCCATCCCGGGCGCCACGCTGATCCCCAAGGGCGAGTTCCTGAACGGCTCGGCCCTGGAGCGCCTGCCCCAGGACAAGAAGATCGTCCTGCACTGCAAGTCCGGCGTCCGCTCCGCCGAGGCCCTGGCGGTGGTCAAGAACGCCGGCTTCTCCGACGCGGTGCACGTCGGCGGCGGCATCCTGGCCTGGATCAACCAGATCGACCCGAGCCTGCCGACCTACTGACCTTCGCACGGTGGCGGACCCCCGGCTTGTGGGGTCCGCCACCGTCGCGTATCCGGCCCTCGGTTTGAGGGGACCGCTGTCCGCCCGATGGTCCGGCGGAGTGGCAACCGCTCCCCCACCGGCCGACGGCATGCCCATGGGGACGCTTCGGATCTGCGTCCGTATGGAACGCGTCTTCGGCGCCGGGAATGGACATCAGGGTGGCTCTCGCGGGACGGGAACCGCCCTCAGCCCGGTGAACGCCGGGGGATGACACCAGACCGTCTCCGCCGGCGCGGCCGCACAGAGCCGGCGGATGCCAGCGCCCCGGCCGAACGCCACCGGACGCACACGGCATGCCGTTTTTGCGGCCGGACCGAGGATCAGACCAGCCAGACCAGCTCCGAGCCCAGACGCCGGGACGCGCTGTGCGGGCTCTGCCAGGTGTGGATGCCCGCCCCGGACGGCGTGACCGTCATGGTGTGCCCACCGGGCAGCGCCATCCCATAGGCGACGACCTCCCGCACCGGCCGGTCGTTGTCGTCGTCGAACTCCTGCACCAGGGCGAACAGCCGCGCGACCCGCCCTCCGGTCAGCTCGGCGACCTCAGCGGCGGCGATCCTGCTCTCCGGCTCGTCCCCGTGAGGAACAGACGGCCTTCCGGACCTGCGGATACCCTCCATTCGGGTGCTCCCTTCCGAGCATCCGGGCCGGGACGGCTCCGACTGGCACGCGATGGGTCCGTCCCGGCCCTTTTTGCTTGTTTTCGGTCACAAACAGTGTCGGATGACCTACAGTTGGTATCGTTTCACCAAGGCCCAAGGAGGACAAGTTGTTCCTCTTGATTTTTGTGGCCATCTTCATGACAGCCGGTGGAAGGAGACCCCGGGATGCGCACCCCACAGCGGGCGACACTGCGGTCCCAGTGGCTCGGCCAGCAGCTTCGCGAACTGCGTGAAAAGAGCGGCCTCCTGCTCAAGGACGCCGCCGAGTACCTGCAGCGGGACCCGGGAACCGTCAGCCGCTTCGAGTCCGGCTTCTACCCGATCCGCCGCCCCGACCTGCTGGCGCTGATGGACCTGTACGGCGTCTCCGACCCCCAGCGCCGCGAAGCGCTCCTGCGACTCAGCCAGGACGTCTGGCAAAAGGGCTGGTGGGACGGCTACGTCCACGACGTCGCAGGCTCCATGATCGACTTCGTCTGGCTGGAGGCCCGCGCAACGCACATCCGCTCGTTCGCGGCCATCGTGGTGCCGGGCCTACTCCAGACCCCCGAGTACGCCGAGCACGTGATCCGCGTCAATGAGCCCGGCGCATCCCCCGACCAGATAAAGCGCTGGCTCGAACTGCGAATGACTCGCCAGCGACTACTGGACGGCGACACTCCGCCCCGGCTGTCGGTGATTTTGGACGAGGCCGTCTTGCACCGCCAGATCGGCACCCCGGCGATCATGGCCGCTCAGCTCCGCCACCTCATCGAGTACGCAGCCAGGCCCACCGTAGACATTCGGGTCCTTCCCTTCCGCGCGGGCACACCGGCCGGCACGTACGGCACGTTCGACATATTCACGCTGCCCGACTCATTCCCTGAGGTGGCGTATACCGAGACACTGGCGGGTGCAATCTATATAGAGTCACCCGATACAGAACGTTTCATCCGAGCGTACGATGGACACGAAAGCCTAGCCCTTGGACCAGCCGACTCCATCGAACTGATCTCGGCGCTAGCAGAGGAATGGCAGTGATCATGTCCGAGACCCACCAGACCCTCAGCCCCGAAGAGCGCGCCCGCATCGCCTGGCACATCAGCACCTACAGCCCTCACAACGGCGGCAGTTGCGTCGAGGCCGGTCCCCTGAACGACGGCACTGAACGCGTCGCCGTCCGCCACAGCAAACGCCCCGACGCCGAAGTCATCATCTACACCCGAGCCGAATGGGAAGCCTTCCTCAAAGGCGTCCGCAACGGCGAATTCGACTTCTTCAACGATTAGGGAACCGGTTCATTAACCGCTGCGCAGCTCCACCGCAACCGGCAGGATCAGCAGGCGGTTCTCACCACGGAATGCAGCGTCCTGGTCTCTTCGCCCTGCCGGAACATCCAGCGGACATCCCGGGCAGCCGATGTCCCGGACGGCACCTCGGCAGGAGGGACGACGGGCAAGCTCGCCAGGCAGCAGAGCAACGGGCAGTGGAGGCACGGGTCGGGCAAGGAGAAGACCGGAGAGCAGAAGTGACGGGGCGGCTGGTCGAGGAGCTGGAGGAGGCCGGGGCGGTGCCGCCGCAGTGGCGGGAGGCGTTCCGGGCCGTGCCGCGGCACCTGTTCATCCCCGAGGTGATCTGGGTCGAGGGCGAGGAGGGCTGGCGTCCCCTCTCGCGCGCGGACGACCCGGACGGCTGGTGGCGGGAGGTGGACAGCGACGGGTATGTCGTCACCCAGGTCGATGATGGGCGCGAGCCCGTGCCGGGTGCACTGGGCGAGTGCTCCACCAGCAGCGCCAGCCAGCCGAGCCTGGTGTTGCGGATGCTGCATGAGCTGGGGGCGGAGCCGGGGATGCGGGTGCTGGAGATCGGCACCGGGACCGGCTACAACGCCGCGCTGCTGGCCGCCCGGCTCGGAACCGGCGGCGTGACCAGCGTGGAGGTGGATCCGCAGGTCGCGCAGCGGGCGCGCCGCGCACTGGCCGAGGCGGGCTGCCCGGTCGATGTGATCACAGCCGACGGGTTCGAGGGCCACCCGCCGGGAGCGCCTTATGACCGGATCATCGCGACGGCGTCGGTGCGGCGCATCCCCCCGGCCTGGCTCCGGCAGACCCGCCCGGGCGGCGTCATCGTCACCCCGTTCGGGAACGCCTACCACAACGATGCCCTGCTGCGGCTCGCCGTCGGCGCGGACGGCACCGCGTCAGGGCCGTTCACCGGGCCGGCCGCGTTCATGTGGATGCGGCAGGACCGGGTCCACCTGGGCAGGCTCTGTGACCACGTCCACCCGGGCGACGCCCCGGACGTCTCCGCCACCGGCCTCGACCCCCGGGAGATGTTCGGACGTCCCGGACCGGACTTCGCCATCAGCGTTCAGGTGCCCGACGTCTCCTGGCACCGCTTCGACGCCTCGGACGGCTCTGGTGAGTTCACCATCTGGCTGTTCGACGTCACCGGCGAACGGTCGTGGGCCTCGGTGGACTTCGAAGGCCGCGCCGCCCACCGCGTGGAGCAGTACGGACCCCGCAGACTTTGGGATGAAGTGGAAGCCGCCTACCGCCACTGGCTGGCACACGGCCGCCCGGACATGACGCGCTACGGCCTGACCGTCGCCCCGGACGGACGGCAGCACATCTGGCTCGACTCCCCCGATCACCGCGTGGCGCCGGTACCCGGGTGCGAGTGAAGCCCGGTCTCGCCACGCGCCGGCCCGTCCACCGTCCGGGCGGTCAGGGGACGCGGCCGATCCCGCCCAGGCAGGAGGGGGTGCCATAGTCGGGGACGTAGTCCTCGCGCAGGCCGTCGCCGTGGCGCCAGGCCTCCACCGGGACGAGGCCCGGGGGCAGCAGTTCGGTGCCCGTGAAGAATTCGCGGATCTGTTTCAGGGTGCGCACGGTGATCGAGCCGGTGGCCGTCCGGTGGTAGATCCGGCCGAATTCGGTGACCATCTCCTCGGCGACCTGGCCGGGGAACAGGTGGGACAGCACCAGGTGGCTGCCGGAGCACATTTCCTGGCGGAAGCGGGCGACGGCGTTCGCGGCCGCTTCGTCGTCGGGGATGAAGTGCAAGATGGCGCAGAAGATCACCGCCACCGGTTCGCCGAAATCGATTCGTTCTTGCAGGACGGCGTCGCCGAGAATGCTCTCCGGGTCGGTGAGGTCTCCCTGGATGACCGTGGTCTGGCGGTCGTCGGCCAGCAGGGCACGGGCGTGCGCCAGGACCGTCGGGTCGTTATCGACGTAGACGATCCGGGAGTCGGGGGCGTGCCGCAGTGCCACCTCGTGCACGTTCTCCTGGGTCGGCAGCCCGGTGCCGATGTCGAGGAACTGCCGGATCCCGGCCTCGGCCAGGGTGCGCACGGCCCTGACCAGGAAGGCCCGGTTGCTGAGCGCGGTCCCCTTGACGTCCGCGCCCGCCTGCCGGCCGAGCTCGATGACCTTCTCGGCGGCGATCCGGTCGGACTCGTAGTTGTCCTTGCCGCCCAGGTAGTAGTCGTACATCCGGGCGACGCTCGGAACGGTCGGATCGACCCCGGGCGGCACCTTGCCGTACCCGCTCATGCTCAAGCCCTTCCCAGTCGGGTCCCGCCCCTTAAGAAACCACATCCGGCAGCCGTTTTTGATCTTTTGGACAATTGGACAGAGCCGGATTCACAGCGCACTGAGCGGTCTGCTTGAAGAGGCTTTTCAGAGCGCGCATCCAGGGCGTGAGGCCGTGTTCGGCGCAGGCCGTACGGCGTCCGGTCGCCGAGCCGGCAGACCGCCGCATTGACGGGCACCCGAAAGGGAGTTCGAGAAAACCTTTTTTCGGCACGCCTTTTTCAAAGGCCGAGCCGGGGCGATGGGGCTACTCCTCGGGCGGGCTGTAGCGCAGGCCCAGCTGGGGGGCCAACTCGGCGAGCATCAGCTCGAACAGCGGGGCGGGGTTGTCCAGGGCGAAGCGCAGGTGGCCCAGCACCTCCAGGCTGACGCTGCCCTGCAGGCGCACCCAGCACTGGATGAAGGTGAGCATCGCCCCCAGCGGCAGCGAGACGCTCATCCAGTCGCGGTAGCGCTCCAGCTGGCGTCGCAGCTCCGGGTCGAGCTCCTCGTCGGGGCGGACGGGGAAGGGGCTCTTGTTCCACAGCTCCAGGAACAGCGTCATGAACACCCAGCCGAACCGGCGCCCGCACTCGGTGGCGAAGTCGTCCCGGTCGATGTCCAGGCCGGGCAGGGGGGTGCCGAACAGCAGGGCGTACTCGCGTTCGTGCGCCAGCGCCCAGCGGCGGAACGCGCGGGAGACGACCAGGAACTTGCCGGCCAGGTCGCCGGGCGGGACCGTGCACAGGGCGTCGTACAGGGCGTCGGTCAGGTCGTTGAACAGGTCTCCGACCAGGTGGCTGAGCAGCTCCTGGTGGCTGTCGAAGTAGCGGTAGAGGGCGGGGGCGGTCATGCCCATCTCGCGGGCGATCGCCCGCAGGGTCACCGCCTCCTGGCCTTGTTCGACCAGCAGCTTGCGGGCGGTCCGGATGATCTCCTCGACGGTCGCCGCGCGCAGCCGGTCGCGCCTGGTCTCGGCCATGATCTCCGCCCCTCCCTTCCTGACCTCGGTCTTTGCATGATTCCGCACAAACATCGTTGACGAAAGTTAACGCCGTATGCGAGAGTTTACGGGCGTAGCAGTTAACGTGTTTCATTCCCGCGATCATCGTTAACCGCCCGGCCGGGCCGGGCGATGGAGGACGCGATGCTGGAAAGCTGGGGCCGCCTGATCTACCGGCGGCGATGGCCCGTGCTGGTTGCGGCACTGGCCGCGGTGATCTTCTCGGTGGTCTGGGGCACCGGCGTGTTCGGGGCCACGACCTCCGCCGACGGCTTCGCCACCCCCGACAGCGAGAGCGCCCGGGCGATCGAGGTGGCCGAACGGGCGCTGCCCCGCGGCGAGGCCGACGTGGTGGTGCTCTACACCGACCGGGCCGGACGCACGGTCGACGACCCGGCGGTGCGCAAGGCCGTCACCGACGCCGTGGCCGCCCTGCCGGCCGACCGGGTCGCCTCGGCCCTGACCTACTACTCCACCGGCTCCCCGCAGTTCGTCAGCGCCGACCGCACCACCACCTACGCCGTGCTGCGGCTGGCCGGGCAGGACACCGCGCAGCGGGAGGAGAACTACCGGGCGATCCGGGACGACCTGACCCGCGCCGAAGGGCTGGAGGTCAAGGTCGGCGGCACGGTGCCCACCACCGTCACCATCAACGAGCAGGTCTCCGAAGACATCGCCCGCGCCGAGATGCTGTCCCTGCCGGTGCTCATGGTGCTGCTGGTGGTGGTCTTCGGCGGGCTGGCCGCCGCCGCGCTGCCGCTGCTGACCGGGATGGTCGCCATCCTCGGCGCGTTCACCGTGCTGCACGCCATCGCACTGGCCACCGACCTGTCGATCTTCGCGGTCAACGTCGCCACGTTCCTGGGACTGGGACTGGCCATCGACTACGGGCTGTTCATGGTCGCCAGGTTCCGCGAGGAGCTGCGGCGCACCCAGACGGTCGAGGACGCGCTGGGCGCGACCATGGCCACCGCCGGGCGCACCGTGCTGATCTCCGGGGTCACGGTGGCCATCTCCATGGGCGGCCTGGTCCTGTTCCCGCAGATCTTCCTGAAGTCGATGGGGTACGGCGGGGTGGCCACCGTGGTGGTCGACATGATCGCCGCGCTCACCCTGCTGCCCGCGGCGCTGGCGGTGCTCGGCCCCCGCGTCAACGCCCTGTCGCTGCGCCGCCGCTCCGCCGCGTCCGCCGCGGAGCCGGCCCGCGGAGGCGGCTGGCACCGGACGGCGAGCACGGTGATGCGGCGCCCGGTGCTGTACGCGGTGGCCGCCACCGCGCTGCTGCTGGCCATCGGGGCGCCTTTCCTGCGCATCAACTGGGGCGGGGTCGATCCCCGGGTGCTGCCGGAGGGCACCGAGGTCAGGGTCGTCAGCCACACCCTGGAACGCGACTTCCCCGGCAACGCCACCAGCCCCATCGACGTGGTGGTCCAGGGCCGCACCGACCCGGCCGCGCTCGCCGAGCGGCTGCGCCAGATGCCCGGGGTGACCGGCGCGGCCGTCACCGGGCAAAGCGCCGAGGTCTCCCGCATCGCGGTGACCTTCGACGGGGACGCGCAGTCCGACGCCGCCCGCGACCTGGTCGAACGCATCCGGCAGATGCCCGCGCCGCCCGGTACCACGATCTACGTCGGCGGCGTCACCGCCACGGTGATCGACCAGCTCGACAGCCTCGCCGACACGCTGCCGCAGGTGGCGCTGGTGGTCGGGACGGCCATCTTCGTGCTGCTGTTCCTGGCGTTCGGCTCGGTGGTGCTGCCGGTCAAGGCGATCGCGGTCAATTTGCTGTCGCTGGCCGCCGCGTTCGGCGCCGTGGTGTGGATCTTCCAGGACGGGAACCTGTCGGGCCTGCTGGACTTCACCGCCACCGGCAGCATCGCCCCCGCCATGCCGATCCTGATGCTGTTGCTGCTGTTCGGGGTGTCCATGGACTACGAGGTGTTCCTGCTGTCGCGGGTCCGCGAGCAGTACGACCTGACCGGCGACAACACCGCCGCCGTCGCCGCCGGGGTGCAGCGCACCGGCGCCATCATCACCGGTGCCGCGCTGCTGCTGATGGTGGCGATCGGCGCGATGGCCACCTCGGGGGTGTCCTTCATCAAGCTGATCGGCGTGGGCATGGCGATCGCCATCGCCCTGGACGCCACCGTGGTCCGCCTGATCCTGGTCCCCGCCGCCATGCGCCTGCTGGGCCGCGCCAACTGGTGGGCCCCCGGCCCCCTGGCCCGCCTCTACCGCCGCTACGGCATCCGCGAGGAGGAGAACCCCAAGCAGGAACGCGACCTCATCCCCGCCTGAGGCCGGCCCCATCACAGCCAGAGGTCCCGGAGCCGAATCGCTCCGGGACCTCCCACGTCCCGTCTCTCTGGACAGCGAAACCGCAGACCCCGGCCGGATCAGCCGAACAACTGCTCGCTCGACTCCACCGTCACCGCTCGCCTGATCCACCGCGCCAGTAGATCGAGATCATCACACCCGGTGATCCGTTCCCGAACCCGCTCCGAGACCTCCAGCCCCCGAGCCTCCAGGAACGCCACAAGAGCCCTGGCCTGCCCCTTCTTGAAGCCCTCCTTGAAGCCCTCCTTGAACCCCTCCCTGAAGGCCTTGCCGAGGAAAGGCCCCGTGTACTTGGGAGGCACAGTGCTCATGGCCCTCTCCAGGACCACCGAGGCGAGCTCAAAGCGGCTCGTCCCTCCGGGACCTCCGCTTCCCGGCTCACTGCAGCGACCAAGGCGCACAGCCTGTTCGAATCAGTCGAACAACTGCTCGGCCGACTCCACCACCGCCGCCCGCTCGATCCACCGCTCCAGCAGATCGCGATCGGTGCACCCCATGATCCGCTCCCGAACCCGCTCCGAGACCTCCAAACCCCGAGCCTCCAAGAACTTCACCAGAGCCTTGGCCTCACCTTCGTTGAAGGCCTTGCCGAGAAAGGTTCCCTTGTATTCGTAGGTCACGGTGTTCATGATCTCCTCCAGGGCTGCCAGGGCAGGCCCGGACAGTTGCGACAGGACATATTGATGGTATTGGAAGGCGGTGTCGGGGTCGGGGACGCTCAGGGCGGCGCAGTAGGCGTTCAGGACCTGAGTGCGTTCGGGGCGGTCACTGTGCGCCAGGGCGCTTAGAACCGACAATTCAGGCATTCGGCAGGCCTGTTCGATGTCGGTCACCACCGGCAGTTGTGCAGGTCCCAGGACCAGGGGTTTGAGCACCCATTCCGGTCCGCCTTCCGGGCCCAGGTCGATCGGTTCGGCGCAGGTCTCGGCCACCGCGTCCGTCGGGCACAGCACCAGCAGCGTCACCGGGCATCGGCAGCGGGCGCGCAATGCGGCCAGATAGGCCGGCCAGGTGTACCTCTTGTCCTCTTTGTACTGGAGCTGCACCTCCACGATGATTCCCAGGTCGGGCGGGGAGCCGTCGCCGACGAGGACGGTGGCGTCGCAGCGCAGCTCCTTGGGCTTGACGTCGTTGAAGGTCTCCGAGCCCAACGTGACCTTCGCGCGCTCGGGGACCTTCACCCCGTAGACCATCCGGAGCAGTTCGGGGGCGAGTGTCGGCCGGTTCCGGAACAGCTCCAGCGGCATCTCGTGTTCCAGAGAAGGCATGCGGAGAACAATAGCCGGATCAGTCCTTAGAAATCAGGTCAATATCAGAAAACCTGTTATTCATGGGATCATGCAGGACCAATTTCTAGGTGTTTGCCAAATTTGACCGCTTCGTCCATCGGCAGCGGGAATCACCTTGAACGACCGGACGGACGCGCTCTGATCGGTCAAGATTTTTGAAGTTTTCTCAACAAAACGGAGCCGAACCGCACCGTCTTTCCGCCAGGGCGAAGGCGCGCCGGCCGCTCCCAGGGAGCGACCTTCCCCCGGCGGGGGTGTGAGCCTTCGCGGATCTCCTCTGGACCGCCCCTCCCCCGCCTTCACCGGTGAACCCCCTTTTCAACACGTGGCCCAAGACAGCGGGAACGGGAGCCTCGCCGGTGTCCGGTGCGGCGACGTTCCAGGTCACGGCACCGTCCCCGCGTACGACCTGCGGACCGATGCCGCCTCCCGGCAACGCCGAATCGTCGAGAAACCCCAGTGCACGGCTCCGCGCCGCCCGGCAGGGCTCCTCGACCGGGACCATCGACACCGCGCCTGCTGCTCTGCCACTATGACCACCAGGTCATTCGACTTCTCACCAGGAGATTCATGCGCAGCATCCTCGTCACCGGTGCCGCCCGCGGCATCGGCCGGGCGATCGCCGAACTGTTCCTGTCCCGCGGCTGGCGGGTCGGCATGTACGACGTGGACGCCGAAGCCGTGGCGGAGGCCGCGGGCGGACGGCCTCACGCGGTCTCCGGGCGGCTGGACGTGCGGGACGAAGCGAACTGGCGCGCGGTGCTCGCCGACTTCTGCGGCGACGGCGGGCTGGACGTCCTGGTCAACAACGCGGGAGTGCTGTCCTCCGGGCCGTTCGCAAGCATCGACGCCGCCGCCCACCGCCGCATGGTGGAGGTGAACGTGCTGGGCGTGGTGTACGGCGCCCTGGCCGGTCACCCCTACCTCAAGCGCTCCCGCGGCACGCTGCTCAACCTGTGCTCGGCCTCGGCCCTGTACGGCCAGCCCGCCCTCGCCACCTACGGCGCCACCAAGTCGGCGGTCAAGTCGCTCACCGAGGCCCTGGAGCTGGAGTGGCGCGGCCAGGGCATCCGGGTGCGGAGCCTGGTCCCGCTGTTCGTGGCCACCGACATGGGCCTGCGGGACGTCCAGGGCGCCGCGAGCGTCAAGCGCCTGGGAGTGCGCCTCACCCCCGAGCAGGTCGCCGCCACGGCCTGGCGCGTGGTGCACGAACGCGACTTCCCGCTGCGCGCCCCGCACCGCGTCGTCGGTGCTCAGACCAAGCTCCTGGCCGCCGCGTCGGCCTTCTCCCCCCTGTGGATGGCCCGCCTGGTCGCCCAGCGCATCGCCCGCTGACCCATGGCGCCGTCCTCGTAAGGCGTCCGGCCAACAACACGGCTGCAAGAGAGCCGCGGCGCTCACACCGGGACCCGGCCGTCTCATAGGCCGCTCATCCGTCCCGGCGCATTGCCCCGATCAGCGCGCCTCTTTCCGCAGCCGGGGCGCAGGAGGCGGCCTCAGGCCACGGGGTGGCTGGAGTCCCGGCGCAGGACGGTCAGGATGTGGTCGGCGATGTCCTGGGCCTGGCGGTCGCGTTCGGCCTTGGTGAGGGGGCGGTCGCGGCCGGGGGTGCGGATCATCCGGCCGACGACGCTGCCGATCATCAGGTCGGAGACCAGTTCGGGGGTGACGTCGGGGGGCAGTTCGCCGCGTTCGATGGCGGCGTCCAGGACCTGGTGGACGACGGCGAAGCGGGCGCGGACGAGCTGCTGGACCTTCTCGTCCAGCCAGCGGGGGTAGTGCACGGATTCGACCAGGACGCGCGGCAGCACCAGGGCCTTGGGGCCGATGAACATGTCGACGACCTGCTCGGCGGCGTAGGTCAGGCAGGAGGGCAGGTCGTCCAGGTCGAGCCAGGGGGGCGGCATCTCGGCGACGCGTTCCAGGGCGGCCAGCAGCAGCTCTTCCTTGGTGGGCCAGCGGCGGTACAGGGCGGTCTTGCTGACCCCGGCGCGGCGGGCGGTGGCGTCGAGGTTGAACCCGGCCCAGCCGACCTGCCCGTAAAGGCTGAGCGCGGCTTTGAGGATCCGCTCGTCGATGGTGGGGTCGGCGGGTCTGCCGCGGGTCGTGGCCTTGCTCGACACCCGCCCAGTGTGGCACAGGGGGTTCGGGGTGGGCGGATCGGGCATAGGGGCGAAGGTCCCTTGACGTGGCCAGAACCGGATTCTACCGTCCCTTTAACGACGAACTTCGTCGTTAAAGGCGCCGGGACGGCCATCTCCGGCCCGAAGCGGCCGTCCCCGGTGCCGCCCCGCCCATCACCCCCGGCCGCGTCCCCGGCCCACGGCACGCGGCCCCTTGTGGAAAGGCAGCCGATGAGCACGACCATGACGGTTCAGGAGGCGGGACGGGCACTGGCGGACCCGACCGCCTACGCCGACGAGGCGAGGCTGCACGAGGCGCTGGCCCTGCTGCGCCGCGAAGAGCCGGTGCACTGGGTCGAGGCGCCGGGCTACAACCCGTTCTGGGCGATCACCAAGCACGAGGACGTGCTGGAGATCGAGCGCAACAACAACCTGTTCCTCAGCTACCCCCGCCCGATGCTGCTGACGGCCGAGCTGGACGAGATGCAGCGGCAGCAGCGCGAGCAGGGCATGGAGCTGCGGACCCTCGTCCACATGGACGACCCCGAGCACAAGAAGATGCGGGCGATCACCGCCGACTGGTTCAAGCCCCGCTCGCTGCGCCGCCTGGAAGGGCGCATCCGGGAGCTGGCCAAGCGCTATGTGGACCGCATGGCCGAGCTCGGCGGCGAGTGCGACTTCGTCACCGACGTCGCCTCCCAGTTCCCGCTGTATGTGATCCTGTCGGTGCTCGGGCTGCCCGAATCCGACTACGGGCGGATGCTCAAGCTCACCCAGGAGCTGTTCGGCGGCGACGACCCCGAGCTGCAGCGAGGCGCCAACGCCGAGGACACCATGGCGGCGTTGATGGACTTCTTCGAGTACTTCAAGGAGCTGACCGCCTCCCGCCGCGCCAACCCGACCGACGACCTGGCCTCGCTGATCGCCAACGCCGAGGTGGACGGCGAGCCGCTGTCAGACGTCCACACCTTCTCCTACTACACGATCGTCGCCTCCGCCGGCCACGACACCACCAGCTCGGCCATCGCCGGCGGCCTGCACGCCCTGATCGAACACCCCGACCAGCTCGCCCGCCTCCAGGCCGACCTGTCGCTGATGCCGCTGGCGGTGGACGAGATGATCCGCTGGGTCACCCCGGTCAAGCAGTTCACCCGCACCGCCGCCGAGGACACCGAGATCCGCGGGGTGCGCATCGCCAAGGGCGAGTCGGTGCTGCTGTCCTACCCGTCGGCCAACCGGGACGAGGAGGTCTTCGAAGACCCCTTCCGCTTCGACGTGGGCCGCGACCCCAACAAGCACCTGGCCTTCGGCTTCGGCGTTCACTACTGCCTGGGCGCCCGCCTGGCCAAACTGGAGGCCCGCATCTTCTTCGAAGAACTGGTCCCCCGCCTGGAGTCCATCGAACTGGCCGGCGAACCCCAACTGATCGCCACCACCTTCGTCGGCGGCCTCAAGCACCTGCCCATCCGCTACACCCTCAAGAGCTGACCCAGCCCCACCGCCCGGCCCGAGGCGTTCGGCCTCGGGCCGGGCGTCTATCCGGCAGCGGACTCGGGCCGAGCAGCGGCGGATTCGGGCGGGACGGCGGTGGAGCGCACCTGGTGGAGGACCGAGATCATGACTTTGACGTCCGCCTCCTGGAAGATGTCCTCCGGACCGCAGGGCGCATAGGACTGGTCGTTCCACGGCGGCACGATCCTCATGGAGATCTACTCGGCCGAGCCAGACCTCGCTCGATTGCCAGAGACCCCGTACGCCGGGGTGTTCGGGGGCGATGGTCTCAGCGGTCGCCACGATGCCGCGCCCGGAGTGATCTCAACCGGTGCCGTGCAAGGCCGCATCCCCTTCCAGGCAAATCACGCGAAAGCGAATTAACGCTTCCCGCTCTTTCCCGGGTGACCATTGCCGATCGTCCCCGGAAAAAAATATTTGAGAGCTTTCCTTGCTCAAGCCACGGCGCGCGCGTCATGCTCATTCCGACACTCGTCAAGCCTTCTCTCGGGACGGGCGCCCAAAAGGCTGAGGGATCTTCCGCACAGGACTTCAACCTTCACACGGCATGGCTCCTCATCCCGAGTGAATGTCTTGGAGGGGAGCGCCAGATGAGCAAAGAGCGAAGCAGGGACGGCGAGGGAGAGCGGGGGAAGCACCGGAAGCCGACGCCCTGTTCCATGTGCCACGGCACGGGCAAGGTCAAGATCTCGCTGGACAACAAGCAGGTCGAGCGCGGCTGCGTGGGCTGCGGGGGCACCGGGAAGGTCTGATGGACATCGAAGGGGCCGTCAAAGCGGTGCCGCGTGAGCCGTTCATTCCGGACACCATATGGGTGTTCGAAGGAGAGGGAATGGTTCCGCTGTCCCGGGCGGACGATCCGGAACGCTGGGCGGCCATCGTGCGGTCCGGGGAGCCGGTCGTCATTCAGGTGGATGACGGGAAGAGCTCTGAACTTCCTCTGTGGCCGACCAGTTCCAGTAGCGCCCCTGAGATCGTGGTGGAGATGCTCAAGGCACTGCGGCTCGAAGCGGGGATGCGGGTGCTGGAAGTCGGCACCGGCAGCGGATGGAACGCGGCGCTGCTGGCTCACCTGCTGGGGCCACAGAACGTCACCACGGTGGAAGTGGACGCGACGCTCGCCGTCCAGGCCCGGCGGGCGTTGCACCGGGCCGGCTACCCGGTCACGGTCGTGGCCGACGACGGGGAGAAGGGATACCCGCCGAACGCCCCGTACGACCGGATCATCGTCACCGCCGCCGCGTGCGAGGTCCCGTACGCCTGGGTGGAGCAGACCCGCCCCGGCGGATTGATCCTCGTCCCCTGGGGGCCGACCGTGCACCCCGACGACCCTCTGGCCGTCCTGACCGTGTCGGCGGACGGCATGGCAGAAGGCCGGTTCGTCGGCCCCGCCTGGTTCATGCCGCTGCGGGGGCAG
This sequence comes from Thermomonospora sp. CIF 1, assembly GCF_001896795.1. Taxonomy (NCBI): domain Bacteria; kingdom Bacillati; phylum Actinomycetota; class Actinomycetes; order Streptosporangiales; family Thermomonosporaceae; genus Thermomonospora; species Thermomonospora sp. CIF 1. Next base: position 99,595 of record NZ_MOYN02000023.1, read on the forward strand.
CGGAAGTCTCAAGCCGTCGCCCACCAGACCCGAGAGCGATGGGTGAAGCTCGGCAAACCCGACTGCACCCGCTTCGGAGTCACGGTCTCCCCGGAGGGCCAGCGGATCTGGCTCGACAGCCCCCACAACGTTCTTTGACCACACTCAAAGGCATGCCGCGGCACGCGGGGATCCCACCGTCGCCAGGCCCATCGACCAGGTGAAGAGCTGGAAGTTCATGCCGTCACCAGTGGCAAGAACGACAACCGGTGATGCGGTTCTCCGGAGGAGTCAATACGGCTGCCGTACCTCTGAGGGGCAATCCTTGCCCCCGGTCCGGGGGCCGGACAGCGTCTACCAACCCTCGTCCGGAAGGTAGTAGGCGAGATACGTCAGCGCGCACCGCACCACAAGTCGTGGCGACCAGCTTTGATCTCAGCGAGCAGGGTTGTGAGATGCCGTCTGCCGATCGTGAGGTGTCCAACGTGAGGATTCTTGCTGTCACGGATGCCGATCACGTTCGGTAGGGCAGCCAGCTCGACGCACCCACCATGTTCACCTCCGCTGTGGCTGCTCTTACGCCAGGCAGCGCTACTGAAGACGTTCATCGCAATCTCCCACCCGGACGGCAAACTCATCCCAGTCCGAAGAGTCAATAACGGGCCGGCCCCGTCCGGAGGGCACCGGACGGGACACGTCGGCCCGTGCTGCGTCACAGGTCGTAGTGACCGGCCTTGATCTCACGAAGCAGGGCAGCAAAGTCCCGCTTACCGACCTGGAGGTGCCCAGCGGCAGGGTTCTTGCTGTCCCTAACCCCTACGACGCCCGGCGCGCTAGCCAGCTCGACACAGTCGCCGTACTCGCCGCCGCTGTGACTACTCTTACGCCAGGCGGTGCTGTCAAAGGTGCTCACCGCAGACTCCTCACTGGACGAAGAATCCAGCCCCTGATCCGAGGTTCTGTGACGGGGACCGGTCCCGCCTAGGAACACCAGGCGGGACGCACCGGCCCACACCACATCACAGGTCGTACCGACCAGTCTTGATCTCGCAGAGCAGCGCGGCAAAACTCCGCTTACCGATCTGAAGGTGTCCAGCGGCAGGGTTCTTACTGTCCCTGACCCCTACGACGCCCGGCGCGCTAGCCAGCTCGACACAGCTACCGTGATCGCCGCCGCTGTAGCTGCTCTTACGCCAGGTGGCGTTGCTGAAGGCACTCATCACGGACTCCCTGCCCAAACGGCAATCCCTCTTCACCCGAAGGGTCGATGAAGCGAGTCAGTCCCACCCTGAGGGAATCAGGGAAGACATGTTGGCCGGCGCTGCATCAGAGGTCGTAGTGCCCGGCCTTGATCTCACGGAGCAGGGCAGCAAAATCCTGCTTTCCGATCTGGAGGTACCCAGCGGCAGGGTTCTTGCTGTCCCTGGCACCGATCATGCCCTGGAAGGTCGTCAGCTCCACGCAGTCACCACTACCGCCGTAGCTGTGGCTGCTCTTCCGCCAGGCGGCGCTACTGAAGACGTTCATCGCAATCTCCCACCCGGACGGCAAACTCATCCCAGTCCGAAGAGTCGATAACGGTCCGGTCCCGCCGGAGGGCACCGAACGGGACACGTCGGTCCGTGCTGCGTCACAGGTCGTAGTGACCGGCCTTGATCTCACGAAGCAGGGAAACAAAGACCCGCTTACCGACCTGGAGGTGCCCAGCGGCAGGGTTCTTGCTGTCCCTGATGCCGACTACACCGGGCTTGGCAGCGAGTTCGACGCAGTCGCCACTGCCCACATCGCTGTAGCTGCTCTTACGCCATTCAGCGTTCCTAAGCTCGCTCATAGCTCCTCTCGGATCTGTCTGATCATCTGAGCGGTGGCCTTGGTTGGCAGGGCTACCGCCCGGGATAGATCGAACGTCTCATCAAGAGCGGCTAGGTGACTAGGGGAGTCCACCATGTGTCCCGTGCCGCCCGGTCCCTCCACATAGGCAAGAGGGGCTTTCCCGGTAAACGAGAGTATCTCGAACCCACCTACGAGCCCAGGGTACTCACCAGCGTCTGCCGGGACGACTTGCAGGGTAACGTGAGGTTTATTCATCTCTGCCTCAAGGCGTTCGAGCTGAGCTCGATGCACATCCACCCCACCGACGACTCGGCGCAATGCAACCTCGTCCAACACAACGACGAGGCGTGGCGGGTGCTCCCGGGTCAGAACTTCTTGCCTTCTCATACGCTCGGCGACGATCACATCCACGTTATTGCGGAACGGACCAGACATAACTATTGCCCGTGCGTACTCCTCGGTTTGCAGGAGCCCGAAGATCAGGTTGGGCATGCAGGCCCTGATGACAGCAGCCTCGAACTCATGCTCAGTCTGCGCGCGGCCTGGCTGCGACAGCCGCTCTCTCAGCACGAGCTGCCAATGCTCACTGAAGTACGTAGTGCCGAGTGCAGCATCTAGCTGGCGAGCAACCGCCTCGTCCGGAGACTTCACACCACGTTCAAGCCTGCTCAGGTAGCTGGCGCTGCACGCGACTTTGTTACCTAGCTCCTCCAGCGACCAGCCCCGTTGTTCTCGAAGAGTGCGAATCTTCCAGCCAAACCTTGCAGCGAGTGAGCTGTTGGGATCAATCGGGTTGGGAGGTCTGCCCACGTTTACCCCTTTTGTTTTTGCCATCGGGGGTAGCCACGAAAAGCACTCACAAGGTTACGTCGCATGAGTGACGCTGTGGGGGCGTTTCGACACACAAAACGATCGAATCCTTCCCGTCCCGAGGACTCCCAGATGACCCGAATGGCATTCGCCCCTCAGTGCAAGCAGACCCTCGCTCTCGTCCGTCCCGATGCCGATGAACGGGCGCCCGGAAGAGTGCGGGAATGGGCCGCGAAGACATTGGCGCGCTGGGGCCTGTCCGGCGGCCTCGCCGCCGATCTCAACAGCGTCCTCACGGAACTGGTCACGAACTCCTGGCAGGCCGGTGCGGACGAGCTGCTCGTCCTCATGGAACTGCACCGGGAGCGAGGGCTGGTGGACGTGGCGGTGTGGGACGACGCGCCGGGTTTCCCGGTCAAACGGGAGCCGGACTTCGCCGCCGAGAGCGGGCGAGGGCTGTACCTGGTGGAGGCGCTGACCGTCGCATGGGGGTTCGAGCCCGACCCCGGCGGCGGGCCGGGCAAGACGGTGTGGGCCACCCTGCGCCTTGGCGGGGACGGCGATGCGGCCTGAACGGGTCGCGGCCGAGCTGGATGCGCGTACTCCCGGCTGGGCCATCCTCTTCGGCCGCTACAGCGGGCAGTTGGTCGCCCTGCACCTGAACGGGCCGGGCGTGGTGGCGGCGAGCAGCGTCGCCGAACTTCAGCGGCGCATGGCGCTCGTCGAGTCCGCCGCCCCGGCACGCCGGGCCCGTCATCTCCCGCGCCATGCCGCCCGGCACGGGCCGGACGGTGCTTGGGCGCCGCCGAGACCGGCCGCACCCCCGGGTGACAGTGTGCGCGGACCGGGGAACGGCTATCGGTGAAGCACTCCCCATCCCCGCCTTGTGGACGGGTATCGGCCGGGTCGAAAGCCTTTCGCCCCTCACTGGCGGGTCCGTGGCCCTAGCATGGCGGGGTTGAACCGTTTGTAACGGAAGAGGTACGCATGAGTGAGCAGGAAGCCTCCGACGGCGTCATCATCGAGTTCATCGACGCCGCCGACGTCCCGGACGAGCACCGCAAGGACAACAAGATCTTCGCTCCCGGCACCAAGGCGGTCACCATGCGGAGCGCCAACGACCCCGACGGGCCCACGCTGTACTTCACCGAGGCCGAATGGGACGCGTTCGTGGCCGGGGTGAAGGACGGCGAGTTCGACGACCTGCTGGAGGACCTTCCCCCGGAGGACTCCCCCCAGAAGTGACCGGCGAGCCGCCGAGGCCCGCCCCGAGCCTTCGGAAACCACGGGCCGGAGCGTCGCCGGTCATCTCGTGCGGCACGCCCGTCCCGGGGAGCTCGCCGGTCGGCTCACGGTTCCCGGTCATCGCCCCCTGGTCCCCGCCGAGACAGCGGCGGGGACCGTGTGTTCTTCGGCAGGTCAGCTCTTCAGCAGGGCGGTGACGCGGGCGGCTGCCTCGGGGATGGGGACGGTGTCGGTCCGGCCGGTGGCGCGGGTCTTGATCTCCACGGTTCCGGACTTCAGGCCGCGTTTGCCGACGGTGACGCGGTAGGGGATGCCGATCAGCTCGGTGTCGGCGAACTTGGCGCCGGGACGCTCGTCCCGGTCGTCCAGGATCGTCTCCACGCCGGCGGCGGCAAGGGCGGTGTAGATCTGCTCGGCGGCCGCGGTGACCTGGTCGTCGCGGGGGTCCAGCAGGGTGACCGCGACGTCGAACGGGGCGATGCCGGCCGGCCAGCGGAGGCCGGAGTCGTCGTGGCCGGTCTCGGCGATCGCGGCGATGGCCCGTTCGACGCCGATGCTGTAGCGGCCCATGAGCGGGGTGATCTCGGTGCCGTCGGGGCCCAGCACCCGGGCGCCCAGGGCCTCGGTGCAGCGGCGGCCGGGCTTGCGCAGGTGGGCGACCTCGATGGCGGGGGTGGTCTCCAGGGCTTGCCCGCAGGAGGGGCAGGGTTCGCCGGCGCGGGCCCGGCGCAGGTCGGCCCAGGCGGTGACGGCGATGTCGCGGGCGATGTCCACGCCGCGCACGTGGACGCCGTCGGTGTTGGCGCCGGTGGTCATGTCGCGCCGGCCGCGCAGCGCCTCGTCGGCCAGGATCGGCAGGTCGCTGCCGGGCGGCAGGGTGGCGGTGACCGCGCCGAGGCTGCCGGGGTGGGCGCCCAGGGTCTGGAAGATCTCCTCGGGGTCGGCGGGGCGGACGGCGGCGGCGCCGGTGGCGTCGGCCAGTTTCCGTTCCGCCAGGGCGTGGTCGCCGCGCAGCAGCACCAGGGTGAGGCGGCCGTCCACCCGGTAGACCAGGGTCTTGATCTGCCGGTCGGCGGGGACGCCGTGCCGGGCGGTCAGCTCCTCGATCGTCTTGGCGTGCGGGGTGTCGAAGCGTTCGGGTTTCTCCGGGCCGGGGCCGTCGGTCACCGGGGCGAGCCGGGAGGCGGCCGTCTCGGCGTCGGCGGCGTACCCGCAGGCCGGGCAGCGCACCACCGCGTCATCGCCGGCTTCGGAAGGGCACAGGAACTCCAGTGAGCCGCCGGGGCCCTGGGCTTCGATGACGGGGAGGCCCAGCCGCTGGAAGATCCGCCGGTAGGCCTCGCGGTGCGCCTGGAACGAGCCCTCCAGCGCGGCCTCGTCGGCGTCCAGGCTGTAGGCGTCCTTGAGGGTGAACTCGCGGAGCCCGAGCAGGCCGGAGCGGGGGCGCGCCTCGTCGCGGAAGGCGGTCTGGAACTGGTACCACAGCTGCGGCAGCCGCCGATAGGAGCCGAGTTCGGTGGCCAGGGAGGCGACGACCTCCTCGTGGGTCGTCCCTAGCGCCGCCTCGGCGCCCTTGCGGTCGGTCAGGCGGAACGTCTCCTCGCCTGAGGCGTCCCACCGGCCGTTGCGCCGCCACAGCTCGGCCGGTTGCAGGGCGGGCAGGAGGACTTCCTGCGCGCCGATCCGGTCCATCTCCTGCCGGATCACCTCGATGATCTTCGAACGGACGCGGGCGGCGGGCGGCAGCAGCGAGTAGTGGCCCGCCGCGAGCCGCCGGATGAACCCGGCGCGCACCAGCAGCCGGTGGCCGGCCGTCTCGGCGTCGGCCGGGTCCTGTCGCAGTGTCGGCGCATAGAACCGGGACCAGCGCATGCAGGACGCCCCTATGACCTCGCTCGACGATCGCTGAGGAGAGGAAGTCTAGGCGTCCTGTGCCTGGGGCCGGGCTCGGCGCACCAGGGCGTCGGCCTGCATGCGGATCTGGTCCGCGCCTTCGATGACGCTCTCGAGCGCCCGCTTCCACCCTTCGTAGATGACGCCGTCGGTGAGGACCGGGGCGCTGCTGATCAGCCGGTCGAGCCGGCGTCTTCCCTCTGATACGTCGTGGCCGCGCTGCTGCGCGAGGTCCAGGGCGCCCCTGGCCGCGTCCACGTGCTGCATGGCCCGCACCCGCAGCGAGTCGCAGTCCGACAGCCTTTGGAACACCGTCGCGGTCAGACCGCTTATCGACGCCGCGAGAGAGTTCATCGCCGCCGCCAGCTCGTCGAACCTTGCGGCCATTCCCCAAAGCGTCTGCGTGCACTCCTTGCGCAGGTGCTTTTCCCGTGAGGCGGCGATGATGGGGACGTCTTCCGCCAATCTGGCGTATACGTCCATCAGTTCTTGAGAGGTATCCCTCACGGGGGCGAACTCCCGTGTGAAGTCGTTCACGATCTTCTCACGGTAGGCGGCGGGAAATCTGTGGAGTTGCGGCAATCCCGCCAGTTCGCGAAGCCGCTCGTCCGCGGTGCGCAAGGCGGTGTCGAGCTTGCGGAACGCGTCCGCCGCCACGGCTGCCGCCTCTGCCATCTCCTTGTTCCGGCGGCCGAACATTGACCCCTCCCCCGGCAGGAATCAAGAGCTGGTCCATGATGGATGATCTTGCCTTGAAAGGTCAATGAGTATTTTTCAACACATGCCCCATGGGAGTGCATGAAACCACGCTCAAGGCATGACGGGAGGCGACCAACATACCAATGAAGCGGAAGCGCGGGAGACCAAAAACATCCAATAGCGCTTCCGATAATTACAAACGGACACACCGCAACAAACGCGCCAGATGCGCCGAGAATTCCACGTGTCGTCCTCGCGGCGCCCCTTGAAGGCCCTTAGCAGACCGGCTGGTGCTACTGAGCGTCCCTTCGCGAGGTCTTCTCGGTGACCGAGGTCGCCGGAAGGTGAGGACGTTCAGGATCTGACACAGAACGCTGACAAGAGCGCAAACGGGAGGGAATCCAACGCCGGTGGCGCCCGCCGGAGAAGCGGTCACGCCCGAGGGCGGCCCGGGCACGCTCTCCGCGCGTTGGGACGTCCTCAAGAAGGCACTCTCAGCGGCCTATGCCGTCGAAAACCCAAGTGCCGGCGAGGCCGCGAACGGCATGAGGACCGGCGATGCGCGATGCCGGTGTCGTCCTCGCCGTACCGCCCCCTCTGGAAGGAGACGGCACGGCGAGGCACAAGCGACAAGTGGCACCGGGACCGGGCGTTCCCGGCGTCTCAGGTCAGGGTGTTTGCGGGCACCGCGTCGCCCACCGATGCGACGGTAGCGCCTGTGACCTGCGGAAACAGCGGGCCGAAAAGGTTCCTTCCAGCGCTTTGGGAAAACCCGCCAGGCCTTTTCAGCACCTCGCCCGCCGGTCCGCACAACGGGCGCGATGCCGGTCACGGAACCATCGGGAGCGCGCGGTCACAGACCGCCGTGTCAGTGAACGGAAAGAAGGGGAGCCGAAAAAGGCTCACTTGGCCGGGGCCAGGCAGAGCACATAGCCCGAGCCGCCGCGCTCGCCCTTCCAGAAGGCGCTGCGGGCCTCGGGGAAGGGCTTGCAGATGGTGGCGGAAGAGGTGTGGAACTCAAACTGGCTCTTGTCCTCCACCTTTCCGACCACCTTGTAGGTGACCTCCGGGTCGGTGCACTCCACCACTCGCAGCGCCTCGCTGCTGTTGCCGGCGACGCAGTCGCCCACGGCGGCGTAGTCGGGGCTGCCCTTCTGCAGGAAATAACCGGCGGCGATGAGCCCCAGCACGATCACGGCCAGCGCGATGAGACCGACCGAGCGCTTCTTACGACGCGGCCGGGCCTGCTGCGGCGAGGGCGGCGCGGCCACCTGCTGCTGCGGCCGGCCGGGGTACGGCTGGGGGGCGGCATACGGCTGGGACGGCGATCCGGGCTGCTGCGGGAAAGGCTCGCCCTGCGGCCGGTTGTACATCATCGTTCCCTGTGAGTGATTTCAGCGATGGGTGAATCGCTCGTTACCGGCAAAGGCCTGTTGCCGCATGGGCGCCGAAACGAATACCACCTGAGAAGCACGGGCTCAGCAGGGTATGCGGCCGCGGGGCACTCCTCCGGTTCGGGAAAGTGAACCGGACGCACCGGCGGCTTCGAACACCTTGCGGGGGGCGTGGAAACCGTCCGAGCGGCGGCAAGGCGCGGCCCGCGCACCGGCCCTGGGGCGGGGCGGGCGCGTCCATCACGACAACCGACTCGTTCATCACCACTCATGACTCGCGGAAAAGCATTCGGGTTCAATGAGCGGCCCGGGGAAAGGTGTTCATGTTCAAATCGTTACATTGGCGCCGTGGGCGGGCGGGGTCGCCGCAGCCCTCCGGCGCTCCCCGCAGGACAAGCGCTCACGTGCGAAAACTCGCCTCCGGGGCGGTCTTTTCAGACCGTCGGGGGCTGGGCGCTGATGTCGGACAGCACGGAGTGGGCGTCGCGTTCGATGGCCATGTCGCCCAGGGAGATCACCCCGACGGGCCTGCCGTGGTCGATCACCGGGACGCGGCGGACGGCGTGCTCGCGCATGATCCGCACCGCCGCATCGGCGTCGTCGGCCGCCGAGACGGTGAACACCCGGCGGCTGCAGACCTCCCCGACGGTGGTGGTGGCCATGTCGCGTCCGGCCGCCACCGCGCGGACCACGATGTCGCGGTCGGTCAGCAGCCCGCGCAACTGGTCGTCCTCGGTGACCAGCACGTCACCGATGCCGTGCCGGCGCATCTGCGCCGCGGCCTCCATCAGGGAGCAGTGGGGAGGCACCGTGACCGGCGCCGGGGTCATGACCTCGCTGGCCCGCCGCGCCATCGGACCCTCCTTGAGTCGGCGTCGTCGCGTTCCGCCTACCCGGCAGAGGAGGATGTATGTCCCTGATGTCTGGTTCCTGGGGGGTGTTCGTCCCGGCGGGCCAGGAGGCGCGCACCGTGGCCGACTCGGGCGGCGCGCATGAGGATGCGTGAGCGAATGGCGGCGGCTCATACGGTGGGTGGCCGTCCGAGTCGAAAGCCAGGCGGGACGTTCCTCCCCGCGCGGTGATCGCTCTCGCGTTCGTCTACACGGTGGGATGAATGCGGCACACGGCGGGGCGCAATACCCCGGCAACGCCCTTGCTCCTGCCGTGCCGGGGACCACACCGGCGCGTCCTTCCCGCCGCTGGAGGAGCCCGAGGCCTGCTTCTTCTATGTGGCCGGCCTCAGCCGTCACCCGCTTCGAGGTCCTCTGCGCAGGTATGGACGCCACCCGCGTCCCCAAGCGCACCGTCCGGCTCCGATGCGGACGGCTGCCGGTCGCCACCGGCGGAGACGGGCAGGTCCGTTCTGCCGAAGGCGGCACCGCACGGTCAGACGGTCCCGGCGGGCAGTTGCGGGGGCAGGCCGAAGACCGCGAACAGGGCGGTGTCGAGGAAGTTGGCGACATGGCTGACGCGATCACCGGTAAGGGTGAGGACCTGCAGGTTGAACGGGCGGTATGCGCCGTCGGCCCGGTCGCGCAGGTACTGGGCCAAGGCGGGCTGGCCGTTGGCGGCCACCGGGACGATCCGCAGGCCGCCGGGGCCCGCCGGGCAGCGGCGGGCCAGATGGTGGCCGATGGCGGCAGGGCCGCGGTACCAGGCGGGGAACGGCGGCATCTCCCATACGGCGCCGTCGGTGAGCAGCGCCACGATGGCGGGCACGTCCTTGGCCTCGAACGCCCTGACGTAGCGGTCGAGCAGGTCGCGTTGCCCGGCGGTCAGCGGCCCGGCCGTCCCGTCCCGGCCGGGCGCCGCCCGCCGCAGCCGGGCGCGGGCCCGCTGCAGCATGCTGTTGACGGCGGCGGTACTCACCCCGACCGTCTCGGCGACCTCGGCGGCCCGCCAGCCCAGCACCTCCCGCAGGAGCAGCACGGCCCGCTGGCGGGGCGGCAGGTGCTGCAGCGCGGCCACGAACGCCAGCCGGATGCTCTCCCGTGAGACGACGACGGCGGCCGGATCGGCGTCATCGGCCCCCACCAGCTCGTCCGGGACCGGCTCCAGCCAGGGCACCTCGGGTCGTTCCACCAGGTCGCCGGCGGGGTCGGCGCTGGGGGCGCCCAGCCCGGCCGGCATCGGGCGGCGGGCCCGGCTCTCCAGGGCGGTCAGGCAGGCCCGGGTGGCGATGCGATACAGCCAGGTCCGCAGCGAGGAGCGGCCCTCGAAGCGGTCGTAGGCCCGCCAGGCGCGCAGGTAGGTCTCCTGGACCAGGTCTTCGGCGTCGTGGACGGAGCCGAGCATCCGGTAGCAGTGCGCCATCAGCTCACGCCGGAACGGATCGGCCAGCCGCGCGAACTCCTCGACGCCCGGCCGGTCCCGCGTCGCCGTCATGTCCTCCTCCACCTGCCTCGCGGCGACTGTAATCACCGGCACCGACAAAGCAGGGAGCCCGGCGCGGGGTGTGGAGATCTTCCAATGGGGCCGCTGCTGCCGGACGGCCCGTCCCGGCCAAGCCGGTGCTGCTCATCGCGCTGTCGGCGGTGGTGGCCTGCGGCTTCTTCTGGGCGGCCCGCCGCCGGCCGCCGCTTGTGCCGCGCGGGCCGCAGAACGTGGGCGAGGTGGTCTGCCCGTTCGTCCGCGACCGGATCGCCTGGCCGATGCCGGGCCGCCGGCCGGTGGATGCCCTTTCTGCTGCCGCTGTTCTGCCGTGTTTGAACCCGATGGGCACGGTGCCGCAGCATCCCGTCGCCTCGGGCTTTGCGGTGCCTCTGGTGCCGGCCGCGTTCGAGAGGTTCGTGCAGGCGCTGCAGGCCCGCATCTTCACGCCGCCGGCCGCCTCGTACATCAAGCGCCGGCTCTACTGAGCCTTTTATTCGCAGGTCGCTGTGAGGACGCCGCAGCCAGGGGCGATGGGATCGGCTCTCGTCCACGTCGCCGTGGGCCGGGTGGGGAAAGGGCTCACCGGGCCGGTCAGCCGATCACAGGGAGTCGATGGCCTCCAGCAGGGCCTGGCGGGTCTTGGGGCCGAAGCCGCGGACGCCGTCGAGGCGGCCCTGTCTGATGGCCTCCGCCAGGGCCTGCGGGGAGTCGACGCCCAGTTCGGTGTGCAGCTGCAGGGCCCGTTTGGGTCCCAGGCCGGGGACGGCCAGCAGGTTGCGGGCGCCGGCGGGGATCTTGCGGCGCAGTTCCTCCAGCTGCCGGAAGGTGCCCCGCTGCAGGGCCTCGGTGACCTTCTTGGCGATGGCCTCCCCCACGTCGGGCAGGGTGCGCACATCGATCCGGGTGAGGTCTCCGGGGTAGGAGGCGATCGATTCGGCGGCCTTCTTGTAACTGCGCACCCGGATGCCGTCCCCGCCGTTCATCGCGAACAGGTCGGCGTACTCCAGCAGCAGCGCCGCCACCTCGTCGTTGGTCCGGCCCATGGGGCCACCCTACCGGCGGGCACCGACAGAAGACCGGCGCCGTAGCGTTGTGACGGCGACCATCTCAAGAGGGCCATAACTGAAGGCGGTCACACCGGCTTCCGCACCGCGAAACATATAACAATGTGATCACGCACAATGTTATTTGTGCGCCATTACTTTTGAGCAGAGCGCCGCACAATCTCCATGGCCACCCCCATCAAAGGGCCTTACTTTCAGGTCGATTGCCGTGTTAGTCCTGGGAGCCCGAGGTGATCGCCTCATCTCGTGACCCTGTCACCGGGAGGTCCGCCAATGGATAACCCCGCCCCCGGCACCGGCGATTCACCCCTGGCGGCGATCTCCGCCGAACTGGCCGCGCCGCTGCGGCCGTACCTGGAGGCCGCGGCCGAGGAGATGGTCCTGGAGATCCAGGGGATGGTGCCCGAGTACGCCCGTCCGCTGGACAGCAAGTACGGCCGGCGGATGAGGTGGACCGTACGGGAGACGATCCGGCACTTCATCGACGCCATCGGCCGGCCCGATTTCGACTGGTCGGAGCTGGCCGGCATCTACGCCCGGATCGGCGCGCACGAGGCCCGCAGCGGACGGAACCTGGACGGGCTGCAAACGGCGATCCGGGTCAGCGGGCAGGTCGCCTGCCGCCGTTTCATCAAAGACGCCCAGCGGCTGAACTGGTCGCTGCAGCTGCTCGGCCAGATCACCGAATCGCTGTTCGTGTTCCTGGAACGGCTGGCCGGGGCCGCCGCCCAGGGCTACGCCGCCGCCCAGGAGCAGGTGGTCACCGAGCGGGAACGATCCCGCTGGCGGCTGCGCGACCTGCTGGTGGCCGACCCCCCGGCCAGCCGGGAGGCCATCGCCGAGCTGGCCCGCTCGGCCCACTGGGACCTGCCCCGCACCCTGGCCCTGGTGGCGGTGCGCCCGCCGCTGGGCCAGCCCCCGCCGGTCATGCCGCCGTCGATCCTGGCCGACTGGCACGGCTCCTCCCCTTACCTGGTGGTGCCCGACCCCGACGGCCCCGCCCAGGAGCGGCTGATCACCTCGCTGGTGCGCGACTGCGCCGCCGCCATCGGCCCGACCGTGCCGCTCACCCGGGGCGCGCTGTCCCTGCGCTGGGCACGGCACGCCCTGGAGCTGGTGGAGCGCGGCGTCATCCCGGAAAAGGGGCCGGTCCGCTGCCTGGACCACATCCCCACCCTGGTCACCGCCATGAGCGAGGAGATCATCGAGGTCGCCTTGGCCGAGCGGCTGGCCCCGCTGATGGAGCTGCCGCCGCACCGCCGCGAACCGCTGGTCCGCACCCTGCTGACCTACATGGAGAACCGCGACAACGCGGTCGCGGCGGCCGAGCGGCTGCTGGTCCACGAGCAGACCGTCCGCTACCGGATCCGCAGGCTGGAGGAGATGCTCGGGGACGCCCTGACCGACCCCGACCGCCGGCTGGAGATGCTGCTGTTGCTGCACACCTGGGTGCACTTCGGCCGCGAGCCCGCCGCAGAGGAGCCGCCCGCGCCGCGGCCTCTTTCAGTGCGTTTCGCGTAGGGAGCGCACCAGCCGCAGCGGGTCGGCCCGCACGCCGAAGCGCTGCCGCAGCGCCCGGGAGGCGGCGTGCAGCCCGCACATGCCGTGCACGCCCGGGCCCGGCGGGGTGGACGACGAGCACAGGTACACCCCGGGCAGCGGCGTGCGGTAGGGGTCCCAGCGGGGGACGGGACGCATGAGCATCTGCCAGGCCGTCATGGCACCGCCCGCGATGTCACCGCCGACGTGGTTGGGGTTGCCGGCGGCCAGCTCGGCGGCCGGCACCGCGCGCCGCGCCACGATCAGGTCGCGGAAGCCGGGGGCGAACCGCTCCACCTGGGCGATCACCGCTTCGGAGACGTCCCGGGACGAGCCCTGCGGCACGTGCGCGTACGTCCACAGCACATGGTGCCCTTGGGGGGCGCGGCCGTCGTCCACCACGCATGGCTGGACGGCCAGCACGTAGGGGCGGGCGGCGTGCCGCCCGGCGGCGACCCGTCGTTCGGCGGCGGACGCCTCCACTTCGTCGCCGATCAGGTGCAGGGTGCCGGCCAGGTCGCAGCCGGGCGCCGTCCAGGGCACCGGGCCCGACAGGGCGAAGTCCACCTTGCAGGCCGCTCCCCCGTGGCGGAAGCGCCGCAGGGCGCGCGCATACCCCTCCGGCAGCAGGTCACCGGCCATCTCCAGCAGCCCGGCGGGGGTCACATCCAGCAGGATCGCGCGGGCGCGGGGCAGTTCGGCCAGCGAGCGGACCCGGTGCCCGGTGATGATCCGGCCGCCGCGCGCCCGCAGCGCCCGCACCATGGCCGCGGTGATCGCGGCGCTGCCGCCGCGCGGCAGGGGCCAGCCGACCGCGTGCGCCAGCGTCCCCAGCAGCAGCCCGGCGCCCGCCGAGGCCGGGCGGTGCAGGGGCGCGATGGCGTGGGCGCCGAGACCGGCCAGCATGGCGGGGGCGACCCGGCCGCGGAAGCGGAACCGCCACAGCGGGGTGCCCTGCTCGGCCAGCCGCACCGCCAAGCGGGCCGCGCCGGCCGGGTCGCCGGGCGGATGCCGCAGGTCGGACATGGCCGCGCCGACGACCCCCCGCCACCGCTCCACCAGCGGTCCCAGCAGCCGGCGCCAGGCGGCCCCGTCGGCGCCCAGGCCCTCGGCCGTCCGCTCCAGATCGGTCCAGGCCAGCCCGGCGTGCCCGCCGTCCAGGGGGTGCGCGTAGGCGACCTGGGGGTGCAGCCATTCCACCCCGTGCCTCTCCAGGTCGAAGGCGCGAAAGAACGGGGACGCCAGCCCCATCGGGTGCACCGCCGAGCACACATCGTGCTTGAAGCCCGGAAGCGTCAGCTCCTCGGTGCGCATCCCGCCGCCGGGGGTGCCGGACGCCTCGTACACCTCCACCTCCAGCCCCGCCGCCGCCAGCACCAGCGCCGCCGCCAGCCCGTTGGGCCCCGAACCCACCACCACGGCATCGACCTGCACCCGCCCATCTTGACGCGGGCACGCCGATGAGTCCGTTTTCAGATGGGCGGGGCATCGCCTCGGGCCTGCCTTGTTCCGGGCAAGGTTTCGGCGTCCAGTCGGCTCGTCCGGCTTCGCGGGGAGTCTCCGGTCCGCAGTGGCCGGACGCCTTCTGCCGGTGAATCTTTCAGCACGCCGTTTCCGCGGGTCGCGACGGGAACGTCAGGGGCGGTGTCGCGGCTTGGAAGGCCGCGACACCGAACACCACTCGGGCTCCCGTCCCCCACGTCATTGGGCTACGTGCTGTGAAAGGTTCCGCGTGCCCTTTCAGCACGTGGTGTTGAGGTGCCGGGACGGTGCCCGGCGGTATCCGAGGTCAGGACGTCGCAGGTCACGGCTCTGTCCCGCCCGTGGGAAAGCCCCTATTCGGGGAACGCGGGCATCTCGTCGATCCCGTTCTCGTCGGCCTCTTTGATGCGCTCCGGAGTCCAGTACTCCTCAGCCGGCTGGTCTTCGTCGTTCGTCTTCTCGACGACGCCGAACGGGCCGCTCACCGAGTCATCGCCTCCCGGCTGCGACATCGCGGTGATTCCGACGGCCACCGTCACCGCCAGCATCACCGAGGCGGCCATGGCGCTGCGTCGTCTCGCCAAGTGATCCTCCTGAAAGCAGGGTCGGCGTCACCTTTACGATATGCCTCTCCCCACTCCCCTAGGCGATAGCCGGGTGATGGACGAGTCCGCGCGCCTTTTCCGTGGGCTCGATGAACCCATTGGAATCCGGCCGTTCCAAAACGTGCACCGCCGGTGAGAGCGCCCTGAAAAAGCGGGATTGAACAGCGCAAAGAGGCGTTGCGCCCCGCTTTCGCGAACCGGGGTGGGCTCTGTGGCGCACGGCCGCCGGGAAACACGACGCGAACAAGCCCCGGCTCGTCCGGCCGTTGTCCCCTCGCACGCCGGGAAGCCCCGGGCGGTGGCATGCGGCTTGGCGCTCCCCATCGCGGCACCGGGCCGCATCCGCCCGGGCGTGCGCGGACATGCGATGGCGGCCGCCGCCGGGCGGCGGCCGCCATCGCCGCGGACCGGTCCCTCCCGCCGGCGCGTCCTCGGCGGGAAGGACCGGTGCCCGCCGCGCCCGTCCGGCAGGCCATTTCCGTGTGCGCTCGGGGACCGGGGGAGCGCACACGGAAGGGACGGATGGCCTACGCGAAGGCGCCGGCGGACCATGGCCCGATCGCCTCATCGAGACGGAGCACCGGTCCCGCACGAGACCCGCCGGGCTTCAACGGCGCCGCACGTCCCCTCTGGGGCCGGCGCCGAAGCGCCGCATCGCTGTACGAGCGGCCGGTACCGGGACCGCCATCACGGCCCGGGTCGATCGTGCTCTCATACGGACTCGGTCCTCCGGAGCAGGGGGTGGAACTCAGTGTGACCAGCTCCGGCATTCATGGCTTCATAGCCGTCCTCATTGTTCGGCGTCGCCTTTTAGCGGCGGGCTGCCAAGCCCCCGCAGACTTCGGGGAACGAGATCCGGTGAACCTTTCCCAACACGTGGCCTTGAGACACCGGAGACGGGGCACCGGCGGCGTCCGAGACCATGACATTGCGGGTCACAGCACTGCCCCTGGCTTCGAGACCCCGCGGTCCCCACCTGCGGGAACGGGGCGTTGAGAAAGGTTCAGTGGCCGGCGCCGGACAGGTTGAGGCCGACGACGCCGGACAGCACCAGGGCGATCGAGACGATCTTGAGGGGGGAGGCGCTCTCGCCCAGGGCCACGATGCCCAGCACGGCGGTGCCGACGGCGCCGATGCCCGTCCAGACCGCGTACGCGGTGCCGACCTCCAGGCTCTTGAGCGCCAGTGACAGCAGGGCGAAGCTGAGCACGGCGAAGACGATGAAGCAGGCACTGGCCAGGGGGCGGGAGAAGCCGTCGCTGAGCTTGAGCGAGTAGGCCATGGCGACCTCGAACAATCCGGCCGCGATGATCATCAACCAGGCCATGCCCCGATCCCCCTCCAGCGAAGGCCCCGTCCGCACGGGTCGTGCCCATCGGATAAGTACACCAGGCGGTCACTTTTGTGACGATTCACCCCGGTAGCATCGCCGGAACGCCCTCAGCAGCGGATACCCGCCGACCCCGGCGGGACGCCGAGCGGGGCGGGGAGCGGGAGTGACACCTTGCGGCACAAGTCGATGATCCTGGTGCTCGCGGCGATCCTGGTGGCGGCGGCGGGCTGCTCCACCGAGAAGACCGCGTTGCGGCAGATCCAGCCCGGCGCCACCGTCTACATCGACGGCTGGGACCAAGACGGCGACCGAGGGGATCAGGCCCTGGTCGAGCAGAAGCCCTCCGGCATGTGGGTCGTCCCCGTCGACGCGCCCTTCCGGACCCGCCGGGTCGGCGAGTTCACCGTCCGGATCACCTTGGACCCCCGGCGCGGCTTCGTCATCACGGATCTGGGCGGCGTGAAGGTGGGCCGTGACCGCGACGACTGCCTCGAGGTGGGCGAGACCTATGTCTTCCTCGACGTCCCCGAAAGCTCCCTGAGCTGGGAGACGCAGGTCGCAGGCGACGGCGCCGCCGACGACGACTGCCACGTGACCGGCACCGGCTGAAAAAGCGCGCGGCGGCCGCGGTCAGGGGACGAGCGGGCGGACCTGCTCGGCGACGAAGCGGACGAAGCCCTCGGGGTCGGGTTCGTCGGCGGTGGGCTGCAGGACCACCGTATCGGCCCCGGCCTGCGCCAGGCGGACGACGGCCGCGGCGACGGTCTCGGCGTCCCCGGCGGCTCCCAGGTCGGCGGTGGGGGCGTCGCCCCAGCCCCGCAGCTCGGCCTCCAGGCGGGAGCGGGCGTCCGGGCCGGTCGCGGCGTGGAAGTAGACCACCAGGCGGTGCGGGTCGGTGCGGCCGGCCTCCGCGCGTCCCTCCTCGATCAGGCGGCGGGCCCGCCGCACGGCGTCGGGGGCGGTGCCCGCGGTGAGGATGGTGCCGTCGGCGGCCCGGCCGCTCAGCCGCAGCGTGCGCGGCCCGCTCGCCCCGGCCGGCACGGGGGGCGCGGCGGGCGGCGGCCAGTCGAGGGCGACGTCGTCGAGGCGGACGTAGCGGCCCTGCACGGTGACCCGCTCTCCGCGCAGCAGGGCCCGCAGCGCCGTCAGGTACTCCTCCAGCAGCGTCAGCGGCGAGTCCACCCGCGCGCCGACCTGGGCCATCCAGTCCTGGACGCCGTGACCGACGCCGACGATGGCCCGTTGCGGGAACAACCGGTGCAAGGTGGCCGCCTCCATCGCGGTCAGCGCGACGTTGCGCAGCGGCACCGGCAGCAGGCCGATGCCCACGCGCAGCCGGCGCGTCCAGGCCAGGGCGGCCGCGGCGGAGGCGATGCCGCTTTCCAGGAAGCAGTCCTCCCACAGCCACAGCTCCTCCAGCCCCGCCTCGTCGGCCGCGCAGGCCACATCGCGCAACCGCTCGGGAGGCAGCTGGGGGCGGAACACCACACCGAGAGCGGTCATGCGGGTTTTCTCCTTTCTCAAGAAGCGGTGCTCAAGTCGCAGCCCGTCCATGCTCCCCCGCCCGGGCGGCGCCCGCCACGGTGCTTTGGCCTGCACTGATGAGAGGGACGATGCGGAGGGGAACCGTCACCTGGGGTGACCCGTTGACGCAGTACCCGATGATTCGAGGAGGAGCACCATGAGTGTCAGCCTTTCCAAGGGCGGCAACGTCTCGCTCAGCAAGCAGGCGCCGGGCCTGACCGCGGTCACGGTCGGGCTGGGCTGGGACGTGCGGACCACCACCGGCGCCGACTTCGACCTGGACGCCAGCGCGCTGCTGGTGGACGCCTCCGGCAAGGTCCTGTCCGACCAGCACTTCGTCTTCTTCAACAACCTGCGCAGCCCGGAGGGATCGGTCGAGCACACCGGCGACAACCTCACCGGCGAGGGCGAGGGCGACGACGAGCAGATCAAGGTCGATCTGACCGCGGTCCCGCCCGAGGCCGCCCGGATCGTCTTCCCGGTCTCCATCTACGACGCCGACAGCCGCGGCCAGACCTTCGGGCAGGTCCGCAACGCCTTCATCCGCGTGGTCAACCAGGCCGACGGCACCGAGATCGCCCGCTACGACCTCACCGAGGACGCCTCCACCGAGACCGCCATGATCTTCGGCGAGCTGTACCGGCACGGCAGCGAGTGGAAGTTCCGCGCGGTCGGCCAGGGGTACGCCTCGGGGCTGGCGGGCATCGCCAGGGACTACGGCGTCAACGTCTGAGCGCCGGGAGGCGGGGGTCAGGGCTTGCGGCCGACGCCGCACAGTTCGGAGGCCACGGGGAGAAGCCCGTCGCCACGGGTGTCCGGACGCCAGTCGGAAGTGGTGACCACGCCGGGTTCCAGCAGCTCCAGGCCGTCGAAGAAGCGGATCAGGCGGGCACGGTCACGGGCCACGACCCGGGTGCCGCCGCACTGCCTGAAGCGCAGGATCGCCTTGCTCATGGTCTCGCCGCGCGTGTCCAAAGTGGGGTGCACGATCACCAAGTAGCTGCCCGAGGGGACGCTCTCCACCAGGTAGCGCACGATCCAGCCGGCCTCGGTCTCATCGGGGATGTGGCCGAGAACGCCCAGCAGCATCAACGCCACCGGCCGGGTCAGGTCGAGGGTCTCGGCCGCGTGCTTGAGGATGTGCTCGGGCCGGCGCAGATCGCCCTCCAGGTAGCTGACGGCGCCCTGCGGGGTGCTGGTCAGCAGCGACCGGGCATGTGCCACCACCAGCGGGTCGTTGTCGGCGTAGACGACCCGGGACTCGGGGGCGAGGCGCTGGGCCACCTGGTGGGTGTTGCCTCCGGTGGGCAGACCGGAGCCGATGTCGAGGAACTGGCGGACGCCCCGCTCAAGGATCAGGTGCCGGACACAGCGGCCCAGGAATGCGCGGTAAGCGCGGACCGAGGCCGCGACGCCGGGGGCGATGCTCTCGACGGCCTCCGCCGCCGCCCGGTCGGCGGGGTAGTAGTCCCGGCCGCCCAGCCAGTAGTCGGCGACCCGCGCTGGATGCGGCCTGTCGATGCCGGGCTCCACCCGGCCGTCGCAGCTGCTCATCATGAGAGGCACCGCCCATCGTCCGTTACGCCGGCCACAACGACCGCAATCACCTATGTCACCATAGATCCGGAATTTGCCAAAGTCACCGACGAAGGGGGGAACAAGCCGTCGATAAGGCGGCAGGGAGGCCCTCAGACCGACGTTCTCCGCACTCAAAGCCGCCGAGGAGACGCATATCGGCTATCGAGAAGCCGACCGCCGCATGGACCCGCACCACGGCCCGGGACGACGGCCGCACCACGCCAAAAGCACGAAAATCAGCGCAGCAAAATTCTCCTTACAAAGAGAGCAGGCCACAAAAAGAGATGGCCGCTCTTCAGTTCAGCGCAAGATATCCATGCCGGCGGGCAAGGCGCGTCACTTCGTCCGGCGTTCTTTCCGGCCCCCTCCCCAAGCGGCGGACCGGGCGGCTGCCGCCTGCTGCCGCCTCCCTGCGCCCCGGCGGCCGGCTCGCTCAAACCCCCAGGTCAGCGGGCAGGCCACCGGTGCCGGTGAGCACGATCACCGGCACCGGAACCTTGATCGTTAAAGTGCGCCGTGTGATACTTCGGCTGAGCAGCGGCCGCTGCCCGTGGCCACCGGGTCTTTTCCGGCACGCGGTCTCAAGGCGCCGAAAGCCTCGCCGTGGTGCGATTTCGCACCCGTGCAGGCGGCGGCATCGCCTTGGGAAACGGCGTGCCGAAAAAGTCCCCGATAACGGCCTGCGGCAACCGTCCCGGCGTGGCAAGGCCCTTCGACGCAGGAGGCCCACATGGCAGTACGCGCAGCGCAGCCGTCCCCCTTCGATGTGACGGCGACCGGCCCGGGAGCCGAAGCCGCGGCCAGGATCTGCACGGTGGCCGGGAAATTGCAGCGGCGCATGCGGGGATGGGCCGTGGAGTTTCCCGCCCCCTACGACCCCCGCTCGTTCGATCCGGGGCTGTACAGCATGCTCGCGCTGGCCGCCGCCTTCAGCGACCCGCACCGCACCGTGGACCAGCTGCAGCCGGCGGGCCGGATGAGCCTGTGGGTGCTGGGCCTGGGCCGGCGCGTCGCGCACCTGGCTTCTGAGCCGGAGCTGTGGCGGCTCATCGAGCACTATGAGGCGGTGGCGGACGGGGCCTCCCCCGACCCCGACGACGACCTGTCCCGTTTCCTGGCCGTGATCCACCGGGAGCTGGCGGCGCTGCCCGCCCATCCGGTGCTGTACGACGCCTGGCAGGAGGAGCTGCGGCGGACGCTGCGGGCTCTGGCCCGCTCCTGGACGACCGCCCGCGCCGGGCGGCGGCCCTCCTTCGAGGAGTACCTGCGCGACGCCGACGGCTTCGGGCTGGCCCTCACCTTCGCCGCGCACCGCATCGCCACCGGCGACAGCGGCCCCGCCGAGGACCTGGCGGACGCCGCCCGGGCGGTGCAGCGGGCGGTGCGGCTGTCGGCCGACCTGGGCGCGGCCGGACGCGGGCTGGATCCGGGCGAGCCGAACGCGCTCACCTTGGGCCTGCCCCGCCCGGCGGTGGAGCTGCGGCTCGCCGAGGCCACCGGGCAGGCCAGGACGCTGCTGGCCGCCGCCCGCGCCAGGCACCGGGAGCAGGCCGACTACATGGAACGCCACATGGACTTTTACGCCGGGTTCTTCGGCACCGCGCCGCCGCGCCGCTGAACGCCCCGGCGTTCAGGTGGCCACCGGTGCGATGCGCGCCCGCTGCGCGTGCTGCACCAAGGTGATCAGCACTTCCTTGCAGGAGTCCAGCTTGCGCGCGTCGCACAGCATCACCGGCACCTCTTCGGCGAGGTTCAGCGCCATGCGCACCTCCTCCAGCTCGTAGCGGCGGGCGCCGTCGAAGCAGTTGACCGCCACGATGAACGGGGTGCCGCGCCGCTCGAAGTAGTCCACCGACGGGAAGCAGTCGGCCAGGCGCCGGGTGTCGGCCAGCACCACCGCGCCGAGCGCCCCCAGCGACAGCTCGTCCCACATGAACCAGAAGCGCTCCTGACCCGGCGTGCCGAACAGGTAGAGCACCAGGTCCTTGCGCAGGGTGATGCGGCCGAAGTCCATCGCCACCGTGGTGGAGGCCTTGGCCTCCACACCGGCCAGATCATCGACCCCGATGCTGCGGTCGGTGAGGATCTCCTCGGTGCGCAGCGGGACGGTCTCGGAGACCGTGCCGACCATGGTGGTCTTGCCGACGCCGAACCCACCGGCGATGACGATCTTGACCGCGGTGGGCAGCTTGGGCACCGGGCGTGCCGCCCTGTCCTGCTCAGAGGGCGCGGAGTCCAACGATGATCTCCTTGTACAGATCGATGCGGCGCAGGTTGTCCGCCTCGGGTTCCTGGACCTGGATGTGCCCCCGCTCCAGCAGATCGCCGAGCAGGACGCGGACCACGCTGATCGGCAGGCCCGCGCCCGCGGCGGGCGATGCGGAGAACTCACCGGCCGGCTCGGCGCCGCGCCCGAACTGGGCGGCCAGCTCGGCCACCGACCTGGGTTCCTGGCACAGCCGCAGGATCTCCAGGTGCTCGGGGGAAAGCTCGCGATGCTCCTCCGGGGAGGGCTCCGACGTCGCCACCACCTGGGTGATCACGTCGAAGCTGCCCTGGCCCGGCTGGACGCGCCCACGCGTGAGCACATAGGGGCGCACCATCGGTTCGGCGGGATCGTGCCCGTGCCGTTGTCCCGTCATGATCGTTCCCCTTCCACCGCGGCCCGGGGCGGAGAGGTCAAAAAGTTACTAACTTTAGTGACCAGCAGTGCCATCTCGTAGGCGATGAGGCCCACATCGGTGGCCCGGTCGGAACCCTGGTCGGCCAGCACCGCCAGGCATGCTCCCGGTCCCGCCACGGTGACCAGCAGGAAGGCCGTCTCCATCTCGATGATGGACTGGCGGACCTTCCCATGGCCGAAGCGCTCACCGACCCCCCGGGCCAGGCTCTGCACGCCGGCCGCCACCGCGGCCAGGTGCTCGCCGTCGTCTTTGGCGAAGGCGCTGTCAGAGGCCATCAGCAGGCCGTCGGCCGACAGCACGATCGCATGCCTGGCGCCGTCCACTCTTTTGACCAGATCATCCAGCAGGAAGGTCAGATCTGTCGTGCCACTGTTGGGCATTGCAGTTCCTTATCGGGTCTCTGCCCTGGCGCGGTTGGGGCTGCTCGGTTCAGGCGGGGAGATCAGGCCGAAGACGCACCGTCGTCGCCGGGCCCGGCCTGCGGGGAGCGCTGCCGGGCCTCGGCCCGGCCGCGCAGGGTGCCTTGCTGGAAGGCCCCCACGATCCTGCGGATCTCCTCCGGGCTGCGGCCCCGCTCCTCCTCCTGCGGCGCGGCGGAGGAGACCAGCGGGGCGTCGGTACGCAGCTGCTCGACCAGATGCTCCTGCGGCTGCCGGATCGGCAGACCTCCGGGAGTGGTTGGCAGGGACATGGCAGAAGGCACCACCGTTTCTGCCGGCCGGGGAGCGTCGCCGGCGGGTTCGGGAACAGGGGACGCGTCAGAGGGCCGCCGAGCCTCCTCCCGGTGCGGGGCGGGCGCGGCGGAAGGGACCGGCTGCCGGGGATCTGCCACCTCCGGCTGCGGACCGGTCCTGCTGGGCAGGTCGCCCACCGGGGCCGGGACGACCGCGTGGCCGCCGGTGGCGTGGCCGGAGGGCGTGGGCAGCACCGTGACGGCGGCCCGGCGGTCCGGCTCGGCCGGGCCGCCGGTGCTCATCGCGGCGGCGCCGGCCGAGGCCACCACCGTCCGCACGTCCTCGCCGATCTGGTCGCCGATGAGGTCGTTGGGGATCAGCACGACGGCGGTGACGCCGCCGTAGGGGGAACGCTTGAGGCTGACGGAGATCTGGTAGCGGCGGGCCAGCCGGCCGACCACGAACAGGCCCAGCCGCTCGTCGGGCGCCAGGTCGAACTCCGGCGGGTCGGCGAGCATCTGGTTGGCCTCCTCCAGCTGCTCGCGCGTCATGCCCAGGCCCTTGTCCTCGATCTCGATGGCATAGCCGTTGGCGGCGGTCTGCCCGCTGACCACCACCTCGGTGCCGGGGCTGGAGAAGTTCAGGCCGTTTTCGATCAGCTCGGCCAGCAGCCGGGTGACGTCCACCACCGCCCGGCCGGCCAGGCGGGCGGCGTCGAAGCGCTGGAAGGCGACCCGCTCGTAGTCCTCCACCTCGCCGACCGCGGCGCGCACCACGTCGAAGATGGGCACCGGGTTCTTCCAGGAACGGGCCGGCTTCTCCCCGGCCATCAGCACCAGGTTCTCGGCGTTGCGCCGCATGCGGGTGGCCAGGTGGTCCAGCCGGAAGATCTCCTGGAGCTCCTCGCCCTCCAGGTCGCGGCGGCGCTCGATGCTGTCGATCAGCCGCAGCTGCCGGGTGACCAGGGCTTGGTTGCGGCGGGCCAGCGCCAGCAGGATCTTGCGGAAACCACTGCGCAGCTCGGCCTGCTGGACGGCGGTGGCGATGGCGGTCTCCTGCACCGCGTTGAACGCCTGACCCACCTGGCCGATCTGGTCGTCACCGAACCGCAGCGGCGGGGCCTCCACGGCCACGTCCACCTTCTCACCGTGTCCCAGCCGCTCGACCACGCTGGGCAGGCGCTGGTTGGCCAGCTCCCAGGCGGCGTCGCGGAGCCGCTCCAGCTGGCGCACCAGCTTGCGGGCGGTGGTGATCGACACCACGATCGAGGCGATGACCGCCAGCATGCCCAGGCCGCCGGCCAGCGACAGCCGCAAGATGACGCCGATCGCCATCGGCCGGGAGTGCTCGACGACCTCGTCACCGCCGGCCAGGACGATCTTGTCGATCTGCTCCAGCACCGGGTTGACCGCGCCGTCCCATTGGGCCTTGGTGACGGCGGGGCGCATCCCGGCGCGGGCGCGCTGGATGACCAGGTCCTCCACGGCGGTCAGCCGGGTGCCGACCTCACCGCGGGCCAGCCGCTCGTAGGCGGCCCGGGCCTGCTCCGGCATCCCTTCGGTGGCCTGGGAGAACAAGTACCGCTGGGTGTTGACCAGGCCGGTGAACTCGATGTGCTCGGTGTCGGTGAACTTCCCCTCGGCCAGCACACCCGACAGCAGCGCGTCCTCCCGGGCCAGGACCTCACGGGCCTGCAGCAGCGACACCAGGGCCAGACCCTCGCGGGCGATGCGCTTGTCGTCGATGACGTCGGAGTTGGCGGCGGTCAGCTTCAGCGCGGCGTCGATCGCGGCGCTGTAGGGGCGGGCCGCGTCGACCTGCTGGCTCCTGCGCTCGTCGATGTTCCGGCGCATGCCCTGCAACGAGTCCAGCAGCCTGGTGATCTCCGCGATGTGGGTGCGCTGGACGTCGCTGACCGCCCAGCCGCCCTTGCCGCTGGAGCTGCGAAAGCCGTTGATGGCCGCGTCGGTGCTCCTGCGCTGCTGCGTCAGCCTGTTCAGGTTGGCGCCGTCGGAGCGGCCCAGCCAGATCAGCGACAGCTTGCGCTCTTTTTGCAGCTCGGTGATGAGGGTCGCCGTCGGACGGCCGAGCGCCTGGTCCAGCTGGTTGACGGCCAGCAGGTTCAGTCCTTCACGGGCGGTCACCCAGGCCGCGAAGGCCCACAGCAGCGCCAGCGACACCAGCAGCGCGGTGATCTTGGATCTCAGGCTCCAGCGGGCAAGTCGTCGCAGCATGACTTCCTATCGCGGCCTATCTCATGGGGTTTCCGCAGCCGGTCGCCACAGACCGCCCCGGTGTCTCATCCGACCGAGTGCGATACGCGCCTAATCCGCCCATCGCACCGCAGCACCATAGCAACGACCCCTCAGGATGGATCGTGAAATAGCCACATGATGAGGAGTGCCCCATCTCACATCCTCGGGCCCGCAGATGGGGCACTCCCCCGCGTCTTCCCTGGTCAGGGCTCGACCAGCGAACCTTCCAGGCCCAGCAGGCCCCAGTAGTCGGCGCCGCTGCCGTAATAGCCGGTGCTGTAGCCGATCTGGCGCGCGACGAAGACCGCCCCCTGCGGGCACCGCTCATACAGCGGCTCCAGCATCCGGTGGCAGTGCTCGGTCAGCGCCTTGATGTGGGCGATCACGAACGGCACGTCGACGCCCAGCAGCAGCGCGTTCAGATCGCCCCAGGTGCGGTCGCGGTTCCAGGTGGCCAGGTCGTTGAGCAGCCGCAGCACCTTTTGGACCTGCCGGCTGACCTGGCGCAGCGGTTCCATGTGGTCGAGGATGTCGGGGTCGCCGACGTACATCCAGTGTGCGATGTTGCCCCAGACCGAGCCGAAGTTGTCGGCGTTGTCCAGGTAGCGCTCGTAGGTGGGCAGTTCGGCCTCGCCGCGGGCGTGGGCGTCCTTCCACTCCCACTCGCGCGCCATGCCCTCCAGCATCCGGCGCAGCTCCTCGCGCCACAGCGGGCCGAAGCGCGACCAGGCGGGGCCGGCCGCCACCAGGTCGCGCAGCTCCGCCAGGAACAGCCCCAGCTGGTCGCCGGGGGCGGGGTCGGCGCCGTCGCCGATCTCCAGGCAGCGGCCCACGGTGTCGCGGATCTGCTCCAGGGAGTCGGCGGCATGGTCCATGATCCAGTCCAGCGCGAACAGCCACGCCGAGGTGCGGTTGGACACCCGCAGCTGCGCGGCGCTGTACCAGGGGCCCTGCCCGCCGATGGCCTGGGCGACCTTGGTGAACAGCGAGGGCTCAAAGGGTGGGTCGGGGTAGAGGCCGCAGTAGGTGGCCGCGCAGTCGGCCAGGTCCCGGTCCAGGTCGACGATGAGGGCGGCCAGCCGCCCGGCCTCGACGGCGTCCACCACCGGGCCGGCGGTGGTGAACAGCGTGCGCTCGGTTCCGGTCGCCGTCACCGGTGGGCCTGCAAAGTCATCTGGACCGGGCGGCTGGGCCGTACGGTCAGGGTCAGCTGCGACTCGATGGGCCCGTCATTGCGCAGCACCGGCCGGGCCCGGCTCAGCAGGGACGCCATGATCAGCGTCGTCTCGATCTTGAACAGCTGCTCGCCCAGGCAGACGTGGTCGCCCCCGCCGAAGGGGAAGTAGGCGAACCGGCCATGCCGCTGGATGCGCGCCTTGATCCGCTCGGGGGTGAACCGCTCCGGGTCGAACTCCTCCGGCCGCTCCCAGATCCGCCGGTCCCGGTGGGTGAGGTAGGGGCTGAGCACCACGGTGGCGCCCTTCTTGATCGGGACTCCGGCGATCACGTCGTCGTCCACGGCGACCCGCGGCACCGCCCACCCGACCGCGTGCATGCGCAGCACTTCCTGCAGGAACATCTGGGTGTAGGGAAGCCGCCGAATGTGCTCGGGCCGGGCGGGGCCGTCGCCCACCTCGCTCCGGATCTCCGCATAGACCCGCTCGGCGATCTCGGGATACCGGTGCAGCGCCACCCACAGCCAGGTCAGCCCGTCGGCGGTGGATTCGGTGCCGGAGACGAACAAGGCCACCACATCGTCGCGGATGCGCTGGTCGGAGAAGGGCGTGCCGTCTTCCTCGCGCGCCTCGATCAGTTTCGAGACCACGTCATGGCCGCCGGGCGGGCGCTTGCGGCCCTCGGCGACCAGCGGCCGGAGGATCTCGTCCACCGTGCGGGTGGCGCGGCGGAAGGTCCGGTCACCGGGCATCGGCACCGCGTTGGGCACGAACGGCATGGCCATCCGCCACATGAACGAGCTCGAGGCGGCCGAGACCGCCGCACCCAGCCGGTCGATCTCCGCCACCGACAGCCGGTCGTCGAAGAACACCAGGCTGATCGCGCGGTGCATGAGCCGGTTCATCTCCCGGCGCACGTCCACCGGCTGATCGGCGGCACGGGCCAGCAAGTCGTCGGCGGCCGCGTTGATGGCCTCGGCCATCCGCTCGGTGAAGTGACTGATGTACTGCGCGGAGAAGACCCTGGCCAGCACCTGGCGGCTGGACCGCCACAGAGGGCCTTCACTGGAGATGCCGTTGCCGACCAGCCGGCTGACCGGCTTCCACATCACCACGCCGCGCTGGTAGTTGTCGGCCCGGTCGCGCAGCACATGCTGGACGTGGGCGGGGTCGGTGATCAGATAGGGCCGGAACAGTCCCAGATCGATCCGGGCGATCGCCCCCTCCGCCATGCGCCCGATCGATTCCAGAGCGTGCAGCGCGCCGCCCTGCCGGTACAGCGAGATCAGCCGCCGCAGCGGCACTCTCTCCAGCGAGGCGGTCGAAGCAGCCGAGTGCGCGCCGAGGGTTGTCGACATGACCGTCCCTTCACGGGGATTTGCACACAAACGACGGAGATCTCCTACAAAACGCTACGAAGTATCACACGAAGCCCACAAGCCAACAAGATCACCTTGACGAAACACCTCTCTTCCGGTAGGGGGGCCGGCCGCTCGACAGGGAGGGTTCACCTTCGCGTCAAGATCTTGCCCTGACGGAATTGATCATGTGATACTTCCACACAAGATCCGTTTGTCAGATTTGCAACGAAGGTGCGGAGTAGCCCGGCGATCCGTCTGGCAGCGGCCTGTGATGCCGACGATCGGCCCGGTTCCGGCACGCAGAATTGCGAGGGACGGCACAGGTGACCATCGACGGTACGGCCGAACGCACGACCCGCTCCCCCCGTCTTCTCTCCTCCTCTCAGCTCTCCGCGGCCGCCCGGCGGCTGATCGACGAGTCGCTCGCCGACCCGCTGGGAGGGATGTCCCCGTCGGTGTACGAGACCGCCCGGCTGGTGACGCTCGCCCCCTGGCTGACCGGGCACGCCGAACGGGTGCGCTTCCTGCTGCGGACCCAGCGGGCGGACGGCGGCTGGGTCTCGGCGATCCCCGGCTACCGGGTGGTCCCGACGCTGAGCGCCACCGAGGCGCTGCTGGCCGTGCTGCGCACGCCCGAGCGGCCGGTCCCCGGCGTCACCCGCCGGGAGCTGACCGCCGCCGCCGACCGCGGGCTGCGGGCGCTGCTGCCGCTGCTGGACGGCGAGCGCTCCTTCCCGCTGCCGGACATGCCGGCCGTCGAGCATCTGGCCCCGATGCTGATCGAGCTGATCAACGGCCATCTGGACGCGCTGGAGCCCTGGCGCGACGGCCCCCGGCTGCGCCCCAGCCCGCAGATGGCCCCCAAGACCGCCGCGCTGGTGCGCGAGCTGCTGCGGCGGGGCCAGGCGCTGCCGCAGAAGCTGCTGCACGCGCTGGAGCTGGGCGGCGAGGCCGCCCGCGGCGCCGCGACGGTGCGGCCCGAGCCGATCGGCACGGTCGGGGCCTCCCCCGCGGCCACCGCCGCCTGGCTCGGCGACCGGGAGCCGGCGGACCACGAGCCCGCCCGCCGCTTCCTGGAGTCGGCCGCCGCGCCGCACGGCGGCCCGGTCCCCTCGGTGCTCCCCATCACGGTCTTCGAGCGGGCCTGGATGACCAGCTGGCTGATCCGCTCGGGCGTTCCGCTGGCGGCGCCGCCGCAGCTGCCCGACTTCCTGCAGGCGTCACTGGGTCCGGCCGGCACGGGCGGCGGCGCCGGGCTGCCCTCGGACGCCGACACCTCCTCCGGCACGATGTACGCGCTGGCGCTGCTGGGCCGGCTGCAGCGGCCGGACCTGCTGTGGCGGTACGAGACCGACACGCACTTTTGCACCTGGCAGGGTGAGAACGGCCGGTCGGTCGGCACCAACTCCCACGTTCTGGAGGCCTTCGGCGTCCATCTGCGCGAGGCCGCGCCCGCCGAGCGCTCCGAACGCCATGCGGCCACCGTCCGCAAAGTCGTCTCCTGGCTGCAGGAGCAGCAGCAGGACGACGGGAGCTGGAGCGACCGCTGGCACTCTTCGCCCTACTACGGCACCGTCTGCAGCGCCCCCGCCCTCGCCGAGTTCGGCGGCCCGCAGGCGGCGCCCGCGGTGGACCGGGCCGTGGAGTGGGTGCTGCAGACCCAGCGTCCGGACGGTTCGTGGGGGCTGTGGGAGGGCACCGCCGAGGAGACCGCCTACGCGGTGCAAATCCTGCTGCTGACGCGGCGGGACGCCGATGGCCGCGTGCTGGCGGCGGCCCACCGCGGCGGGGAGTACCTGCGCACCGTCACCGCCGGCGGCACGGCGATGCCGCCGCTTCCGCCGCTGTGGCATGACAAAGATCTGTACACGCCTTTCCGGATCGTTCAAGCCGCCATCTTGGCGGCGCTGCACCTCACCTGCCCGGACGGGGCCGTGCCGCCTCCCCGGCGCCCCTCCTGACAATCAAGAGAAAGATTTCCGTAAAGTTAATTCCGGCACACCGGGGAGACATCGTAAATCAGGATAATTCACGCTTTTCCGATTGTGCCTTGAAGGGGCTTTCGCGCCGTTGGTAGGGTCCCGGAGTAACACGTACGGGACCACCCTGCCGGTGTCCTCACGCGCAAAGAACGCATCCCCATAAACCCCGCACCACCCTGGTGCGCGCTTTCAGGCGGCGCAACGCGCTCAGGCGACCGCGTCCCCGCCGCAAGACGGCCGGTGCCCCGGCGGCACGCCCCAAGGCCACCGGCCCGGCACCGCCCTTCCCCCGGAGACGCCGATGCCCGAGCCCTCATCGCCCGCACCCGGGAGGACCTCCCCTGCGGGCGCCGGCGGCGCCGCAATCGCCCACGAGAGCACCAGCGCGGAATACCGGGGCGAAGGGGCGATCCCCGGAGGAAAACCGTAAGATCATCGGAGCGTTCCAGGCGAGCACCCGACGCGGGCGCTCCGCCGCGGCTGAAGTCCTCGGCGAGCAGGTTCCGGGCGCCCCGGCCGCCGGCGGACGAGCGCCGCGACGACGTGGACCCCAAGCCGCGCCGGCGACAAGCGACGAGAAGGAGGGCTAGTGATGCCGCAGACAGGTTCCTCCACCGACCTGGCGTGGTTGCTGGACGACCTGGTCAAACGAGTGGCGGACGCCCGCCATGCGGTGGTGTTGTCGGCCGACGGGCTGCTGATGGCCGCCGACAGCGCCTTCAGCAAGGACGACGCCGAGCACCTGTCGGCGGTGGCGGCGGGCATCCAGAGCCTGGCCCGCGGCGCCGGCGAGCGCTTCGGCGGCGGCTCGGTGCGGCAGACCATCGTGGAGATGAACTCCGGCTTCCTGCTGGTGTCGGTGGCCGGCCAGGGCGCCTGCCTGGCGGTGCTGACCACCGAGGACGCCGACGTGGGCCTGGTGGCCTACGAGATGGCGATGCTGGTCACCAGCGTCGGCCGGCACCTGAGCACCCCGGCCCGCTCGGCGGCGGCCAAGAGCTGATGCCATCGTCCACGCCGCCGTGGGAGGGGCAGCAGCCGCCCGACGGCGAGCATTTCGTGCGCCCCTATGTGCTGACCAGCGGCCGCACCCGCCCGGCCCACGGCCGGTTCGACCTCATCTCGCAGGTGGTGACGGTCGGCCCGCCGCCTGAGGCCGATGCCGGGCTCGGCCCCGAGCACCTGTCCATCCTGCGGCTGTGCCGCATCGCGATGTCGGTCGCCGAGCTGGCCGGACGGCTGAACCTGCCGGGCGCCGCCGTCCGGGTCCTGCTGGGCGACCTGTTGGAACGAGGTCATGTGCTGATCCAGGAACCGGCGCCGGAGACCGCCATCACCGACGCGGACATCTACGAGGCGGTGATCGATGGACTCCGCGCGATCTGACCGGGCCCGCCGCCTGCCCACGGCCGTCAAGATCCTGATCGCCGGGGGCTTCGGAGCGGGCAAGACCACCATGGTCGGCTCGGTCTCGGAGACCGTGCCGCTGCGCACCGAGGAGATCCTCACCGACCGCAGCACCGGGGTCGACGACCTGTCCGGGGTGGAGAACAAGGCCACCACCACGGTGGCGATGGACTTCGGCCGCATCACCCTGCGCAAGGACCTGGTGCTCTACCTGTTCGGCACCCCCGGGCAGGAGCGTTTTTGGTTCATGTGGGACGACCTGGCGCTGGGCGCCCTGGGCGCGGTGGTGCTGGCCGACACCCGCAGGATCACCGACTGCTTCCCGTCGGTGGACTACTTCGAGCGGCGCGGCACCCCGTTCATCGTGGCGGTCAACTGCTTCGACGGCGCCCGCCGCTACGAGCTGGAGGAGGTGCGCATGGCGCTCAGCCTGGCGCCCTCGGTGCCGATCATGACGTGCGACGCCCGGGACCGCTCCTCCTCCAAGGAGGTGCTGATCACGCTGGTCCAGCACGCCATGCACCAGCGGCTGGGCACTCCGGCGGCCCGCTGAGCGGCCGCCTCCCATGCCGGGACCGCCCGGCGGCGGCCCGGCATGGGCGGGGTCATGCGTCCCGGTCCCCGTGCAGGACCACGATGGGGCACTTGGCGTGGCGGATGCAGTAGTCGCTGGTGGAGCCGAGCAGGGCGCCGACGATGCCGCCGCGGCCCCGGCTGCCCACCACCAGCAGTTCGGCGTCCTTGGAGGCCTCCACCAGCGCCCGGGCGGGCTGGCCCTGCACCACCGTCGGCCTGACCGGGACCGCCGGCCGCTCGCCGAGCACCTCCGCCACGGTCTCCTGCAGCACCTGCCGCGCCGCGTCCGCCAGGTCGACGTCGTCGGCGTAGACCGGCACGCCGAAGGTGACCGGGATGTCCCAGGCGGTGATGAGCTCCAGTTCGGCGCCGACCAGCTGCGCCTGCCGCGCCGCCCAGCGCAGCGCCCGCTTGGACTCCTCAGAGCCGTCCACGCCGACCACGATGCGTTTGGCCGCCATCGATCCCCCCTTGATCAACTCGTGCCCACCGTAGCGCGGTACCCGGGGCCCGCCCGTCCTCACCCCGGGGCGGTCAGGCCGAGCGCCGCTGCTCCCGGGTCTCGGCGCCGTCCAGTCCGGGGATGGTCAGCAGCTTCTGGGTGACCACGGTCTCCTCCCGGACGATCCCGCTCTCCAGCATGGTGTTGCGGTGGCGGAGCCGGCCGTTGTCGCGCAGCAGCTCGTCCACCTCGGCGCGCAGCCGGGTGATCCGCCTGCTCAGCCGGGTGTAGGTCACCATGACGCCCACGGTGACGCCGATGGCGAACGCGGCGAGGGAGGGCGCCCACAGCGCCCCGATCGTCAGCACCGGCAGCAGGACGAGCATCGCCATCAAGCGACCGTGCTCTTCGGCCCAGTCCCAGACGGCGTTGACGGGCTTGGGAATCCTCACGCCCTGCTCCCTTCTAACCGATCCGACACTTCCGTTGTCGACCGTATGTCACGCCTCCGGTGCCTCTGCCGCACGGACGGTATCAACCAGCACAAACGCCCCCTCAGAGGGACATATGTGACGAACATCCCATCGCTCGGAGTGTGCAACGAATCCCGTGCGATACCGGAAGAACACGCAACAAACCACCATCAACGTGCAAGAACATCATCTTGGAGGCCGGTAGGGGCCTGCATAGGCTTTCGTTTCGTAACCTCTATAGCCGAGAGTGGGAGCCTGCATGACCGTATCGCCGGTAACGGAGCCCACACCCCTGGCCTCCGCCGTGCAGAAGCGGACGGCACGGCCCCGCCGCTTCCTGATGTGCCCTCCCGAGCACTTCGCCGTCACCTACGCGATCAACCCCTGGATGGACCCGGCGTCCGGCGCCGACCGGGCCCGGGCGCTCGCCCAGTGGGAGCGGCTGCACGAGGCCTACCTGGAGCTCGGCCACCAGGTGGAGCTGATCGAACCGGTCGAGGGCCTGCCCGACATGGTGTTCGCCGCCAACGGCGGGCTGGTGGTGGACGGCCGCGTCTACGGGGCGCGCTTCCGCCACCCGCAGCGGCGCCCGGAAGGCCCCGCCTACCTGGAGTGGTTCCGGCGCAACGGCTTCACCGAGATCCTGGAACCGGCGCACGTCAACGAAGGCGAAGGCGACTTCGCCGTGCTGGACGGGCTCATCCTGGCGGGCACCGGCTTTCGCACCGAGCAGGCCGCCCACACCGAGGCCCAAGAGCACCTGGGCCGCCCGGTGGTCACGCTGCGCCTGGTGGACCCGCGCTTCTACCACCTGGACACGGCGCTGTTCCCGCTCGGCGACGACAACATCGCCTACTACCCGGGCGCCTTCTCCCCCGGCAGCCGCGCGGTGCTGCAGCGCCTGTTCCCGGACGCGCTGGTGGCCGAGGAGGCGGACGCGGCGGTGCTGGGCCTCAACGCCGTCTGCGACGGCCGCCACGTGGTGATCAACGCCGAGGCCACCGGGCTGATCGCGCAACTGCGCCGCCGCGGCTTCGAACCCGTCCCGGTGGACCTGTCGGAGCTGCGCAAGGCCGGCGGCGGCCCCAAGTGCTGCACCCTGGAGCTGCGCGTGTGACCCACCCGATCCGCCCGGACTTTGCGGTCGGGATGCGGCTGCCGCCCGAGGCGAATATGGTCCGAAGAATGAGCACTCACTTTGACGTCGTGGTCCTGGGCGCGGGCCCGGGTGGATATGTCGCTGCGATCCGTGCCGCTCAGCTGGGGCTGCGGACGGGGATCGTTGAGGAGCGCTACTGGGGCGGGGTATGCCTGAACGTGGGCTGCATCCCCTCCAAGGCCCTGCTGCGCAACGCCGAGCTGGCCTACCTGTTCAACAACGAGCGCAAGCTGTTCGGCATCGAGGTCGACGGGCAGGTCCGCTTCGACTTCGCCGCCGCGGTGCAGCGCAGCCGCCAGGTGGCCGACGGCCGGGTCAAGGGCGTCCACTACCTGATGAAGAAGAACGGCATCACCGAGTTCCACGGGCGCGGCGTCTTCACCGACCCGCACACCCTGCAGGTGACGCCGACCGACGGCGGCCAGGCCCAGACCGTCACCTTCGACCACTGCATCATCGCCACCGGGGCGCACCCCAGGCTGCTGCCGGGCACCTCGCTTTCAGAACGCGTGGTGACCTATGAGGAGCAGATCCTCGCCGAGGAGCTGCCGGAGAGCATCGTCATCGCCGGGGCCGGGGCGATCGGCGTGGAGTTCGGCTACGTGCTGCACAACTACGGCACCAAGGTCACCATCGTGGAGTTCCTGGACCGCATGGTGCCGGGCGAGGACGAGGAGGTCTCCAAGGAGCTGGCGCGCCGCTACCGCAAGCTCGGCATCGACGTGCTGACCTCCACCCGGGTGGAGGCCATCGACGACTCCGGGGAGAAGGTCAAGGTCACCGTCACCGGCTCCGACGGGCAGCCCAAGACCCTGGAGGCCGACAAGGTCCTGCAGGCCATCGGCTTCGCCCCCAACGTGGAGGGCTACGGGCTGGAGAAGACCGGGGTCCGCCTCACCGACCGCGGCGCCATCGACGTCGACGCCCGCTGCCGCACCAGCGTGCCGCACATCTTCGCGATCGGGGACGTGACCGCCAAGCTGATGCTGGCGCACACCGCCGAGGCGATGGGCATCGTGGCGGCCGAGACCATCGCCGGCGCCGAGACCATGGAGATCGACTACCGGATGGTGCCGCGGGCCACCTACTGCCAGCCGCAGATCGCCAGCTTCGGGCTGACCGAGGCGCAGGCCCGCGCCGAGGGCTACGACGTCAAGGTCGCCAAGTTCCCCTTCACCGCCAACGGCAAGTCCCACGGCCTGGGCGACCCCAACGGGTTCGTCAAGCTGATCGCCGACGCCAAGTACGGCGAGCTGCTGGGCGGCCACATGATCGGCCCGGACGTCACCGAGCTGCTGCCGGAGCTGACGCTGGCCCAGCAGTGGGACCTGACCGTGCACGAGGTGGCCCGCAACATCCACGCCCACCCGACCCTGAGCGAGGCGGTCAAGGAGGCCGTGCACGGCCTGGCCGGGCACATGATCAACTTCTAGGTCCTCTTCCCGGCGGCGCCCCGCACGGCCTCGAACCCTCCCGGCGCCGGCGCGCGTACCACCTGCGGACGATCGCGATCACGCAGCCGGGAGGTGGAGCGTGCGGGGCCTTCCCCCATCGGGCGGCGCGACGGGCGACGCGGCCGTGCGCACGGCCGGCGGTGCCGCTCCCCCACCGGGCGAGGAGGCCACGCCGCCGGAACCTGAGGGGACGCCCGGATCGCGAGGGCTGCTGCACCTGGGGGTGCTCGCCGCGGCGGCGGCGCTGTGCGCGCTGGCCGCCGCGCTGTATTTCGGGGGCGCGCTGACCACCACCGTGCCGTGGCTGGAAGGCTCGGGCGGGCTGACCCGGGGCGGGCTGCCCGTCGCCGAACTGGCGGTGACCGGGGCCGGGACGGTCACGGTGGGGCTGCTGCTGGCCGGGGCGGTGCTGCTGGCCGGGCCGGACGGGCGGCTGCCGCCGCCGGGGCTGCGCTGCCTGCGCCTGGCGCGGGTGAGCGCGGCGATCTGGGCGGCGGCGGCGCTGGTCAGCGTGGCGCTGGGGACGTCCTACCTGCTGGGCAAACCGGTCTGGCAGGTCACCGACGGCGAGCTGCTGAGTTTTCTGACCGACCTGGTGCGGGGGCGGGCGCTGGCGGTGGTGGCGGCGGTGGCCGTGACGCTGGCCGCGGCGGCCGGACAGGTCCGCAGTGCCGCCGGGGCGGGGGCGTTGCTGCTGGTGGCGCTGGCCGGGCTGCTGCCGCAGGCGGTCACCGGGCATCCGGCCTCTTCCGACGATCACGCGCTGGCCACGTTCGCGATGGCCGTGCACGTGGTGGCCGCCGCGGTGTGGGTGGGCGGGCTGGTGGCGCTGGTGGCGCTGGCCCGGCCCGCCGCGCGGCTGCTCGCGGTGATCGTCCCGCGTTACAGCGCGGTGGCGGGTCTTTGTTTCGCGGCCGTGACGGTCAGCGGGCTGGTCAGCGCCTGGGTTCAGGTGGGCGGGGCCGAGGCGGTGCTCGGCACCCGCTACGGGCTGCTGGTGGTGGCCAAGGCGGCGCTGCTGGGCTGCCTGGGCTGGCTGGGGTGGCTGCACCGCCGGGTGAGCATCCCGGCGTTGCGCGCCCGCCGGGAGCGGTGGGTCTTCCTCCGGCTGGCCTCGGTCGAGGTGGTGGTGATGGCCGCGGCGATGGCGCTGGCCACGGGCCTGTCGTGGACGCCGCCGCCGGCCGAGGACACCGGGCCGACCAACCCGGCCGGGGTGCTGCTGGGTTTCACGCCTCCAGGGCCGCCGAGCGCGGCGGCCTATGCGTTCGGCCGGCTACCCGACCCGATGTTCCTCACGCTGGTCGCAGCGGGGGCGGTGCTGTACCCGCTCGGGGTGCTGCGGCTGCGGCGGACCGGGACCGGCTGGCCGTTGCGGCGGACGCTGGCCTGGTACGGCGGGCTGCTGATCGTGCTGGCGGCCACGTGCGGCGGGCTCGCCCGCTACAGCCCGGCCCTGTTCAGCGGGCATGTGGCCCAGCACCTGGCGCTGACGCTGGTGGCGCCGGTGCCGCTGCTGCTGGCCGCCCCGGCCGAGCTGGCCTTGACGGCGCTGCGGCCGGCGTCCGGGGCGGTGGGCCGCTCCCCCCGTGACCTGCTGGCGGCCCTGCTGGACAGCCGGGCGGTGCGGTGGGCGGGGCACCCTCCGGTGGCGCTGGCGCTGGTGGTGCTCACCCTGTACGGCTTTTACACCACCCCGCTGTTCGAGGCGTCGCTGCGCAACCGTTCACTGCATTCGCTCGCCATGGCGGTGTTCCTGCTGACCGGGGTGTTCTTCGTGCGGGCCGTCATCGGCGGCGCGCGGTGGCTGCCGCTCGCCCTGGCCTTCTTCCACCTGTCCTTCGGGTATGCGTTCTTGACGGCGGCGACCGTGTTCGCCGAGGACTGGTACACGGCGCTCGCCCTGGTGTGGGCCCCTCCGCCCGAGCAGGACCAGCAGAGCGCGGGCCTGCTCGTGTGGGCGATCGGCGGCCTGACCACGGTGGCGCTGCCGTTGCTGAGCAGGCGGCGCGGCCCTGCCGTGCCGCGTTCTTGAGGGGTGCTCCCTTCGATGCGCCGTTCCCGCGGGCGGGGGCGGCGCGGCATGGGGCACTGCCGGTGTTTCTTTCTCCGAGTCAGAGGCGGTCAGGCGCGGTGGTCCGGGAAGGCACGCCGAGGCCCCGTTTCCGGGGGCCGCGGCAAGGTGTTGATCCATCGTTGGAGGATGGACGAAAGAACAGGCCGGGGCCGTACCCGGCATTCACGCCCCGTCCGCGGGGCATCCGTCCAAGGGGGCGGAGCGGAGGGGGTGCGTCGCACATGAGCCGCCGGGTGGCCGGGCCCGGCACGGGTTGCGGGGGTGGCGATGCCGACCGCTGAGGAGTCGCGGTGGCGCACCGAGCGGGAACGGCTCAACCGGCGGCGCGCCGAGCTCGGCGAGGAGGCCGCCCGGCTCTACCGGGGGGCGCACCGGGTCGGCTCGACCTCGCTGCTGTGCCGGCCGGAGTGGATACCGGACGTTCCGCTCCCCCTGGAGCGCGTCGAGCTGGTGTGGGAGGAGACGCCCGAGCCGCCCGTGGTGACGGGCGCGCAGGCTCCCCTGCCCCCCGGGTACCGCGCCTACAGCCAGGCCATGGGGGCGCTGGCGGCTCCGGCCGTGTTCGAGAACCGTCCCGTCTACCGGCTGCTGGAGGCCGATCTGGCCGGCCGCGGCGGGTCCGGGGCGGTGTTGCGGCTGTCGGGGGCGCGGTACTTCGACGGGGTGGACGTCGGGGAGGCGGTCGCGCACGAGCTGGCGGCCCGCGTGGCGGGGCTGCCGCTGCGGACGCTGGTGGGGGACCCGTGCGACCTGGCGCGGCGGACGGCGGTGCCGGCGGTCACGACCGTGACGATCCGGCGGCGGGCGCGGGACGTGGTGCTGCACCGGCGGGACCCGGCGAAGGTCGCCCATGCCGGCGGGCTCTACCAGGTGATGCCGGTGGGCGTGTTCCAGCCCGTCACCGAAGACCCCCGCGAGGACCTGGATCTGTGGCGGTGCATGGCGCGGGAGTTCGCCGAGGAGTTCCTGGGGGCGGACGAAGAGTACCGGCCCGGGTTCTCCTACCGGGAGTGGCCCTTTTACCGGCGGCTGGAACAGGCGCGTGCGGCGGGGGCGGTGCGGGTCCACTGCCTGGGGATCGGTGTCGATCCGCTGTCGCTGGCCGTGGACGTGCTGACGGCGGCCGTCATCGACGATGCGGCCTTCGGGGAGCTGTTCGGCGGGCTGGTGCGGGTCAACGCCGAAGGACGGGTCGCCATGGCGCCGCTGGAGGGGCCGGCGCCGCGGCCGATGCAGCCGGCCGGGGCGGCCGCGCTGGAGCTGGCGCGGCGCCACCGGGACCTGCTGCTCAGCCGTCGATGAGGCCCCTCAGCTCCCCCAGGGCGTCGTCGAGGTGGTCCATGATCTCCCAGGGGTCGGGGATCATCTGGCGGCAGGTCACGATGCCGACGTCGAGCTTGCCGTCATAGGACAGCACGGTGATGTTCAGCCCGCCGGTCAGGTCGCTGACCACCGAGATCGGGAAGTAGCCGAGCACCCGGGCGCCGCGCAGGTACAGCGGGAAGTCCGGGCCGGGCACGTTGGAGACCAGCAGATTGACCGGGCGCAGGTACTCGCCCGGCCGGGCCTGCAGGGCCAGCCGCAGCAGCGGGCCGGCCAGCGGGGCGGGCACCAGTTCGCTCAGCCCCTCCAGCCAGGCGCCCGAGGAGCGGGCGAAGCGCCGTTTGGCCGCCGCCAGGTCGCCGCGGATCGCGGCGAAGCGCTCGGCCGGGTCGGCCAGATGGGTGGCCAGCGGCGTCACCATCGCCGACATCCGGTTGCCGCCCGCCGCATCGCCGTCCCGGCCGCGGCGCAGCGACACCGGCACCGCCGCCACCAGCGGCCGGTCGGGCAGCTCGCCGCGCTTGTCCAGCCAGCGGTGCAGCGCCGTGGCCACCAGCGCCATCACCACGTCGTTGACGCTGCCGCCCAGCTCCCGGCGGATGCGCCGGATCTCCGCCAGCGGCAGCTCGCCGAAGGCCACCGCCCGGCGGGCGCTGATCGTCCCGTTGAACGGGGTGGGCGGGGCGACGGTGCGGGGCAGCGGCACGACGCCGTCGCGGCCGAGCGCCCCCTGGATCGCCCGGGCCAGCGGCTGCACTCCCGGCAGTTGCGCAAGGCCGGGGATCTCATCCAGGTAGGGGGCGGTGCGGGCCAGCATGCGGGCGCCGCGCACCGGGTGGGCGAGCGCGCGCAGCAGCCCGGTGCGCACCCGTTCGGCCAGGGCCGGCGCCTGCTGCGGCACGGTGTCGTCGGGGGGCAGCTCGCGCGGCTGCGGGGACAGGTCCAGCAGGGCGGCCAGGGTCTCGGTGGCCAGGACCCCGTCCACCGCGGCGTGGTGGACCTTGATGTAGACGGCGGTGCGGCCGCCCTCCAGGCCCTGGATGACCACCGCCTCCCACAGCGGCCGGGCGCGGTCCAGCGGCCGTTCGTGCAGCATCGCCACGACCTCGGCGAGCTGGGCGGCGTTGCCCGGGGCGGGCAGCCCGACCTCGAAGACGTGGCGGGCCGGGTCGAAGTCCGGGTCGTCCTCCCAGTAGGGCCGGTCGATGCCCAGCGGCACCGCGGCCAGCCGCATCCGCAGCGGCCGGGGGGCCAGGTGGGCGCGTTCGCGGATCACCTCGATGAGGTCCTCGGCGGTGAGCCGGCCGCCGGGGCAGGCGACCGGGTCGAGGATCCCCAGGCCGGCGATATGGGCGTGCGTGGTGCCGGTCTCGACGTTCAGGAAGTTGGCGTCCACCGCCGTCAGCTGGCGCATCCTCGATCCCCACAGTCCTCAGGTGCCTGGCCTGTCTCCTGAGCTATGCGGTACCGGGCGGTAGGTCAATGAAGGCGGGAAGGAAGTAACTCGAACTTAACGTAGTTATTCAAATGCACAGAGTAACAAAAGATGGCGCGGCGACGCCGATGGCGGCCTCCGGAACACCGCTCCGGGAGAACCCGGCGGGCGCCCGCCTGAGACGATCCGGGCCATTCGGTTCACCGCCGGGCGTTCCCGGCAGCCGCGACGATCGGGCTGCGGCACCATGATCGCGGCACTAGGGTTACCGGACATGACGGCACGACCGCTCTCGGAGATCGTCGAGGCCGGCTGGGCGCGCGCCCTGGAGCCGGTGGCCGACCGCATCGCGGCGATGGGGAACTTCCTGCGCGCCGAAGTGGCCGCCGGGCGGCGCTATCTGCCGGCCGGGGAGCACATCCTGCGGGCCTTCCAGCAGCCGTTCGCCGATGTGCGGGTGCTGATCGTGGGGCAGGACCCCTACCCCACCCCGGGGCACCCGGTGGGGCTGAGCTTCTCGGTGGCGCCGCATGTGCGTCCGCTGCCGCCCAGCCTGATCAACATCTTCACCGAGTACACCGCCGACCTGGGCCACCCCGAGCCGAGCACCGGCGATCTGACGCCGTGGGCGCAGCAGGGCGTGCTGCTGCTCAACAGGGTGCTGACGGTGCAGCCGTACAAGCCCGCCTCGCACCGCGGCAAGGGCTGGGAGGAGGTCACCGAGCAGGCGATCCGGGCGCTGGCGGCGCGCGGCGGCCCGCTGGTGGCGATCTTGTGGGGCCGGGACGCCCGCAGCCTCAAGCCGCTGCTGGGCGGCGTCCCGTGCATCGAATCGGCGCATCCCAGCCCGATGTCGGCCGACCGGGGCTTTTTCGGTTCCCGTCCGTTCAGCCGCGCCAACCGGCTGCTGGAAGAGCAGGGCGGGCAGCCCATCGACTGGAAGCTCCCCTGACGGAAGGCGGCTGTGACCGCGCGCACGTTTCCCGCGCGGTCTTCTCCGCATAGGTTGCTCTCATGACGGAGGTCGCCCGTCCGGCCTCGTCTTCACCTACCCGACAAATCAACCTTTTCGTGCATATTTCGCCAGATTAACCACGAAGATTCCCAGGTGGTTCGATAGCCCCGATAAAGCTCGTGCGGCGTAATTCGGTGGACGTTCCGCCCTGGACGCCCGATCATCGGAGGCATGTCGATGTCGCAGGAAAGGCCGCAGGAGATACTGCACCTGGTCGAAGTCTCCGCAAGCGAGCCCGACCTGGCGATGTCGGTCGTCTTCAACCTCAGCGACAACAATTCCCCCGCCGACGTGCTGGACGTGCTGTCGCTGCGCCCCTTCGCCACCGGCGAGCAGCCCTGGTCCAAGTCGACCCGGCTGGAGCATGTGAAGGCCGACGCCCCGCTGTGCCCGGAAGGCGGCCGGGTGCTGCGCACCGCCAGCGAGGACGACAAGCACTCGGTGCTGGCCGCGGGCGACGGCTGGACGCTCCTGGTCAACCGGTGGGACAGCGGCAACGCCTACGTGGCGGTCTCGGCGGTCAGCCGGGAGCTGGCCGAGGCGGTGCTGGCCGAGACGGTCCGGGACGCCACCGAGCCGCCGTCCCCCGACGAGACCCAGGTGGAGATGGGCTTTTGGCACATGGCCAGGCACGGCCCCAGCCGCCGCGAGCGGATCATCTCCGCCGACACCTGGGCGGACATCCGCGGCAACTACACCGCCCCCGTCGCCGAGGCCCTCGACCGGGTGATGCGGCTGAACCCGTCCCAGGTGTCCGGGCGGCTGCTGTTGCTGCACGGCCCGCCCGGCACCGGCAAGACCACCGCGCTGCGGGCGCTGGCCCGCGCCTGGGTGGACTGGTGCCAGGCCGACTGCGTGCTGGACCCGGAGGTGCTCTTCAGCGACCCCGGCTACCTGATGCAGGTGGCGGTCGGCGCCGATGACGACGGCGGCAAGCGGCGCTGGCGGCTGCTGATCCTGGAGGACTGCGACGAGCTGATCCGCGGAGAGGCCAAGCAGTCCACCGGCCAGGGCCTGTCGCGGCTGCTCAACTTGACCGACGGGATGCTCGGGCAGGGCCGGGACGTGCTGGTGGCCATCACCACCAACGAGGACCTGACCCGGCTGCACCCGGCGGTGATCCGCCCCGGCCGCTGCCTGGCGCAGATCGAGGTGGGCCCGCTGACCCGGGACGAGGCCCTGCGCTGGCTGGGCCAGGACGCCGACCCGTCGCTGATCGGCCCCGAGGGCGCCACGCTGGCCGAGCTGGCGGCGCTGCGCAAGGGCGAGCAGCCGGCCCCCGCCGCCGAGGCCTCCGGCCCGGCCACCGGGTTCTACCTGTGA
Source organism: Thermomonospora sp. CIF 1 (assembly GCF_001896795.1). Taxonomy (NCBI): domain Bacteria; kingdom Bacillati; phylum Actinomycetota; class Actinomycetes; order Streptosporangiales; family Thermomonosporaceae; genus Thermomonospora; species Thermomonospora sp. CIF 1. The sequence continues at coordinate 141,761 of NZ_MOYN02000023.1, forward strand.
GAATCCGCGGGGCCGAGCGGGCCAATAACGGCGATTGGATCTGTCGCCGCCGCCGGGGCGTCCGCACCCTGAAGGCATGGACGACCTTCACCGCGACCTTCACCCGCGCACCCGCGCGGCGCATCCGCCCCTGATCCGGCCGGTCGGCAGCCTGCCGCTGTCCACCCCCATCTACCAGGGGCATTTGTTCTCCTTCGAGGACGCCGAGGCGATGGCGGCGGCCTTCGAGGGGCCGGCCCGGGCCGATGAGGACGGCCATCGCGCCTTCTACTACAGCCGGATGGGCAACCCGACCGTCCGCATGTTCGAGGAGGCCGTCAACGACCTGGAGGGCGGCGCCGGGGCGCTGGCCACCGGCTCGGGCATGGGGGCGGTGAACGCCGTGCTGATGTCGCTGCTGCGCTCGGGCGACCATGTGATCGCCCAGCGGTCGCTGTACGGGGGCACCTACACGCTGCTGCGCGACCTGGCCGAACGGTGGGGCGTGGAGGTCACCCACGTCTCCGGGGACGACCTGCGGCAGGTGCGCGCCGCGCTGCGTCCGCGCACCCGGCTGCTCTACCTGGAGACGATCACCAACCCCACCACCGAGGTGGTGGACCTGCCCGCGCTGGCCGCACTCGCCCGGGAGGCGGGGGTGCTGACCGCGGTGGACAACACCTTCGCCACCCCGGTGCTGTGCCGGCCCCTGGAACACGGCATCGACATCGTGATCCACTCGGCCACCAAGTACCTGGGCGGGCACTCGGACGTGCTGGCCGGGGTGGTGGTCTGCGCCGACGCGGACCTTTACCGCCGCATCTGGCACCACTCCCTGGAGCTGGGCGCCGGCATCGACCCGATGACCGCCTGGCTGTCGGTGCGGGGAATGGCCACGCTCCCGCTGCGGATGGCCCAGCACTGCCACAACGCGCTCGGCCTGGCCCGGCGCCTGGCCGGGCATCCGGCGGTGGAGCGGGTGCACTACCCCGGCCTGGAGTCGCACCCCCACCACCGGGTCGCCCGGCGGCTGCTGGACGGCGGGTTCGGCGGGGTGCTGTCGATCGACCTGGCCGGCGGGCGGGAGGCCGGGCGGGTGTTCGCCGAGAGCCTGCGCCTGGTGCGCATGGCCCCCTCGCTGGGCGGGACCAAGACGCTGGTGCTGCATCCGGCCAGCACCTCGCATCGGGGGCTGGACGAGCGGGCGCTGGCCGAGGCCGGGATCGGCGCCGGCACCGTCCGGCTGGCCGTGGGCATCGAGGACCTGGACGATCTGTGGGACGACATCGAGCAGGCTCTGGCCAAGGCGAGCCGGACGGGCTGACCGGCGCCTGCGGCCGCCGGGCCGCGGCGTGGGAAACCGGGGCCGGGTGAACCCGGCGGCCCGGCGCGGATCCCCCTGCCCCCACGGCGCCGGGCCACGGGCCCGGTCAGGGGCTGCGCTCCCCGCTACGCAGCCTTGCGACCGCCCTTAGGATCGCCGCTCCGCGGCACGCCGAACATCCGGGATTCCACGGTCAAATCCTTCGGGCGACACGCAAATTCCGCCTACCGCCACGCAACCCGGGACGGAGGCCACGAGGCGGCGAGGGCCGGGGAGATCCCTGACCGGTGCGGGAACCCCACGTACAGTCCCAGGGCTTCGCCGCCGTCCAGGCGGCAAAGTCACAGCCCGCGGCCGCCCAGCGCCGCCGGCCGCACCGGCGCCTCCCTCGCCCGCCATCGCGATCGCGCCGCCCGCGATCCCGTAGCCCATGGTGCGCGCCCGTTCGGCCGTCTCACCGGATCGCCCAATGACTAAGGCAAGCCCCATCCAGATGAGGCTTGCCTTAGTTGCATCGGGCGGGTGCAGTTCTCCTCGGCTGCTCAGTCCTTGGACTTGTCCTCCTTGCCGCCGGTGTCCTTGGAACCGCCGGCGTTCTGCCCGCCCTCCAGGTCGGTCACGTCGGTGGTGCCGTCGCTCTCGCGGCCGGCGGGCTTTTGCTGGCTGATCTTCCAGGTGCCGTCCTGGCGGACCAGGCTCAAGCTCAGATAGTTGCGCTTGACCTCCTGGGTGCCGCTGGTGCTCTGGAAGGTGATGTCGAAGACCAGCACGGCGCTGGCGAACATGTCGTCGACCCCGGCCACATAGACCTGGCTGGTCTTGGACGTCACCGAGAAACGGCTCTCATCCAGGCTCTTTTGCAGCTGGTCGATGTCGATCTGCCGGGCCTTGGTGAGGGCGTCGCCGGTCAGGAAGGAATGCGCCCGCTCCACCGAGTTCTTCAAGTCGGTGCGGTCGTAGCTGAGCACCGCGTTGCCGTAGTCGGTGACCACCTTGATCACCTCGCGGCGGGCCTCCTCCCGCTGCGACAGCTCGTGCTGGGACCGCCACAGCACGATCGACAGCGTGGCCAGGGCGGCGATGAGCACCACCGCGACGGCCGCCGGGACGGCCGGCAGGCCGAACAGCGACGCCCTGCGGGCCGGGACGTCTTCGGCCGGCTTCGGCTTGACCTTGGCCGGTTTCTTCAAGGGCTTCGTCTTGGACCCGGCCTGCTCGGGCTCGGTGTCCGACCCCGCCGGGGAGGCGTTCCCGTCCTCAGCCTCGGCCTCGGTCTTGGCCTCGGTCTTGTCCTCAACGGTCCGGTCGGTTTCGGTCTCGGCGGCCTCCCGCCCGTCCCGATCCGCCCGCTCGGCGCCCTCGCCCGGCTCCTCCTGCCGGTCGAGGACCTCCAACACGTCCCGCAGGTCGTCGTCCTCACCGTCGTCGATGACCTCGATGACCCGGACCCGGCGGACCTTCTTGCGCGCCGGACGGGCCTTAGCCGCGGCGTCGGGCCGGCCCTCCGCCGCGGCGCCCTCGGCGTCCTCGGCTGCGTCCTTGCTGGTCTTGGCTGTCATGTCGGCGCTCCTTGGGGGGTCACCTGCGTCGGCGCAGGCGGGACAGCACGGGGATCGAGCCCACTATGACCTTGGCCAGCACCAGCAGCGCAAGCAGCGGCGGCAGATACACCAGCCACATCGGCGGGCCGCCGGGCTCGGGCGCGGCGCCGGAAGCCGGGCGGGCCAGGTGCCGGCCGGCGGTCTGCTGCTGGGCGGACGGGTCATGGGGGGGCAGCGTATCGCCGGGGTCCTTGCCTTGGAAGTCCTTCTGCTTGGCCTTTCCGGGCTGGCGGCCGTCCGCGCAGGTGGGGATCTCGGCGACCGTCGGCTGCGGCAGCGGCTTTTTGTACTCCAGCGTCGCCTTGGCGTTGAAGGTCATCATGAACACGATGTTGAGGACCTTCTGGCCCTGGTCCTCGCCGATGATGTTGGTGAGCACGTTCACCAGCGGCCCGGCCATGACCAGGGTCTGCCGCAGGTCCTCATACAGGCCGGGGTTGTGCTTGGTGAGGTCCATGCCGGCCAGCGCGTCCACCGCGCAGTTGATGTCGGGGCCGGTCTCGGCCAGCAGCCCGTTGACGGTGGCCAGCAGGTTCGGGCCGCGGTCGCGCAGCCGGGCGATCTCCCCGCGCACCTGCCGCAGCGCGGCGGTCAGCGCCGCCAGATCGTCGATCCCCGAGCCCAGCTGCCGGCGGTTGTCGGCCAGCACGGCGGCGATCCGGCCCATGTCCGCGGTCAGCTGGTCCACCAGCTCGGTGTCCCGGGCGAACGTGGCGGTGATCTGGTCGCTTCCGGTGATGATCTGCCGCAGCGAGTCCTCCCGGCCGGCCCAGCCCACCGCCAGCTCGTGCAGCAGGCTGCCGGCCGAGTCGGGGTCGATCGCCTTGAGGGTCTTGTTGACCGCGCCGAACAGGTCGCCGTACTTGGGCGGGACGGAGGTGTCGGTGACCGGGATCAGCCCCGAGCCGTCGGTGGGCATCCGCGGGCCGTCGGCCTGGCCCGGCTTGGGGGTCAGCTCCACCACCGGCTCGCCGACCGCCGACTTGCGGGCCGCCGCGGCGGTCACCGCGCGCGGGATCCGCACGTTGCGGTCGATGTCCAGCTTCACCACCACCTGGCCGTCGCGCAGCCGGACCGAGTCGATCTTGCCGATCCGGGTGCCCAGGTAGTCCACCTCGAAGTTGGGGTGCAGCCCCGGCGAGGACTCGAACACCACGGTGATCTGGTAGGGCCGTTCGATGAAGTCGAACCGCACCACACTGCTGAAGGCCCAGACCACCAGGACCACGCCCAGGGCCGCGAAGGCCGCGACGTTGATCAGGATCCGGCTGTTCATCGGGGCCGCTCCCAGATGTCGTCGAGGTTGGGCATCGCCTCCCGGACCTTGGGCGGCACCGGGTCGGCCGCTTTGGTGCGCCGGACGCCGCCGCGGGCGGCCCGGCCGCCGGCCGAGCTGGGCAGAATCGTCCCGTCGTCCAGGACGAACCGCAGCAGCGGGTACAGCAGCAGCTGGCCGTCGTAGGTGGCCAGCGGCAGCTCGCGGGTGAACACCTCGATCCCGTCCACCAGGGCGCCCAGCCGCCTGCGGTCACCGGCCAGCTGGTCGAGCACCGGGTCCACCTGGCGGATGAGGTTCTTCAGCCGCAGCACCCGGCCTTCGAGGACCTCATCGCCCAGCAGCCGGGCGGTGCGGGTCAGCTTCTCGACGGCGCGCAGCATCTCCTCGGCGTTCTGGTTGAGCATCCGGGTGGTGCGCTCCAGCTCCTCCGGCGCCCGCCCCAGCGCGTCAGAGCCCTTGGCCAGGGCGCGGCCCAGCCGGGCGAACTCGTCGACCGCCGTGGTCAGCTCCGCCCGCTGGTCGGCGAACATATCCAGCAGCTTGGCGGATTTGGCGACGGCGGCATTCAGCTTGGGGCCGTTGCCGCCCAGGGCGGTGGCCCCGGCCTCGACGATGGCGGCCAGGTCGTCGCCGGCCAGCGCGTCCAGCAGCGGCCCGGCCCGGCCCACCACCTGTTCGAAGGACGGCTGGGTGCTGGTCTGGGTGATCCGGTCGCCGCTTCGCAGGAACGGGCCGGTGGACATGTCCCGGCCGGGCGGCAGCCGCAGCTCCACGAAGTTCTCCCCCAGCAGCGAGGTCACCTTGATCTCCGCCGAGGTGCCCTGCGGGATGCGGTGCCCGTCGACGATGGACATGGTGACCTCGGCCTTGTAGCCCGACACCAGTTTCACGTCGGTGACCGAGCCCACCTTCACGTCCGACAGCTGCACGCTGTGCCCGACGGTCAGCTGCTGGACGTCGTCGAAGACGGCGACCAGCGTGAGACCGCCCTTGGGCGCTCCGAAGGTGCGCACCGAACAGCCGGTGGCCAGCAGGACGGCCGCCAGGGTGAGGATGAGCGTCCGTCGCATCAGTCGCCTCCCTGCTCCCAGGGGCAGTTGGAGTTGGGCGGGGGCAGCGGACAGGGCACCTCATCGGTGCCCAGCAGGCCCGTCAGCCAGGTGCGCAGGAACACGTCCGTGGCGAAACGCAGGTTCAGCGCCTTGTACTTGGGGTTGTAACCGCCCAGCAACGCCGCGTCCACCTCCGGCAGCGACTTGATCAGCAGGGCCACCCGCTCGCTTTGGCCCTGCAGCAGCAGCGCGAACCGGGTGAGCACCGCCAGGTCGTAGGGCAGCTGTCCCTTGTACTTCTTCAGCAGCTCATCGCCGTGCTCGGTGAGCTTGAGCACCCCGCGCACCAGCTCCTGCAGCTGGCCGCGTTCGGTCGCCAGCACCCGGGTGGCGGTGCCGAAGTCGTTGATGATCTGGCCGAGGACCTCTTCGCGTCCGCGCACCACCCCGGCCAGCCGGTTGAGGTTGCGCGCCACCTCCAGCAGCTCCTCATCCTGGCCGGCGACGTTCTCCACCAGCCGGGCGGCCTGCTCCAAGGTGGCGTTGAAGGTCTTGCCGTTGCCGGCGAAGGACTCGGCGGTGCCTTCCAGGGCCTTGTTGACCTTGGTGGGGTCCAGGGCGTCGCTCAGCTCGGTGAACGAGGCGAGCGCATCGTCCACCTCCACCGGCACGCTGGTGCGCTCGATGGGGATCTCGTTGCCGGTCTCCTTGGGCTGGCCGGGCTTCCAGGCCGGGTGCAGCACCAGATTGCGCTCGCCGACCAGGTTCAGCGGGACGATGGAGGCCCGCACCCCCTTGGGCAGCGGGATGTCGGAGCGGACGTGGAAGCGGACCTCGATGTGGTCGCCGCGGTTGCGGACGCTGTCGACCCGGCCGACGTCCACTCCCATGATCTTGACCTTGGAGCCGGGGTAGAACGAGCGGGCCTTGGTGAAGCGCACGGTCATCTCCCGGCGGCCGCTATCCCCGCCGAGCACCGAGCAGCCGCCCAGCGCGGCGGCCAGCGAGACGGCCAGGGTCGCCGCCGCGGCCGCGGTGAGGAAGCGTCTCATCAGTCGCCCCCCTTCTTGGGCGTGGAGATGGGGCCGGGCGGCTGGAGCGGGCCCAGGCCGGTCATCATGCCCTCCACCCAGTTGCCGTTGCCCTTGACCTTGGCCACCTGGCTGAAGGTGGGGCCGAGCAGCGCGAACGCGGTGTTGAGGGCGTCGGTGTTGGAGGAGATCCGGGTGGTCAGCAGGTGCAGGTCGTCCAGCAGGGTGTTCAGCTCGCGCTGGTGGCGGGCGATCACGTTGGACAGCGTGCGCACCGTGCGCCCGCCGTCGCCGATGGCCGTGGCCAGTTCCTGGCGGCGCTGCACCAGCATGCGCAGCAGCGCCTGGCTGTGCTCGATGATCTTCTTCAGCTGGGCGTCCTTGGCCGCCAGCGTGCCGGAGATGTCCCGGCTGGCCGCGATCAGCCGCTCGATCTGCGGGGCGGACTCGTTCAGCGCGACCGCCAGCTTGCGGAAGTTCTCCAGCATCTGCTGCAGCCGGGCGGCGCTGGGCGACTCTATCTTGGCGACCGACTCCAGCAGCCGGTCGATGGTCTGCTCATCGAGCCGGCGGGTGAGCTCGGTGGCCTCGTCCACCGCGTCGGTCACGGTGTAGGGGACGGTGGTGCGCTCCAGCGGGATCCGCCGCCGGGACTTGGGAAGCTGGTGCAGGAAGGGGCCGTCGGCGGGGACCGGGCCGGACAGCTTCAGGTAACGCCCGCCCAGCAGGGTGGCGGTCTGGATGTCGGCGCGGGTCTGCAGGCCCAGCTCGACGCCGGAGTTCACGCGCCAGGTGATGACGACGTGGCCTTTGCCGAAGTCCGGTTCGATCCGCAGCACCCGGCCGGCCTTGACCCCGGCCACCCGGACGTCGTCGCCCTCTTTGATCCCGCCGGTGTCGGTGAACACGCCGCTCACCTCATAGCCGCGTTCCAGCAGGTGCAGCTGGCCGACGGCGAAGGCGAACACGCAGGCGGCGCCGATCACGCTCACCGAGACCAGGGCGACCACCCGCTGGTTGACGTCGCGCAACGACTTGAGCGCCATCAGCGGCCTCCCGTCGTCGAAGCGGCGGTGAGCATCTGCTTGAGCTTGTCCAGCTCCTCCTTGGTGGGGGCCTTGCCGGTGCGGGGGAAGCGCATCTCGAACGGGCAGGGGCCCTGGACGATGTTCAGGCACAGCGCGTTGCTGCGCAGGAAGTGGCCGCCGTTGACGGAGGCGAACAGCTGCCGCAGCGCCAGCGGGAGCTGCTGGACCATCCGCTCCAGGTTGTCGATCTTCCAGCGGGCGGTCTGGGTGAAGGACGCCAGGTTCTCCACGATCCGCGACAGCTGCTGTTCGTTGTCGCCCAGCACCTGGTCCAGGTCGGCGGTGAGCCGGGAGACCTCCACCAGGGCGCCGTCCAGCAACCGGCGGTTGGCGGCGAACACCTCCGTCAGCTTCTCCAGGTTGTCCACGGCCGCGGCGATCTGCCGGTCCCGGGCCTGCACCGCCTCGGCGACCGTCTGGTAGTCCTCCACCATGCGCTGGATGGTCTGGGCGCGCCGGCCGAAGGCGGCCAGCAGCACCTCCATGTTCTGGATCATCGTGTTGATGTTCTGCTCGTTGCCGTCCAGCGCCTGGGCGAAGCCCTGCAGCAGCTTGTTGAGCATGTCCGGGTCCAGGCTGCCGGTCAGCGGGCCGAGCGAGTTGACGATCTCGCCCAGGTCCACCACCGACTGGGTGTGCGGGATCCGCCCGCCGTCGGCCAGCATCCGCTCGCTGGTGCCGGGCCGCAGGTAGACCACCCGCTGGCCCATGACGTTGCGCCACTGCACCGCGGCGGTGGAGTCGTCGGGGATGCGGACCTTGCGGTCCACCTCCATGACCACCTCGGCCCGGCCCCGCCGGATCTCGATCTTGTTGACCCGGCCCACCGGCACCCCGGCCAGCTTGACCTGGTCGCCGGTGAGCAGCCCGGTCACGTCGTCGAAGGTGGCGGTCAGCTCATAGCGGTCGCCCCAGCCGGTGGCCAGGATCTGCTGGGCGATGAAGACGGTCAGCGCGGTGGTCAGCGCGGCGAAGACGGTGAACGACAGCAGGGAGCGGGTGTCGGGGCCGCGGCCCCTTCTTCCCAGTCCTTTCCTGCTCAGCCGGCTCATCGCACACCTCCGGTGAGCCTCAGGTAGGTTCCGGCGGAGGCCGGGTCGGCCCGGCAGACGTCCACGATGATCTTGCAGACGTCCAGCGGGAGGTAGTCGACGGCCTGGGCCAGCAGCGAGCCTTCCGGCCCGGGGACGCGGATGATGTCCGACAGCAGCGTGAAGAAGCCGGTCAGCCCGCTGATCAGGGTGGGGATCTCCGCGCGTTCCCGGTAGAGGACCTCGACCGCGCGGCCGCCGCCGTCGATGATCTCGCCGATGTCCCTGCCGTGCCGCTGCAGGGTGCTCGAGACCTGGTCCGACAGCCTGCCGGCCTCGTTCAGCAGCTGGCCGACCTTGTCGGGACGGTCGCTGAGGGCCGGGGAGACGGCGTTGAAGTCGCCGGCCAGCGCGGTGATGGCGGCGCCCCGGCCGCCGAGGGTGCCCGACAGGGCGGCGATGTCGTCGATCAGCCGCTGGATCTGGGCGCGGCGGCGGTAGGCGACCTCCAGCAGCTTGGTGCCGTTGTCGATGGTGCGGCGCAGCGCGGGTCCCTGCCCGTTGAGCCCTTCGGAGAAGGTGTGCAGCAGGGTGGCGATGTCCTGGGGGTCCAGCGCCTGGGTGAGCCGGTAGGCGGGCCAGGCCACGTCCGCCAGTTCCTCGGGGTCCTTGGTGCGGGTGATGGTGCCGCCGTCCGGCAGGTAGGGGCCCTTGCCCTCCTCGGGGCCCAGGTCGATGGTCAGGTCTTTGGGACCGAACACCGAGACCGGCTCGATGGCGGCCTGCGCGTTGCGGGTGATCTTGATGTTCTCGTCGATGCGGATGCGGACGGCGACCCGCCCGTCGGGCCGCAGCGTGACCTGCTCGACGCCGCCGACGGTGATGCCGCGGATCTTCACGTCCGACCGCTTGTCCAGGCCCTGGCCGGCCTTGCCGAAGGTGGCGTGGTAGTAGGTGGCGCCGGAGTGGTCGGGCTGGGTGCCCGCCAGCGCGTAGCCCGCTCCCGCCACCAGGACCGCGGTGCCGATCGCGCCGTAGAGCAGGCGCGACCGCAGGGACAGGTTCTCATCGTTCATCCGGTCAACCTCACGGTGCCGCCGTGGCCCCAGAAGATGTAGGACAGAAGCAGGTTGATCACGATGATCGCGACGCTGGACTCCCGGATCGCCCGGCCCGCCGCGACGCCCACCCCCACCGGGCCGCCGGTGGCGTAGTAACCGCGGTAGCAGTGGATGAACATGACCACGAACGCGAACACCGCCACTTTGATCCCGCTGTAGAGCACGTCGATGGGCGGCAGGTAGAGGTTGAAGTAGTAGTCGTAGATGCCCGGCGACAGCCCGAAGTACTGGACGGTGATCAAGCGGGTGGCGAAGAAGCTGGCGAACAGCGCCAGCAGGTACAGCGGGACGAGCGCGATGACGCCCGCGGCGACCCGGGTGCACACCAGGAAGGTCAGCGAGTTGATGCCCATGACCTCCAGGGCGTCGATCTCCTCGGAGATCCGCATGGCCCCGATCTCGGCGGTGAAGGCCGAGCCGACCTGGGCGATGAGCGCCACCCCGGCGATGATCGGGGTGACCTCGCGGACGTTGGCGAAGCTGGCCATCACGCCGCTGAAGGCCTCGGCGCCGATGCGCTCCAGCGACGGGTAGCCCTGCATGCCGACCATGGCGCCGGTGGCCATCGCCATGGTGGCGACCACGAAGATCATGCCGCCGCCGATCACCAGGGCGCCGACGCCGACGGTGATGTCGCTGATCTGGCGGAGCAGCATCTTGCCGTACTTGCGGCGCAACACGATGTCGACCACCAGGTGGTAGAGCACCCGGCCGAGGAAGACCGGCATGTCGAGGGCGGTGCTCAGGCCGGCCAGCCGGTCGCGGGCGGCCCGGCCGGCCCGGCGCAGCGGCGACAGTGCGGGGGATGTGGCGACCATCAGAACCTCGGGGGGACGAGGACCTGGTAGAGCATGGTGATCACGTAGTTGGCCGAGAACACCAGGATCGAGGTCACCACCACCGCCTTGTTGACCGCGCGTCCCACGCCCACCGGGCCCAGGTCGCAGTTCATGCCCGCATAGCAGGCCACGGCGGCGGCGATGAACCCGAAGATCCACGCCTTGAACAAGGTGACGACCAGGTCGGAGAACTGCAGCAGCGAGGTGGCTCCGTCGAAGTAGGCGCCGGGGCTGACCCCCTGCTGGATGACGTTGAAGTAAAAGCCCCCGGCGGTGCCCGACAGGATCACCACCGAGCACAGCAGCACCGCCACCGTGCTGGCCGCCCACAGCCGGGGGGTGACCAGGCGGTGCACCGGGTTGATGCCCATGACCTCCATGGCGGCCAGCTCGTCGCGGATGTTGCGGGCTCCCATGTCGGAGGTGATGGCCGAGCCGCCGGCGCCGGAGATCAGCAGCGCCGAGGCCAGCGGCGCCACCTGGGTGATCATGTTGGCCACCACCAGGGCGCCGGTGCCGGACTGGGCGCCCAGCTGGCGGGCGATGTCACCGGCCTGCAGCGAGATGGTGGCGCCCAGCGGGATGGCGATCAGCAGCACCGGCATGCTGGTGACGCGGGCGATGAACCAGCACTGCTCGATGAACTCGCCCCACCAGGTCCGCACGTCCCAGGTGCGGCGCAGTCCCTCCAGGAAGATGACGAACAGCAGTCCGGTCTCATCCAGCGCCTTGCCGGCCCGGCGCAGCACGCGGTCGGGCGCGTTGTGCAGGCTCACTGCCATGTCAGCCGGTGCCCTTGCCTATGGGGGCCAGATCAAGGGTCAAACCAGCCTCCTTCGCTTTCGGACGCGGTGCCCATCCGATGTGACCGCCCTGGCTGGACGGCCTGCTCCGGTGGTGCCGACCGAGGTCGGTTGGATCACGGAAGGGTTGAAGGTCACACGTGTCGCTCCTAACCCACCCTGTGATCTGCAGCACTCTATTAGAACATGTTCTAAAAAGCGAGTACTTACCTTCCGCTGTCTCATTCACTAGGATTCGCCGGGTGTGCACTTCTCCGGCTCGCTCCGCATTTGCGCTGGTCACAGCAATGACATGGGGGCGAGACCGGATATGGAAGCCCCTCTGCCCGCCGCGACCTTTTTGAGCCCCCATGCCGGAACCCGGCCGCATGCCCCGCCTCGACCCGCTCGCCGTCACCCGGGCGCGCTGGGCCGAGCAGACCCTGCCCGGCGACCCGTGGCCCTTCCTGGCCACCGGGTCCCTCAGCCGGCTGCACCAGATCGTCAGCCGCGCCCTGGACGACCGGCTCAAGCCCTTCGAGCTCAGCCGGACCGGTTACTTCCTGCTGACCACCCTGTCGTTGATCAAGGGGGAACGGGCCCGGCTGGGCACCCTCAGCCGGTACCTGATGATCCATCCGACCACCGTCACGCTCACCGTCGATCAGCTGGAGCGGGCCGGGCTGGTGACCCGCGAGCGCCACCCGCACGACCGCCGGGCCACCCTGGTGCGCCTCACCGGGTCGGGGCTGGAACGGGTGCGGCAGGCCAACGCCGCGCTCCAGGACGACGCCGCCGAAGGGCCGCTGGGCGAGCTGACCGGGCGCTACCGGAAGCTGTTCGAGGCGCTGCAGGAGGTGCGGGCGGCGGTGGGCGACACCGATTTCTGAGCCCCCGGACTGGTCGTCACAACACTCTGCGTCACTTTTCGCCCGGCCGAACCGAGCACACGTCACAATGCGTATCGTTAAACGGCGAGCAGTCCACCGGTCAAAGGCAGGGCGGTCCATCCCCATGCGACATAGTCCAGGCCGAATTCCCGATCCGCCGCGGCGGCCCGCACCCCGGCCCGGGGCGGCGCACCGTCCGCCGCGCCCGCCGCATCCCCCGCTTCCTCCGGCCGGACGGTCCGGCCGGCGCCGCAAACGCCGGCGGCTGCGGCTGGTCCGGCGCGTCCTCACCAGCAACGTCACCATCACGCTGGCGGCCATCGCCGGGCTGCTGGCGGTCGCGCTCAACATCACCTCCCTCAATCCCTCCGAACCCAAGCCGCCGGCGCTGGCGGCCGAGCTCGACCTGTCCACCAACGAGCTGGTGGCGCTGCTGACCCGCACGGACATGGACGCGGTCGCCGCCGACGCCATCGCCCAGGCCAAGCGCCGCGCCCACTTGCAGCAACTGGAGGAAGAGCGCAAGGCCCGCGAGCGCGCCGAGTGGTACCGCAAGAACCGCGACAAGATCGAGGCGGCCAAGCAGGCCGAGAAGCTGCGCGCCATCAACCCCTCCGCCGCCCAGAACAAGGCCTACGGCAAGCTGATGAACAAGCTGAAGGGCTGGGAGGAGTGCTGGCCGTCGCTGGAGAACCTCTGGGAGCGCGAGAGCAACTGGAACGAGCGGGCGCGCAACCCCTATAGCGGCGCCTACGGCATCCCGCAGGCGCTGCCCGCCGAGAAGCTCGCCTCGGCGGGTGCCGACTGGCGCACCAGCTCCCCCACCCAGATCGCCTGGGGGCTCGGCTACATCAAGGCCCGCTACGGCAACCCCTGCAAGGCCTGGCAGTTCTGGCAGGCCAACCACTGGTACTGAGCCGAGGTCTCCGGCCGGGCGCCCCCGCCCGCTCAGGTCCCCGGACGTGCCACCGGGAGGCGGTGAGACCATGAGGTCATGGGGACCAACGGCCATGAAGGAGGCAGCGGACGGCAGTGGGCACGGGCCGACGCCACCCGGCAGGCTCTGCTCCAGGCCGCTCAGGAGGTCTTCGCCGACCGCGGCTACCACGACGCCGGGATCGCCGAGATCGTCGAGCGGTCCGGGATCAGCGTCGGCAGCCTCTACCACCACTACGGCGGCAAGGCCGGCCTCTTCATGGCGCTGTGGGAGCACTACAACCGCGCACAGGAGGAGGGGGCCACGCGCGCGGTCGCCCAGGCCCGTAAGCGCGGTGAGAAGGACCCGATAGCGCTCTTCATCGCCGGGGCCCGCGCCTATCTGCGGGTGTGCTGGGAGCAGCGGGACGTGGCGCACCTGTTCCACGAGGGCGAGGGGCCGTCGGGGTTTGCGCTGATGCGCCGCAGCCGGGCCCGGCAGTGGGTGGCGCAGAACACCAAGCTGCTGCGCGGCCTCAACGGCGATGGCGAAGAGCGGGGCGGACGCCGCCGCCAGGTGCTCAGCCTGGTGCTGACCACCGTGATCGGGGAGGCCGGTCGGGAGATCGCGACGGCCGAGAGCGAGGAGGCGGCCAACGAGATCGTCGAGGAGGTGTGCCGGATCCTCATCCGGCTGGCCGGCGGGTCGGCCGACTGACCGGCCGGGCGGCGGCCGGAAGCAGTGGCCGGAATAGGCCTCACCGACCGGAATCCACCTGCCGCTTCGTAAAGACGCGCATACGCGCCGTCCGGCCGGAACCCGCTAACCTAACCGCCAGGCCATAACGCTCTGACGGAAAGCGAACTGTCAATGCCCACCTCCACCTGGTTCCGGCTGGACGTCGCCAAGCGCAATCGGGTGCTGCACGCGGCCATGCGGGAATTCGGGGAGAACGGCTACTCGACCGGCAGCCTCAACACCATCGCCCGTGAGGCGGGCATCGCCAAGGGCTCCCTGTTTCAGTACTTCACCGACAAGCTGGAGTTCTTCGCCTACGTCTGCGACGAGACCTCCCGGCGGATCCGGGAGGAGATGGAGCGCCGGATCGCCGCGATCGACCTCGACCAGCCCGTCGACGAGTGGCTGTTCGACGCCTTTTGCGAGTGGACCGAGTACATGGCCGACCATCCCCTGGAGCGGGGAGTCACCGCGGCCACCAACTTCGAGCTGGACAACAATGTGCGGGCGGTGGTGCGCGACACCGCCAACCAGCATTACCTGCAGGTCATCCACCCGGTGCTGGAGCTGTGGAAGGAGCGCGGCGACATCCGCCCGGACGCCGACCTGGACATCCTGGCCTCGCTGCTGCTGATGACGCTGCCGTTCCTGGCGCTGGCGCCCTATTACGACGGGCTGGACCCGGTGCTGGACATGCGCGGCCGCACCCCCGAGCAGCAGCGTCCGATCATCCGCCGGCTCATCGCCGGCATCACGCCGTTGTTCGTGGCGGCGAAGGAAGACGACTGAGGGAACGCACGGGGCTTTCTGCACGCCCATGCCGTCCGTGCCCGGGGACCCGTCGCGGTCCCCGGGCACGATGGGTCAGCTCACCACGTAGTCAGAGGCCTTGACCCGGCGGGTGCCCGCCCAGTACTCGAAGGCGAAGCCCGGCCACAGGGTGCGGTTGACGCCGTTCTCGTCCAGGTACCAGCTCTGGCAGCCGCCCTCGTTCCACACGCCCTTGCGCAGCCGCCGGTGCATCCGGTCGTTGTAGCGGCGCAGCGCCCGGCGGGTGACCTCGATGGTGTCCCCGCCCTGGCGCTGGATCAGCCGCAGGCAGCCCAGGATGTGCTGGAACTGGGCCTCCATCATGAAGATCATCGAGTGGTGGCCCAGCCCGGTGTTGGGGCCCATGAGCATGAAGAAGTTGGGGAAGCCGGGGATGGTGACCCCGTGGTAGGCCTCGGCGCCGTCGGCCCAGGCCTCCTGGATCTTCAGCCCGTTCCGGCCCACGATGTGCTGGGAGGCCAGCGTCTCGACGACCTTGAAGCCGGTGCCGTAGATGATGCAGTCCACCTCCAGCTCCCGGCCGTCGCCGGTGACGATGGCGTTCTCGGTGACCTCGCCGATGCCCTCGGTCACCAGCTCCACGTGGGGCAGGTTGAAGGTCGGGTAGTAGTCGTTGGACAGCAGGATGCGCTTGCAGCCGATCCGGTAGTTCGGGGTGAGCTTGCGGCGCAGCTCGGGGTCGGGGATCTGCCGCTTGAGGTGGGAGCGGGCGCTGTGCTCCAGCGGTGCCATCAGGCGGGGGTCGAGGGCGAACCCCAGGGCGCGTCCCTCCAGGATCCAAAAGAGGGCGTCGCGGAAGACGCGGGCGGTGCCGGGCACGTGCTCAAAGAGCCACTGGGCCGACTTGGGGATGGCCACGTCGGGCTTGGGCTGGATCCACGGGGCGGTGCGCTGGAAGACGTACAGCTGAGAGGCCTTCTTGGCGACCTGGGGGACGAACTGGATCGCCGAGGCGCCGGTGCCGATCACCGCCACCCGCTTGCCGGTCAGGTCGTAGTCGTGGTCCCACTCGGCGGAGTGGAAGGTCTTGCCCTGGAACTTCGGCAGACCGGGCAGGTCGGGGTAGGAGGGCACGTGCAGCGCGCCGATGCCGTAGATCACCGCCCGGGGCCGGTAGCGGCGGCCGTCGGCGACGATCACGTCCCAGCGGCGGGCCTGGTCGTCATACTCCAGGGCGTCGACCCGGCTGTCATAGCGCAGGTACTTCTCCAGGCCGTACTTGGCGGCCACATCCCGCATGTAGTCCCAGATCTCCTGCTGCGGCGCGAACAGCCGCGACCAGCGCGGGTTGAGTTCAAAGGAGTAGGAGTACATGTGCGAGGGCACGTCACAGGCGCAGCCGGGGTAGGTGTTGTCGCGCCAGGTGCCGCCCAGCTCCTTGTCCTTCTCCAAGATCACAAAGTCGTGGAACCCGGCCTTGATCAGCTGGATCGCCATGCCCAGGCCGGCGAATCCGGAGCCGACGATGACGACCGAGGGGTTTTCGCTCATACTGCCCGCCCTTCCCGATAACCTACTCGGAGTAAGTTACCACCAGTAGATTACTGGCGGTAGGGCCGGATCGGATAGGGTTTCGCCGTGAGTGGTGCCACGTCCCGGACCCGGCGACGGATGTCGCGGGCCGAGCGCAAGCGTCAGATGCTCGACGTGGCCGAGCAGGTTTTCGCCGAACGCGGCTACCGCGCCGCCTCCATGGACGAGATCGCCGAGCGCTGCGGCGTGTCCAAGCCGATGCTGTATGAGTACTTCGGCTCCAAGGACGGCCTGCTGATGGCGGCGATCGACCGCGCCAAGGCCGAGCTGTATGAGGTGACCAGCCGGGCCATGGCCGAGGCGGACACCCCGCAGGAGATGGTCTGGCGCGGCATGCTCGCCTATTTCGAGTTCATGGACTCCCACAGCCACTCGTTCGCGATGCTGCTGCAGGAGCCGATGGTCGGCCCGCCGGCCACCGGGGAGGCCCTGGAACAGGCCCGCCGCCAGCAGAGCGGGCTGATCGCGCCGATCATCGCCGCGCTGGCGCCGAACATGCCGCCGCAGGCGGTGGACGCCTACACCGAGATCATCATCGGCGCCTGCGAGCGGCTGGCGGTGTGGCGGCTGCGCCACCCGCAGGTGACCGCCCGCGACGCCGCCGCCTACATGGCCGACTTCACCTGGAACGCCATGAAGCACCACCTGCCGGAGCACGCCTCCCTCCCCACGGCCGTCCCCGGCGTGCCAAGATCGGAAAGCCCCGCGGACTGAAAGACACCGCACCCGGAGGTCGCCATGCCCGTAGCCCCGTTCGACGGTGCGCTGGCCGTGGTCACCGGAGCCGGCAGCGGCATCGGCCGGGCCACCGCGCTGGCGCTGGCCGGGCGCGGCGCCACCGTGATCGCCGCCGACATCGACGGCGAGGCCGCCGAGCGCACCGCCGCGCTGGCCGGCGCGCAAGGCCCGGCGGCCACCGCCTACCGGGTGGACGTGGCGGACGCGGCGGCGATGGAGAAGTTCGCCGCCGACGTGCGGGCCGGTCACCGGGTGCCCGACATCGTGGTCAACAACGCCGGCATCGCGATCAGCGGCCCGTTCCTGGAGACCGGCGTGGCCGACTGGGAGCGGATCCTCGGGGTCAACCTGTGGGGGGTGATCCACGGCTCCCGGCTGTTCGGGGCGCAGATGGCAGAGCGCGTCCGGGCGCTGCCGGTCACGCCCGACAAGGGCGGCCACATCGTCAACATCGCCTCGGCCGCCGCCTATGCGCCCAGCCGGGCCATGCCGGCCTACTGCACCACCAAGGCCGCGGTGCTGATGCTCAGCGAGTGCCTGCGCGCCGAGCTGGCCGGGGCGCGCATCGGGGTCACCGCCGTCTGCCCCGGCTTCGCCGAGACCTCGATCATCGACAACGCCACCATCGTCGGGGTGTCCGCCCCGCAGGCCGAGCGCCTGCGCGAGCTGGGGCGGCGCGGCCTGCGCCTGCGGCGCTACCCGCCGGAGAAGGTCGCCGAGCGCATCGTCGAGGCGATCGTCAAGAACAAGGCGGTGGTGCCGGTCAACTTCGAAGGCCACCTGCTGCGCGGCCTGTCCCGGCTGTCCCCGCGCGCCCTGCGCCTGCTGGCCCGGGTCCCCATGCCCACGCCCCGGGTCCGGTGACCCCCAAACGGGCTCAGGCCAGCAGTGAGGCGGCGTCCCGCTCATGGACGCGGGCGTCCGGCTGGTCGATGAGGGCCAGGCAGGCGGCATAGCCGGGCCCCGGTTCCAGGGCGTGCATGGTGATCCGGGAGGCCATGCCGGCACGGCCCTGCCAGTCCCGCAGGCGGGGGTGCTCGTCGGGAGCCGACACCCGAAGGTCGGCCAGCGGCACGCGCAGCCCGTCGCCGGTGGCCTTCACCACCGCCTCCTTGCGGGTCCAGTACTCCAGCAGGCCGCGGCGGCGGGCCTGCGGCCCCAGCCCGCGCAGGTCGGCGGCCTCCTCGGGGTCGAGCACCTGGGCGGCGATCTCGTCGGTCAGCCGGTCCGACAGCTCCTCGACGTCCACGCCGACCGGGCCGCCGCCGCTGAGGGCGACCACCACCCGCTCCCCCGAGTGCGACACCGACAGGTGGGGCCCGCCCTCGATCACCGGACGTCCGTGGGGGGCGCCGCACCCCGAGCAGGTGCGGTCCAGCGGCACCCGCTCGGGCGGCACGCCCAGCAGCTCCCCGGCCGCCAGCCGGGTGACGGCCGCTCCCAGGGTGAACCGGTCCCGGTCGTCCGGGCGCAGGTAACGCTCGCGGCGGCCCCGTTCGACCTCGTTGAGCAGCTCGGTGTGCCAAGGCCGCACATCGGTCAGCCTCGCCCACCACACCTGACACTCCAGCACGGGGCCAAGGTACACGTACCGGGACGAAAGGCTCTTGACTGTCAGTCTTATAGCGGTGACCTTGAAGGCCGGACACCGACCGATCGGTCGGGCGGGCACACACAACGGCAGGGGTCACGGCATGACGACGGGCGTACGTTTCGGCGAGCGCAAGCGGGCCTATGAGGAGCTGCGGGCCCGCGCGGCGCGGATCGCCACGGGGCTGGCGGATCTCGGCGTGGGCTCGGGCGACCGGGTCGCCGTCATGCTCCGCAACGAGCCGGCCTTCCTGGAGGTCACCGAGGCCGCGCAACTGCTGGGGGCGCTGCCCGTCCCGGTCAACTGGCACTGGCGGGGCGAAGAGCTGGCGCACCTGTTCGGCGACAGCGGCGCCAAGGTGGTGTTCGCGCACACCGATCTGGTGCCGAAGGTGGAGGAGGTGCTGCCGGAGGACGTCGGGCTGGTCGAGGTGCGGGTGCCCGACGAGGTGACCGCCGCCTACGGGCTGCCGCCCAACGGGGTGACCCGGCGCCATCCGACGCTGGAGGCGCTGATCGAGTCCAACGAGCCCTGGCGGGAGCCGGCCGCCCAGGCGCCGCCGAGCGTCATCTACACCTCCGGCACCACCGGCAGGCCCAAGGGGGTCCGCCGCAAGCCGCACTCCCCCGAGGACACGGTCAAGATGGCCATGGGGATCTTGGAGGTCTTCGGGCTGTCGCCCGAGATGCGCACGCTGGTCCCCGCGCCGCTGTACCACAGCGCCCCGAACGTGCACGCGCTGCTGGCGAGCAGGCTGGGCATCGATCTGACGATCATGCCGAAGTTCGACCCCGAGGGCCTGCTGCGCACCATCGAGCGCAACCGCATCGAGCACATCCAGATGGTGCCGACCATGTTCATCCGCCTGCTGCGGCTGCCGGAGAAGGTGCGCAAGAGCTATGACCTGTCGTCGCTGAAGGCGGTGGTGCACGCCGCCGCGCCGTGCCCGGTGGACGTCAAGCAGGCCATGATCGACTGGTGGGGGCCGATCCTGCGCGAGTACTACGGCGGCACCGAGACCGGCATCATCACCGCCAGCGACTCGCAGCAGTGGCTGGCCCACCCCGGCACCGTGGGCCGCGCCGTGTGGGACTGCGACGTGAAGATCCTGGACTCCGAGGGCAGGGAGCTGCCCGCCGGGCAGGTGGGCGAGGTCTACCTCAAGCCGCCGTCGTTCTGGCCCGACTTCACCTACATCGGCGATGACGCCAAGCGGCGCGGCATCGAGCGCGACGGGTACCTGACGGTCGGCGACATGGGGTACCTGACCGAGGACGGTTACCTGTTCCTGTGCGACCGGGCCGGCGACATGGTGATCTCCGGCGGGGTCAACATCTACCCGGCCGAGATCGAGGCCCATCTGCTGAAGCTGGAGGGCGTGCAGGACGCGGCGGTGTTCGGCATCCCCGACGCGGAGATGGGCGAGGCGCTGGCCGCGCACATCGTGGCCGATCCGGCGGCCGGGCTGACGGCCGAGCGGGTGCGCGAGCACGTGCGGGCGGGCATGGCCGGCTACAAGGTGCCCAAAGTGGTGGTCTTCGAGCAGTCGCTGCCGCGGGAGGAGACCGGCAAGCTGTTCAAGCGCAAGCTGCGCGACCCCTACTGGGCCGGCGCGGGGCGGCGGATCTGACGCCGCTGCCGGCAGAACCCGATTCTGCGGAAACCCTTTTCACTCTGGGTAATTCGTCGTCACGACGATAAGCGAGGGCAAAGCCGTTCGAAAATCTTGAAAAATCCTCATCTCCTGCCCCAGGAGATATGCGGCGATCACCATTTCACACGACCCCGACATGACTTTCTCACCGTGCGTGCCGGAGATGTCACGACAAGGCTCGCCCTCATCCGGCGCATGACGTCTGCGAGCGGGCCGAACGCCCCGGAGAAGACGGGCGCGCAATGGCACCAAGTGCAATAAAGCGAGGGCCGCCGGTCGGTGCACCGACCGGCGGCCCTGCCGCCGTGTTGTACTTTCTCTGCCGAGGCGCCCCGGGATCAGACCCAGGACACCCCACCCGGTCGCGCGGCCACCTTCTGTGTCTCCTCCTCCCGGGCACGAGCCTCCCCTCCGCCCGTGCCCGATGCCGAACGATACCCCCCGTGAATGGGCTTACACCCGCATTTACCGCAATATTCTAAAGGCGCTTCATCGGTGTCATGCCAGGTTCCGCCGGTCCGCGGGAACAAATGCCTTAACGGAGGTTCCGCAGCACTTCCCGGGCCACCGCGGCGGCCTCCTCCAGAGACCTTTGCCGCTGCCGGGCCGAGGGGGTCCCGCCATCCGTCCGCTCGGTGTAGCGCACCGTTATCACCACATTGCCGCTGCGCACCGCGACCTCCCCGATGGCCAGCGGCCGGCTCCGGTCCACCCGGAACCAGCGGTAGGCCTGGTCCCCCAGCCCGGGCTGCTCCTCCAGCGTCACCGTCCGCTCCTCGGTGACCTGGCGGGCC
The DNA here is from genome assembly GCF_001896795.1 of Thermomonospora sp. CIF 1. NCBI lineage: Bacteria > Bacillati > Actinomycetota > Actinomycetes > Streptosporangiales > Thermomonosporaceae > Thermomonospora > Thermomonospora sp. CIF 1. The sequence continues at coordinate 162,573 of NZ_MOYN02000023.1, forward strand.
AGCCGCCACTTGATGTCGAAGTGCCGGCGGGCGCTGTCCACCGGCGTGATCGCGCCGGTGGCCGAGTAGAGCCGGCTGTCGATCTCCAGCCAGCGCTCCGCGCCCCGGCCGGAGGAGGGGCCGTACCCGCAGTAGCCGAAGGTGTTGTTGCCGCTGGAGGTCCGCTCGGCCCCCGGTACCAGCCGCTCGACCGTCGCCTCCGACACCGTCCGGCAGGCCGGCGGCAACGCGGTGTAGACCGGGCCGCCCGCCGCCTTGGTGGCCGCGGCCGGCGGACGCGACGCCGACGCTCCCCCACTCGGCCCGGACGCGGAGCCCTCCTCGTCGCCGCCCAGCGGCAGCAGCCACCACACCACCGCCACCGCGGCCGCGGCCACCCCCACGACCGCCGGCAGGGTCACCAGCCTCGACCGGTGTGCCGTATCCGGAGGCTCTGGAGGCGAGTAGATCCGGTCGAAGCCCCCCGGCGGCCGTGGCAGGCCCACTCTCACCCCTCCCGCGCTGCTGCTCCCCTCCGAAGGCTAGGCAAAGCCCGCAGCCCTGACCAGGCCGGTGGCTCAGCCGGAGAAGTGGATGGGGTTGACCAGGTCGGCGTAGATGAGCAGGGCGCCCATGAACAGCATGACCAAGGCCATCATGTAGGTGAGCGGCAGGGCCTTGGCGACGTCCACATAGCCGGGGTCGGGACGGCGCAGCAGCCTGGCGAAACCGCGCTTGACCGCCTCCCAGAGGGCACCGGCGATGTGACCGCCGTCCAGCGGCAGCAGCGGGATCAGGTTGAAGGCGCCGACGCCGAAGTTGACCGCGGCCAGCACCGAGATGAACCAGGCGATCTTGTCGGTGGTGGGGTGCTCGGAGGCGATGATCTCCCCGCCGATCCGGCTGGCGCCCACCACCCCGATCGGGCCCTCGGGGTCGCGCTCCTGCCCGCCGAAGGCGGCGTGCCACACGTCCACCATCCGCTGCGGCAGCAGCGCCAGCGCCACCACGGTGCGCTCGGTCATCTCGCCCATGTGGGCGGCCACCGCGCCCGGCCCCAGCCGCTCCCGCTCCACCAGCGGGGAGATGCCCAAAAAGCCGACCGTCTCGATCTTGTCGGGGTCGTCCAGAGAGCGCAGCCGGTTGGTGGTGACCGGCACCTGCAGGGTGCGGCGGACGCCGTCGGCGCCCTCCACGACGACCTGCACGGTGCGCCCGCCGGAGTCGCGGATCAGCTTCTGCAGCTCGGTGTAGTCGGAGATCTCCTTGCCGTCGTAGGAGATGAAGCGGTCACCGGGCCGCAGGCCCACCTGCGCGGCGGGGGTCAGCGGCTCGTCGGGACGGCACTCGCGGCCGGCCTCGGCGGCGGGGATGACGCACTTGGAGACCGAGCTGATCACCGGCTGCGGCCGCTCCACCCCGAACCCCATGATCAAGATGGCGAAGAACACCACCGCCAGCAGGATGTTCATGGCCGGCCCGGCGAACATGATCAGCAGCTTCTGCCACCACTTCTTGGCGTAGAAGACCCGGTTCTCATCGCCCGGCCCGACCTCCTCCAGCGCCGCGCCGCGGGCGGAGTCGATCAGCCCCTGGAACGGTCCGGTGCGCATGGAGCGCACCCGGATGGTCCCGTCCGGCCCGACGACGTCGCCCTTGCGGGGCGGCAGCATGCCGATCATCCGGATGTAGCCGCCGAGGGGCAGCCACTTGATCCCGTACTCGGTCTCCCCCTTGCGGACCGACCACAAAGTGGGCCCGAACCCGACCATGAACTGGGTGGTGCGGACGCCGAAGAGCTTGGCGAAACTGAAGTGCCCCAGTTCGTGCAGCGCGATCGACAGCATGAGCAGCAAGAAGAACAGCAAGGCGCCGCCCAGCACGATCAGCGATTCCATGTGCCCTCCGGGTTATCCGCAATGGGGACAAGCGTATGTCATGTCATACGGACGAACCCCCTGGCGAGATGCCCGCTTCCGGCCGCCCTCATGGGCGCCGCGGCGACCGTCCTGCATGCGACGGGGGTGGGGAAACCCGCCGGGAAGGCCGCGCGGAGAACTCAGGTGAGGAAACCGCGCAGCAGGGCGGCGGTGCCCTCCAGGTGCTCGACGACCGCGATCCGGGCCGCCTCCGGGTCGCCCTCCAAGATCGCCGCCACGATGGCCTCGTGCTGCTGGGCCGAGTGCTCGATGTTGCGCTTGAGCACCGGGATGGCGTTCAGCAGGTCGGTGACCCGCATCCGGGCGTCGGCGCAGGCGGCCGACAGCAGGGTGGAGCCGGTCAGCTCGGCGATGGTGAGGTGGAAGCGGGCGTCCAGCCGCCGGTAGTCGGCCTCGTCGGCGTTGTTGGCCTCCTCCAGCGCCCGCCGCAGCCGGGCCGTCTGCGTCTCGTTCAGCCGCATGTCGGCCAGCAGCTGGGCGGCGCCGGTCTCGACCGCCATCCGGTAGGTGAGGGCGTCGGTGAGCTTTTCGACCTGCCCCTCGGCGACGCGGGCCAGATCCCCGCTCTGCGGACGGGGCGTGCGGTAGATCACGAAGGTGCCGCCGGAACGGCCCCGGCGGGACTCCACATACCCCTCCTGCTGGAGCGCGCGGATCGCCTCCCGGAGGGTGACGCGGCTGACGCCGAGCCGGGGCGCCAGCTCCCGCTCCGGGGGCAGCCGCTCGCCGTGCGCCACCACTCCGAGCTTGATGATCTGCAAAAGCCGCTCGACGGTCTCTTCGAAGGCGTTGCCGGCCCGGACGGGGCGGAGCACCGCGGCGAGCGGGTCGCTGGGAGGCTCCTGCGGCGAACCGTGTGCCTGATCGTCGATCTCGCTCAGCATTACCGCCCTTCGGTGCTGGTTGAGGCCGTCCGGGGCAACGTTACCGCTCGATCGGCCGCTCGCCCATCGTCGCCGCTCCCGCCCGGGCCCGCCGCCGCGCGCGGCGGCGGCTACCCTGGCCCGCGTGGCGGTGCAGATCGCGGTGTGCGGGCCGGGCGAGTGCTCGCCGCGGGAGGAGCGGTGGGCCCGCCAGGTGGGCCGGCTGCTGGCCGAACGGGGCGCGGTGGTGCTGTGCGGCGGCTACGGCGGGGTGATGGCGGCGGCCGCCGCCGGGGCGCGCGCGGCCGGCGGCACGGTGGTGGGTCTGCTGTCGGGCGCCGACCGGCAAGGCGCCTGCCCGGATCTGACGGTGGTGGTCCCCACCGGGCTGGGGCAGGCCCGCAACGCGGTGCTCGTCAACTCCGCCGACGCGGTGATCGTGGTGGGCGGTTCGTGGGGGACGCTGTCGGAGCTGGCCCACGCCATGCGGCGCGGCACCCCGGTCGTGGCGCTGGGCGGCTGGCGGGTGATCGACGCCGCGGGCGGCCCGGTGCCGGGAGTGCGGCATGCCGCCACCCCGGCCGAGGCGGTCGAGTCGGCCTGGCCCGCCGCCTGACCGCCCTGTGACGGAAAGCGCGCTCTGCTCCGCTCCCGTGCCCATGGGGGCGGGCTGCTAGCCTGAGGCCCAGCCGTCGACCCCGTGCGGGAGAGTGCCCTCGCAGCCGGCGGGGGACGCCGAAGGAGCAACCCCTCCCCGGAACCTCTCAGGCCCACGGACCGCGCGGGACAGGCGACCTCTGGAAAGAGGGGACGCACGTCCCCCGCCGAAGGTGAAAGCGTCCCGGGCCGTGGGGCGTGAATCTCTCAGGCGCCGAGACAGAGGGGGAGGCACCGTCCACACCTGGTGCGGGTGGGAACATGAGACCAGCGCACCGTGACAAGGAGCCGACCCGTGTCTGCCGACAACACCACCGCCAAGAAGACGCCGCTATATGACGTCCACCGTGAACTCGGCGCCACCATCGTCGACTTCGCCGGTTTCCTGATGCCGCTGCGGTACGGCGGCGAGACCGCCGAGCACCGTGCGGTGCGCACCGCGGCCGGCCTGTTCGACCTGTCCCACATGGGGGAGATCTTCGTCCAGGGCCCGCAGGCCGCCCAGGCGCTGGACTACGCGCTGGTCGGCCGGCTGTCGACGGTGAAGGTCGGCCGGGCCCGCTACACCATGCTGTGCGCGCCGGACGGCGGGGTGCTGGACGACCTGATCGTCTACCGGCTGGCCGACGACCGCTTCCTGGTGGTCGCCAACGCCGCCAACGTGGCGACGGTGCATCGGGCGCTGACCGAGCGCGCCGCCTCCTTCCAGGCCGAGGTCGCCGACCGCTCCGACGACTACGCCCTGATCGCGCTGCAGGGGCCGCACTCGCAGCGGATCCTGTCGCGCTTCACCGACGTCCCGCTGGCGGAGGTGAAGTACTACGCCTGGGCCGAGGGCGCCGTCGCCGGCGTGCCGGCGCTGATCGCGCGCACCGGCTACACCGGCGAGGACGGTTTCGAGCTGTTCGTGGCCGCCGGCGACGCCGTCCGGCTGTGGCGGGAGCTGGCCGGGGCCGAGGGCGTGCTGCCGGCCGGGCTGGCGGCCCGGGACACGCTGCGGCTGGAGGCGGGCATGCCGCTGTACGGCAACGAGCTGACCGCCGAGACGACGCCGTACGAGGCGGGACTGGGCCGGGTGGTCAAGCTGGACAAGCCCGGTGATTTCGTGGGCAAGAAGGCACTGGCCGCCTACGCCGACACCCCCGCGGGCCGTAGGCTCGTGGGGTTGGTGGCGCGCGGACGCCGGGCGCCCCGCAAGGGGTACCAGGTGGTGCGGGCCGACGACGGCGCCGTGTGCGGCGTGGTGACCAGCGGCGCGCCGTCGCCCACGCTGGGCAGGCCGATCGCGATGGCCTACGTCGATCGCGGGGCCGTCGGGGCCGAGCTGGCCGTCGACGTCCGCGGCAGGCGGGAGCGGGTCGACGTGGTCGATCTGCCGTTCTACAAGCGTTCTGAGACGTCCTGAAGGCGCGTATCCGGGAGAGAGAGCAATCGTGAGCGTTCCAGAGCAGCTCCGTTACAGCGAGGAGCACGAGTGGGTGGCCGGGCTCGGCAACGAGGACGGGGTGGTGACCATCGGCATCACCGCGCACGCCGCCGACGCGCTGGGTGAGATCGTCTATCTGGAGCTGCACCGCAACGAGGGCGAGACGGTGGAGGCCGGGGAGCCCTGCGGGGAGGTGGAGTCGACCAAGTCGGTCAGCGACATCTACTCCCCGGTGACCGGCGAGATCACCGCGATCAACCAGGCGGTGATCGACGAGCCCAAGGTGATCAACGACGACCCCTACGGCGAGGGCTGGATCCTCAAGGTCCGGGTGGAGGAGGAGCCCACCGACCTGCTGGACGCCGAGTCCTACGCCAAACTGATCGAGGAGTCCTGATGAGCTTCGGCCTGCACGACTCGCTGGCGGAGGTGGATCCGGAGGTCGCCGAGGCCGTCCGGGCCGAGCTGCACCGCCAGCAGTCCACCCTGGAGATGATCGCCTCGGAGAACTTCGCCCCGGTGGCGGTGCTCCAGGCGCAGGGCTCGGTGCTGACCAACAAGTACGCCGAGGGGTACCCCGGGCGGCGCTACTACGGCGGCTGCGAGCACGTGGACGTGACCGAGCAGCTGGCGATCGACCGGGCCAAGGCGCTGTTCGGCGCCGAGCACGCCAACGTGCAGCCGCACTCGGGCGCCCAGGCCAACACCGCGGTGTACTTCGCGCTGCTGGAGCCCGGTGACACCGTGCTGGGCCTGGACCTGGCGCACGGCGGTCACCTGACGCACGGGATGCGGCTCAACTACTCCGGCAAGACGCTCAACTTCGTCCCCTACCACGTGCGCACCGAGGACGGCCGGGTGGACATGGACGAGGTGGAGCGCCTGGCCCGGGAGCACCGGCCCAAGATGATCGTGGCGGGCTGGTCGGCCTACCCGCGGCAGCTGGACTTCGCCGCCTTCCGGCGCATCGCCGACTCGGTGGGCGCGCTGCTGATGGTGGACATGGCGCACTTCGCCGGGCTGGTGGCGGCCGGGCTGCACCCCTCGCCGGTGCCGCACGCCGACGTGGTCACCACCACCACCCACAAGACGCTGGGCGGGCCGCGCGGCGGGCTGATCCTGTGCCGCGAGCAGTACGCCAAGAAGATCAACTCGGCGGTGTTCCCGGGCATGCAGGGCGGCCCGCTGGAGCATGTGATCGCGGCCAAGGCGGTGGCGCTGAAGATCGCCGCCTCCGAGGAGTTCCGCGAGCGGCAGGCCCGCACCCTGGAGGGCGCCAAGATCCTGGCCGAGCGGCTGCTGGCCGCCGACTGCGCCAAGGCCGGGGTGAAGGTGCTCACCGGCGGCACGGACGTGCACCTGGTGCTGGTGGACCTGGTGGAGTCGGAGCTGACCGGCCGGGACGCCGAGAACCTGCTGCACTCGGTGGGCATCACGGTCAACCGCAACGCGGTGCCGGGCGACCCGCGCCCGCCGATGGTCACCTCGGGCCTGCGGATCGGCACCCCCGCCCTGGCCACCCGGGGCTTTTCCGCCGACGACTTCGCCGAGGTCGCCGACATCATCGCGCTGACCCTGCAGCCCGACCCCGACATCCCCGCGCTGTCGGCCCGGGTCCGCGCCCTGGCCGAGGCGCACCCGCTGTACCCGGAGCTGTGACCGGCCCCGCCGTGGTCCCGCAGCCGGGATGCGCCCGGTTGCGGGACCACGTGCGGCCTTCCGAAATCGCAGACGATCGCGTTCGGTGTCGCGGCATATCCGACGCTGGAGGAAAAAGCCGCCGCGCCGCTTCACTCGATCATCTGCAACCATCCGTTCGTCGATGGCAACAAGCGAACGGCCTGGGCGGCCGCGGAGATCCTGCCGGTCGCGAACGGGCATGCCTCCGGCCTGACCGAGGACGAGGCGTTCGACCTCGTGCTCCGCGTCGCCACCGCGTGCTCTCAGATCGAGATCAAGGACATCGCGGCGTCGCTACGAGTGGTCCCCTACGATCCCGGGCGGTGAACGGCCGTCAGGGCGTGATGTTCATGCCGGCCAGGACGCGGGTGGCCAGCGTGGTGTCGCCGGAGACGGTGACGGTGACCTGGTCGGGGGTGCGGCGGCCGGTGGACAGCAGCAGGTAGGTCTCCCAGTCCATGCGCAGCGAGGCGGTCGGGTCGGTGAGCGGATCGACCTCGGCGGCGCGGCCGCTTTCCCCCACCGCCGCATAGCGGGTGAAGGCGATGGGGCCGGTGACCTCCAGCCTGAGGGACTGGCCGGGGCGGGCGCCGGCCCTCTTGGCCAGCACGTACGGCAGGCCGGACAGGAGGTGGTCGCGGGTGAGGCGGGCGGCGGGGGCGTCGAGGTTGCCGGAGCGGCCCACCGCGCGGCGGATGTCCTGTTCGTGGGTGTAGCAGTCGAAGGCGCGGATCCGGATGAACTGCACGTACGGGCCCGGCTTGCCGGTGGGCAGGATGACCTCCTGGTCGGGGTCCATGCCGGGCAGCTGGGCCAGCCGCCGGTCCAGCACCTCGGCCAGCTCGGCGACGACCTTCTCCGGCGGCAGCGGGCGGCGCACGTCCACGTCGATCTCCAGCATGCGGCCGAAGTCGTTGCGCACGTGCGGCAGGTGCTCGGGCAGGCGGTGGTCGGGCTGGGGCTCGCCGAGCATCATGCGTTCCACGCCGATCAGGTGGGAGAGGACGTCCTTGACCGTCCAGCCGGGGCAGTCGGTGGGCCGGTCGTAGTCGGAGGGCTGCAGTTCACCGGTCAGCGCGAGCGTCGAGCGCAGGGTCTGCTCCCAGGCCGCCACGCTTTGAGCCATGTCCTCTCTCATGGCATGGGAGGGTCTCACGAGAAGGTTGCTTCAGGCAACCCTTCAGTTCTCCAGCCAGATGTAGCCGGCGAACCGGCCGGTGCGGCCCTCCCTGCGGTAGGAGTACAGCTCCGGGGACTCCAGGGTGCAGCGCGCATCGTGCCGGACGTCGGCGACCCCGGCGGCCTTGAGCTGGGCCTCGATGCCGGCGCGCAGGTCCAGGGCGGGCGTGCCGCGGCGGGTGGTGGCGCGGGCCTGCGGGACCGCGGCGGCGACCTCCTCGCGCAGCTCGGCGGGGACCTCATAGCACAGCCCGCAGGCGGCCGGGCCGATCAGCGCCGTCATCTGGGCCGGGTCCGCGCCGCGCGCGCTCATCGCCTCCACCAGGGCGGGGACGACGCCGAGCGCGGTGCCGGCCCGGCCGGAATGGGCCGCGCCGACCAGCCCGGCGACGGGGTCGGCGACCAGGACGGGGGCGCAGTCGGCCACCAGGACGGCCAGGCCCAGGCCCGGCCGGTCGGTGAAGACCGCATCCAGCCCGGGCGGATCGTCCCCGAAGGGCTCGGTGACATAGCGGACCTCGGCGCTGTGGACCTGCCGCATGAAGACCACCCGGGCGGGGTCCAGTCCCAGCTCCCGGGCGGTGGCGTGGCGGTTGCGCCGGACCGCCTCGGGGTCGTCGCCGACGGAGCCGCCGAGGTTGCGTTCATCGAACGGCGGGGCGCTCACCCCGCCCTTTCGGTCGGTGATGGCCGCCCGCACCCGATCGCCCAGCCGCATCGCGCCAGCCCTCCGTCCCCGTGCGCCGGGCTTTTTCGCCATGCCGCCCGGCTGCAGACCCACCGGCTTCGCTTCGCCGGAGAGGTTATCCCACGGCGGGCGACGGGCCGGTGGCGCGCTCGGGCGCACCACCGGCCCTGAAGGATGCGCGCGGTTACTTCAGCTTGCCGCGGGCCTTGTCCCGGGCCTGCTGGGCCTTGCTGCGGGCGTCGTCCATGATGTCCTGGGCCTGACCGGCCTGGTCCTGCCGGTCGGGCCGCATGGCCTCGGCCCGCTCGCCGCTCTTCGACCGCTGCGCCTTATTGCTTTTCGCCACGACAATTCCCCCCATTAAGTGCGACGTGGCCTTGCGCCCCCTATATACCCGGGGAGTCGAAATCATGCACCGAACTTTCGAACTTTCCAGACGCCCGTCAAATGTGTTCAAATCGGATGATTATCGGCAGATCGGGCTTGTTCGTCAGGGCGCGGCAATGAGCGGCCGGTCCTTTTTCTATCGCCGTATAAAGCTCCGCCAGATCTGCTTCTTCGGCGCAGCCGACGGTCATGGTCACCCGCGGCCGGAAGGCGGTTCCGGCGACGCGGGCCCGGGCCGTGCGCACCCCCGGCAGCCTGCGCGTCTCCACCGCCAGGCGCCGGGACGCCGCGGCGATCGCCGCGGCGTCCCGGCGCGCCGCAGTTCTGCCGGCCCATGCCCGCATCGCGGCCCACCATGGAGCCTTGCTCCGCCTCTCCTTCAGGGCACCGGTTCGCATGCCCCTTTTCTCACCCGGGGAAGGGCAAAGACACCCATGGGCGCGGCGGATCAGCGGAACACGACGGTTTTGTCGCCGTTGAGCAAGATGCGGTGCTCGCTGTGCCAGCGGACGGCGCGGGCCAGCGCCAGGCATTCCATGTCGCGGCCGACCGCCATCAGATCGGCCGGGCTGTGGGTGTGGTCGACCCGGGCGACCTCCTGTTCGATGATCGGCCCCTCGTCCAGCTCGGGGGTGACGTAGTGCGCGGTGGCGCCGATCAGCTTGACGCCGCGGGCGTGCGCCTGGTGGTAGGGCCGGGCGCCCTTGAAGCTGGGCAGGAAGGAGTGGTGGATGTTGATGATCCGGCCCGGCAGCTTGCCGCACATCTCGTCCGAGAGCACCTGCATGTAGCGGGCGAGCACCACCAGGTCCACCCGGTAGTGCTCCACCAGCGCCAGGATCTCGGCCTCTTGAGCGGCCTTGCCGCCCGGCCCGATCGGCAGGTGGTGGTAGTCGATCCCGTACGACTGGGTGAGCGGGCGCAGGTCGGGGTGGTTGGAGGCGACCGCCACGATGTCGATGGTGGACAGCTGCCCGGAGCGGCGGCGGTACAACAGGTCGTTGAGGCAGTGCCCGGCCTTGGAGACCAAGATGAGCACCCGGGTGGGCACGGAGGCGTCATACAGCCGCCAGTCCAGGGCGAACTCCGGGACCAGCGCGGCCAGGGCGGTGCGCAGCCCGTCGGCGACGGCGCCGGGCTCGGGGCCGGGGACGGTGAACTGCACCCGCATGAAGAAGCGGCCGGTGATGGGATCGCCGTACTGCTGGCTTTCGACGATGTTGCACCCGCGCTCGGCCAGCAGACCGGAGACCGCGGCGACGATGCCGGGCCGGTCCGGGCACGACAGCGTCAGGATGTAGTCAGAACTCACGTCAAGGCTTTCTGAGCTGGCACTACGGGACGGGCAAGGCGCCGTCTTCTCGTGGTGTGACCAATGTATTACAGCCCTGCGGCGCCGCTTGAGCAGGTGGCCTGCGGTTTCGCCGGGCCCGGCGCGCTCCCTCGGCACACCGAGCCGCGACCGGATCACCCTGATTCGCCGGAATCACTCTCGCTTGAGTGTTCTCATGGCGCTCATCCCGGTTAGAGTCGCCGGCATGCGATGGGCCGCGCTGCTCGCGCTCGCCACCGTGCTCGTGACGGCCGCCTGCGAGGCGGAGACCGGCGCGAAGGGCGGTGCCGACCGTCCGACGCAGGGGACGCCAGGGACGCCGACGAAGACGCCGCAGAAGCCGGAGCGGGTGCCCGAGAAGGTGGCGGGCATCCCCACCAAGGCCGGCACCCACGTGCTCAAGCTGGACTTCGGCGGGCCGCTGGGACGCCAGTACCGCCTGCGCGTGCCGCCCCGGCTCGCCGGGGGCCGCTGGCGGGACGGCAGGCCCGCCAGACCGCTGCCGCTGGTGGTGGCCATGCACGGCGGCGCGGCCAACGCCGCGCAGATGGAGCGGCTGAGCGGCTTCAACCGGGTGGCCGACCGCGAGGGCGTCCTGGTGGCCTACCCCGAGGGGTTCATGTTCAGCTGGAACGCCGGTTTCTGCTGCGGGCCGGCCAAGCTGGCGAACAGCGACGACGTCGGGTTCGTCACCGAGCTGGTGCGCACGCTGACCGAGGCGGGGCTGGCCGATCGCAGGCGGGTGTACGCCACCGGCTTCTCCAACGGCGCCGGCATGGCCTACCGGCTGGCCTGCGAGGCGCCGGGCACGTTCGCCGCGATCGGGGTGGTGGCGGCGGCCATGGCGATGAAGCGGTGCGACCCGGCGCCGACCTCGGTGCTGATCATGCACGGGACGGCCGACCGCAACGTGCCCTACCACGGCGGCGGGCGGCGCGATTTCAACGACTCCCGGCCGTTCCCGCCCGTCTCGCACGCGGTGGACTACTGGCGCAAGGTCAACGGCCTGCCGCCGCCGCGGCGCGCCCTGACGGTGGCCGGCGGGCCGGACTGCCGTACCAGCGGCAAGGGCGAGGCGGGCACCGAGGTGGCGCTCTGCCGGATCGAGGGCGGCGGACACGTCTGGCCCAAGGGGGCACAGAACACCATTTGGGCGTTTTTCGACGCCAATCCGCGCCGCCGCTAGAATGTGAAGAGTTCTCATGTTAATTTCCCGTCCCCTGCACTCCCGGCGGTGACCTCCCGCATGAACCTCCGCAAGCGGTACGACACCGCTACGGCCGCGCTCGAAGCCCCCCTGGCGATCGTCGACCTGGACGCCTTCCGCGCCAACGCCGCCGACCTGGTGCGCCGGGCCGGCGGCAAGCCGATCCGGGTGGCCAGCAAGTCGGTGCGCTGCCGGGAACTGCTCACCCAGGTGCTGGCCATGGACGGCTTCCGCGGGGTCATGGCCTTCACGCTGCCGGAGGCCCTCTGGCTCGCCGCGCACCGGGTCAGCGACGACATCCTGGTCGCCTACCCCACCGTCGACCGCACCGCCCTGGCCGAGCTGGCCGCCGACGAGCACGCCCTGTCGGTGATCACCGTGATGGTCGACTGCGCCGAGCACCTGGAGCTCATCGGCCAGGCCGCCGCGCGGGCCAAGGCCCCGCTGCGGGTGTGCATCGACATCGACGCCGGCTACCGCCTGCTGGGCGGCCGGGTGCGCATCGGCGCGCTGCGCTCCCCGATCCACGACCCCGCCCAGGCCGCCGAACTGGCCCGGCGGATCGAACGCAACCCCGCGCTGCACCTGGCCGGGCTGATGGCGTACGAGTCCCAGATCGCCGGGGTCGGGGACGCCCCGCCCGGCAGCCCGCTGCGGGCCGGGGTGATCCGGGCCATGCAGTCGCGCTCCCGCATCGAGCTGGCCCGCCGCCGCGCCGCCATCGTCCGGGCCGTCCGGCAGGTGCGGCCGGACCTGGAGTTCGTCAACGGCGGCGGCACCGGCAGCGTGGAGAAGACCGCCGCCGAACGGGCGGTCACCGAGGTCGCCGCCGGGTCCGGGCTCTACCAGCCGCACCTGTTCGACTACTACACCAACTTCCGCGGCCGGCCGGCCGCACTGTTCGCCCTGCCGGTGGTGCGCCGGCCCCGGCCGGGCGTGGTGACCTGCCTGGGCGGCGGCTACCTGGCCTCCGGCCCGGCCGACCGGCTCCGCCTGCCCCAGCCCTACCTGCCCGAAGGGCTGTCCTATGACCCCAACGAGGGCGCCGGAGAGGTGCAGACCCCGCTGCGGGGCGAGGCCGCCGACCGGCTGGCCATCGGGGACCGGGTGTGGTTCCGGCACACCAAGGCCGGCGAGCTGTGCGAGCGGTTCGACGTGCTGCACCTGGTGGAGGGCGAGACGGTGACGGCCACCGTGCCGACCTACCGGGGCGAGGGCCGCACCTTCCTGTGAGCGGCCCGGCCCGTGGCGGGCGCGCGTAGATTGGGCACATGAGCGACGCTCCCGTCATCAGCGTGCGCGGCGAGGCCGTGCTGGAGGCCGACCCCGAGATCGCCCACCTGTCGGTGTACGTCCAGGCCGAAGACGACGACCGCCGTGCGACGCTGGAGCGGCTCACCGAGCGCAACCGGCGCTGCCTGGAGCTGGTGCGCTCCTACGGCGAGGCCGTCGAGCGCCTGGAGACCGGCGCGCTCACCATCACCCCGGTGCTGCGGCGCCGGCGCCGCGAGGGCGAGATCCGCCGCTACCAGGGCACCGTCTGGATCAAGATCACCATCGGTGACCTGAGCGTGCTCGGGGAGCTGGTGACCCGGCTCGGCGACCTGGAACGCACCCGGGTGGACGGGCCCGAGTGGGCGCTGCGCCCCGACAGCCCCGTCCGCGCCGAGGCCGCCCGGCAGGCCGTCCGGCAGGCGGTGCAGCGCGCCCACGACTACGCCGAGGCGCTCGGTTGCCGCCTGACCGGAATGGTGGAGCTGTCCGACGAAGGGCTCGGTCACGGACGTCCGGAACCCTTCGAGCCGGTGCCGGTGGCCTACGCCGCCGCGGTGGAGAGCGCCGACGCCGAACCGGAGGCCATCTCCCTGGAACCGGCCGTGCAGATCGTGCGGGCCGCGGTGGAGGCCCGCTTCACCGCCACGCAACCCCAGCTCATCACCCGTGGGGAACGAGCCGCCCGCACCCCCTCCGACAGTTAGGCCGCCCGGACGGGCATGGCCGGCGCGGGAGGCTTCGATGAACATTCGAGCCGATTCACCGGTGTCCGCCAAGTAATGTCAGTGCCATCGGTCAGGATCGTGCCCGGGGACGTCCGAAAAGGGCACGAGCCGGCGAAGGGCGGGAAAACAGGGCCTCGACGGGAGGTGCCGATGGCCGCACCGGATGGGCAAGCCGCGGCGCAGCCGCCCCTGGACGACCCCTGCGGCGAGCGGACGCAGGCCGGGCGGCCGCTGCGCGCCGGCGGCGCGCGGGCCGACGACGGCCTGGATGTGTTCCTGGCCGGGCGGGTGTTCATGGACATGATCTTCACCGGGCTGCCCGGGCTGCCGCCGCCCGGCACCGAACTGGTCACCGACGGGCTGGGCTCGGCGCCCGGCGGCATCGCCAACATCGCGGTGGCGATGAGCCGGCTGGGCCTGCGCACCGGGCTGGCCACCGTGATCGGCGACGACATGTTCGGCGCCTACCTGTGGCGGACGCTGTCGGAGCAGGAGGGGGTGGATCTGACCTGGTCGCGGCGGCCGGCCGGGTGGCCCACCCCGGTCACCGTCTCGCTGGCCTACGACTCCGACCGCAGCATGGTCACCTACGCCCGGCCGCTGCCGCTGACCGCCGACGAGCTGGTCGCCGTCCCGCCCCGGGCCGCCAGCTGCTTCGTCGACATCGACCGCCCGCTGCCGTCGTGGGCGCTGACCATGCGGCGCAGCGGGGCGCTGGTGTTCGCCGACATCGGCTGGGACCCCACCGAGACCTGGTCCACCGACGTGCTGGACCGGCTCGCCGAGGTCGATGTGTTCCTGCCCAACGCCGTGGAGGCCATGGCCTACACCCGCACCCGCACCCCCGCCGAGGCGCTGGAGGCGCTGGCCGAGCGGGTGCCGGTGGTGGTGGTCAAACAGGGGGCGCTGGGCGCCATCGCCATCGACTCCACCACCGGCGAGCGCGCCTCGGCCGCCGCCCTGCCGGTCCGGGCGCTGGACACCACCGGAGCCGGCGATGTGTTCGCCGCCGGGTTCGTGTTCGGCACGCTCGCCGGATGGCCGCTGATGCAGCGGCTGCGCTTTGCCAACCTGTGCGCCGGGCTGTCGGTGCGCCACCACAGCGGCTCGCTGGGCGCGCCCTGCTGGGGCGAGATCGCCGCCTTCGGGGAGACCTCCGACCTGCCCCCGGAGGTGCTGGCCGACTACGAGTTCGTGATCCCCTACATCCCCGCCGCCGAGCTCGGCAACGGCCCGGAGTCGGTCACCCGCGCCCAGCCCACGCTCCGCTGAAAGGACGCCCATGAGCATCAAGATCGCCATCGTCGGGGCGGGCAGCGGCTACATGCCGGGAGTGATCCGCGGACTGCTGCACCGGGCCGCCGACCTGGCCGGCGCCGAACTGGCCTTCCACGACGTCCACCGCGAGCACCTGGCGCTGATGGCCCGGCTGGCCACCGCCATGTTCGCCGCCCGCGGCGCCGACTTCACCGTCACCTCCCACACCGAGCTCAAGCCCACCCTGGACGGCGCCTCCTACGTATTCACCACCTTCCGGCCCGGCGGGATGGCCGCCCGTCACCTGGATGAGTCGATCCCCCTCAAATACGGCGTGGTCGGGCAGGAGACCGCCGGTCCCGGCGGGTTCCTCATGGCCTGCCGGTCGGTGCCGGTGCTGCTGCGGATCGCCGAACTCGCCGACCCGGACGCCTGGATCGTCAACTACACCAACCCCACCAACATCGTCACCGACGCGGTGCTGCGGTACCGGCCCGGCACCCGCATCATCGGATTGTGCGACCAGCACGTCGGCGACACCGAGATGTGGGCCGAGCTGCTGGGCCTGCCCGCCGCCGGGCTGGAGGCCGACTGGATCGGCCTCAACCACGCCACCTGGGCCGAGCGGGTCCGCCTGCACGGCGAGCCGCTCGACCTGCCGGCCCTGCTGGCCGACCTGGAGATCCCCGGCGGGGGCGCCACCCCGTGGCGCGACCCGTCCCGGATGGCCGAGCTGGCCCGCGCCCTGGGCCTGCTGCCCAACTCTTACGCCAAGTACTACTTCTTCCACGACGAGGTGGTGCGAGAGCTGCGCGCCAAGGGCACCACCCGGGCTCAGGACATCTCGGCCATGCTCCCCGGCTACTACGCCTCCCTGGCCGCCGAGGCCGCCAAGCCCGACCCCGACCCCAGCCGGGAGCGGGGCGGCGGCGAGCACGGCGAGTTCGCCGTGGACGTCATCTGCGCCCTGCACCGCGACGAGGACCGCCGCATGATCGTCAACATCCGCAACGACGGCGCGATCTCCTCGCTGGACGACGACGCCGTCGTGGAGGTGCCCGCCCGCATCGGCCGCAAAGGTCCTCTCCGGTCGGCCATGGGCCCGCTCCCCCTGCCGGTGCGCGGCCTCACCCAGGCCATCTGGACCTATGAGCGGCTCGCCGCCGACGCCGCGGCGACCGGCGACCGGCGCACCGCCCTGCAGGCGCTGATGGCCCACCCGTTCGTGCGCGACAAGCACACCGCCGAACGCATCCTCCACGAGGGCCTGGCCGCCCACCGCGACCACCTCCCCCAGTTCGCCCGCTGACCGCCCGGGTTGAACTGCACGGCCGCCGCGGCCGTACACCCGGGTGGGGATGCACCGGCGGCCGCCGGGCCACCGCGGGCGGCTTCACCGCGCAAGGCTCCCGGCGGCTCGTCATGGACCTGTCCTCCGGCATGGAGCCCCGGCACGCCGCCGCCTTCGGCCTGAGCACGGCCGGCGGCCGGCCCGTGCTGCGCACGCCCATCCCCCGTCCATGACGAAGCGCCGGCCCCGCACGGAGCCGGCGCTTTCTTGCGCACCCTCGGCTCAACGCCGGCGCCGCCGGCCGCGCCGCCACAGCATGAACGCGGTCACGACGACCACGGCGCCGACGCCCACCGCGATCACCCTGCGGTCGACCGGCCCCGCCTCGCCGTCGGTCTCCCCGGGCGGCGCCACCAGCGCGCCCACCGCGGCGATGACCTGCCCGGTCTCCTCTTTCAGCCGGGTCACGCCGCGCTGCGCCACGTTGCGCGGATTGACCCGGTCGACGATCTCGTCGATGGTGCGCGCCAGCTCTTCCCGGGTGCGCTCGATCTCCTTCTCCAGCGCTTCCGGATCGGGAGCCTTGTCAGCCATGCCGTGTCCTTATCGTCCGAGCCTCCTGCGGCAGACGATCAGTGTTGCAGGTACCGCGGCGCATCGCCCGTCACACCCCGCCGGACGCGCCGCCCGCACCGGTACGGTGGGAGCCGATCCATCGCGCCGGGGAGCGTCCGCGGCCCTGCCGGTTCGGGCCGGGCGTTCCCGAACCGCCGCGATCGTCCGTCCCTGCTGAACGAATCCGCTGAATGGAAAGGCACAAGCCGATGTCCGAACGGCTGCAGCCCGGCGACGTCGCCCCCGACTTCGAGCTCCCCGACGCCGACGGCACCACGGTCTCGCTGTCCTCGCTGCGCGGGAAGCGGGTGATCGTCTACTTCTACCCGGCGGCCATGACCCCCGGCTGCACCAAGGAGTCGGTGGACTTCCGCGACAGCCTGCCCGAACTGGAGGCGGCGGGCGTCGCGGTGGTCGGCATCTCCCCCGACCCGCCGGCCAAGCTCGCCAAGTTCCGTGAGCGCGACGGCCTGACCTTCCCGCTGCTGTCCGACCCCGACGCCAAGGTCCTGCGGGCCTATGGCGCCTATGGAGAAAAGAAGCTGTACGGCAGGGTCGTGGTGGGGGTCATCCGCTCCACCTTCGTCATCGACCCCGAAGGAAAGGTCGAAAAGGCCTACTACAACGTGAAGGCCACGGGACATGTGGCCCGTCTCCGCAAGGACCTCGGCTTGTAGCGGTTTCGCGGATTTGTGCGGGCGGGGGGACTCGAACCCCCACAGTGTTGCCACCAACAGATCCTAAGTCTGCCGCGTATGCCAATTTCGCCACGCCCGCCCGGCCGCGTGGAGGCCGTGATCACAGCTTAGCCTCCCTCGCGAGCCCGGTGCATGCGCTCACGGCGGGGCCGGTTACGGCCATCTGAAAAACTCGGGCGTACCGGCCTGTCGTATGGGATTACGCTGACTGGGGGTCCGAGCGCGGTCAGGAGGGCTTGGTGAGCGGTTGTTCCACCCGCCGGCTGCTCCCCTGCGGCTACCCGGGTCCCCTCCCGCCCGTTCTTCCCGGGCGCCTCGCCGCCCCGCCGGTGGCCGATGGCGCGTCGGCCCGCCCGGACCCGCCGCGGGCGTGCGCGGGCCGCTCCCCGTCGCCTTCGTCTCCGGTCCCGGCGAGGCCGCATCGAGCGGGCACGGGTGGCCCCCGGTGAGGTCGCCGTCCCCCCGTCCCGCAGACCGCCTGGAGCACGACGTGCTGGTGTACGGCGGCCTGGAGGAGTATCTGGCGGCGACGGTGCCCCATCTGCGGGAAGGGGTGGAGGCCGGGGAGGTGCCGCTGGTGGTGGTCCCCGAGCCGAGGCTGAGCGCGCTGCGGGACGCGCTGGGGGCCGACGGACGGGAGGCGACGTTCGTCGACGCCGACGAGTTCTATGCGCACCCGGTGCGGGCACTGCGCGACTATGACCGGATCCTGCGCCTGCACGCACCGCGCCGGCTGCGGGTGGTGGGCGAGCGGAACTGGTCCGACGATCCGCTGGAGACGGTGGAATGGGCCCGCTACGAGTCGCTGGTGAACACGCTGTTCGCCGCCTCGGGCGCCCGGGTGATCTGCGCCTATGACCGGGACGCGGTGCGGCCGCAGGTGCTGGAGCACGCCCTGCGCACCCACCGGCGGCTGATCGACGGCCGGAGCGAACGGCACAACGACGCCTACCCCGAAAGCGACTACCTGGAGCCGGCCGGGTTCGGCGCGGACGGCGCCTGGAGCCCTCCGCCCCCGGACGCCGCGCACCTGCCGTTCGGCGCGATGGAGGATCTGCAGCGGGTGCGCAGGTTCGTGGCGGCGCGGGCGAGCGGGCACGGGCTGGACGAGAAGCGGATCGCGGCCCTGGAGACGGCCGTCACCGAGGCGGCGACCAACGCGCTCAAACACGGCGCCGCGCCCAGATGGGTGCGGGTGTGGCGGCGGCCGGGCGAGTTCGTCTGCGAGGTGAGCGACCACGGCCGCTGGCGCCCGGGGGCGCTGGCCGGTTTCACGCCGCCGGTCTCGGCGCTGGAGCGCGGGTTCGGGCTGTGGACGGTACGGCTGCTGGTGGACGTGGTGCGGCTGCACGCCGGGGAGGACGGCACGTCCGTCCGTCTGCTGATGCGCAGGTGAGCCCCGTCCTTTCCGGGGCGGAAGAAGCGGAATTCACCGATTCCGCTGGGCGGAATGACCGCGCTTTTGCACGTGCGTCTCAGATAACCGCAAATCCTGTTTGCAATGTGGTCCCCAACGCGGTGAAGCCGGGCGTACTCTGGAGGCTCTCCCTGTGAAACGGCGGTGAGAGCGCGATGTTTTTCCCCGGCCCGGTCCGCAGGATGGTCAGTGATCTACGGCCGGGCGATCACGCCTGGTTGGCCTTCGCCGGTGAGGACGAGCGGAACCTGGTGGTGGGCTCGTTCATCGACACCGCCCTGGCCGGTGAGGACAAGGTGGTCGTGCTGGCCGGCCGGGAGGAGATCACCCTGCCCACCGGGGACCGGGTGACCGTGGTGCCGCTGAGCGAGCACCCCTCTCAGGCCCTGGATCCGCGCCGGCCGGCGCAGGTGCTGCGGACGGAGATCGACCGGGCGCAGCGGGCGGGCTACCGCGGGGTGCGGATCGTGGCCGATCTGACCTGGACGCTGCGCACTCCCGGCGGGGCCGGGCTGGTGCTGGACTGCGAGCGGCACATCGAGGAGGTGGTGGGCCCGAGCACGTCGGCCATCGCGATCTGCCAGGTGGACCGGCGGGCCTGCCGGCCCCGCGAGCTGGCCGCGCTGAAGGACGCGCACCCGGTCACGGTCACCGCCGACCCCGACTTCGCCGACTCGGTGCTGCGCATCGACCGCACCTTCCACCCGCTGGGGCTGGCGCTGAGCGGGGAGCTGGACGCCGCCCGGCACGCGGTGTTCGGGGAGGCGCTCTCACAGGCGCTGGCCCGCGCCAACGGCTCCCCGGTGCACGTGGACATGGCGGAGCTGAAGTTCATCGACGTGGGGGCGCTGGCCATGCTGGCCAGGGCGGCCGACGCCCGTCCCCGAGGCGGCCCGCTGGTGCTGGACCGGATGCCCGCCCCGGTGCGGTCGATGGTGGAGATGATCGGGCTGGACCGGCTGCCCGGCCTGCGGCTCGGCATCCCGCATCCGGACGTCCACGGCCCCGACCCTTAAGGGCCCGTCCCGCCGCTCAGGCGGGCCGGACGCCCAGGACCTCCGGGAGGATCTCGGCGAGCGCGCGCAGCGCCTTGCCGCGGTGGCTGACGGCGTCCTTTTCCTGCGGCGACAGCTCCGCCGAGGTGCGGGTGCCCCCGTCCGGGACGAAGATCGGGTCATAGCCGAAGCCGCCCTCGCCCCGGGGCCGGTCGATTATGCGTCCGGTCATGCGGCCCTCGACGATCCGCTCGATCCCGCCGGGGGTCACCAGCGCCACCGCGCAGGCGAAGTGGGCGCCGCGCCGCTCGGGCGGCACGTCGGCGAGCTGGTCGAGCACCAGCTCCAGGTTGGCGCGGTCCTTGTCGCCGGCGGCCTGGCCGAACCGTCCCGACCAGCGCGCCGACAGCACGCCGGGCATGCCGTTCAGGGCGTCCACGCACAGTCCGGAGTCGTCGGCGATGGCCGGCAGCCCGGTGTGGGCGGCGATGGCGCGGGCCTTCAGCAGCGCGTTGCCGGCGAAGGTGGGCTCGGTCTCCTGGACGTCGGGGGCGTCGGGGAACTCCTCCAGCCCCACCACCTCGATGCCGCCCAGGATGCGGCGCAGCTCGGCGACCTTGCCAAAGTTGCGGGTGGCGAGCACGATCTTGGTCATCGGTTCAGCGCCTCCTGCTGCAGCCGGGTCAGCTCGGCGCAGCCGCCGGCCGCCAGATCCAGCAACGCGTCCAGTTCCGCGCGGTCGAAGGGCTGCCCCTCGGCGGTGCCCTGGACTTCGACGAATTTGCCGTCCCCGGTGCAGACCACGTTCATGTCGGTGCCGGCCTCGACGTCCTCGGCGTAGCACAGATCCAGGCGGGGCTCGCCGTCGACCACGCCGACGCTGACCGCGGCCACCGAGCAGATCAGCGGGTCGCCCTTGATCAGCTCACGTTCGCGCATCCAGGCCACCGCGTCGGCCAGCGCCACATAGGCGCCGGTGATGGCGGCGGTGCGGGTGCCGCCGTCGGCCTGCAGCACGTCGCAGTCCAGCACCACGGTGTTCTCGCCCAGTTCCTTGAAGTCCACGCACGCCCGCAGGGAACGGCCGATCAGCCGGGAGATCTCCTGGGTGCGCCCGCCGAGGCGGCCCTTGACCGACTCGCGCTCGCCGCGGGTGTGGGTGGCCCGGGGCAGCATCGCGTACTCGGCGGTCACCCAGCCCAGGCCGCTGTCGCGGCGCCAGCGGGGCACCGAGTCCTGCACCGAGGCCGCGCACAGGACGCGGGTGGCGCCGAACTCGATGAGCACGGATCCCTCGGCGTGGTCGAGCCAGTTGCGCTGGATGCGGACGGGCCGAAGCTGGTCGGGTGCGCGGTCGTCAGGACGGGCCATGGCCTTCACCCTAGTACCCGCCCGCCCCCGCCACGTCCCGATGCGGCGAAGGCGCCGGCCGCGCTCAAAGCTCGTAGACGGTGCCGACCTGGGCGAGCTCGATCGGTCCCGAATAGTCGGCCATCTTGGCCTCGGCCAAGGTGACCGCCGGGTCGTTCCAGGGCAGCAGGTGGGTCAGCACCAGGCGGCCGACACCGGCGCGGGCGGCGTGCTCGGCGGCCTCCCGGCCGGTCAGGTGCATGTCGGGAGGGTTGGGACGGCTCTCCACGAAGGCCGCCTCGCACAGGAACAGGTCGGCGCCGCGGGCGATGTCGATGAGGGCCTGACAGCCTCCGGTGTCGCCGGAGTAGGCCAGCACCTTCCCCTCGTGCTCGACGCGCAGCCCGTAGGCCTCGACGGGGTGGTTGACCCGCGCGGCGGTCACCCGGAAGGGGCCCAGTTCGAACGGCTCGGCGGGGAATTCGTGGAAGGTGAACGCCTCCCCCATGTCGGGGTTGGGCTCCAGCTCATAGGCCTTGGCCATGTGCTCGGCGGTGCCCGCGGGGCCGTAGACCGGGATCACCGGCGCCTTGCCGAACGGGCAGTAGACGCGGGCGATCCAGTACACCGTCAGGTCCAGGCAATGGTCGGGGTGCAGGTGGGTGAAGCAGATGGCGTCGATGTCGAGCACATCGTGAAAGCGCTGCAGGGAGCCGAGCGCGCCATTGCCCAGGTCGAGCAGCATCGAAAAGCCGTCCGCTTCGACCAGATAGCTGGACGCAGGACTCTTCGGCCCGGGAAAGCTGCCGGAGCAGCCGATCACTGTGACCCGCACGCTCAACTCCTCCTTCGTGCCCCGAGGAATTCAAGGGGTCAGGGCGGCGCCCGCGACGGCCTCCACCAGGCCTATCTCGGGCCCCAGGAACCTGCGTCCCAGCCTCGCGAACTCCGCCGGATCCCCGGTGACAAGGAACCGGTGCACGGGTGGGGACGCGGTCTCGGCGCGGGCCAGACCCTGGTCTTGAAGCACTCGGTATACGTCCTTAGCGGTCTCCTCGGCACTTGAGACCAGTGTGACCCCGTCCCCTACCACGTAGGAAATGGCGCCGATGAGCAAGGGGTAGTGGGTGCAGCCGAGGATGAGGGTGTCGCAGCCCGCATCCACGATCGGCTGAAGGTAGGAGCGCGCCACCGACAGCAGCTCCGGCCCCTTGGTGATGCCGGCTTCGACGAACTCCACGAAACGGGGGCAGGCGACGCTGGTGAGCTCGATGTGCGGGGCGGCGGCGAACGCGTCCTCATAGGCCCGGCTGGTGACGGTGGCGTGGGTGGCGATCAGTCCCACCCGCCCGTTGGTGGTGGCCCGTGCGGCCCGCCGGGTGGCGGGCTTGATGACCTCCACGATCGGCACGTCGTAGCGTTCGCGCGCGTCCCGCAGCATCGCCGCGCTGGCGCTGTTGCAGGCGATCACCAGCATCTTGACGCCCTCGGCGACCAGCTGGTCGAGCATCTGGAGGGCGAAGGCGCGGACCTCGGCGATCGGCCGGGGGCCGTAGGGCTGACGCGCCGAGTCGCCGAGATAGAGGATCGGCTCGTCCGGCAGCTGATCGAGAATCGCACGGGCGACGGTGAGCCCTCCGTAGCCGCTGTCGAAGATCCCGATCGGCGCGTCAGACATGGTCCTTTAGGCTAGGCGACAGTTCCCTTGCAAAGCGCGTGTTGCGTCGCACATCACACGTTCACGTAACCGTCATATGACGTGTTCGTTCAAGGCGGCCCCGACATATTCGGCAGCGGTGGTCATATCGCACCTCTGGCGCGGTGCCGCCCGGTTTCGGCCCAGGGCGCGCCGAAGCGGCGGGCGGCCGGCGCGCATTCGTCCCGCCCCTTGCTCGAACGTGTTGTCGTCGCAGGTCGGACCGGGTGGTCAAGACGAGCCGCGGCCGACGCGGGCGATCTGGCGGCTTTGGGCGACCAGCCGGCCGGCGGAGTCCCACACCTCCACGTCCTCGTCGAACCAGCCGTCTCGCACCAGCCGTCCGGTGCCGTACAGGGTCAGCGTGCCGGGGGCGGGCAGGGCGCGCATGTGCCAGGTCAGCTCGACGGTGGGGGCCCAGCCGGAGAAACCGGTGTTGAGCACCACCGGCGGCAGCGCGTCCACCGCCAGCGCCAGCAGGAAGGGGTCGGGGGCGTAGTCGTCGTCGCGCAGCCGGAAGTAGCCGCGCATCTCCAGGCGGCCGTGGGGCCGTCCGTCGAGCCATCCCATGGTGGCCGGGTCGAAGCGCATGTCCACCCGGTCGGCGAAGCCCCGGTCCTTGGCGGGCGAGGGCATGCGGCCGACGCACTCGTCGATCGGCGGCAGCGCGGGGGGCGCCTGGTCGGCCCAGTGCGGTTCGGCGGCCGGGTCCAGGGTGCCGGTGACGACCTGGGCGTCGATGACCGGCTGCCCGTCCTGGGAGAGGGTGGCCCGGACGGTGGCGGCGGTGCGGCCGCTCTTGCGGGGCTCCACGGTGATCTCGGCCGGGCCGGGCCTGCCCACCCGCAGGAAGGCGGCGCTGGTGGAGATCGGGTGGGCGTGCGGGGCGGCGTCCATCGCCGCCCGCAGCAGGACGGCCATCAGGTAGCCGCCGTTGAGCGCCTCACCGATGCGGAAGCCCGCGTCGAGTTCGGCCTCATAGCGTCCCTCGGCGACGCGCTCGACCGCCGTGGCGTTCCCGAACCGGCTCATCTCAGCACCTCAGCTCCGCCAGATGGAAACCGTATCTAGAATCACATTCGAGAACGAACCCTACCCTCTTCCGTTCTGCGCACTTGATGCGGCCGGGAGGAAATCGTCCCGGCGTGACGGCACTACTCTGGTGATCCCACCGATGCCGGAGTAGATCTGTGACGCCGCACGAGCCCAAATCCACCGCCTACCACGATCCCGGTCACCTCGGCGGCCCGCACCCGTTCGGCGGCGCCGAAGGCGCCTCCCCCGCCGCCGCCGCGACGGACGCCCTGGGCGGCACCGGAGCCGCGGGGCTGCCGCCGTCCTATGGCGGCCCGCTCACCGGGTCGAAGGGGACGGACGATCCGCTGGCCGGGGTGAGCGGATCGGCGGGCACGGCCGCCGCGGGCTCCCGGGGACGCCACGCCTACCTGGAGGAGGCCGCGGCCTACCTGAGCGAGACGGCCGCCGCGGTCCCCCAGGCCCAGCCGGCATCCGCCCAGCCGATCTCCCGGCGCTCCCAGCGCGCCCTCTACAAGCACGCCACGCTCGGGCCGCTGCGGGCCGAGGACCCCTCGGCGTCCGGGGAGGACTTCTTCGACCTGCTGGCCCGGCTGGCCGAACCGGAGGAGTGGGGCGGCGCGCCCAGCGGCCCGGCCCAGGTGGCCCGCAGCGACGACACCTGGGTGCTGCGCGAGTACATCGAGCAGACCTTCGAACGGCTGTACCGGCAGCGCCGGATCCTCACCTCCCCCGACGGGGCGCACAGCGTCTTCAACACCGGCCTGGTCACCTCCCGCCAGGAGGAGATCTACGGCCTGTTCGTCCCCAGCCGCGACCCGGACGGGGCGCCGTGGCGGCTGCAGGGCTGGTACACCGAGTCCGAACGGGAGCTGCAGACCCACTTCCCCGAGCTGCCCCCGGCCGCCACCTACGCCGAAGAGCCCGCCGAGCTGGTCTACGACTGGCGGTGCGAGCTGGTCGTCAACGCCGGCCGGCTGCTGGAGTCCGCCGAGAACCTGGCGGCCCTGCCCGCCCCGCTGAACGCCAACCCCTACCAGGCCGGGCTGGTGCTGGAAGGGGCGGTGCGCCGGGCTCAAAGCCGGGCCCGGCGCGACTACCGCGCCGCGGTCCCCTGCTGGGACCCGCTCTCCGAACGGGTGCGGCTGCTGCTGCCGCTGTCGCTGACCAGCCCCGACGCGGTGGACGCGGCGCTGATGGTCGGCCGGGAGGACGCCCAGGAGGTCTACCGGGGACACCGGCTGCTGGCCCTGGACATCGCCTACGCCAGGGCGCGGCAGCTGGCCCGGCCCCACGACTGGCTCACCCCGCCCGCGGCGTCCTCCTGATCGGGCGACCGTTCACAGGTCGGGGTCGGTGCCGTAGGTCTCGAAGGCGGCCTCTTCATACAGCCGCATGTTGATGTCGTGCGCCCACTCGGCGGCAAAGCGCTTGACCCGCCGGATCCGTTCCGCATCCAGGCCGTGGCGCTCGAACTCGGCCTCGGGCATCTGCTCCTGGCAGGTCAGCCGGTCGGCCAGGCGTTCCAGGCAAAAGTCGGGGGCGTTGCAGCCGCCCAGCCACTCCAGCCGCTCATAGCCGTAATCGCCGGCCACCGCGGCCACGTCGATGAGGTCGCAGGCGACCAGCCGCCCGGCCAGCGCACCGACCTTCAGCCCGATCGCGTCCTCGTAGGCCACCACCGGGCAGCCGCCGATCCGCACCGGCCGCAGCCGCAGGGGGACGCGCAGCACGTTGACCCGGCAGGTCCGGCCGCCGCCGGGATCGGTGACCGCCAGGGTGAGGCACGCCTCATCCCTCCGATCGCCGCCCTGTACGCGCAGCCCCCGGTCCCGGTAGGCCGCGGTGATCGCCGCGGCGGCGTCCTCCAGCGGCAGCGGCTCGGCGGTGGCGAAGTCGACATTGCCGTGGGGACGGTCGATGAGCCCGTGCGCGCGCAGCGCATGGCCGCCGGCCAGCGCCAGGCAGAACTCGGCGCACACCGCCGCGGCGGCCTCGATCAGCAGACGGTGGAAGGGATCCATCACGGCGGGACGGCGGAGGGCGCACCGGCCGTCAGCGGACCGGCGACGGTCACGCCCTCACGCCCACAGCTGGCCTTCGAGACGCTCCTCGGCCTCTTCCAGGGTGCCCTCATAAGCCCCGGTGGACAGGTACTTCCAGCCGCCGTCGGCGACGATGAAGACGATGTCGGCGCGCTCGCCGGCCTTGACCGCCTTGCGGGCCATGCCCAGCGCGGCGTGCAGGGCGCAGCCGGTGGAGATGCCGGCGAAGATGCCCTCCTGCTCCAGCAGCTCACGGGTGCGGCGCAGCGCGTCCTGGGAGCTGACCGAAAACCGGGTGGTCAGCACCGACTCGTCGTACAGCTCGGGGATGAAGCCCTCGTCGATGTTGCGCAGGCCGTAGACCAGCTCGCCGTACCGGGGCTCGGCCGCCACGATCTTGACGTCCGGGACGTGCTCGCGCAGGTAGCGGCCCACGCCCATGAGCGTGCCGGTGGTGCCGAGCCCGGCCACGAAGTGGGTGATGGTGGGCAGGTCGGCCAGGATCTCCGGGCCGGTGGTCTCATAGTGCGCCTGGGCGTTGGCCTCGTTGCCGTACTGGTAGAGCATCACCCAGTCGGGGTGCTCGGCGGCCAGGCGCTTGGCCACCCGCACCGCCTCGTTGGAGCCGCCGGCCGCGGGCGAGGAGATGATCTCCGCGCCCCACATGCGCAGCAGCTGGCGGCGCTCCTCGGAGGTGTTCTCCGGCATCACGCACACCATCCGGTAGCCGCGCAGCCGCGCCACCATGGCCAGCGAGATGCCGGTGTTGCCGGAGGTCGGCTCCAAGATGGTGCAGCCGGGGGTGAGCAGCCCTTCCTTCTCCGCCTTGTTGATCATCCAGAGGGCGGGACGGTCCTTGACCGAACCGGTCGGGTTGCGGTCCTCCAGCTTGGCCCACAGCCGTACCTCCGGTGACGGGGACAGCCGGGGCAGCCCCACCAGCGGGGTACGGCCGAGGGAGTCCAGCAGCGAGTCGAAACGCATTACCGGGGGCCGCCGTGCGGTGCGCCGCCCGCCACCGCGGGCAGCACCGTGACCGTGTCCCCGTCGGAGACCTTGGTCTCCAGGCCGCCCAGGAAGCGCACGTCCTCGTCGTTGAGGTAGACGTTGACGAACTTCCGCAGCTTGTCGCCCTCGACCAGGCGGTCGCGCAGACCGGGGTGGCGGGAGTCCAGGTCGGTGAAGAGCTCGTCCAGCGAGCTGCCCTCGCCTTCGACGGACTTGGCGCCGCCAGTGAGGTTGCGCAGGATCGTCGGGATCCGGACCTCGATCGCCATCGCGATTGTTCTCCTTAGCGTCACAGGGGCCCACCGTCCGTGGGATGTCAACACGGGAGGGCGCCGGGGGATTCCGGGGCTGCTACGGGCGGCTTTCAGGAACAGTCGTAGACGACCTCGGCGCGGCAGTGCCCGAACAGGAAACTCTGCACAGGCGGGACACACATGGATTCGAGTTTACCGAGGACCTCACCGCAGGCCGGAAGCCGACCCCTGCGCCCTGACCGGTTCGGTGACCCTCGTCGGCCCGCGGTCCCGGCGCCTTTCCGACGAGACGGGCCGCCCAGGGTGCTCAGTACGAGTCGACGATGCGGACCTCTTCCTCGGTCACCTCCCCGTCCACGATCCGGAAGGAGCGGAACTCCGTCACCTCCGGATCCCGGGTGGAGACCAGCACGTAGTGGGCGTTGGGCTCGGAGGCGTACGAGATGTCGGTGCGCGAGGGGTAGGCCTCGGTGGCGGTGTGGGAGTGGTAGATGACGACCGGCTCCTCGTCGTTGTCGTCCATCTCCCGCCACACCCGCAGCTGCTCCATGGAGTCGAAGCGGTAGAAGGTCGGGGAGCGCTCGGCGTTCGTCATGGGGATGAACCGGGTCGGCCGGTCCGAGCCGATGGGGCCGGCGATCACTCCGCACGCCTCGTCGGGGTGGTCAGCGCGCGCATGCGCAACGATCTTCTCGTACAGGGCCCGCTCGATCGTCAGCATGCTCCGAAGGCTACCCGCCCGGCCGTCCCGCGTGATCGGCGGCCGCCGCGACAGTCCGCTCACCACACGGCCCGCACCAGCTGCTCTTGCAGCATGGTCAGCCAGTCGTAGGCGGCGTACATGGGAAAGCGCGGGTCGTCGCGGTCCAGCTCGGCGGCCTGCTCGTACCACTCCTCGGTGATGTCCAGCCGGGTGCCCAGCGCCAGCCGCACGTCGTTGAGGGCCCGCAGCCACGCCTGCGCCTGCTCGGCGTCCAGCACCACGTCCTCGCCGGGCCGCAGCGTGGCCAGCACCACCCCGGCGGCCTGGCGTTTGCCGTCGCGCAGCCCCGCCTCGGTGTAGCGGCGGAACTCCCGGGCCGCCTTGTCGTCTTCGGTATAGGCGTCGGGGAACAGCCGGGCCAGCACCGGATCGTCGGGCTTTTCGGCGTTCTCACGGATGCCGAGCGCGGCGGCCAGCGGGTCGGCGGAGGAGTCGGGCTCGCCGAGCAGGTCCAGCATCTGCTCGGTCAGGCTCCTGACCAGGGCCGCCTCGGCGTGGTCCAGCCGCAGCCGGACCCCCTGGCGGACGCGTTTGACCTGGCTCATGTTCCTCTTCCCGCGCGCCGTCCGGCCGCGATCGGTTCACTCATCGCGCTTGACGGTGGCCCACAGCCCGTAGGAGTGCAGGATCTCCACGTACCGCTCCATCTCCTCACGGCCGCCGCTGGCCACCACCGCCCGGCCCTTGTGGTGCACGTCCAGCATCAGCTTCTCGGCCTTGGGCTTGGGATACCCGAACACCGTCTGGAACACGTACGTCACATACGACATCAGGTTGATCGGGTCGTTCCAGACGATCGTCAGCCAGGGCAGGTCGGGCCGATGGTCCTCATCGGAGCGCGGCCGGTCCAGCTCCACCGGCGCCGGCGCGGTCATCGCGGATGCCCCCTTCCCCATGCGACTGACATGGCATACGACAGACCTGTGCATCCATGGTGCACACACCGGTCCGTAGTCTTCCACTTGTGGACCTTGGTTACAGTACGGCGCTGCTGACCGACCATTACGAGCTGACGATGCTGCAGGCCGCCCTGCGCAGCGGCACGGCCGGACGGCGCGCGGTGTTCGAGGTGTTCGCCCGCCGCCTGCCGGCCGGGCGGCGCTATGGGGTGGTGGCCGGGGTGGGCCGGCTGCTGGAGATGATCGAGCAGTTCCGCTTCGGCGAGCGCGAGCTGGAGTTCCTCACCTCCCGCGGCGTCGTGGACGAGTCCACCGCCCAGTGGCTGGCCGGCTACCGGTTCTCCGGCGACATCCACGGCTATCCGGAGGGCGAGTGCTACTTTCCGGGGTCCCCGATCCTGACGGTGGAGGCGCCCTTCGGCGAGGCGGTGCTGCTGGAGACGCTGGTGCTGTCGGTACTCAACCACGACAGCGCCATCGCCTCGGCGGCCTCCCGGATGGTGAACGCGGCCGGGGGACGCCCGCTGATCGAGATGGGGTCGCGGCGCACCCACGAGGCCGCGGGCGTGGCCGCCGCCCGCGCCGCCTACGTGGCGGGTTTCGCCACCACCTCCAACCTGGAGGCGGGCCGCCGCTACGGCATCCCCACCGCCGGAACGAGCGCGCACGCCTTCACTTTGCTGCACGACAGCGAGCGGCACGCCTTCCAGTCCCAGCTGGAGTCGCTGGGTGAGGGCACCACGCTGCTGGTGGACACCTACGACGTGGAACGGGCGGTGCGCACCGCCGTGGAGCTGGCCGGGCCGCGCCTGGGCGCGGTGCGCATCGACAGCGGGGACCTGGCGGTGGCGGCCGGCCGGGTGCGCGCGCTGCTGGACTCCCTGGGCGCCCGCGACACCCGGATCGTGGTCACCGGCGACCTGGACGAGCACGGCATCGCGGCGCTGGCGGCCGCGCCCGCCGACGCCTACGGGGTCGGCACCGCCCTGG
Source organism: Thermomonospora sp. CIF 1 (assembly GCF_001896795.1). Lineage (NCBI taxonomy): Bacteria > Bacillati > Actinomycetota > Actinomycetes > Streptosporangiales > Thermomonosporaceae > Thermomonospora > Thermomonospora sp. CIF 1. The sequence goes on from NZ_MOYN02000023.1 coordinate 192,225, forward strand.
TCACCGGGTCGGGGGCGCCCACCGCGGCCCTGGTCTACAAGATGGTGGCGCGGGCCGACTCACCCGACCCGGACGCCCCGCTGCGCCCGGTGGCCAAACGCTCGGTGGGCAAGCCCACCCGGGGCGGGCGCAAGACCGCGGTGCGGCGGCTGGACGCCCACGGGGTGGCGTGCGCTGAGGTCGTCTCCACCGGCGAGCTGCCCGCCGGCCCGCGCGACCGGCTGCTGCCGGTTCCGCTGGTCCGCGGCGGCGAGGTGGTCGGCCGCGAGCCGCTGGAGGCGGCCCGGGAGCGGCACGCGGCGGCGCTGCGGGAACTGCCGGCCACCGCGCTGCAGCTGTCGGACGGCGAGCCGGCGATCCCCACCGAGTTCATCGACGAGATCGTGTTCCCTTAGCGGTTCCCCTGAAGGTTTCCCTGAGCGGACGGGAGTCCCGGCCCATCCGGTCGGGTAGCGTCCCTATGCAACGGGGGTGATCGAAGGCAAGGAGCGGTCATGGGCAGGGCACTGATCATCGTTGACGTGCAGAACGACTTCTGCGAAGGCGGCTCGCTGGCGGTCGCCGGCGGCGCCGACGTGGCCTCGGCCATCTCCCGGTACCTGCAGGAGCACGGCGACTCCTACGACCACGTCGTGGCGACGCGGGACTTCCACCTGGACCCGGGCGACCACTTCGCCGACGAGCCCGACTACGTCGACTCCTGGCCGCCGCACTGCGTGATCGGGACGCCGGGCGCCGACTTCCACCCGAACCTGTCGCTGGCCCCGATCGAGGCGGTCTTCAGCAAGGGCCACCACAGCGCGGCCTACAGCGGTTTCGAGGGCGCCGCCGACGACGGCACCTCCCTGGCCGACTGGCTGCGCGCCCGCCGGGTGGACCAGGTGGACGTGGTCGGCATCGCCACCGACCACTGCGTGCGGGCCACCGCGCTGGACGCCGCCCGCGCCGGTTTCCGCACCCGGGTGCTGCTGGAGCTGACCGCCGGGGTCGCCGAGGCCACCACCGAACGGGCGCTGGAGCAGTTGCGCGCCGAGGGCGTCGAGCTGACCGGCGCCCCCGTGGTGCGCGCCTGACGATGCCCGCCCCGCTCCCGCAGGTCGTGGTGGTGGCCGGCGTGTCCGGCACCGGCAAGTCCACCGTCGGCGGGCTGCTGGCCCGCACCCTGGGCTGGGAGTTCGCCGACGCCGACGACCTGCACTCCGCGGAGGCGGTGGCCAAGATGGCCGGCGGCGTGCCGCTCACCGACGCCGACCGGCTGCCGTGGCTGCGCAAAGTCGCCGCCTGGATCGACGGCAGGCTGGAGTCCGGCGGGCAGGGGGTGATGGCCTGCTCGGCGCTCAAGCGCTCCTACCGCCGGATGCTGGTGCACGACGTCGAGCGGGTGCGGCTGGTCCACCTGTCGGCCGACCGCGCCCTTCTGCAGCGGCGGCTGACCGAGCGGACGGGGCATTTCTTCAAGGCGTCCATGCTCGACAGCCAGCTGCGCGACCTGGAGCCGCCCGCCGCGGACGAACGCGCCGTCACCGTCACGGTCACCGCCGATCAGACCCCGCACCAGGTCGTCGGCCGCATCATCGACGCGCTCGGCCTGCACCGCCCGCGGGCCGCCGGGCATTGAGCCGCCGCACCGGCCTTCAGCGGCGTTTGGCGGCCCACTCGCGGATCTTGGCGATGCGCTTGCTGATGTCCTCGGCGGACGCCTGCGCCACCCGCGGCCCTCCGCAGATGCGGCGCAGCTCGTTGTGGATGACGCCGTGCGGCTTGCCGGTGCGGTGGCTCCAGGCGCCGACCAGGCTGTTGAGCTCGGTGCGCAGCCGGTGCAGGTCCTCGGCGGCGGTGCGCTCCCCGGCGGGCTCGGCGGTCTCTTCGGCCTTTTGCTTTTTGCGGCGCTGGGCGGCCAGCTGCTCGGCCTGGCGGCGGCGCAGCAGCGCGGCCACCTGATCGGGCTCCAGCAGGCCGGGGATGCCCAGGTACTCCTCCTCTTCCAGGGAGCCGGGGGCGGCCTGGGTGCCGAACTCGCCGCCGTCGTAGACCACCCGGTCGAAGGTGGCCGAGGCCTCGACGGTCTCAAACGGCAGCTCCTCGCCGATGACGTCCTTGGTGTCGCGCTGCCGGTTGGCCTCTTTGAGCAGCTCGTCGTCCAGCCCCTCCTCCTGGCCCCCGACACGGTCCAGCACGTGGTCGCGCTCGGCCTCCAGCTCGGCGGCGTGCCCCATGAGCACCGGCACCGACGGCAGGAACACCGAGGCCGTCTCGCCTCGCCGGCGCGAGCGCACGAACCGGCCGATGGCCTGGGCGAAGAACAGCGGGGTGGCGGTGCTGGTGGCGTAGACCCCGACGGCCAGGCGGGGGATGTCCACCCCTTCGGAGACCATCCGCACCGCCACCATCCAGCGGTCCTGCGAGTCGTTGAACTGCTTGATCTTCTTGCTGGCGGTGGGGTCGTCGGAGAGCACCACGGTGGCCGGCTGCCCGGTGATCTCGCGGATCAGCCTGGCGTAGGCGCGGGCGTCGTCCTGGTCGGTGGCGATCACCAGCCCGCCGGCGTCGGGCACCCCGCGGCGGACCTCGGTGAGCCGCCGGTCGGCCGCCGCGAGCACCTGCCGGATCCAGTCGCCCTTGGGGTCGAGCGCGGCCCGCCAGGCCTGGGACATCTGGTCCTGGGTGAGCGGCTCGCCGAGCGTGGCGGTCAGCTCATCGCCGGCCCGGGTGCGCCAGCGCATCTCCCCGGCATAGGCCAGGAAGATCACCGGGCGGACCACCCCGTCGGCCAGCGCCGGCCCATAGCCGTAGGTGTAGTCGGCGCGGCTGCGCCGCACGCCGTCCGGGCCCTCCTCGTACTGCACGAAGGGGATCGGGTTGACGTCGGTGCGAAAGGGGGTGCCCGACAGGCCCAGCCGCCGCGTCGCCGGCTCGAACGCCTCCCTGATGCCGTCGCCCCACGACAGCCCGTCCCCGGCGTGGTGGATCTCATCCAAGATCACCAGGGTTTTGCGCATCTCGGTGCGGTTGCGGTGCAGCGCCGGGCGGGCGGCGACGGTGGCGTAGGTGACCGCCACCCCGTGGAACTCCTTGCCCACCTTGCCCTGGGCGTTGGTGAACTCCGGGTCGAGCCGGATGCCCACCCGGGCCGCCGACTCGGCCCACTGCCGCTTGAGGTGCTCGGTGGGGCACACCACGGTGACCGCGTGCACGACCTTGCGTTCGAGCAGTTCCTTGGCCAGGCGCAGGGCGAAGGTGGTCTTGCCCGCGCCCGGCGTGGCCACGGCCAGGAAGTCGCGGGGGCCGTTGGGGTGAGCCGGGCCGAAGTACTTCTCCAGCGCCTGCTGCTGCCAGGCACGAAGCGACGACGCGGTTCCCCAGGCTGCTCGCTCGGGGAAGGCGGGAGGCATGCTCGAAGCAGCGAAGGTGCTCACGGTCCTGAAAGGGTAGCGAGCCGTGCTGACAGCGCGTGGGACGGCGAAAAGGCCCTCCGGCTACCCGTCGGCCGCGGCGCGGAAGGCCGCCCACGAGGCGCGGATCCGGCGGCCCTGCCCTGCGGTGAACTCCCGCATGCAGGTGTCCCAGGAGTAGTCCATGAAGTTGTGGATGGGGTCGGCGCCGGGAGACGGGCAGGTGTCCTTGGTGTCGGGGCAGCCGTCGGTGGGCGTCGCCTCATAGGGGGTGTCGTCCACCCCGTCGCCGGGCTCGCTGCAGCCGTTTTCGAAGGTGTGGAACAGTCCCAGCCAGTGCCCGACCTCGTGAACGGCGGTGTGGCCGCGCGAGTACTCCTCATACGACCCGCCCGGCAGGCTGCGGTAGTCGACCACCACGCCGTCTTCGCCGGGCCGGCTGCTGTAGTACTGCGGGTAGGTGGAAAAGCCCAGGACGTCGATGCCCACCGCCGCCGTGTACAGGTTGAGGGTGGTCGCGCCGCCTTTGTTCAAAGCGGCCTTCATTTGCCGCTCGTAATGAATGGGGTATTTGAACCAGGTCGCGTTCGTGGTGACGTCGTAGCTCACCAGGCGGAACCGCACGCCGGTGTCGACCGCTCCTTTCCTGCGGCCGGCGTAGGCGGCGTTGAGGACGGCGATCTGCCGGGCGGCCCGCACCCGCGACACCTTCCCCCGCTCCCCGTCGGTGATGACATGGAACCGGACCGGGACGATGATCTTCCCGGTCCGGCGGGCGGCCCGGGCGGCGGCGGCCTCATTGGCGGTGCCGTACCGCTCGACCAGCTTGCGCCGCAGCTCGGCGAGCATCGCGGTGACCTGGTCGCCGCTGAGGGCGGCCGGGTCCCGGGCGGGGTCGCGGCCCGGCGGCGAGGGCCGCAGTCCCCGCGGCAACCCGGCGAACAGCCCCACGGCAGGCTCCTCGTGCGGCGCGGCCCGCCGCAGCGCGCGATCCCGCCCGCCGCCCGCCTGTGGTGGGCAGGAGTCGGCGGCCGCCGAAGCCGCCTGGGACGCCGGCCGAGCGGCGGACGAGACCTTCCAGGCACCGTGAGCGCTCAAGCCGGCACTGACGGTGACAGCCAGAGCGCACACCCCGATCCGGACGCCACACTGAACCATGACTCCCCCGACCCGTCGTAATCACATGGTGACAGGCCGAACTATCGCACGGTCGGCGTGGCGCCCGTCGGGGTTTTCCGCGACAGGGCGGCCGCAGAGCGCCGCTTCAGCGCCCCGAAGCGGGCGAAACGGTCACTCCTGGCCGTCGCCGTCGCCGGGCTGCAGCCCGTCGTAGATCTCCTTGCACTCGGGGCAGATCGGGTACTTGCTGGGGTCCCGGTTCGGCACCCAGACCTTGCCGCACAGGGCGATGACGGGGGTGCCGGTCACCGCGCTCTCGGTGATCTTGGCCTTCTGGACGTAGTGCGCGAAACGCTCATGGTCGCCGTCGCCATGAGACAGATCGGGCCGCACATCGCTGTCGGGAAGAATCTTGGTGCTCATCTCGACCAGGTTAGTTCAGGCTCGGGTCCTCCGGAAACGTGGCCACGAACGCCAGCTCGCTGCGCTGCCGCCGCAGCACCGTCTGCCACAGCCGCTCCGGCTCGCCGGCGAACACATCGGCCGCCTCGCCCGCCACCACGTACCAGGCCCCCTCTGCGATCTCGGCGCGCAGCTGGCCGGGGGCCCAGCCGGCGTAGCCGGCGAACACCCGCATCTGGATGATCTCGGCGGCGATCAGCGCCGGCGGGGCGTCCAGATCGACCAGCCCCACCCGGCCCACCTCGGTGTCGCCGTCGAGCGCCCGCCAGCCCAGCGGCTCCTCCGTGCCGGGCACCCGGGCCAGGGCCAGCGGCGTGTCCACCGCCACCGGGCCGCCCTGGAAGACCACACTGGGGCTGGTGGTCAGCTCGGCCCACGGCGGCAGCACCCGGTCCACGGGCACCTCCAGCGGCCGGTTGAGGACGACGCCCAAGGTGCCCTCGTTCTCGTCGTGCTCAGCGATCAGGACGACAGTGCGCCGGAAGTTGGGGTCCTCAAGATGGGGGGTCGCCACCAGCAGGCGTCCCACCGCGATGCCGTCGTCCATGCTTCCATGATGCTCGGGCCCGGCCGCCGGCGGCATGCGCCCCGGCGAGTTGAGCCGTAATTGATTCACGCCGACCCGGGTATCGGGAGAATATTGAACGACCGGGAAACGATCTGGCACTGGCAGCCGCGGATTTGACGCGGACCGACGGGGCGGGAGAACGCGATGCAATTGCCCAGGGTCATCATCGCGGCGGTGTTCTTCGTCATCGGGTTGCTGATCGCGGTGCCCGCACTGGTGCGCACCGCCTCCTCCAGCTCGAACGCATCGGAGAGCCCGTCATCGGTCGGCGGCTCCACACCGCCGGCCACCGAAAGTCCCAGCGCCTCACCCAGCGAGGGGCAGCCCAGCCGCTCCCCCTCCAAGAGCCCGTCACCGACCCCGACCCCCACCGGCACTCCCGCCCCGACCCCGACCACGCCGCGGCCCGGCACCCCCGCACCGCCGCTGAGCGTGACGATCGGCCGGGTCGACTGCCCCGGCCGCACGGTCGAGGTGACGGTCCGCAACACCGGCACCACCCCGCAGGACTACACCATCGAGACCGACGACGACAGCCCGCCCAAGGGCGACCGCCTGGAGGCCGGGCGAACCCGCACCACCGAGCTGACCCTGCGCGAGGACCGCCGCACCCGGGTGACCGTCACCTGGCGGAACGAACCGGTGAAGCGGGCCACCCGCACGGCCGACTGCCGGCGGGCCGCCCCGGCGCGCGAGGAGCTGCCGCACACCGGGTCCGACTCCGGCGTGCTGTGGACCCGCACCATCACCGGCGTGGCCGCCATGATCACCGGCGCCATCATCTTCTGGTACGGCGGCATCTGGCCGCGCCGCCGCGAACGCGTCTTCCCCGACAAGAAGAACGCCGCCTGAGGCGGGCCGGCCCGGCCCCCGTCCGGGCGGGGGCCGGTCAGGACCCGGCGCGGACGGCGGTGGCGGCCTCGCGGACCGCGGCGGCCACCGCGGGCGTCACATCCGGGTGGAAGACGCTGGGCACGATGTAGTTGGGGCCGAGCTCCTCGTCGCTCACCACCGCGGCCAGCGCCCGCGCGGCGGCCAGCAGCATGTCCTCGTCGACCCCCTTGGCCTGGGCGTCCAGCAGCCCGCGGAACACCCCGGGGAAGGCCAGCACGTTGTTGATCTGGTTGGGGTAGTCGCTGCGGCCGGTGGCCACCACGGCGGCGTGCTCGCGGGCCTCGTCGTAGGCCACCTCCGGCTCGGGGTTGGCCAGCGCGAACACGATCGCGTCGTCGTTCATGGCGGCGATGTCGGCGCCGGTGAGGATGCCCGGGGCGGAGACCCCGATGAACACGTCGGCGCCCTTGACCGCCCCGCGCAGGTCGCCGCGGTAGTCGCCGGCGTTGGTGTGCTCGGCGATCCAGCGCAGCGAATCGTCCAGGTCGTCGCGTCCGGCGTGGACGGCGCCGCGGTGGTCGCACACGATCACGTGCTTGGCCCCGGCGTGCAGCAGCAGCCGCAGGATGGCGCTGCCGGCCGCGCCCGCGCCGGCCATGGTGATGTGCACCGACGACAGGTCCTTGCCCACCACGCGCAGCGCGTTGGTCAGCGCGGCCAGCACGCAGATGGCGGTGCCGTGCTGGTCGTCGTGGAAGACCGGGATGTCCAGCAGCTCGCGCAGCCGGGCCTCCACCTCAAAGCAGCGGGGGGCGGAGATGTCCTCCAAGTTGATGCCGCCGAAGGCCGGCGCGATGATCTGCACCGTCCGCACGATCTCGTCGGTGTCCTGGGTGTCCAGGCAGATCGGCCAGGCGTCGATGTCGGCGAACCGTTTGAACAGCGCGGCCTTGCCCTCCATCACCGGCAGCGCCGCCTGCGGGCCGATGTTGCCCAGCCCCAGCACCGCCGAGCCGTCGGTGACCACTGCGACGCTGTTGCGCTTGACCGTCAGGCGCCGCACGTCCTCGGGGTTGCGGGCGATGGCCAAACTGACCCGCGCCACCCCGGGCGTATAGGCCATGGACAGCTCGTCCCGGGTGCGCAGCGGCACCTTGGAGCGCATCTCGATCTTGCCGCCGAGGTGCATCAGGAAGGTGCGGTCGCTGACCTTGTGGACGCGCACCCCCTCGATCGCCTCGACCGCCGTGACGATCGCCTCGGCGTGCTCGGTGTCACGCGTGGCGATGGTCACGTCGATGCGCATGGTCTCGTGGGCCGCGGTGTTGACGTCCAGGGCGGTGACGATGCCCCCGGCGTTCTCCACCACGTGGGTGATCTGGCTGACCGCCCGTCCTCCGGCCGGGACCTCCAGCCGGACGGTGATCGAATAAGACACGCTTGGCGCGGTGGCCACGACGATTGCCCCCTACTTACGACGTGATTGCACATCAGCCGGGGTGACAAGACCCCCGGTACCCCCGGCGCCGCGCCAGGAGAAAACGGCGTTGTCCCACCCTCATCGTCGCACGACGGCCTTGGTCGGCGGCTCGAATTGGAGTAGCGCACCGGGTGGTTCACAGCGACCGGGCGGCCGTGACGATCAGTGAGACGACCGTGTCCGCCGGCAGCACGGTGCTGTCGATCACCAGATGGTAGAGCCGAGGTGAGGCCGGGTCGACCCGATAGAAATGCTTGACATAGGCGGCACGGGCCCGGTCGTCGTCGTCCAGGAGGCGGCGCAGCGCCCGCCGCCGCTCCTCGGCGGGGTGCTCCCCGGCATCGTCCGCCGCGCCGCGCAGCGCCTGCTCCAGCCGCCGGTCGGCGGGGCCGTCCAGCCGGACGTGCAGGGTGCGGGGACGGTCGCCGAGCACCGCGGCGGCGGCCCGGCCCAGGATGACCCCGCCGTCCCCGGCGGCCAGCTGCCTGATCACCCGTTCGGTGTGGGCGACGAACTCCTCGTCGGGGATCAGCTCCCGGTCCGGCAGGTAGACGTCCATGCCGCCGAGCGTCACCCCGGGCACCCGGGCGGCGCCGGCCAGGATGCGGGCCAGGCCGTGGGCCGCCCGGTCGTCATGCGCCAGCGCCTCCTCCAGCGAGCAGCCGATCTCGGCCGCCACCGCCATCGGCACCGCCCGGTCCACGAACGGCAGCCCGAGACGCTCGGCGACGGCGGGGCCGATCACCTCGCCCCCGGCGCCGAACGTGGCCGAAATCGTCACCACCCGGGCGGGCACATCACCATCATGCCCGCCGGGTCCTCGCCTCCGAACGTCCCGCAAGGGGAGCGCCGGTCAAAACAGCGCGGTCTGCAGGCGGCGGCGGGCCTGGGACACCCGCGGGTCGTCCGGCGGCAGCACCTCAAACAGCGACAGCAGGTGCTTGCGGGCGGCGTCGCGGTCCTCGCCGGCGGTGCGGCGGACGGTGGCCACCAGCCGCTCGAAGGCCTCCTCGACCCGGCCGGAGAGCATCTCCACGTCGGCGGCCTTCGTCTGCAGCGCCACATCGGCGGGGGCGGCGTCCGCCTCGGCCAGCGCCCGCCCGGGGTCGAGCTGGCGGGCCCGCAGGTGCAGCTCGACCTCGGCCAGCCCGCGCTTGGCCCCGGCGTCCTGGGGGGAGGAGTTCAAGATCTCCTGGAAGGCCGTCTTGGCCGCCTCCAGGTCGCCGCGCTGCAGCGCCTCCTGCGCCTTGGCGTAGACCGGGTCGGGCTCGGGCTGCGCACCGGCGCCGGGTCCGCCCTGCGGCAGCATGCCCTCCCTGCGCAACGCGTCCATGAACTGGCCGATGATCTGGCGCACCTGCGGCTCGGGGTAGGCGCCCGGCAGCAGGGGCATCAGCCGCCCGCCGACCACCGCGGCCACGAACGGGATGCCGCGCACCCCCATCTGCTGCATGTAGGCGGCCAGCTGGGGGTTGGCGTCGATGTCGACCTTGGCGAGGATCCACTGGCCGGCGGCCTCCTCGGCGAGCCGCTCCAGGATCGGGCCCAGCTGCTTGCAGGGCCCGCACCACTCCGCCCAGAAGTCCACCAGTACCGGGACCGACCGGGAACGCTCGACCACCTCGGTGTTGAAGGTCGCATCGGTGACGTCCACGACGTAACCGCCGGCCGCACCGGGCCCGTTCCCGGAGGTCTGCGCGGCCCTGGCCGCCTGTTCCTGCTGCTTTTTGAGCGCGGCCTGGCGGGCACCGAGATCGATCGCCCCGCGTATCGAGAAGTCCCGAGAAGCCATGGATCCATCCTGCCCCATCGCGGCGGCGCGGCGTGCACCTGTCCGCCATCGGCGATCGAGGCCCGCCGGCCCGGTGCGGCGGCCCGCTCTGGGCGCTCCCGCCCCGGCTCGCCCCGTCAAATCCGCTCATCGAATGAATTCGAGCATTTTCTGAAGAGTAAACAATCACGTTCACCCGACACGCCTTCTCGAAAAGGAAGCTGACGACGCTCGCCAAGCGCGGTTATAGTGCTGGGGTCGATGCGTGTTGCGACGGCAAAGGGGCACGGCCCGCCGCCCGCCCAAGGTCAAAGAAATCGGCACGCACTTTGGGATGGCCGCATCCGTCGCGATGCATGGCATTTTTGGGGGTTCAATGATCGCGGACTGCTCCGCGATCGTGGCCCGCGGGATGGGCGTCCGCCGCGCTGGGCGGTGGCTGCTGCGCCCGGCGGACTTCGACGTCACCGGGGGCGTGATCGGCATGGCCGGTCCGCCGGGCACCGGCAAGTCCACCCTGCTGGCCACGTTCGCAACGCTGCGCCGGCACCATGCCGGCACACTGGGAATTCTCGGCCACGAGATTCGGAGCGCGCGCGATGCGCGCGCCATACGGTCCCGGATCGGTTATCTGCCGGCCGATTTTTGGTGGACGCAGGGATTCACCGTGGCCGAATTCGTCGCCTATTCCGCCTATTACCGGCGGGTTCCGGCCAGTGCCGGGCCGGCGATGCTGCGGCGGCTGGAACTGGCCGACGTGGCCGAAGTGGAGGTGGCGCTGCTGCCGCCGGAGGCGCGGCTGCGCGCCGGGCTGGCCGCGGTCTGCGTGCACGAACCCGATCTGGTGCTGCTGGATGAGCCGCTGACCGGGCTGACCGGCGGGGAGGCCGACGCGCTGACCGCGCTGCTGGGCACGGTGGCGCCCACCGTGGTGGTCACCGCCCGCCGCGTCGAGGAGCTGGCCGGCTGGTGCGACCGGGTGCTGGTGCTCAGCCGCGGCCGGCTCACCGAGCACACCGCCGCCTCCCCCGTCCCGGCCGAAGAGGGTCCCGCCCGCCCCGCACCGGCCGAGCCCGCCGGGCGGGCCGTCCAGCCCGTCTTGGAGCGGCCCATCCGGCCCGCTCCGCTGATCGTGGGCAGCGGCGCCTGTGTCTGAGCTGGGACAGGTGCTGCGGCTGGACGCCCGCCGCATCGCCCCGCTGGTGGCGGTGCCCTCCCTGGCGCTGGTGGGAGTGGTGGCCGCCTGGCGGGCGATGACCCCGGGAGTCGCCGGCTGGGACAACGCCCTGGTCGCCCTGACCGCCTCGGTGCGCTGGACGGGCCCGCTGGCGGCGATGCTGGCGGCCTGGCTGGCGGTCCGCGAGCACCGGCTCGGCTACCTGCGCGACCTGAGCGCCCGTTCGCCGGCCACCGGGCCGCTGCTGGACATGCTGCTGCTCACCCACACGGTGCTGCTGTCCTACGGGGTGACGGCGGTGGCGGTCATCGGCGAGACGGCGCTGACCCAGCGGCCGGGCCCGGCCCACCCGCTGGGCCTGCTGGCCGGTGCGCTCGCCCTGGTGCTGCACGCGGTGGTGGGGTATCTGGCCGGGCGGCTGCTGCCCTATCTGCCGACCGTCGCGGCCACGGGCGTGGTGAGCGGGCTGTGGGCGGGGCTGCGCGGGCCCGGGTCGTGGGCGGCTCTGCTGCCCCCCGCGGCGATCGGACGGCTGGAACCGTTCACCACGCTGCACGCCGCGGTGCCCGCCGCGCAGCTGCTGTGGACGGCCGGCCTGGTGGCGGCGCTGGTCACCGGCTATGTGTGGACGCTGACCAGGCGCCGGGCGCTGGTGGTGGCGCTGGTGTGCGCGCTGGCGGCGACCGCGCTGGGCACTCACCGGCTGGTCTCCCGGCAGGAGGCCGTGGTCCCGGCCCGGGTCGGGCATGTGTGCCGGCAGTGGCCGCTGACGATCTGCGTGCACCCGGCGCTGGCCGGGGCGCTGCCGGCGCTGGAGACCGCGCTGACCCCGCTGGCCGCGCGGCTCGGCGCCACCCCCGGGGCCTTCACCCGCGTGGTGCAGCGGCCCGACGGCGAGCCGACCGGCATCCACGGCGGGGTGGCCTTCGTCCACATCCCCTCGCTGAACCCGGGTTTCGAACGCCAGGTCGTCCGGCAGATCCAGACCGCGCTGACCGACCGGCGCTCCTGCGCCGACCCCCGGAACGCCCGGGGCCTGGCCTACCGGGCGCTGGTGGACGTCTGGCTGCGCGGCGAGGAGGCCCCGCCGGCGGCCCCCTCCTCCTCGCCCAAGCCGGCCACCGGCAACCTGGAGCGGGCGTCGGTGGCCGCCAGCGTCAGCGCCCCGGCCGTGGAGCGCCTCACGCTGGCCGCGCAGCGCTTCGCCGGCTGGGACGAGGCCCGCCGCCGCGCCTGGCTGGCCGAGAACTACAGCGCCTACCGCTCCTGCACGCTCACCCTCCGGCACTTCCGCTAAAGGATCGGACGGGACGTCCCGCGCCCGATCCCTTGGGGCTTTCGCGGCCGGTTCGGCGCGGGATGCCGGATGGCAGAAGGCGAGGTCAGGCGCTGTGCGGAGCGCTCTGCCCCGTTGCGTTCTCCTCCTCGAGGGGGCGCAGCCACTTGCGTTCCACGAAGAACGGCGCCACCGGCAGGACCGCGGCGCCCAGGGCCAGCACCAGCCGGCCGTTGCTCCAGCCGGTCTGCGGACGGGTCAGGAACGCCAGCCCCACATAGGCGATGACCAGCACTCCGTGAATGGGGCCGAGCACCGTCACGCCTTCGGGGAAGTCCGCGGCGCGCTTGAGGACGCTGGCCACCAGCAGCAGCAGAAAAGAGGTCGCCTCCACCAGCGAAACGATGCGGAAGACGCGCACAGAGTCCACGAGAACCTGCTCTTTCTCCGGAAAGACTTTCGGCTCCCAGGCTATGGGCACCCCCGCCAGGGTCCGTTCAGGGGTGCCCGCCGGCGCTCCAGTGAGTGTGTCCCCGCCGTCACGTGATGCGCTCTTGGCCGGGGGAATGCCCTCTGTTTCGGCAGGATCGAAAGCGGACGGCGAGAAGCGGGCCGCCCCGAGCCGGAACCGGCGGCGGCTTTACGCGCCGGCCGTTCGGCGCGCCCGGCAGGCCGCGGAAGAGAGCGGACTGCGCGAGCGCGCCGACCGCAACACCCGGCTCGTGCCGGAGGGCCCGCCGAGGTCGCTCGGCTTCCCCACCGTCACGGTGACCGCCGTGGACGCCCGGCGAGCCCCCGTGCGCCGGTGCTCAGGCGCGCGGGACGCGGACGATGAGGGCGTCGCCCTGGCCGCCGCCGCCGCACAGCGCCGCCGCGCCGACCCCGCCGCCGCGCCGCTTGAGCTCGTGGGCCAGGTGCAGCACGATGCGGGCGCCGGACATGCCGATGGGGTGGCCCAGCGCGATGGCCCCGCCGTTGACGTTGACCTTCTCCGGGCCGACGCCCAGGTCGCGCATGGACTGCACGGCGACCGCGGCGAACGCCTCGTTGATCTCGATCAGGTCCAGGTCGTCCACGCCGATGCCCTCCTTGGCCAGGGCGTGCTTGATGGCGTTGGACGGCTGGGAGTGCAGCGAGTTGTCCGGGCCGGCGACGTTGCCGTGGGCGCCGATCTCCGCCAGCGGGGTCAGCCCCAGCTCGGCCGCCTTGGCCGCCGACATCACCACCACCGCGCAGGCGCCGTCGGAGATCTGCGAGGAGGACCCGGCGGTGATGGTGCCGTCCTTGGTGAAGGCCGGGCGCAGCTTGGCCAGCGCCTCGACGGTGGTGTCGGGCCGCACGCCCTCGTCGGCGGTGAACAGCACCGGCTCGCCCTTGCGCTGCGGCACCGGCACCGGGACGATCTCCGCGTCGAACACCCCGTTCTTGATCGCCTCGGCGGCGCGCTGGTGGGAGCGGGCGGAGAACTCGTCCTGCTCGGCGCGGGTCAGCCCGAGCTTGGCGTTGAAGCGCTCGGTGGACTCGCCCATGGGCAGGTGGTCGAAGGCGTCGGTGAGGCCGTCGTAGGCCATGTGGTCGAGCACTTCGATCGACCCGTAGCGGAAGCCCTGGCGGGACTTGGGCAGCAGGTGCGGGGCGTTGGTCATCGACTCCATGCCGCCGGCCACCACGATGTCGAACTCACCGGCCCGAATGAGCTGGTCGGCCAGGGCGATGGCGTCCAGCCCCGACAGGCAGACCTTGTTGATGGTGATCGAGGGCACGTTCATGGGGATGCCGGCCTTGACCGCGGCCTGGCGGGCGGGCAGCTGGCCGACGCCGGCCTGCAGCACCTGCCCCATGATCACGTACTGCACCTGGTCGCCGGTGATGCCCGCGCGCTCCAGCGCCGCCTTGATGGCGATGCCGCCCAGGTCGGTGGCGGAGAAGTCCTTAAGCGAGCCGAGCATGCGGCCGATGGGGGTGCGGGCTCCGGCGACGATCACCGAGTTCGCGGGCATGACAGGGGGCCTCCACAACTGGTCCACAACGTCTTTGTCACGATACCCACAGCACCGTGGCCGGTTTCGGCCGGGCCGTCCCTGCGCCGGATCCGGCGCGCGGCCCGGCGCGCAGCCGGCCGCGCCCGCCGTGACCGGCCCCGACAAGGAGGACCCGCCCATGCTCACCCGGATCGACCACATCGGCATCGCCTGCCGCGACCTGGACGCCGCCGTGGAGTTCTACCGGCGCACCTACGGGTTCACCGACGTGCACACCGAGGTCAACGAGGAACAGGGCGTCCGGGAGGCGATGATCAAGATCAACGACGCCGGCGACGGCGGCGCCACCTACCTGCAGCTGCTGGAGCCGATCCGCGACGACTCCCCCATCGCCAAGTTCCTGGCCAAGAACGGCGAGGGCGTGCACCACATCGCCTTCGGCACCGACGGGGACGTGCAGGAGGAGGCCGACGGCATCGCCGCCAAGGGCATCCGGGTGCTGTACGACTCCCCCCGCCGCGGCTCGATGGGCTCGCGCATCACCTTCCTGCACCCCAAGGACTGCGGCGGCGTGCTGACCGAGCTGGTCCAGGCCGCCAAGCCCGCCGGGCACTGACCCGCCGCCCGGCCCGCGGGAGCCGGCCGCATGCCCGGTGAGCGGGCCGGGCGTCGAGCCCGCCGGTTCCGCCGCCCGCCCGGGCGGCGGAACCGGCTCGCGAAGCGATGAGGGCGCTTCCGGCCGCGGGGTGTTCCGCGGCCGGAAGCGCCTCAGCCGACCGGCAGGTCGTCGATGGTGCCGAAGGCCGGGATGTAGAACGACAGCCTGTCGGTCTTCTGGCTGGGCTGCGGGAAGAGCGCCCAGCCGTACTTGACCGCGCCGACCTTCTCGTTGCCGCCGAGCCAGTCGCGCATCGGCACGCCCCGGCCGGTGATCACCACGCTGAGCTCCTCGCCGTGCGCCTTGTCGATCAGCGTGGCGTGGTAGCCGTAGCCGTCGAACCCGTTGGTGTCGCCGTCGAACAGCGCCGGGTAGTTCAGCCCGCTCGTCCCCCGCTGGGCGACCAGCCGGGTGCGGTAGCCGACCTTCAGGAAGGGCCCCTGGCGGCGCAGCTCCACCACGTCCAGCCGGACCGTCCAGGTGCCGTTGATGGTCCGCTGGGTGGAGGCGAGCGGGGCGGGCTCTCCCGGCAGCGGGCGCAGCCCCGGGTCGGGGGCGGTCTCGGTCACCGGGACCGAGATGTAGCGGGGGTCGGGCCGGGGCGGAGGGTCGCCGGAGGCCTTGCCGTACAGGATGGACACCCTCCGGTTGCGCTGGCGCGCCTGCGGGGAGGTGCCCTTTTCGCGCGGCTCGCTCTCGCCCTTGCCCTCGGGGATCAGGGTGATGCCGGTGTTGGCGAGCTGAGGCTGCATGGCCTGGACCACCGCCTCGGCCCGTCGCTTGGACAGGGCGAGGTTGTCCTCCGGCTCGCCGACGTCGTCGGTGTGGCCGACCACCTGGACCTCTCCGGTGACGTTCGCCTCCTTGAGCTTGGCGACGACGTCGGCCAGGTACTTTTCGGCGGCCGCCGACAGGTCGGCGCTGCCGGTCTTGAACAGCACGTCGGCCTGGAGGGTGAAGGACTTGCGTCCCTTTTCGGTGGTCTCCTCGATCGGCGTGTAGTACTTGCGGTTCTGCTGCAGGGTGCCGGGCGGCGGGATCGCGATCGTCTTCGGCCGCCCCTCCCCCGCCCGCCGTCCGGAGCCGTCGGTGCCCGGCTCGGGCCAGGACGAGGGGGACGGGGAGGGGGCGGCGACGGCCGCCCCGCCGAGCGGCACGGCCAGCAGCGCGGCGAGGGCCGCCGCGGTGAGGGCGGTGCGGGTGCGCATCAGGAGATCTTCACCCCCGGCATGGGGCCGACCACCGGCATGACGACGGTCAGCTCCTTGACCTCCTTCGGCGGGGCGGGGTAGTCGGCGTACAGGACGGTGGGCTGGTCCAGCGGGTAGTCGCCCAGGCCGGTCGAGCAGGCGCACCGGGCGTCCTCGCCGCTGCCGATGGTCAGGCTGTCGTACACCCGCAGGTTCTCGGTGTCCAGGAGGAAGGGGGCGCCGGCGTTGCCGCTCTGCCAGTTGCCGCCGAAGGTCTCCTTGGGCAGCGCGTCGCTGTCGGTCTTGGCGCGCGGGGTGACGGCGTACACCAGCCGCAGCACCTTGTCGTGGCGCTGCAGTGACAGGACGTCGACGTAGACCTCCTTGCCCGCATAGGGCTGCACGGCCTTGGCGATGGCGCCCTTGACGTGGTTGTCGGGGCCGATCTCGGCCTTGGGCGCCTGGGTCGGGGGCGGCTCGCCGCCTCCCAGCAGGCCGCAGCCGGTCGCCGCCAGGGCGGCGAAGATGAGAACGCCGGCTCCGAGAGCACGACGCATTCGGTCACCTCCGTGGGGGAAGGAAAGTGATCATCCGGGGGCCGGACGGGAGCATGGGCCCCCGGAGCTTCGCGCTTCATACGACGACGATCCGCCGATGTCGGTTGATGACCGGATTGTGACGTGATCGATATCACAGACCCTACTGGGCGGTTGTGCGCGGTCACAGTGTGGTGATTCAGGCTGCAGTGGGGGGTTTGCCCCCGGCTTCAGAGGCACTCCCGGAACGCCTCCAACAGCCCGACAAAAGGGACATTCCACGCAGCACGTTAAGATGAGCCCCCAACGAGGCAGTGGCGGGAGTACGCTGCTCTCGCCGGAAGAGGTCTGGGGCCGTCAGGTACGAAACCGCAAGTCCAGGCGATCAACCGGTCCCGGAACCCCGTAGCCCCGTCACAGCCAGGATTGAGCCACATGCAGTCCGACATCGACGCCCAGCTCAGCAACTTCTTCGAGGAGACTCCCCCACGCGAGTTCGACGTGGTGCTTCGCGGCTACGACCGGCACCAAGTCGACGAGCACATCAAGCAGCTCGACAACGAGGTGCGCCAGGCCCGCGAGCAGATCCAGGCGCTGCAGCGCGAGCTGTCCGACGCCCACCGCCAGCTCCAGGAGCAGGAGCGGCCCACCTACGCCGGGCTCGGCGCCCGCATCGAGCAGTTGCTGCGGCTGGCCGAGGAGCAGGCCACCGAGCTGGTCCAGATGGCCCGCTCGGAGGCCAACGAGATCAAGGCCGCCGCCAAGGTGGACGCCGCCGAGCTGCGCGCCACCGCCGAGAACGAGGCGGCCGAGCTGCGCGCCCAGGCGCAGCGGGAGGGCGAGGACCTGCGCCAGGCGGCCGAGCGCGAGGCCGAGGAGGTGCGCACCGCCGCCCGCCGCGAGGCCGAGGAGCTGACCTCCACCACCGAGCGCGAGGTGGCCAAGCTGCGCGCCACCGCCGACCACGAGGTCGCCGAGAAGCGCGCCGCCGCCGAGCGGGAGATCGCCAAGCTGCGCACCACCACCGAGCGCGAGGTCGCCCAGCTGCGGGCGTCCACCAAGCGCGAGCGGGACGAGATCCTCACCACCGCCAAGCGCCAGGCCGACGAGATGCGCGCCCAGGCGCAGCGGATCCTGGAGGAGAGCGAGGCACAGCGGGCCCAGGCCGAGGCCGAGTTCGAGATCCAGCTGGCCGCCCGGCGCGAGGAGGCCGACCGGCAGGACGCCGAGCGGCACGCCGCCGCCCAGGCCGCCACCCAGAAGCTGGTCGCCGAGGCCGAGCAGCGCGCCGCCTCCGCCGAGCAGCGCGCCGCCAAGGCCACCCAGCAGGCCGAGCAGACCCGGCGGGAGGCCGACCAGCACGCCAAGCAGCTGCTGGCCAACGCCCGCAAGAACTCCGAGCAGATCATCGCCGAGGCCAAGGCCCAGGCCGAGCAGCTGCTGGCGGAGACCAAGGCCGAGGCCGAGCGGATCCGCACCGCCGCCCAGCGCCAGGTGGACGAGCTCACCCGCCAGCGCGACAGCATCACCAGCCACCTCAACCAGCTGCGCCAGCTGCTGGGCGGTGGCGGCCCGATGATGCCGCCGCTGGGCGCCACCCCCACCGAGGAGGTCTCCGCCGCTCCCGAGAAGCCGGCCCTGTCGTCGGCGGAGTCCAAGCCGAAGCCCAAGCCGGCCCCGGCCCAGGCCAAGCAGCCGGCCGCCGCCAAGGCCGCCGCCAAGAAGCAGGAAGACGACGACGAGGACTGGTGGCAGGAGTGATCGGCTCCCGCTGATCGGCGTCTTTTCAGCGCATACCGCGAACCGAGAAGCCTGGAGGGAAATCCCCTCTAGGCTTCTTGGCGTCTAAGGGGAATATCACTGAGGACACAGCCCCGGCCGCGGCGTCCGGCGCACCCCTGCGAGCAGGTAGAACGAGGAGAAGTCGTGTCAGACGACATTCCCGGCGCGAACCGACCGGTCACGCCGTCCGCCTTTCCCGCCGCTCCCCCCGACGACGCCGTGCCCCCGCCGGCGGGCCCGCAGGACGAGACGCCCCGGGCCGAGGGACCGGGCGGCCGTGACGAGGCCGCCGCTCCCCGAAACGACGCAAAGAGCACATCCCCCCTCCCGGAGGAGCCGGACGGTTCTCCTTCCGGCGAGCCGCCGGGCGGCCCCGATGAGCGCCAAGCCCGGCAGCGGCCCGCTTCCGCCGCCGGGGGTTCGGACACGGGGCCCTCACGCGAGCGGGAATCCGCCAAGGACCGGGACGCCGGCGAGGAGAAGCCCGCCCACGGGAGCGGCCAGGGCCCTTCGGCCGGGCGGGCCGGGGAAGAGCCGGGCACCGCCGGGAGGCGGGCCGGCGCCTCCTTCGCCGGTGACGGCCCGGCGCGGGAACAGGCGGTGGAAGAAGACCCGGAGCCCACCCCGGACCCGCTGGTCGACCTGGAGCAGCGGCGCAAGGAGGCCAGGGCCGACAACCTGGCGCCCTTCGGCAGGCCCGGGTCGCCCCTGGGCCGGACGCACCCGTTCATCTTCGGCTTCACCGGCGCGCTGGGGGTGATCTGCGCCTGGCTGCTGTTCGAGGCGGTCACCAGCGCCCGCGGCGTGATCGTGCTGATCGTGGTGTCGATGTTCCTGGCCGTGGGGCTGAACCCGGCGGTGGAGCGGCTGCAGCGGGCCAGGCTGCCGCGCCCCGGGGCGGTCGCGGTGGTGTTCCTGGGACTGGTGCTGGCGTTCGTCGCGGCGGGCTTCGCGGTGATCCCTCCGCTCACCGAGCAGATCACCAACTTCATCAACCAGCTGCCCTCCTACATCGAGCAGCTCGGGCAGAACGAGCGCATCCGGGAGCTGGACCGCGAATACCAGGTCCTGCAGAAGGCCCAGGAGGCCGTCACCAACCCCGACTTCGGCCAGTCGGCCATCGACGGGGTGCTGGGCGTGGGCCGCGCCCTGGCCGGCGGGGTCTTCAACACCCTGACGGTGCTCATCCTCACCCTGTACTTCCTGGGGTCGCTGCCCACCATCAAGACGTTCTTCTACCGGCTGGTGCCGCGCTCCCGGCGCGCCCGGGTGGCGCTGCTGGGCGATGAGATCCTCGCCCGCATCGGCGGTTACGTGGCCGGCACCCTCACCGTGGCTTCCATCGCCGGCACCACGGCCTACATCTTCCTGTCGATCATGCAGGTGCCGTTCGCGCTGCCGCTGGCGCTGTTCGTCGGGATCACCGCGCTGATCCCGCTGGTGGGCGCGACGATCGGCGCCGCGCTGGCGTGCACGGTGGCGTTCTTCGACGGGATGTTCACCGGCATCGCCTGCGTGATCTTCTTCGTGGTCTACCAGCAGGTGGAGAACTACATCATCCACCCGCGGGTGATGAAGCGGGCGGTGGACGTCCAGCCGGCCGTCACCATCATCGCCGCCCTGGTCGGCGGCACCCTGCTGGGCATCGTCGGCGCGTTGCTGGCCATCCCGACGGCCGCCGCCCTGGCCCTGATCATCCGCGAGGTGGTCCTCCCCCGCCAGGAGACCTTGTGAGGCGGCCGGCGCGTTGACCGGTCGGCGGCGTCCACCGCACGGGCCGACCGCGTCCGGTGGACGCCGCCGGGGCGTGTCGTCACAGCAGCCGCACGGAGCCCATGGGGGTCCCGGCCCCCGGGCCCCGGAAGGGGAGTCGTCACAGCAGTCGCACGGAGCCCATGCTGCCGGGACCGGCCCGCCGGCGGGACGCTGCGTCGTCACAGCAGTCGCACAGGGCCCGCTGAGCGCGGCCATGCCCGCAGCGCGCAGGTCACCCGCCGGCCGCGACCGGGCCGGCCGCCCCGCTTCGGCCGGCCCGGTGCCTTGGGGATCTCGACGACGGGCCCTAGCGGGGCGTGCGGGCCAGGGCCGCCACGAACTCGGCGACGATCTGGTTGAACAGGTCGGGCTGCTCGACCGCCGACAGATGGCCGGTGCGGGGGATCACCTGCAGTTCGGCGTTGGGCAGGGCCTCGACCATGGCGCGGGCGTCGGCCTGGGGGGACAGCTCGTCCTCGGTGCCGGTGATGACGAGCGCGGGGGCGTGCACCCCGCGCAGCGTCTCGAAAGAGTCCGGACGGGCGGCCATCGCCCGTTGCGCCCAGGCCGCCGCGGCGGCCGGCGCCGCCTGCACCAGGCCGCGCACCCTCCCGTACACCAGCGCCCGCTGCCGCATGGTGGTGGGGCCGACCAGGAGCGGCAGCACCTCCTCCACCAGCACCCGCGAGGTGCCCTCGCGTTCCAGCCGCTCGGCCTGCCGGAGCCGGTTGCGCCGGCCCTGCTCGGTGTCCGCGCTCGCTTTGGTGTTCGCCAGGATGAGCCCCAGCACCAGGTCGGGGTGCCGCCGGCACAGCGCCATCGCCACATAGCCGCCCATGGACAACCCGCCGATCACCGCGCGGTCGATGCCCTTGCGGCGCAGCAGGTGGGCCACGTCATCGGCCATCACGTCCACCGAGGGCTCCTGCTCGCCCAGCATCGAGCCGCCGAAGCCGCGCAGATCGGGAGTGATCACCCGGAAACGGCCGCCGAGCCCTTCGCGCTGCGCCAGCCACATCGCCGACGACAACGGGAACGCGTGCAGCAGCACAAGCGGCGTCCCCTCGCCGACGTCCCTGGCGTACAGCTGAACGACCATCGGGCCTCCCACACCCGGCACATCCGCCGATCCGTGACGGCGCGTGCCCTCTCCTCTCACTAATTCCGACAACCGCCATATACGTGACGGTCAGGTAATCGTCACCCGAATCGGTCGAACTCGAAAGGAGTGGCCACGATCGGACGCAGACGTTTCGGCCTCGCCGGCGTCTCCGAAAGCACCGGCCCACCCGGCGAAGGCGTTCAGCCCGCGGGCCACTCCTCCGGCAGGGGGTGGGCCTGCGGCGCCACCCGCTTGACGATCTCGTTCAGCACGATCCGCACATACGGCTCTCCCACCCACAGGTGCCTGGCGCCGTCCACCGCGACGATCTCGGCCTGGGGGATCCGCTTGAACCGCTCGCGCGCCTCGGCCGGAGGCAGGTAGTCGTCGTGCTCGGGCACCAGGACGATCACCGGCCGCCCGTCGGCGCCCCAGGCGTCCAGGTCGGCGTCGGTGGCCCGGTGCAGCGGAGGGCTGAGCAGCAGCAGCCCTTCCACCAGGGGGTCGCGCCCCCATTTGAGCGCCAGCTCCGTGCCGAACGACCAGCCGAGCAGCCAGGGGTGGGGCAGGTCGTGATATTCGGCGTACTCCAGCGCCGCGGCGACGTCGTACTTTTCGGTCTCGCCCTCGCCGAACTCGCCCTGACTGGTCCCCCGTTCGGACGAGGTGCCGCGGGTGTTGAAGCGCAGCACCGCCACCCCGGCCATGGCCGGCAGCCGGTAGGCGGCCTTGCGGAGCACGTGGCTGTCCATCATCCCGCCGTGCGTCGGCAGCGGGTGCAGGCACACCAGCGTGGCCACCGGCTCCCGGTCCACCGGCACCGCCAGTTCCCCGACCAGCTCCAGTCCGTCGGCGGTGTGCAACGTGATGTCCGTCCGCGTGGCGGGCAGCACCGTGCTCGCCTTGATTATCCCCATCACCCTCCTCTTCTCTGGGACAACCGTAATGCCCCGCCCCATCCCCGCCGGGCGGCCGACGCCACGCCGCAAAGCCGCCGAGGAGCACCTCTCTTCCCAGGCCGCCGTGCGCTTTTGCGCACCACCCCTCCGCACCGCGGCACCGCCTCACCGAGCCGATGCCGCCGATGCGAGTCCGGTCGGCGCTCAAGGTCCCGGCAAGCGCCTCGACCGGGCGCCTGGCGGCGGTTCACACCCTGTGGACGCGGCGACGCTCAGTAGCGGGGTGCGTTGCGCGACCTTTGGATCTTGGGGCCGCGGTGCAGGCGGGCACGCCAGCACGGCTTGTGCCAGTGACGACGCTCATCCGGCCCGCCCCAGTCGGCGGGCCAGGCCACGACATGCCCCACACCCGGCGCGATCTCCTGATCGCACCCCGGGCACCGGTAGACCTTGACGGCATTGGCCGGGGCGATCTCCCGGACGATCCAGTCCCCGTCCGGCCCCTCCTCGCGATTCTCCAGCCCGAATGACCAGGCGCCGCTGGAAGGCCGTGGGTTCTTCCGTGGACGACGCCTGTTCCTGCGCGGGCTCATGCCGATCAGCCTAAGGCCGCCCCGCCCCACCCAACGGCGGTACCGGCAGCGAACCTCCTCCGGCACGCGCTCCCGGAAACCTCAGCGCCCGGCCCGCGCATCCGCCCACCCACGCGAACACCCCACAGGCATTCCTCGGCGACACCAAAACGCAGCCCTGGCCATCCGGTCCTGGTTCGCCGATTTGTGGGCTTTGTGTTGGTCGGCGGCTACCGGTGTCTTCGGCGGCGGGCCGAGGGGGTGTGTGAGCGGCGGAGAGCGGCGAGTTCGGCCTCGATGCGGTGCAGCCGGGCGGGGGCGGGGTTCCAGCCGCGGTGCAGGAGGGTGGTCGTCAGGGCCTCCAGGAAAGGGACGGGGTTGAACAGGATGTCCTCCTTGGTGACCACGATGATCTCCCAGCCGTGGTGGTCGCGGATCCAAGTGCGGCGGGCGGCGTCGCGGTGGCGGCGGCCCCGGCCGGTGTGGAACTCCTCGCCGTCGTACTCGACGGCGGTGAGGTGCTCTGCGTACCCCATGTCCAGGAAGAACCTCGGGCGGTCGGGGCGCCCTACCGGGATCTGAGTGCGGGGGCGCGGCAGGCCGGCGTCCACGATGCACAACCTGGTGTAGGTCTCGCCGGGGAGCATCGCCCCGGGGTCGGAAAGGGCGAGGATCTCCCGCAGGCGCCGGGCATTGGGGCGGCCGGCCAGCAGCCGTGCGCGTCTGCGGAGCGACGCGGCGTCGACGCCGGCGCGTAAGAACTGGTCGAGGGCGGCCACCGCCTCCCGGCGGGGGAGCCGGCGTGCGCAATCCAGCGCGGTGCGTTCGAAGGTGGTCAGGCGTATGCCATCCACTTCGGTGACGTCCGCATCGGGCAGGTGAGTGCGGCGCACCCGGCAGCCGGGCGGGTCGGGAAGGGGGCGGTCGGCGGGGACGGCCAGTTCGATGGGCCAGGTGGCCCGGTCGGCGCCCATGGGGAGGGCGTCGATGCCCCACAGCCAGGCGGCGGCGCGTTCGGCGATCACGGCGTGCGCGGGCGCCGCCTGCCACAGGGAGCGGATACGGGCGGTGAGGACGTCGTCGGCGGAAGTGCATCGCATGCCCTCCAGCCTCGGCCCGGGGACACCCCGTCAACAGTGGAACGCGGTTCTGTGGACAACCCTCGAACGTGCGCCGACAACGCGACCGGCGGGCCGGTGAGCGGACCTCCCCCGGGCAGCCGGGTTCCGGGGCGTCCGCCGACAGGCGGCGAGCGGCCCACCGCCCCGGCGGAAGGCATCGGGACGGTGGGCCGAGGATGAGGCGTTACTGACGGAAAGAGCGGCCTGCGGTCAGGTACTCCTCCAGCAGGGGCGCCGGAGCGAAGGCGTTCTCGCGGCGCTCGGCGTAGAGGGCCCGCAGGACGGCCACGGCGCGGTCCAGGCCGAGGCGGTCCAGGTCGGCGATCGGACCCGTGGGGTAGCCGCAGCCGAGCCTCATGGCGGCGTCGATGGAGTCGGCGTCGGCGTACCCGGCCTCCAGCATCCGGACGGCGTCGTTGAGGTAGGGGAAGCGCAGCGCGTCCACGATGAAGCCGGCGCGGTCGCGGCAGCGCACGGGGGTCAGGCCGAGGGCCGCGGTCAAGGCCACGGCCCGTTCGGCGGCCCGCGGAGCGGTGAGAACGGTGGAGGCGACCTCCACCAGCGGGCCGTCCGCCTCGGGGAAGTGCAGGCCGACCACGTCGGCGGCGCGCGCTGCGGCCGTCGCCACCTCGATGACCCCGCCGGTGTCGGCGAGGCTGGCCAGCACCGCGTCCGCACGGGCCGCGCCGGCGACGGCGGCCAGCACCGGGCGCTTGGCCGCCGCGTCCCCGGCGGCCGCCTCGACGACCAGGTCGCAGTCGGCCAGCGAGCCGGGCTCCGTGCCCACGGTGACGCGGGACAGCTCGTCCGCCGACAGCTCGGCCTGCAGGGCCGCCTGCGCGGACTCGTCCTCGGTGACATAGCGGACCTGCGCGCCGGCGCGGGCGCACCGGGCGGCGAAGGCGACGGCCTGGGCTCCGGATCCCATCACGCCGACCAGCGGCTGGGGAGCCTCCTGCGCCGAAGCGGCGGTGCCGGCGTCGGAGGAGTCATAGGAGTAGAAGCCGCGGCCGGTCTTGCGGCCCAGCAGCCCGGCGGTGACCAGCTCGCGCAGGATGGGCGCGGGGGCGTGGCGGCGGTCGCGGGTCTCCCGGTAGATGGCCTCCAGCGCCTCCAGGCAGATGTCCAGCCCGATCATGTCCATGAGGGTGAAGGGCCCCATCGGCAGCCCGGCGCCCACCTTCATGGCGGTGTCGATGTCCTCGGCGGTGGCGTGGCCCTCCTCGTACAGGGCGGCCGCGTGGTTGAGGTAGGGCAGCAGCAGCCGGTTGGCGACGAAGCCGGCGCGGTTGCCGACGGTGACCGGAGTCTTGCCCAGGCTCTTCACCAGCTCGGCGACCCGGGCCAGGGCGGCGGGTTCGGCCAGCGGGGTGCCGATGACCTCCACCAGCTTCATCACCGGCGCCGGGTTGAAGAAGTGCACGCCGACGACCTGGGAGGGCCGCGCGGTGCCGACGGCGATCTCGGTCACCGACAGCGAGGAGGTGTTGGTGGCCAGCACCGCGTCGGCGCGGCAGACCTTGTCCAGCTCGGCGAACACCCGCCGCTTGAGGTCCATCCGCTCGGGGACGGCCTCGATCACCAGGTCGCAGTCGGCCAGGTCGGCGAAGTCGGTGGAGAAGGTGATCCGGTCCAGGATCTGCTGCTTGGCCTCCTCGGTGAGCTTGCCGCGTTTGACCGCGCGCCCGGTGGAGTTCTCCACATGCCCGCGGCCCCGGGCCAGCGCCTCGTCGTTGATCTCGATGCCCACGACGGCCAGTCCGCCCCGGGCGAGCACCTCGGCGATGCCCGCGCCCATGGTGCCCAGGCCGACGACCCCTGCCTTGCTGAACGAACCTCCACTCATGCCGGGCAGTCTCCCAAAGGCACCCGGGACCGCCCTCCCCGGGTCCGGGCTGACCCCCGGCCGGCAGCGCAGGAGGCGCCGGGACGCCCGTCGCGGCCGCTCTTTCCGCAGGAAGAGCGGAGGTGCCGCCCGGCCGCAACCATGCACACGGCCGTGCCGGCCACCTCACGGCCCGGCACGGCCGCGCTCTTGAAAAGGGGCGAGTAAGAAGCGGATAACCGGTTGGTCATAATTCCGGTTCGCCGCGTCGCCCGGCCGCAGAGCGGCGATCTCGTGTCAGCAGTCGCGCAGTTCCGGCGACTGGTTGAGGATCTGCTCACGGGGGGTGATGAAGCGCCGGTACGCCTCGGTGTCGGCGCTGGGGAAAACGGCGACCCGGTGGCAGTTCTGGAAGGCCAGCTTGACGCCGAAGTAGCGTTCCAGCGCGCCCCGCATGGCGTCGCTGGCGAGCACGCGCAGGAGCTGGCCGCGGGCCTGCTCGTCCGGCGGCGGGGTCTGGTTGTCGGCGAAGTCTCCGCCGTCCACCTGGTAGCGGGCCACCAGGCCGCTGATCACGTCCCAGGCGTACGGCAGCGAAGTGCGAATGCACTCGACGAACGCCGCATCATCGATCTCTCCGTGCTGGGCCTTTTCGAGCAGTTCCGGGCTCACATCGAGAGACATGGACCGATTCCCTTCGGTAACGGCGGAACGGAACGTCGCACAACAGGTCCGTCTCCGGTGACGCTAACCAGCGTCCCGAGAGAATTCCAGCCTTGACAGGAAGAGGAATTGGTATATGAAGGCCCGGATCAGCCGTCCAGCGAGCGGCCCATCAGGATGTCGTCGACATAGCGGCCCTCGATGTGAAACTCACCGGGCAGGATGCCGTCCACGGTGAAACCCGCCCGCTCATACAGCCGCCGGGCCCGGGGGTTGGTGGACAGCACCCGCAGCCTGATGCGGCGGGCGCCCTCCCGCCGGGCGCGTTCGCACGCCGCGATCACCAGCGCGTACCCCACTCCCCTGCCCTGTTCGGACGGGTCGACGGCCAGGCCCTGGATTTCGCGGATGTGGGCGTTGCTCGGCGCCGGCACCGGCTGCACCAGCCGGACGTAGCCGACGATTCGTCCCTCCCGGACGGCGAGCGTGTACTGCTCGGGTCGATGGGCCGGGTCGAAGAGCACCGCGTCCGGGCCCGGGCGCGGGAACACCCCGACGTCCGGGGACCAGGTGCGCCGGTCCAGGTCGAGCAGCGCCGCTTCGTCGCTCTCCACGGCCTCGCGCATCCGGATGCCCGCAGGCTGCTCCATGTGCCTCCTTCCCTCCCGCCTGAGCGGGGCTCTTCACGCGGTGAACGGCCGCCGGCGCGCGGTGCGTCCATCGCATCCGCCCACCGGATCGGCCGAAGGCTCACCGAACCCTTCACCACGCCGTCTCCGCAAGACGCGACAGGGCGCTGCCGCTGCCTGGAACGCCGTAGTACGGGACATCTTCGTGGTTCCCGCCCGCGCCGTCTTGGGCCATGCGCCGGCAAGAGTTCACTAGGCTGTGGCCCCGTGCGCCTCGTCATCGCCCGTTGCAGCGTCGATTACGCCGGGCGGCTCACCGCCCACCTGCCGCTCGCCCCGCGGCTGATCATGATCAAGGCCGACGGCTCGGTGTCGGTGCACGCCGACGACCGCGCCTACAAGCCGCTGAACTGGATGAACCCGCCGTGCTCGCTGCGCGAGGAGCGCTTTGCCGACTCCCCGGACGGCCTGGTGGCCCGCTGGACGGTCACCCACGGCAAGTCCGGTGAGCGGCTGATTTTGAACATCACCGAGTTCCTGCACGACTCCACCCACGAGCTGGGTCCCGACCCGGGGCTGCGCAAGGACGGGGTGGAGGCGCACCTGCAGGAGCTGCTGGCCGAGCACATCACCACGCTGGGCGAGGGCTGGACGCTGATCCGCCGGGAGTACCCGACCGCGATCGGGCCGGTGGACATCCTGTGCCGGGACGCCGAGAACCGGACCGTCGCGGTGGAGATCAAGCGGCGCGGCGAGATCGACGGCGTCGAGCAGCTCACCCGCTACCTGGAGCTGCTCAACCGCGACCCCCTGCTGGCCCCGGTGCGCGGCGTCTTCGCCGCCCAGGAGATCAGGCCGCAGGCGCGGGTGCTGGCCGCCGACCGCGGCATCGAATGCGTGACGCTGGACTATGACGCCCTGCGCGGCATCCAGCACGAGGGCACTTTGTTCTGAGCAAAGGCCCGGCGCCCGCCGCGCGGAGAATGTCGGTGCCCTCCGGGACGATGGGCCGATGAGCGTGAAAGCGAGCGGCACCTTCGATGTCACCGGCTGGGACGAGCAGGCCAAGGACACCAGGCCCGACGGCACGGTGGTCACCCGGGTCCGGGTGACCAAGACCTTCCACGGCGACCTCGCCGGCACCAGCGTCACCGAGATCCAGACCGTGACCACTGCGGCCGGGCCGACGGCCTATGTGGGCGTGGAGTGCTTCGAGGGAACCCTGCACGGCCGCAAGGGGACCTTCGTCCTGCAGCACAGCGCGGGCAACGACGCCGCCGGCAAGGAGTGGCTGAGGTGGCAGATCGTGTCCACCTCGGGCACCGGCGAGCTGGCGGGGCTGCACGGCGAGGGGCAGATCACCGTGGACGGTGACGGCCGCCACTTCTACGCCCTCGACTACGAGCTGCCCTGATCCGGGCGTCCTCGGCGCGGTCTCGGCCGGGGAGGGCGAACGGTAATCTTCCATGCATGGCGTCGGCGACCACGGACAGCACCCGGGAAAGGATCATCGACGCGGCCGAGGAGTGCTTCGCCCGATACGGAATCGCCAAGACCACCGTGGAGGACATCGCGGCGGCCGCCGGGCTGTCCCGGGCCACCGTCTACCGAAGCGTCACGGGGGGCCGCGACGAGCTGATCCTGGCGGTGATGCTGCGGGAGCTGACGCGGGTCCTGGACCGCCTGGCGGCCCTGCTGCGCCGCTCGGGGCCGGTGCCGGAGGCGGTGATCGAAGGCATCATGGACGTGGTCTCCCACGTGCGCAGCCAGCCGCATTTCGCGCACTTCCTGGTGCCGGAGGCGGCCGGGCACACCCAGGCCGTGGTGGCCGGGGCCGCCGAGCGGATCCTCGACATGTGCTGCGAGTACGTGCGCCCCTACTTCGAGGCGGCACAGCGCGAGGGCCAGATCCGCGAGGGCATCGAGGTGGAGGGCACCGTCGAGTTCCTGTTCCGGATCATCACCTCGCTGATCGTCCTGGACCGCGGCCGGGATCCCGAGGCCACCAGGAACTTTCTGCGCTCTTATGTCGTCCCGGTGATCGTGGGACCGTAAGGCGCCCCGCCATGGCCGAGGTGACGGCCGTCACCGAACGACGCATGCGAAGGGACGATTCATGGGAACGGTGCACACGGCGAAAGGCGGCCGGGCCGCGGTCAGGCCGAGCCCGGTGTTCCTCGCCATTCTCGGTGCCACCGTCATCTTCGGGCTGATGGCCTGGCGCTATGAGTCCTACTACGAGGAACGCGCCGCGCAGCTCACCCTTTTCGGCCTCGTCCTGGCGGGCTGGATCCTGTCGCTGTGCCTGCACGAGTTCGGGCATGCCTATCTGGCCTACCGCTCGGGCGACCGCAGCGTGGCCACCAAGGGCTATCTGACGCTGAACCCGCTCAAGTACGGGGACGTCACCCTCAGCTTCCTGCTGCCGGTGCTGTTCATCATGCTCGGCGGGATCGGCCTGCCCGGCGGCGCGGTGTGGATCGACCGGGGCCGCATTCCCGGCCGGCTGCGGCACAGCCTGATCTCGGCGGCCGGCCCGCTGGCCAATGTGGTCTTCGCCATCGCCCTGGCCGCCGCCGTCACGCAGCTGCGCTCCGATGAGCCGCTGGACCATCTGGTCTTCTGGTCGGCACTGTCCTTCCTGGCCTTCCTGCAGGTGACCGCCGCGCTGCTCAATCTGCTGCCGATTCCCGGCCTGGACGGCTTCGGCATCGTCGAGCCGTACCTGCCGCGTTCTTGGGTGCGCAAGGCCGACGAGGTCGGCGGGTACGCCTTCCTGGCGCTGATCGCCCTGCTGTGGATCCCGCCGGTCAACCGCGCCTTCTTCGACGCCGTCTTCACCGTCACCGATCTGTTCGGGGTGGACCAGGCCGCCATCATCGACGGCCTGACCTGGTTCCGGAACGCCATCGGCATGTGACGTTCTACGCGCTTTTCACCTCTTTTGCCCGGCGCCGGGAATATTCTGCTCTTTACGGGCACCAATGGACGAGTCGTCATAACTGTCGGTGCGCGCAACCGACATATGACTCCCATGGGAACCGGACATGTGCAAACATCGGTTTCGGACCGCCCTGACGGCCCCCACCGGGCGCCCCCACCCCGCCGCCCGGCGATACCGGAACTCGACCCGCTCCGCGCGATCACCGACATCGCCGCAACCCCCTGAAGGAGGCGCATGGAGCTGGAAAGGCGCGCGGTGTTCGGCTGGCCGGCCACGGCCGCCGGATACGCCCCCTGTGATAACGGCCTGGTAGTCCACTACGACGGCAGCGACCAGGGCCTGGCCGGCAAAAGCCATCAGGCGTGCCGGCAATACTGGAAGAACACCCGGAAATTCCATATGAACAGCCGCGGGTGGGCCGATATCGGCTACTGCGTCGATGAGCAGACCGAAATCCTCACCACAGGCGGCTGGCGGACCTTTCGCGAGATCGAGCCCGGCGACATCGCCCTGACCCTCGACCACCGCACGGGGATGTCGCAATGGCAGCCGGTGGAGGAGGTGTACCTCTTCCCCGCCATGCCGCGCGAGATGATCCGCATGCAGGGCCGGCGGCACTCCTCGCTGACCACGCCCGGCCACCGCTGGCCGGTGGAAAGGCCCGCCGGAGCGGGGCGGGGCCGCGAACGCGCCTGGGCCACCACGCAGACCCTCACCTCCCACGACCTGATCCCGGTCGCGGCCGAGTGCGCCGACATCCCCGCCGAGCCGAAGTGGTCGGACGCGCTCGTGGAGGCGCTGGCCTGGTTCTGGGCTCCAGAGCAGGTCGACCCCGAAGACTCCGGCCGCATCCCGGGCGCCGCGGTGACCGTGCGCCGCCGGGAGGGCGCCGAGGCGGCGCGCCTGCGGGCCGCGCTGCGGGCGCTCTTCGGCGCTCCGGCGCAGGCCCTCCCCCACGGCGACGACGCCCCCGCCTGGCGGGAGGTCCCGGCGGAGGGCGGCACGGTCGTCTTCGGCCTGTCGGCCGCCGCGGGCCGGCTGCTGCTGGAGCACGCGCCGCACCGCGTCGTGCGGCACGACTTCCTGCAGGCGCTGACCCGGGCCCAGCTGGAGCTGTTCCTCCAGGTGTCGCTGCGGGCCGGGGGCAGGGCCGCGCAGCGGCGCTTTACCCGGCGGGAGGAGGCCGAGGCGTTCCAGTTCGCCGCGATCCTGGCGGGCAGAGCGACCTCGATCCAGCGTCCGCGGCCTGGGGAATGGGTCGTCCGCCTGCGGCAGGAAACCCATGTCACGCCCCGTCGCACCGGGGACTTCGGCATCACCACCGAACGTTACGACGGCCACATCTGGTGCGTGCGCACCCCGAACGGCACCTGGCTAGCCAGACGGGCGGGCACGGTGTACTTCACCGGCAACTCCTTTGCCGTCTGCCCGCACGGGATCGTCCTGGAGGGCCGCGGCTGGCAGCGGGTGCAGGCAGCCCAGCCGGGGGGCAACAGCACCTGGACGTCGGTGACGTTCATGTCCGGGCCGAGCGAGGCGCCGACCCGGGCTCAGATCAACGCGTTCAAGCAGCTGCGGGCCTGGCTGCGCGGCAAGGGGCTGAAGGCCGGCATCCGCGGCCACCGGGACTTCATCTCCACATCCTGCCCGGGCGAGAAGTTGTACGCACTGGTCAAGAACGGCGGCCTGGCCGGCCCGCCCGAACAGCGGCCCGAAGAGGAGGACGACGTGCCGATCCGCACCAGCCTCGGCAAGAACAAGGACCAGGAACTGGCCTGGGGCAAGTGGACCCGCATCACCTGGGACGTCGAGCACGCCGACCCGGAAGGCGCCCATGCCGACGGCAACTATCCCGGCTATGTCGCCCCGGAGACCTCCTGGGCGGACTTCCACGCCACCGTGCGCGTCGAGGGGCTGCAGCCGGGGGACGAGTACCAGCTGCGCTATGAGGTGCACGACTGGAAGGACGGCAAGTCCACCGGGAAGCCGTGGACGGAGATCCACGCCGACCACCCGGCCACCAAGGGCGTGCAGTTCGTGACCGGCTCCTGCTCCAAGAAGCTGAAGAAGGGCCAGCACGCCTATGTGGCCATCGCCGTCTTCCCGGTCGGCGACACCACGGGGCGGCCGGTCCCCAAGGCGGTTTCCGGCCGCTGGACGATCCGCCAGGACAGAGCCTGAACGGCCCGCCGGCCTCCCGCCCGGTTCCGGGGAAGCGCACACAGGTTCCCCGGAACCGGGCGGTGTCGTTCCCGGCGCCGTCTGGGCCCGGGCGACAATCGCGGTGACGGACCTGAGGTGCTTTACTAGACGACAAGTCTGCAAGCGAGCACTTACTGAAGCGCTCTCCCGGGAGGTCTCATGTCCGTGGCGACCGAGAGCACCACCTTCACCTCGCTGAATCCCGCCACCGGCGAGGTGGTCGGCGAACACCCGATCCATGACGAGAAGGCGGTCGCCGAGGCCGTCGAGCGGGCGCGTGAGGCCGCCGCCTGGTGGCGCGACCTGGGCTGGAAGGAACGGCGGCTGCGGCTGCTGAACTTCAAGGGCACGCTGACGCGCAACCTGGACAGAGTGGCCCGGCTCGTCCACGAGGAGACCGGCAAGCCGCTGCAGGACGCGCAGATCGAGCTGGTGCTCACCATCACCCACATCGACTGGGCCGCCCGGAACGCCCAGAAGGTGCTGGGGCCGCGCACCGTCTTCCCCGGCCTGGCCGCCATCAACAACAAGTGCATCCTGGAGTACCAGCCGCTCGGGGTGATCGGCGTGATCGGGCCGTGGAACTACCCGGTCTTCACCCCGATGGGCTCGATCGCCTACGCCCTGGCCGCCGGCAACGCGGTGGTGTTCAAGCCCTCGGAGTACACCCCCGGCGTGGGCGTGCTGCTGGCCGAGCTCTTCTCCCAGGTGGTGCCCGAAAAGCCGGTCCTGCAGACGGTGACCGGGTACGGCGCCACCGGCGCCGCGCTGGCCCGCTCGGGAGTGGACAAGGTCGCCTTCACCGGGTCCGGCCCGACCGCCCGGAAGGTGATGGCCGCCTGCGCCGAGACCCTCACCCCCATCGTCGCCGAGTGCGGCGGCAAGGACGCCTTCATCGTGGACTCCGACGCCGACCTGGACGCCGCCGCGGACGCGGCGGTGTTCGGCGCGATGTCCAACTCCGGGCAGACCTGCGCCGGCGTGGAGCGGATCTACGCGGTGGCCGACGTCTACGACCGGTTCCTGGAAAAGCTCATCGACAAGGCCAAGTCGCTGCGCCCGGGGTTCGACCGCGAGGCCGACTACGGCCCGGTCACCATGCCCCGTCAGCTCGACATCATCGAGCGGCACATCAAGGACGCCCTCGACCGGGGCGGACGGGCGGTGCTCGGCGGCGCCGAGTCGGTCCGCAAGCCGTATGTGGAACCGGTGATCCTCACCGACGTGCCCGATGACTCGGCGGCGGTGTGCGAGGAGACCTTCGGCCCCACCATCACCGTGCACAAGGTCGCCGACGCCGAGGAGGCGCTGCGCAAGGCCAACGAGACCAGCTACGGCCTGGCCGCGACCATCTTCTCCCGCAATCGGTCGCGGGCGATGGACCTGGCCCGGCGGCTGCGGACCGGGATGGTCTCCATCAACTCCTTCCTGGCCTTCGCCTCGGTGCCGGCGCTGCCGTTCGGCGGGGTCGGCGAGTCGGGCTTCGGCCGCATTCACGGCGCCGACGGCCTGCGCGAGTTCGCCCGCGCCAAGGCCATCACCCGCCAGCGCTTCCCCCTGCCGGTCAACGTGGCGTCCTTCTCGCGCACCGACAAGGACATGGCGCGGCTGCTGCAGCTGACCAAGCTGATGCACGGCAGGCGGTACAAGAGGTGAGACGGCACCGGGCGGTCGCCTGACCGTTCTCACCTCAGGGTGCCCACCGTCCGCGATAAGGGCCGCGGACTTAGGCGTACGAGCGCGCCCGGGCCGACTAGGGCGTCTGAGGACGCCGAACTTAGGGCGTCATCCCGATGTGGCGGGTGCCGTCTTAGCGCGACTCTCTGAATACCGGGCCGGAAGGACCGGCCGGAGAAGGAGAGCAAAGCGCCGATGCACCATCCCGACATGTCCAAGGCCGTCATGGACGACCGGGTGCGCCGGATGCGCAAGGAGGCCGAGGCCGCCGCCAAGGCCAAGGCCGCCAAGGCCAAGGACCGCAAGAAGTGACCCGCAAACCGGCGGCGCCCGCCGCCCCGGCGGGCTGCCGTTCAGGAATCAGGCCCCCTCACCGCCTCCAGCGGGCGAGGGGGCCTTCCTCATGTCTCCCCCTCCCCGCACCGCAGGCGGCTGATCAGGGGGCGGACGCCGGCAGCGGGGGACGGCCGCAGATGAGGTCGGCGGCGCGTTCGGCGATGGCGATGACCGGGGCGTCCGTGCCGCCGCGCGGCGCCGTCGGCATGACCGAGGCGTCCACCACCCGCAGCCCTTCGATGCCGCGCACCCGCAGTTCGGTGTCGACGACCGCCTCGTCCCCGCCGCCCATGGCGCAGGTGCCGACCGGGCGGCCGAGGGTGACCACTGCCCGCCGCACCCAGGCGCGCAGCGCATCGTCGTCGTCCACCTGCTCGCCCGGGGAGTGCTCGCCCTGGACCAGGCGGGCCAGCGGGCCGGCGGCGGCGATCCGGCGGGCCTGGCGCACCCCGGCGGCCAGCGTCTCCAGGTCGGAGCCGGCGGCCAGGCAGGCCGGGTCGATCAGCGGCTTGGCGTGCGGCGCGGCCGAGCGCAGCCGGATGCGCCCCCGGCCGGTGATGGCCACGGCGGCGACCAGCACCGTGACCATCCGCTGGGGCACCTCGGTCAGGCCCTGGTCCAGGTGCGGGGTGGCCAGCACGTGGTACTGCAGGTCGGGCGCGGGCAGGTCGTCGGCGCTGCGGGCGAAGCCGCCGGCCTCGGCCACGTTGGAGGCCAGCGGGCCGCGGCCCAGGGAGTGCCACAGCGCCAGGTGACGGCCGTCGAAGCCCTCCCACAGCGCCTTGACGCCCGGGGTGTCCCACAGGACGGGGACGGCCGGATGGTCCTGCAGGTTCTCCCCCACGCCCGGCAGGTCGGCCCGCACCTGAATGCCGTGTTCGCGCAGGTGCCCGGCCGGGCCGATGCCCGACAGCAGCAGCAGGCGCGGGCTGCCCACCGTCCCGCCGCACAGCACCACCTCACCCTCGGCGTGCTCGCGCAGGTGCTCGCCGCGCCACAGGTAGCGCACCCCGACGGCCCGTCCGTTCTCGACGGTCACGCCGGTGACCAGCGCGTCGGTCCGGACGGTGAGGTTGGGCCGCGCCATGGCCGGCCGCAGGTAGGCGTCGGCGGCCGACCAGCGCCGGCCGCGCCGCTGGGTGACCTGGTAGAAGCCCGCGCCGTCCTGCCGGGCGCCGTTGAAGTCGCGGTTGGCCGGCAGCCCGTGCTCTTGCGCCGACTCCACCCAGGCGTGGCTCAGCGGGTGTTTGAAGCGCAGGTCTTCCACGCGCAGCGGCCCGCCCACCCCGTGGTAGTCCGATTCGCCGCGCTGCTGGTCCTCGGCCTTGCGGAAGTACGGCAGCAGATCGGCGTACCCCCAGCCGGTGCAGCCGTGCTCATCCCGCCAGGTGTCGTAGTCGTGCCGATTCCCCCGCAGGTAGATCATCGCGCCGATGGACGAGGACCCGCCGAGGGTACGCCCGCTCGGCCAGTACATGCCGCGTCCGGCCGCGTGCTGCTGGGGGACGGTCGCGTAATCCCAGTCATGGGCGCTCTTCAGCAAGGCGGCCTGGTTCGCCGGGATCCGGATCTGCGGCGCGTCGTCCGGTGGCCCGGCCTCCAGCAGCAGCACCCGGGTGCCGGGGTCCTCGCTCAGCCGGGCGGCCAGGACGCAGCCGGCGCTTCCCGCTCCCACGATGATGTAGTCGTACGCCACTAGCACGCCTCCGGGTGAGCGAACGGATCCGGGCACCGCGTGAACACCAGCG
The DNA here is from genome assembly GCF_001896795.1 of Thermomonospora sp. CIF 1. NCBI lineage: Bacteria > Bacillati > Actinomycetota > Actinomycetes > Streptosporangiales > Thermomonosporaceae > Thermomonospora > Thermomonospora sp. CIF 1. The sequence continues at coordinate 227,925 of NZ_MOYN02000023.1, forward strand.
CCCCATTATGGGCACCTATGCCCGGAAGCTCCCGACCCGGTCGGCCCTAAGGTGGCGGTATGCCGAAGAACGAGGAGACCCCAGTCGTCCTGTCCCGCATCTACACCCGCACCGGGGACGACGGCACCACCGCCCTGGGTGACATGTCCCGGACCCGCAAGTCCGACCCGCGCCTGGCCGCCTACGCCGACGTGGAGGAGGCCAACGCCGCCATCGGGGTCGCCCTCGCCCTCGGCGACCTGCCCGAGGAGCTGCGCGCGCCGCTGGTGCGCGTGCAGAACGACCTGTTCGACGTGGGCGCCGACCTGTGCAACCCGGTGACCGACGATGCGGCCGCCCAGTACCCGCCGCTGCGGGTCACCGAGTCCTACATCACCTGGCTGGAGGAGCAGTGCGACCGGCACAACGCCACGCTGCAGCCGCTGCGCAGCTTCGTCCTGCCGGGCGGGGCGCCGGGCGCCGCGCTGCTGCACGTGGCGCGCACGGTCACCCGCCGGGCCGAGCGCTCGGTGTGGGTGGCGATCGAGCACCACGGCGCGGCGCCCGCGGGGACCATCAACCCGCTGACCGCCCGCTATCTCAACCGCCTGTCGGATCTGCTGTTCATCTTGTGCCGGGTGGCCAACGCCGGCCACGGCGATGTGCTGTGGAAGCCCGGCGGCGAGCGCTGAACCGTCCCCGCAGGTCCCAAGGGGGTGGGGATAGCCCCACCCCCAAGAGGCGGGCACGCCACCTGTCGCACGCCGCGCCCGTCGGGGAGGCTTTGAGCATGCGAACGTGCCTGAACGGGGGCGGTGGAGGCTGACGACGATGGCGAACGGGTTCAAGGGCGTGGCGGCGCTGGCCGCCTCCCTGACCGCGGCGACGGTGGCGCTCGGCGGGTGCGGCGTCCTCGACGCCGCCACCTATCACGAGGACCGCAAGTACGAGCTCACCGGCGGGCTCAAGGCGCTGAACGTGCGCCTGGAGGAGGCCGATGTGGAGATCATCGGCACCGACGGCGACGAGGTCAGCGTCCATGAGCACCTGTCGTGGACCGAAAAGCTCAAGCCCGAGCCCTACCACCGCCGGGAGGGCGACGCCCTGGTGCTGGGCTACCGCTGCCCGGACGTGGTCAGCATCGGGCTCAGCCGGTGCGCGGTCCGCTACCGGATCCAGGTGCCCCGCGCGATGGCCGCCACGGTCCGCACCGGCAGCGGCGACATCCGCGTCCGCGGGCTGGCGGGCGCCCTGCGGGCCGAGGTCAGCTCCGGCGACATCGTGGCCACCGACCTGCGCGGCGGCCCGGTGGACGCCTCCGCCGACTCCGGCGACATCACCGTCAGCGGCGCCGGCGCCGTGCAGGCCAGGACCGACTCCGGCGGCATCGACCTGCGCGACCTGCGCGGGGACCGGGCCCGGGCCGAGGCCGACTCCGGCACCGTCCGCGTCGTCTTCGCCGCCGACCGCCCGCCGAACCTGGTCCAGGCGACCAGCCGCTCCGGCCGGGTGATCATCAAGGTTCCGGCCGACGTGCCGTATGCGCTCCTCTACCAGAAGCGGATGGGTGATCCCCGGATCACCGACATCACGATCGACCCGAACTCGCCCCGCCGGATCAGCGCCCGCGCCGACTCCGGCTCCATCGACATCTCCGCCTCCTGACGCGAGCGGCGCTCCGAGCCGGATACGGGTGCGGGCCCGCCCACCATGGCCACCGGTGTCGGCGGGCCACTCATTCCAGGCGCGGCCCACCGGCCGAACGGTTTCCCGGGCCCGGGCACGGGCGACGCCGCCGCCCCGGCGGGACGGCGGCGTCGCGGTGGCCGGACCGGATGGTCAGCGGATCAGGTGGCCGCCTCGCCACTCGGGGCCGCCGGCGGACGAGGAGGTGCTCTTCAAGGTGACGGTGGCCGTGCGGGCGGCCAGCACGTCCTCGACGGAGTGGGCGTAGCGCTGGACGACGTGGGCCGCGCCGTCGGCGAGCTGGTCCAGGCCCGTCCAGTTGATGTTGGTCAGGTCGTCGCAGGCCTGGTGGTAGCACTTGTCGAAGGCCTCGCCGGCCGTGCCGCCGTACAGCTTGACCTGCTCGGGGGTCTTGGTGACCTCGGCGCCGCTGAACAGGCCGCCGGCCGGGATGCCCACGTTGATGAAGGCGTAGTAGTCCGAGCGGCCGTCGAAGGCGGTGGGCTCGGTGGCCAGCTTGCGCTTCTTGAAGTAGTCGGTGAAGGCCTTCTCGATCTCGGCCGAGCCCGGCGGCGGGTCGGTCGGGGTGCCCAGCGAGTTGTCACCGTCGTAGACGAAGCGGGCGAAGTTCGGCGAGCCCAGCATGTCGAAGTTCAAGTTGAGCGCGATCTTGGACAGTTCCTCGTCGCTGAGGGAGGCGACGTAGGCGTCCGAACCGATCAGGCCGCTCTCCTCGGCGCCCCACCAGGCGAAGCGGACCCTGTTCTTCAGGCCCTTCTTGCCCAGCTTGCCGATCTGCTCGGCGATGGCCAGCACGGTGGCGCTGCCGCTGCCGTTGTCGTTGATGCCGGGACCTTCGGCCACGCTGTCCAGGTGCGCCCCGACCACCACCGTCTTGTTCGGGTCGCCGAGCTTGGTGTCGGCGATGACGTTCTTGGACGAGCGCTTCTCGTGGAAGACGTCGGTCTTGATGTGCAGGATCAGCTCACCGGCCTTGGCCTGGGCCACCAGCGAGGAGCCGAGCTCGTAGGTGGGGCCGAGCACCGGGATGTCCACCACGCGGCCGCCCAGCGTGCCGTTGACCGGCCCCTGGTCGGCGGTGGCGGGGTTCTGGTAGATGATCGCGGCCACCGCACCGGCGGCCTCGGCGTTGGCGGCCTTGTCCGCGAACGTGCAGCCGCCGCGCACGATCAGCGCGATCGATCCGGCCGGGAAACCCTCGAAGTCGTCGGACTCGCAGCCGCTGCCCACGCCGTCGGGGTCGTCGGTGTCCACCGGGACGGCACGGGCGGTCACATCGCCCTCGCCGGAGTAGTAGTGGGTGAGGAAGTCGCCGTCCAGCGCCTCGGTGTAGGTGGCCGGAGCAGGGCTGACCTGCTCGAAGACCGTCGGGGCCTCTTGCTCGTAGTACTCGAAGTCGAAGTTTTGGACCTGCGGCTTGTAGCCGGCCTTCTTGAGGACCTTGACCACGTAATCCACGGAGGCGTCGAAACCCGGTTGGCCGGAGGCTCGATTGCCGCCGTTGCGTTCGGCGACCCGCTCCAGTTCGACCAGGTGTTTGCGGATGTCCTTGATCTTGACCAGCTTGGTGAGATCGGGACCTTGCACCCCGGCCTCTGCGGGCGCGGCGGTCATCACGCCGGACAGCAGACCCGCCAGGGCGAGGGGAATCCCCCAGTGTCGCTTCCGCACGCTCACTCCTCGGGTTTCCTATGGAGCCGAATGGGCCAGATGTTGACATTGCGCCCACACTGCCCACAAGGGGCGATAGTCAAGATTGCGTTGCGGATTTGACAAGAAGGACAATTCGCCCTATTCCGGCGGGCGTTAACCCTTGGAAATATCGACCGGAAATCCGGGCGGGGCGGCCTCCAGCCAGGCCAGGAAACCGGTCAGCGCCGCCTGGCCCATCGCCAGCTCCACCCGCAGGTCCTTGTTGTGCACCTCGACGATGCCCGCGTCCGCACCCAGTTCCGGCAGCTCGCCCGGGTCCGGCCGGCGGCGGTTGGACACGATCAGGCCCCGGCGGCCGATGACCTGCCGGGGCCTGAGACGAAAATCGAAAACTCGATGCCAGTGCAGCTCGTCACCGCGGTAACGGGCCAGACCCAGCCGCCACGGCCCCGGAGCGCCGTCCTGCGGCAGCGTCCGCAGGCTGCACTCCACGGTGCCGCCGCTGCGCTGCAGCAGCCAGCGGCGCAGCAGAACCGCGCTCAGGAACAGCAGGGCGAGCAATGCCGCCGCAGCGAGCACCCCGCCCACGTCCCACGCCAGGTGCTCTGCCAACTGCCCCCGCCCTCGGTCCCGCTTCTAGGCCTCAAGCCCCGCGGCGCGCAGCCGGGCGCGGGCGCGCCGCTCGGCCACCGCGGCCGCCTCGTCACCGCCGCCTTGGGCCTGCGCGGCCTGCAGCGCCTGCCGGGCCGCCTCCACGTCCACATCGCTGCCCAGCTCGGCCTGCTCGGCCAGCACCGACACCTCATCAAAGGCGACGGAGACGAAGCCGCTGCCGACCATGGCGGTGATCTCCGGCGAGCCGTCGGCCGGCTGGATCTTCACCACGCTGCCGTCCAGCAGCACACCGAGCACCGGGGCATGGCCGGGCAGGATGCCGAGCTGGCCCTCGATGGTCTGGGCGACCACCATGGAGGCCTCGCCGGACCAGATCTCACGCTCCGGTGAGACCAGCCCCACCTTCAGGGTTGCCACTTGCACTCCTTGTGCGTCGAAGGAACCTCAAGCCCTTCCGGGGCGCCTGCAAAAGGCGCCCCGGAATCTTTCGGCTCGCAGGTCAGCTCGCCAGTTCCTTGGCCCTCCGCTCCACGTCCTCGATGCCGCCGCACATGTAGAACGCCTGCTCGGGGATGTGGTCGTACTTGCCCTCGGCGATCGCCTTGAAGGAGGAGATGGTCTCGTCCAGCTCCACGAACACGCCGGGCTGGCCGGTGAAGGCCTCGGCCACGAACATCGGGTGCGACAGGAAGCGCTCGATGCGCCGCGCCCGGTTCACCGTGACCTTGTCCTCTTCCGACAGCTCGTCGATGCCGAGGATGGCGATGATGTCCTGCAGCTCCTTGTACTTCTGCAGGATCCGCTTGACCTCCTGGGCGACCTCGTAGTGCTCCTGGCCGATCACCTGCGGATCCATGATCCGGGAGGTGGAGTCCAGCGGGTCCACCGCCGGGAAGATGCCCTTCTCGGCGATGGGACGGGCGAGCACCGTGGTGGCGTCCAGGTGGGCGAAGGTGGTGTGCGGCGCCGGGTCGGTGATGTCGTCGGCGGGCACGTAGATCGCCTGCATCGAGGTGATCGAGTGACCGCGCGTGGAGGTGATCCGCTCCTGCAGCACACCCATCTCATCGGCCAGGGTCGGCTGGTAACCCACCGCCGAGGGCATCCGGCCGAGCAGGGTGGACACCTCCGAACCCGCCTGGGTGAACCGGAAGATGTTGTCGATGAACAGCAGCACGTCCTTCTTCTGGACGTCCCGGAAGTACTCGGCCATGGTCAGCGCCGACAGCGCCACCCGCAGTCGGGTGCCCGGCGGCTCGTCCATCTGGCCGAACACCAGGACGGTGTCCTTGAGGACGCCCGACTCGGCCATCTCCACCCACAGGTCGTTGCCCTCGCGGGTGCGCTCGCCCACGCCGGCGAAGCAGGAGGTGCCGCCGAAGTTCTTGGCGACCCGGCGGATCATCTCCTGGATCAGCACGGTCTTGCCCACGCCCGCGCCGCCGAACAGGCCGATCTTGCCGCCCTTGACGTACGGGGTGAGCAGGTCGATGACCTTGATGCCGGTGACCAGCATCTCGGTCTTGGACTCCAGCTGGTCGAAGTCAGGGGCCTTGCGGTGGATGCTCCACCGCTCGTTGATCTCCAGCGAGGAGGTGGGGACGTCCAGGGTCTCGCCCAGGGCGTTCCACACGTGCCCCTTGGTGACGTCGCCGACCGGAACCGAGATGGGGGCGCCGGTGTCGACCACGGTCGCGCCGCGCACCAGGCCGTCGGTCGGCTGCATCGAGATGGCCCGGACCATGTTGTCGCCCAGGTGCTGGGCGACCTCCAGGGTCAGGGTCTTGGTCTCCTCGCCGAGAGTCACATCGACGTGGAGGGCGTTGTAAATCTCCGGCATGGCGTCGGCGGGGAACTCCACGTCGACGACCGGGCCGATGATTCGGGCGACACGCCCGGTAGCGGTCGCCGTCTCTACCTGTGCGGTCACTTACTCACTCCCCGCGCTCGACTCGGCGAGCGCTTCAGCGCCACCGACGATCTCGCTGATTTCCTGGGTGATCTCGGCCTGCCGCGCCTGGTTGGCCATGCGCGTGTAGACCTCGATCAGTTCGTTCGCGTTGTCCGTCGCGGACTTCATCGCTCGGCGCACCGAGGCGTGGAACGAGGCCGCCGACTGGAGCAGCATGTGGAAGATCCGGCTCTCCACATAGTTCGGCAGCAGCAGGTCCAGCGCCGCCTCCGCGCTGGGCTCGAACTCATAGGCCGGCAGCACCTGCCCGGAGGTCGTCTCCTCGATCTCCAGCGGCAGCAGCCGGAGCACCCGCACCTGCTGGGTCAACATCGAGACGAACTCGGTGTAGACCACGTGGATCTCGCCCACGCCGCCTTCGGCGTCGGTCTTGAGGAAGTCCTCGGTCAGCCGGCGCCCGACCCGCTCCGCACCGGCGAAGTCGGGCCGGTCGGACATGCCGTTCCACTGGGCGGCCAGCTCCCGGTTGCGGAACCGGTACCAGGCGATGCCCTTGTTGCCGATGACATAGGGCACCGGCTCACGGCCCCGCTCCCGCAGCCGCGCGATCAGCGCCTCGGCCTCACGGATCACGTTGGCGTTGTAGGCGCCGCAGAAGCCGCGGTCGCTGGTGATGATCAGCACCGCCGAGCGGCGATCCTCCGGCTGCTCGCGCAGCAGCGGATGGTCGATCCCCACCCGATGGCTGATCAGCGCGGTCAACGCCCGGGTGATCTGGTCGGCGTACGGCTTGGACGCCTCCACCGCCTGCTGGGCCTTGACGATCCGCGAGGTGGCGATCATCTCCTGGGCGCGAGTGATCTTGGCGGTCGACTTGACCGATCTGATCTTGCGCCGCAGGAGGCGAAGCTGTGCACCCATGGAGGATCAGTCCTTCTTGACGATGCGCTGGACCTTCTCCTGCCCCACGGCCTCGTCCGCGATCGGCTCGACCGGCTCATCGGCCACCAGCAGGGTCCCCTCGCTGGTGCGGAACTCCTTCTTGAACTCGGTGATGGCCGACTTGAGCGTGGTGAGGGCGTCGTCGGAGAGCTCGCCGGTGTCGCGGATCTCGGCCAGCACACCGCCGTGGTTGCGCTCGATGTAGTCCAGGAACTCGGTCTCGAAGCGGCGGATGTCCTCCACCGGCACGTCGTCGAGCTCGCCGGAGGTCCCCGACCACACCGACACGACCTGCTTCTCCACCGGGAACGGGCTGTACTGGGGCTGCTTGAGCAGCTCCACCAGCCGGGCGCCGCGCTCCAGCTGAGCGCGGGAGGCCGCGTCCAGGTCGGAGGCGAAGGCCGCGAAGGCCTCCAGCTCACGGTACTGCGACAGCGCCAGCCGCAGCGTTCCGGCCACCTTCTTCATGGCCTTGATCTGCGCCGCGCCACCGACTCGCGAGACCGAGATGCCGACGTTGATGGCCGGCCGCACACCCTGGTTGAACAGGTCGGTCTCCAGGAAGCACTGGCCGTCGGTGATGGAGATGACGTTGGTCGGGATGAACGCCGACACGTCATTGCCCTTGGTCTCGATGATCGGCAGCCCGGTCAGCGAGCCGCCGCCCATCTCGTCGCTGAGCTTGGCGCACCGCTCCAGCAGCCGCGAGTGCAGGTAGAACACATCGCCCGGGTAGGCCTCGCGGCCCGGCGGGCGGCGCAGCAGCAGCGAGATGGCGCGGTAGGCCTCGGCCTGCTTGGACAGGTCGTCGAAGACGATCAGGACGTGCTTGCCCTGGTACATCCAGTGCTGGCCGATGGCCGAGCCGGTGTAGGGGGCGATGTACTTGAAGCCCGCGGGGTCGGAGGCGGGGGCGGCCACGATCGTGGTGTACTCCATGGCGCCGGCCTCCTCCAGGGTGCGGCGCACGTTGGCGATCGTGGAGCCCTTCTGGCCGACGGCGACGTAGATGCAGCGCACCTGCTTCTTCTCGTCGCCCGAAAGCCAGTTCTCCTTCTGGTTGATGATGGTGTCGATGCAGACCGTGGTCTTGCCGGTCTGCCGGTCACCGATGATCAGCTGCCGCTGGCCCCGGCCGATCGGCGTCATCGCGTCGATGGCCTTGATGCCGGTCTGCAGCGGCTCGAACACCGACTGCCGCTGCACCACGGTCGGCGCCTGCAGCTCCAGCGCCCGGCGCTCGGTCAGCTCCAGGGGGCCCTTGCCGTCCAGCGGGTTGCCCAGGGCGTCCACCACGCGGCCCAGGTAGGCGTCGCCCACCGGCACCGACAGCACCTCGCCGGTGCGGCGGACCTTCTGGCCCTCCTCGATGCCGCTGAAGTCGCCCAGGACAACGGCGCCGATCTCACGGACGTCCAGGTTCAGAGCCAGGCCACGGGTCCCGTCTTCGAACTCCAGGAGCTCGTTCGCCATGGCCGAGGGCAGCCCCTCGATGTGGGCGATACCGTCGCCGGAATCGACAACGGTGCCGACCTCTTCGCGCGCGGCCGCCTCCGGCTCATAAGACTGGACGAAGCGCTCCAGCGCGTTCCGGATCTCATCCGGACGGATCGTCAGCTCCGCCATGATTCCTCTCTTGCTTCCTTTAAGGGTCAGCTCAGTCTGCTCGATCAGCCCGCGCCGACTCGTCTCGGCCACGCGCTCGTCGGCTCGTCGCTTCGCCATCGGCGCCGCGAGCCCTCCACAGGGCTGTCCGCTCGCGCCGCAGGCGGCTGGGCCGCCCGCCGCGCTCTGCCGGCTCTCCCCGACGCACCGCCCGGGCGGCCGCCCGCGCCGTCCGGGCGCATCGGTCCCGGACGGCGGGCGACGTCGGGAAGAGACCCACCGGTCAGCCCCCGGCGAGCCGCCGCCGGACCTCGTCCAGCCGCCCGGCGATCGTGCCGTCGATGACCTCGTCCCCGATCTGGATGGACAGGCCGCCCAGCACGCTCGGGTCGATCTCGATGTTCAGGTGTACCTCGTGGCCGTAGGCCGCCGACAGCACGGCCGCCAGCCGGGTGCGCTGCCGTTCGGTCAGGTCCACCGCGGAACGGACCAGCGCCACCAGGCGCTGCCGTCGCTGCGCGACGAGCCGACCGTAGTGCGCCAGCCCGCTCTCCAGGCTACGGCCTCGCGGGTGCAGCACGAGCTCGCCGATCAGCCGCCGGGCCGAGGGGGTGACCTTGCCGTCCAGCAGCGCCGACAGCAGGCCGTCCTTGCGGTCGTCCGGCAGGGCCGGGTCGGTCAGCGCGGTGCGCAACTGCGGCTCGCCCTCGACGATCCGGGAGAACCGGAACAGCTCGTCCTCCAGGTCGTCGAGCACGCCGTCGGCCTCGGCGCGGGCGGCCTCGGCGGTCACCGCCAGCGTCTCCAGCGCGTCGGCCAGCTCGCTGGGACGGGTCCAGCGCAGCCGCACCACGTCCTGCACCACCGAGGAGGCCGCCGCGGAGACCTTGCCGTCCAGCAGGCCGGCCACCAGGTCGGCCTTGGCCTGCGGGCGCGCCGACGGATCGGAGATCGCCCGGCGCAGGCCGTGCTCGCGGTCCACCAGGTGCAGCACCGCGAACAGCTCCCCGCCGAGCTCCGCCAGGTCGGCCGTGGCCAGCACGGTCTCCAGCCGCTCCCGCGCCTCGGCCAGGGAGGCGCGGGCGACCGCTCCGATCACGGCAGCGCTCATGCGGGCTCCTGAGTGCGGGTCCGCTCCTCCAGCTCGGCCAGGAAGCGGTCGATGACCCGGCTCTGGGCGGCCTGGTCGGCCAGCGCCTCACCGACCACCCGGCTGGCCAGCTCGACCGCCAGCGCACCCACCTCGGTCCGCAGCTGCTGCAGCGCCTGCTGCCGCTCGGCCTCGATGGTGGCCTGAGCCGACTCCACGATGCGCCGGGCCTCTGCCTGGGCCTCCTCGCGCATCTGAGCGACGATCTGCGCGCCCTCCTCGCGGGCCTTCTCCCGCAGGCGGGCGGCCTCGGCACGGGCCTCGGCGAGCTGCTTTTGGTACTCGGCCAAGGTGGCCTGGGCCTCCCGCTGGGCCTCCTCGGCCCGCTTCAGCCCGCCCTCGATCGCGTCGGTCCGCTCGGCCAGCGTCTTTTGGATCTGCGGGACGAGCTTCCAGCCGACCACGATCAGCACGATCGCGAACGAGATCGTGCCGAAGATCAGCTCGGCCGGTGCCGGGATCAGCGGGTTGTGCGGTTCGCCTTCCGCGGCCAGGAAGAAGTTCAAGGTTCCGCCTTCCGGTCAGATGGTGGGAAGGGCAGTGGATCAGCTGTGCACGAACGGCACGACGAAACCGATCAGCGCCAGCGCCTCGGTGAGCGCGAAGCCCAGCAGCATGTTGGTGCGGATGACGTTGGTCAGCTCCGGCTGACGGGCGATGGCCTGCACGCCCTGACCGAAGATGATGCCCACGCCGATACCCGGGCCGATGGCGGCCAGACCGTAGGCGATGGCGCCGAGGTTACCGGTGACTTCAGCAAGGAACATTCGCGTTTTCCTTCTCGATCGGCCGGCGGGATCTCCCACCGGAGCTGGGGTTGGACGAAAAGAGTCAGGTCAGTGATCGGGGTGCAGCGCTCCGCCGATGTAGGAGGCGGCCAGCAGGGTGAAGATGAACGCCTGCAGCGCCTGCACGAACATCTCGAAGCCGGTCATCACGATGGTCATCGCGAACCCGACCACGCCGAGCCCGGCGCCCAGGCCGGTCAGCTTCTCGATCAGGAACCAGTAGGCCACCGTGGCGAAGAAGGCCAGCAGCAGGTGACCGGCGAACATGTTGGCGAAGAGCCGGACCGAGTGGGTGAACGGCCGCAGCACGATCACCGACAGCAGCTCGATGGGCGCATACAGCACATACAGCGGCTTGGGCAGGCCGGGCGGGAACATCATGTTCTTGAACCAGCCGATCAGCCCCTGGTGCTTGATGCTCAGGAACCACATCATCACGTAGACGATCGCGGCCAGCACGATCGGGAAGGCGATGTGCGAGGCGATCGGCATCTGCATGAGCGGGATGACGCCCATCCAGTTCATGATCAGGATGAAGAAGAAGGTGGAGACCAGGAAGGGCATCCACCGGTCGCCGTCCTTGCCGATCATCGGCCGGGCGATCTGGTCGCGCACGAACAGGTAGCCGACCTCGCCGATGTTCTGCACGCCGCGCGGCACCAGCTTGGGCTTGCTGAAGGCGGCCCAGAAGAAGCCGCACACGATGATCACGCTCAGCGCGGCGAGGAGCACGGGCTTGGTCAGCCAGCTCGGAGCACCGTCCCACAGCGGCGCGAATTCGAACAGCTCCAGTCCCGGAGCCTGGAACTCCTCTCCGCCGCCGGATGCGGCGAGGATATGCGACGCGCTCACGCGGCAGTCCCTTCGTCGTAGCTAGTGCGGTGCTCAGGTGCGTGCCCGGAGGGCTCGATGAGCGCCGAGCATCGGCCGGCCCGCCGCCGGGACGCCGCCGGTGCGGTCAGCGCCCGTAGCGGAGGTAGACCATGTAGAGCGCAAGACCGAGACCGACCAGGATCCCGATCGGGAGCAAGGCCGAGGTGCCCAGCCAGCGATCCAGCAGCCAGCCGATCCCCCCGTAGACCGCCATCCCGGACAGCAGATAGCTCGGGATCGACCATGCGGCGTTGGCGAAACGCTGCTGGTCGGCGCTGCGCTCCGGCTCGCCGGGCTGCTGGTCGGGCCGGTGCCCCTCCCCGCTCATCGCAGCACGGACCATAGCAGCCCACTCCCCTCATGGTCATATCGGAGTAGTCACTGAGGCCGAGCCCTGTCGCGGGGATCACCCCAGGCCGGTTCACCACGCCCATCATGGACCCCGCTCGCCGGCCGAACCGGACAGGGCGCCGGTGGCGGAGTCGCTCCGCCCCGCGGCCCCGGCGGGGTCGGCGGGATCGTCCACATAGAGGGTCTTGGCGCGGGCCGTGACACGGATCTCGGCGCCCACCCACACGACCGTCAACGCGATGATCGTGTAGGCGAAGACCGCCGGATCCCAGGCCGTGACGTCCCGGAACACCGCGATCAGCGCGAACATCACAAAGATCTTGGTGATGTAGCTGAGCACCGCGGCGGCGAACATCAGTTGCGGCGAGACCTTGGACGCGTAACTGACCGCGACCACGCTGACGCTGAAGAAGGCGATGGCCACCAGCGTGCCGAGTGCGGCGCCCAGCGCCCCCTGCGCCCCGGCGACCAGCAGGCCCACCGCGATGGCGAGCGCGCCGGCCAGGCCGGTGGGGATCGCGGCGCCCCGCAGGATCAGGGCGTCGGAAGAATGCATGCGGACTCCGCCTGGTCACGGTCTGTGTTCGGCGTCTTGCTCGTGAAAGGTATCACAAGCGTCGTGATCGCCCACAATGACCCATCACGTTATGGCACAGCGTCACCAGGAGCCACAAAGTTCACCGAATCGTCGTGATCGGTTCAAAGCCGCCCCGCCGGCCGTTCACGGCGGGGCCGACCGCACCGCACGCCCCGTCCCGCAGAGTCCCGGCGGCGCACAGGGGCCGATCGGCGGCGGCTCCCCCAGCGGTCTCGGCGGACGCCCGCGTGATGTTCCACTCATCGAGCGCGAAGCCGGGCGCACCGGTCAGACGTGCTCGCGGGGGCGCTGGGGGGCGGCGGCGTCGGGCGCCGTGGCCTTGGGACGGCGGCGCCGCCAGGGCTCGGCGATCAGACCCACCACTCCGGCGATGGCCACCAGGCCGGTCACCGAAAGCACCAGCGGAATGGAGCGAATGAACGACAGCCCCACCACGCAGGAGGCCAGCAGGCCGACCCAGAAATACATCACCAAAACGGCCCGGCGGTGCGAATGCCCCAGCTCCAGAAGACGGTGGTGCAAATGCAACTTGTCGGGCGCAAAGGGCGATTTACCCTGATTCGTCCGGCGCCATACCGCCAGCAGCATGTCGATGTAGGGAACCGCCACCACCAACGGCACCAGAACCAGCGGAAGGAAGAAGGGAATCTGCGTCACCGGGCCGATGACGGCGCTGTCGAACTGCCCGGTCAGCAAGATCATGACGGCGCTGAGCAGCAGCCCGATGAGCATGGAGCCGGTGTCGCCCATGAAGATGCGGGCGGGGTTGAAGTTGTGCGGCAGGAATCCGGCGCAGATCCCGATCAGCACCGCAGCGGCCAGCGTGGCCGGCTGAATCCGGGACAGATGCTCGATGAAGGCCAGCAGCGAGGCGTAAGAGAACAACGCCATCGCGGCGATGCCGACGACTCCGGCGGCCAGCCCGTCCAGCCCGTCGACGAAGTTCACCGCGTTGATGGTGGCGACCACCAGAAAAATGGTCAGCGGCACCCCGTATTCGGGCGGCAGCACCAGCGGCTGGCCGTTGGGCAGCGGGACCACGAACAGCTGGATGCCGTTCAGGATGAACAGCCCGGCGGCGGCCACCTGCCCGGCGAACTTGGTCAGCGCGTCGATCTCCCAGCGGTCGTCGGCGATGCCCAGCAGCACGATCAGCCCGCCGGCCAGCAGCAGCCCGCGATCGACGTCGCTTTCCTCCATGACCTTGCGCATCACCGGCAGCCCGCTGGCCACCACCAGCGCGCCGATCATGCCGAAGAACATCGCCAGCCCGCCCATCCGGGGGGTGGGGATGGCGTGCACGTCCCGGTCGCGGACGGCGGTCATCGCCCCGAACCGCACCGACAGCGCCCGCACCAAGGGGGTGGTCAGGTAGGTGATCACCGCGGCGACCAGGACGATGAGCAGGTACTCGCGCATGGGCGGCACCCCCTTCCCGTCCTCGTGTACGCCGCCGCCCCCTTCCGCCGCGGGGCGCCGGTCGTGCCGCCTGCGGGCACACGTCTTCTCACTGTGCAGACGCCGGCCGCGGCCGGCCGGTTCGCCGGACGCGGGGCAGTGTGGCCAACACTATGCCCGATGATCCCCTGATGCCTCATGTTCTGAACGGCTGTTGCGGACGACGCATCCGGGACGGCCCGATCTCCGCCCGTGGGCGCCGATCGCCGCTCCCAGGGCCAGCAGCCCCATCCCGGCCAGGGCCGGATCGCCCACCGAGGCCGCCCACAGGCCGTGCGCCACCACGTCGTCGGCCAGGTCCCACACCACCGCCGCGGCCCCCGTGGCCAGCAGCAGCGCTCCCGTCCGCCGGCCGGGCGCCCCGCCGGCGGCGAGCCTTCGCGCGATGGCCGCCGCGGGCCGTTCAGAACGCGCCAGGCGCGCCGCCAGGGCCAGGGCGAGGCCCACCGCCAGGCACAGGGCCGACAGCACATACCCGAGCCGGGAGAAGGCGAAATGGGGGCGCGCATACCGGGGGGCGGGGACCTCGACCGCGCCCTCCGGCAAGTGCACATCGATCAGCACGCTCTCGCGGGGGCGCAGGTCCCGCTGGGTGAACTCCACCGCGCGCGGCGCGGCGCGGCCCCGGCCGCACTCGGTGAGCCCCGGGCCGGCGCGCCGGTGCGCCCCCGCCCGGCAGCGCACGCCCAGCGGCCGGGCCGGCGTGTGGACCCGCACCGAGACCTCGCCGATCGGCACGCCCCAGCCGGTCCCGACGGCGTCCCAGCGCAGCTCCGCCCGGCCGGGCGCGGGCGTCAGCGCGCCCACCACGTCGTATTCGACCACGTAGGCCTGGCGTCCGCTGACCTTGCGGCGCCCGCCGCCCACCGCGATGCGCAGGTCGTGCAGCACCCGGGTGGCGCGAGCGCGGGCCGGCGCCCCGGTGGAGCTGCTGGCGCGCACGTTGCGGATGTCATACAGCCGGTCGCCGACGCGGTAGGGGACGCGGCGGACGATGCCGTGCTCGCGGCGGTCGTGGAAGTCGTAGGTGATCGTCTCCCGGACGTGCAGCACGCCATCGTTCCGCACGGTCAGCACGACGTCGTAGGTCGGGATGCTCTCCCCCGGCCCGGCGGGCGGGGCGGGCGGGCCGAGGGAGGCGAAGGCGGCCGGGACCGTGAGCGTGACCGCCATCGCCCAGACCACATGAGGCATACCGGGTATTGTCCCGCCGGACGGCCTCGGCGCGGGCCGAAAGCTCCCGCAAGGCGCCCGCCGCGCCGCCGCCCCCGGCCGTCCGCCAGGGCGGCGTCAAGACCTGCAGAAATGCCGCGGAGCGCACCCGAAAGGCGTTACCGCTATCACATTCTGTCCCGCCCCTCAATGCACTATTGCACATTCCGGACGCACTTCCGGCATATGCTGCGGCGCCATCTCGCCCGACTGCGCCGATTTGTGACCGAAACCGGCCTTTCCTGGGATTTACGGATGCATCGGTCCGCCCTGAATGTTAGCTTTACCGACCGAATCCAATCCCGTAGCGAGAGGAAGGACACATGCGACGCATTGTCGCGGTGGCCGCGACCTCTGGAGCGCTCGTGGCCGGCATCGGCGCGTTCGCTACCCCCGCTCAGGCGTCGCCCGCCGACACCACCGTGGCCGTGTCCGGGGCCTCTTCGGAGGCGGCCTCCATCGAGACCGCGGCCAAGAAGAAGAAGAAAAAGAAGTGGAAGCCGATCAACGCCTTCGCCAACGTCTCGGCCTCCGGCACCTATGTCCGGAACAAGAAGAAGGTGACGATCCGGGGCGTCCTGACCGACGGTAAGAGGGACGGCTGGAGCGCCTGCGTCCGCTTCAGGGCGACCAAGGGCAAGAAGCGCCAGTACTGGCGGGGTGTGCTCCGCTACTCCACCGGCCGCTACGTCGACACCAAGGCCTCGGCGAGGTTCACCTGGACCACGAAGTACACCGGGCACCTGTGGGTTCAGGAATGCCGCCGCAACGTGAAGACCGGCAAGTACCAGTACGCCAACAAGAAGTGGCGCAAGCTGTACTGAACCTTTTCAACACGCCGTCTCCGCAGACCGAAAGGGGGCCTTGAAGCCGGGGACGATGCCGCCACCTGCAACGTCATCACCCCGGATGCCGGCGGGGCTCCCGTCTTCGGCGCCTAAGACCACGTGTTGAAAAGTTCACCGAGCCCGGCATGAGAAGGGCCCGGCGGTCACCCGCCGGGCCCTTCGCCATATGCGGAAGATCGTCCCTGGGACGAGTCAGCCGGCCCCCTCCTTCAAGGTTCCGCAGACCCGCCGCAGTGTCTCGGCCGCAAGAGCGCCGGCCCGCAGCAGACGCGGCTCATCCCCGCTCAGATCGACGATCGAGGACGGCTCCCCCAGCGGCGCCGGCCCGCCGTCCAGGTAGACCGCCACGGATTCGCCCAGCTGCGCGAACGCCTCCCCGGCGGTGCGCGCCGCCGGGCGCCCGGTCAGGTTGGCGCTGCTGACCGCCATCGGCCCGGCCTCCCGCAGCAGCTCCAGCGCCAGCTCATCGCGCGGCATGCGGACCGCGACCGTGCCCTGGGCGTCGCCCAGCACCCGGGCGAGGCCGGGGACGGCCGGAAAGACCAAGGTGAGCGCGCCGGGCCAGAACTCCTCGATCAGGGCCGGGCCGTAAGGGCCGGTGTCGGTCACCAGATCCGCCAGCGCCTCCGGTGAGCCGATCAGGACCGGGGCCGGCATCTGCCGGCCGCGCCCCTTGGCCTTCAGCAGGGCGTCCACCGCATCGGGAAGGAAGGCTCCGCAGCCGACGCCATAGACCGTGTCGGTCGGCAGGACGACCAGTTCCCCGGCCCGCACGGCCGCGGCCGCGGCGGCGATGCCGGCGGCCCGCCGCGCGGGGTCGGTGCAGTCGTAGCGTCGGCTCACGAGAATTCCGCTTTCGAAGGTCCGGATGGGTGCGTCCCGGGCTCAGGCACCGCCGCCGGGAGCCCCCTTGTCGAGGGAAGGCCCGTCCTGCGCCGCGGCTCCGTCCGAAGAGGGCTCCTTGGCCGGCGCGGCCTGCGGTTCGGCGGTCTCCTCCGCCGATTCGTCCTCCTCGGTCATCACCACGCCGGTGATGGCGCGGATCCGGTCCACCGAGACCGCCCCGGCGCGCAGCAGCCGGGGAATCGGCCCGGTCAAATCCAGCAGCGTGGAGGGCTGCCGCTCCCCGGAGGGGCCGCCGTCCAGGCAGACCGACACGGCGTCACCGAAGACCGACTCGGCCTGCGCCGCCGAGCGCGCCGGCGGCCCGCCCTTGCGGGCGGCGGCGCTCACCGCCAGCGGCCCGGTCTCCTTGAGCAGCTCCAGGGCCAGGTCGTGCAGCGGCATCCGCACCGCCACCGTGCCCTTGGCGTCGCCCAGATCCCACGACAGGTTGCGGTTGGCCCGGCACACCAGCGTCAGCGCCCCCGGCCAGAACTCGTCGATCAGGTCCTGCCCGTAGGTGCCCAGATCCTCCACCAGCGCGGTGGCGGCGCGCACCGAGCCGACCAGCACCGCCGGCGGACGGTCCCGGCCGTGCCCCTTGGCGTCCAGCAGCGCCTGCACGGCCGAAGGGGTGAAGGCGTCACAGCCGATCCCGTACACCGTGTCCGTGGGCAGCACGATCAGCTCGCCGCGCCGCACCGCCGAGACGGCCTCGGCGATGCCCCGCGTCCGCTCCATCGGATCCGAGCAGTCATAACGTCGGCTCACGGCGGCCATTCTCGCACCGCCCGCCGCACGGTCGCGTCCCGGCGTCACTCGACCGCCAGGCGGGCGGTGACGAAGCGGTCCCGGTCGGTCAGGTCGCGGTGGTTGCGGACGTCCCGCCAGCCGTGTTCTTCGGCGAACACCCAGTAGACGGCGTTGCCCTGCATGTCGCTGTGCTCGACCGCGACATGGCCGCCGGGCCGCAGCAGCCGCCGGGCGGTGCGCTCCACCGTCCGGATGGCGTCCAGGCCGTCGTCGCCGCCTCCCCACAGCGCCGCCGCCGGGTCGTGGTCGCGCACCTCCGGCGGCACGTACTCCCACTCGCTCATCGGGATGTAGGGAGGGTTGCTGATCACCAGATCGACGGTGCCGTTGAGCTCCTGGAGGGCGTCGGCGAAGTCGGCCAGATGCAGCCGCACCCGCCCCCGCAGGTCCAGCTCCTCGACGTTGCGGGTGGCGTAGACGAACGCCGTGGGGTCCTTTTCCACGGCGTGCACGCGCGCGCTGGGCGCCTCCTGGACGATGCTCAGCGCGATGGCGCCCGAGCCGGTGCCCAAGTCGACCACCAGCGGGTCGCGCACGTCCATCTGGTGCAGGGTCTCCAGCGCCCAGCCGACCATCACCTCGGTCTCCGGGCGGGGGATGAACACCCCGGGCCCCACCTTCAGCTCCAGGTAGCGGAAGAAGGCGCGGCCGGTGATGTGCTGCAGCGGCTCGCCCGCCTCGCGGCGGGCCACGCCCTCCCAGAAGCGGGCGTCGAACGCCGAGTCGGGAACGGTGTGCAGCTCAGACCGCTTGACCCCGTGCACGGCCGCGGCCAGCTCCTCGGCGTCGGCACGGGGCGAGGCGACCCCGGCGTCGGCCAGCCGCACCGTCGCCCGCGCCACCTCCTCCAGCAGCAGGTTCATGTTCCCTGGGTCGTTCCCTGGGCTTCGGCCAGTCTGCGTTCCAGGTCGGCCTCGACCAGGGTCTGGATCACGTTGTGCAGGTCGCCGTCGAGCACCTGGTCGAGGTTGTAGGCCTTGTATCCGACCCGGTGGTCGGAGATGCGGTTCTCGGGGAAGTTGTAGGTGCGCACCCGCTCGGAGCGGTCCACCGTGCGGACCTGGCTGCGGCGCTCGGCGGCGGCGGCCGCCTCCGCCTCCTGCTGGGCCAGCGCCAGCAGGCGGGACCGCAGGATGCGCATCGCCTGCTCTTTGTTCTGCAGCTGGCTCTTTTCGTTCTGGCAGGAGACCACCACGCCGGTCGGCAGGTGGGTGATGCGCACCGCCGAGTCGGTGGTGTTGACGCTCTGCCCGCCGGGGCCGGAGGAGCGGTAGACGTCGATGCGCAGATCGTTGGGGTCGATCTGCACGTCGATCTCTTCGGCCTCGGGGGTGACCAGCACGCCCACGGCGCTGGTGTGGATGCGGCCCTGGGACTCGGTCACCGGCACCCGCTGCACGCGGTGCACGCCGCCTTCGAACTTCAGGTGCGACCACGCCCCGATGGGCTCGCCGTCGGGGCCGGGACGGGCCTTGACCGCGACGGTCACGTCCTTGTACCCGCCCAGATCGGACGGCTGGGAGGAGAGGATCTCGGTCTTCCAGCCGATGCGCTCGGCATAACGCAGGTACATGCGCAGCAGGTCGCCGGCGAACAGCGCCGATTCCTCCCCGCCCTCGCCGGCTTTGATCTCCAAGATGACGTCCTTGTCATCGTTGGGATCGCGGGGGATCAGCAGCTTGCGCAGCTTCTGTTCCAGCTCGGTCCGGCGTTTTTCCAGCTCGGCGGCTTCGGCGGCGAACGCGCCGTCTTCGGCCGCCAGCTCGCGGGCGGCCTCCAGGTCGCCTTCGACGCTGCGCAACTGCCGGGCCGTCTCGACGATGGGTCGCAGCTGGGCGTAGCGCTTGCCCAGCCGGCGCGCCGCATTCTGGTCGGCGTGCACGGCCGGGTCGGCCAGCTTGCCTTCGATCTCGGTGTATTCGCCGATCAGCTCGTCGAGGTTCACGGTGTCGTTTCGCTAGCGGGGCGCGCCGCACGGCGCACCCCGAGCGGCCCGGGGACGCGCAGTCCCCCGGCCGCCGGTGTCGTCTGCCTGGAGATCTGGATTTCGGCGGTTACTTCTTGGCGCCGCTCCGCTTGCCGAAACGCTGCTCGAAGCGGGCCACCCGGCCGCCGGTGTCCAGGATCTTCTGCTTGCCGGTGTAGAACGGGTGGCAGCTGGAGCACACGTCGGCGTGGATCACGCCGTTGCGGGCGGTGCTGCGGGTCTGGAAGGTGTTTCCGCACGTGCACGTCACCGTGGTGACGACGTAGTCGGGGTGAATGCCAGGCTTCAAAGTCTTCTCCTCGCTTGAGAGCGGTCGCCGGGTCGCCCTCTGGGGCGCACGCTCGGCGCACGACCGGACGGCGTGAACCGGTACCGCGAATGTCGCACTTCAAGTGTGCCAGATGCGACAACGTACCGAGGTCGCCGGGCATTCCCCGCTCGGGGGCCGCTCAGCGTGCGCCCAGGTAGGCCAGCACCGCCATCACCCGGCGATGGTCGTCGGGTGTGGGCGGCAGGTCCAGCTTGAGCAGGATATTGGAGATGTGCTTTTCCACCGCCCCCTCGGAGACCACCAGGGTGCGGGCGATGGCCGCGTTCGAGCGGCCCTCGGCCATCAGGGCCAGCACCTCGCGTTCCCGGGGGGTCAGGGCCTCCAGCCGGTCCCCGGTGCGCCGCCGGCTCAGCAGCTGCCCGATCACCTCCGGGTCGATCACCGTGCCCCCGGCCGCGATCCGCCGCACCGCGTCGATGAACTCGGTGACCTCGGAGACCCGCTCCTTGAGCAGGTAGCCCACGCCCTGGGCGCCGTCCCCCAGCAGGTCGGCGGCGTAGCGCTCCTCCACGTACTGCGACAGCACCAGGATCGGCAGCTTCGGCCGGTCGCGCCGCACCTGCAGCGCCGCCCGCAGCCCTTCGTCGGTGAACGAGGGCGGCATCCGCACGTCCACGATCGCCAGGTCCGGCTCGTGCTCGGCCACGGCCCGCACCAGGCCCGGCCCGTCCCCGGCCACTCCCACCGTCTCGATGCCGGCGTCGGCCAGCAGCCGCACCAGCCCTTCCCGCAGCAGCACCGAGTCCTCAGCGATGACCACCCTCACGCATCTCATTGTCGCGCCGGGGGCGAGGCGGCGGGACGGGTCACCAGCTGCAGGGCAGGTCGGCGCGGATGACGGTGGGGCCGCCGACCGGGCTGTCGATGGTGAGGATGCCGTCGATGGTGGCGGCGCGGTCGGCCAGGCCGGCCAGCCCGCCGCCAGGGACGGCGGTGGCGCCGCCCACGCCGTTGTCGGTCACCTCCACCACCACCCACCGGCCCTCGCGGGTGACGCGGACCGACGCCTGGGTGGCGCGGGCGTACTTGGCGATGTTGGTCAGCGACTCGGCGACGATGAAGTAGGCGATGCTCTCCACCGCGGCCGGAGGGCGTTCCGGCAGCTCCACCTCGACCAGGACCGGGACGGGAGCGCGGGCGGCCAGCCCGGAGATGGCCGCATCCAGCCCCCGGTCGGTCAGGATCGCCGGGTAGATCCCGCGGGCCAGGTCGCGCAGTTCGGCGATGGCGGCCTTGGTGCCCTCGTGGGCCTGCTCGATGAGGGCGCGGGCGGCCTCGGGGTCGGAGGTCAGCTTGGCGCGGGCCCGCCCGATGTCCATCGCCACCGCCAGCAGCCGCTGCTGGGCGCCGTCGTGCAGGTCGCGTTCGATGCGGCGGCGCTCGGCCTCGGCGGCGTCCACCCCGCGGGCCCGGCTGGCCCGCAGCTGCTCGGCGCGGGCCTGCAGCCGCAGCCGCTCCGCCTGGCCCCGGCTCGGCCCCAGCAGCAGCATCCCGTAGAGGGCGTGCAGGACGGCCATGCCGCGGGTCACATATAGCGCCACCAGCAGCAGCCCGACACCCACCACGCTCACCGGCAGGGCGCTGATGGGGTCGTCGGCGGTGTAGACCACCACCCCGAGGTTGACCACCGCCTCGCCCGCGACGGCCACGATGAGCGGCAGGAACACAAACGCCGCGGTCGCCGACCAGACGGCCGCCGACACCACGAACTCCACCAGCCCGATCGGGAAGCGCAGCGCCAGATAGAGCAGGTCCTTCCAGGTGGCCGGGTCGGTGGCCATCGTCCGCAACCTGCCCAGCACGCCGGCCGAAGGGGGCGCGGGCCGATAAGGCTCGGGCACCGCGACGCCGAGGGCGACCTTCAGCAGCCGCCGCTCCAGCATCGCCCCGCCCCGCCACAGCAGCATCATGATCACCAGCATCGGCAGCCCGACCCAGATGATCACCAGGGCCGCCGACAGGGTCAGGCCCACCGCCAGGACGATGAACCAGGCCAGGCCGAAGGCCAGGGCGCTCCCCAGGTACAGCGCGGCCCGCCAGTTCAGCGATGAGCGCACCATCGCCAGCGGCTTCCACGACGCCGTCACGATCCGGCCCGATCCGCCGGGCACGGCCATGACGTTCAGCTCGCTCACGTCCCGACCTCCCTCCAGCCGTCACCGCACGGTTCAAGCCTGACGGGCCGCGGTGAAGCGGCGCCATACGGCGGGCCGCCGTCCCCACGGTAGGGCTATCCCCACCCTGGACCGCGGCCGCCGTGGCACGAGGGCCGGAAAACGCGGGACGCCCCGAAGGGCGGGCCTTCGGGGCGTCGGCGGCACCAGGTCAGTCCCGGTCGGCGACCGTGGTCTTCTGCACCTGGAGCAGGAACTCGGCGTTGGACTTGGTCTCCTTCATCTTCTCGATGAGGAGCTCCAGGGCCTGCTGAGTGTCCAGGGCGTGCAGCACCCGGCGCAGCTGCCAGACGATGCGCAGCTCCTCGGGGGACATGAGGATCTCCTCCTTGCGGGTGCCGGAGGCCTCCACGTCCACCGCGGGGAAGATCCGCTTGTCGGCGAGCTGCCGGTTGAGCTTGAGCTCCATGTTGCCGGTGCCCTTGAACTCCTCGAAGATGACCTCGTCCATGCGGGACCCGGTCTCCACCAGCGCGGTGGCGAGGATGGTCAGGGAACCGCCGTTCTCGATGTTGCGGGCGGCGCCGAAGAACCGCTTGGGCGGGTACAGCGCGGTGGAGTCCACACCACCGGACAGGATGCGCCCGGAAGCGGGGGCGGCCAGGTTGTAGGCGCGGCCCAGCCGGGTGATGGAGTCCAGCAGCACCACCACGTCGTGGCCCAGCTCCACCAGCCGCTTGGCCCGCTCGATGGCCAGCTCGGCGACGGTGGTGTGGTCCTCGGCCGGACGGTCGAAGGTCGAGTGGATGACCTCGCCCTTGACCGACCGCTGCATGTCGGTGACCTCTTCGGGCCGCTCGTCCACCAGCACCACCATCAGGTGGCACTCGGGGTTGTTCTTGGTGATCGCGTTGGCGATCGCCTGCAGCACCATCGTCTTGCCCGCCTTGGGCGGGGAGACGATCAGGCCGCGCTGGCCCTTGCCGATCGGGGAGACCAGGTCGATGATCCGCGTGGTCAGCACGTTCGGGTCGGTCTCCAGCCGCAGCCGCTCCTGCGGGTACAGCGGGGTGAGCTTGGAGAACTCCACGCGGTTCTTGGCCTGCTCGGGCTCCATGCCGTTGACGGTGTCCAAGCGGACCAGCGCGTTGAACTTCTCCCGCCGCTCGCCCTCGCGCGGCTGGCGCACCGCACCGGTGATCACATCGCCCTTGCGCAGCCCGTACTTGCGGACCTGGGACAGCGAGACGTAGACGTCGTTGGGGCCGGGCAGGTAGCCGGTGGTGCGGACGAACGCGTAGTTGTCCAGGATGTCGAGGATGCCGGCCACCGGGATCAGCACGTCGTCCTCGTTGATCACCGGCTCCTCGTACCGCTCGCCCCGGCCGCCGCGGCCGCGGTTGCGCTCCCGGAAGCGGCGGCCCCGGCGGCTGCGGCCGCTTTCGCCGTTCTCCTCCTCGGCGGCGCCGTTCTGGCCGCGGCGCTGCTGGCCGTTCTGCTGCTGCTCGCCGCGCTCCCGGCCGCCCCGGCCGCGCTGACGGCCCTCGCGCCCGTTGCCCTCGCCCTCCTCGCCGGTGGTCCGGGCGCGCTCCCCACGCTCGGTCTTCTCCGCGGTCTTGTCAGCGGGCTTGTCGGCGCTCTTGTCGGCGGATTCCGCCTTGTCGTCCTGCTTGTCCTTGTCGGCCGCCTTGTCGGCCGCCTTGTCGGCGGACTTGTCGGCGGGCTTGTCGGCCTGCTGTTCCTCGGGGATGGCGAGCTGCTCCTCGCCCTCCTCGCGCTTGGCGGAACGGGTGCGGCGGGTGCGCGCCGGACGGCTCTCGGCCGCGCCCGCGTCGGCCTGCTCCTCGGAGCGGGAGGCGGTCTCCTCCGCCTTGTCCGCCTGGGCCGCCTTGTCGTCCCGGCTCGCCTTGGACTCGGCCGGCTCGCTCTTGGGCTCGGTCGGCGACGTGGACTCGGTCTCGGCCTTGGCCTCGGACTTGGCGGTGCTCGGCCCGGTGACGGGACCGCCCTGCTTGGCCTCGATGGCGGCGATGAGCTGGCTCTTGCGCATCCCGGTGGTGCCGGTGATGCCGAGCTGGGCGGCCAGCGTCCTGAGTTCGGGCAGCACCAACGCCGACAGGCCGGTGCCGGAACGCCGGCGCCGCGTCGTGGGGCGCTCCGGCCGGTCCGCGGTGTTCTCAGCTGCGGGGCTGGAGGTGTCCGTAAGGAGTTCGCTGGATTCGCTCACTAAGGGTCCTTCCCAGGGAGCGGGTGTTGGCCCTCGTCGGCCAGGCAACCCGATGATGCGATCCGGCGGGGGCGCCAGATCGAGCTCTGCCGATCACGATGGGGTCGCCATCGGCGGTGTCTGGACACAGCCAGATGATGGTCGGGACGGTTCTCGCACCATCCCCGGTTCCGCAACGTCTGAGGTTTCGCCGGGATGCCGGACAACGGGAAGTCACGGTGTCGGGGAGCCACATGTGCGGGGCAGGTGAGCCACCATGGCCGACCTGACGGTGCGTGGCTGACGAGCACCCGGCCCCGAGCGGGGCATCTGGTGCGATATTCAGCCTAACACCACACGAGCACACTGCTATTCCCCAGCGTTCGATGACATTGGCGTGTCACGGACCAGGCGGCTGAACGTATGCGCCATGGGGGTCGACGTTCAGCGAGTGTTTGTGCCACCCATTACCCACTTTCGGGCCGATCGAATCAACCCGGGATGCGGTTGTGAACGCCAGGACAGTGGGTCCGGCCCCGGAGATCACCGCCGGCACTCCCGCCGCCCGCAACCTGGCCACCAGATCCGCCGATTCCGGCATGGCCGGTGCCCGGTATTCCTGGTGCAACCGGTCCTCGGTGGCCGCGAGCATCACGTCCTCGCCCAGCCCGCCGGTCAGCGCCGCGATCAGCAGCGCCGCCCGTCCGGCGTTGACGGCCGCGTCCTCGTGGGGCACGGTCTGCGGCAACAGCCCGCGGGCCCGTTCGGTGGGAAGCGTGTGGTCGGGGACGAACACCACGACCTGCCGGTCCAGGTCCAGCCGCAGCGCCCGCGGCCCGTCCGGCTCGCTCCAGGCGATGGTAAGCCCTCCGTACAGGCAGGGCGCAACGTTGTCGGGGTGGCCTTCGATCTCGGTGGCCAGCGTCAGCGCCGCGGCGTCGTCCAGCAGCCGGCCGCAGGGGTGCAGCGCCCGGGCCGCGACGATCCCGGCGATGATGGCCGCCGAGGACGAGCCCAGCCCGCGGCTGTGCGGGATGCGGTTCACGCAGCTCAGCCGCAGCCCCGGAGGCTGGCCCAGCCCGGCCCCCGACAGCTCCTCCAGCAGGTCGAACGTCCGGCGCAGCACCTTGACGATCAGGTGCCGTTCGCCCCGGTCGGCGACCTCGGCGCCCTCGCCGTCCACCGCGATGGACAGCCCGCCCTCGGTGATCTCCACCGTGACGTCGTCGTAGAGGGCGAGCGCCAGCCCCAGCGAGTCGAACCCGGGTCCCAGATTGGCGCTGGTGGCCGGTACCCGGACCCGAACTCGCGGGATCCATTGCCGACTCCGATCGGCATTCACGCCAGCCACGCGCGCACCTCCGGCACCCTTATGGCACGGCTTTTCCGCATCAGGGACGAGCGTTCATTCCATGTTCCCGCCCGCTTTTGCACCCGCGCCGCGCCCGGCAATCCGAACTCGTTCACTTCGGTTCTTCGCATGCCCTCGGTGCGCCCGGCCCCGCGGCCTTTCCGCGGCAGGGGTGAACGGCGCTCCGCGTCGTCCGCCCGCCGCACGGCCGCGGGCGACCCCGGCTCGCTCACGTGAGGCCCAGCGCGGACGCCGCGGCGTGGGCGTCGACCTTGACGGTGATGGGCGCGGGCGCCCCGGAGATCGCCCAGTCGGGGTCTTTCAGGCCGTTGCCGGTCACCGTGCAGACCACCCGCTCGCCCGCCTCGATCAGCCCCTGCTCCCGGGCCTGCAGCACGCCGGCGACGCTGGCGGCGGAGGCGGGCTCGACGAACACGCCCTCCTCGCGGGCCAGCAGCCGGTAGGCGGCCAGGATCTGCCGGTCGGTGACCGCGGAGATGGCCCCGCCGGACTCGTCGCGCGCGGCGATCGCCAGATCCCAGGAGGCCGGGTTGCCGATCCGGATGGCGGTGGCGATCGTCTGCGGGCTGCGCACCGGCTCGCCCTTGACGAACGGGGCCGCCCCGCTGGCCTGGAAGCCCAGCATGCGCGGGGTCTTGGTGGCCACCTTGTCGGCGGCGTACTCGGTGTAGCCCATCCAGTAGGCGGAGATGTTCCCGGCGTTGCCGACGGGCAGGCAGTGCACGTCGGGGGCGTCGCCGAGAGCGTCCACGATCTCGAACGCGGCGGTCTTCTGGCCCTGCAGGCGGAACTTGTTGACCGAGTTGACCAGGGCGACCGGGTAGTCCACGGCGAGCTTGCGGGCCAGCTCCAGGCAGTCGTCGAAGTTGCCGTCCACCTGCAGCAGCCGGGCGCCGTGCACCAGCGCCTGCGCCAGCTTGCCCATGGCGATCTTGCCCTTGGGCACCAGCACCGCGCACGTCATGCCGGCCCGCACCGCATAGGCGGCGGCCGAGGCGGAGGTGTTGCCGGTGGAGGCGCAGATCACCGCCTTGGCGCCCTCCTCGGCGGCCTTGCTGATCGCCACGGTCATGCCGCGGTCCTTGAACGAGCCGGTGGGGTTGGCGCCCTCCACCTTCAGGTAGACCTCGCAGCCGGTGAGCTGGGAGATCCGCTGTGCCGGCAGCAGCGGCGTGCCGCCTTCGAGCAGGGTGACGACGGGAGTGGCCTCGGTCACCGGGAGCCGGTCGCGGTACTCGGCGATGAGGCCGCGCCAAGCCCTGTTCATCGGAACTCCTTAAGCGTGGAGAACCCCGCCTTCCGGCGGGGAGCGGAAACGCTGCACGATACCGCGCGGAACACCGCGCCGGACAGCGCGTTCCCGGACGCACCCGTCGGTGAGGACCCGGCCACCGGACCGGTGCCGGGAACCGTCGGTGAAGCGGGAAGATCCGGTCCGGGCGAGTCGGGATCCCCTGGATTGGCCCGTGGGGAGGAGGTCAACAGATCTCCAACGTGGGTGTCGTCCTGCGATGTCCGGCCGCGGCGAGTTGACCTGCGGCATCGCGCCGCAGTCTAAGGCCAAACGGGGCCGGTTGGGGCGGGCCGGGCGGCCGGTGCGGCGATGCGCACACGCCGCACCGCCCTCCCGCCCCGCCTTGCGGCCGGATCGGGCGGCCCCGGTCAGGCGATCTCGTCGGCCTCGACCCGCATCACGCTGGAGACCTCCCGGACGATGTCCAGGCGGCGCAGCCCCTCCACGGTGGCGGCCAGCGCCGCGTCCGGCGCCCGGTGGGTGACGATCACCAGCTGGGCGTCCTCGCCGTAGCCCTCCTGGCGGACGGCCTGGATCGACACGTCGTGGCGGGCGAACAGCTCGGCGATCTGGGCCAGCACGCCGGAGCGGTCGGCCACGTCCAGCTGGATGTAGTAGCGGGTGATCGTCTCGCCCATCGGCAGCACGGGCAGCTCGGCGTAGGTGACCTCCACCGGGCCGCGCGTCCCGCCGACCCGGTTGCGGGCCACCGCCACCAGGTCGCCCAGCACCGCCGAGGCGGTGGGCGCGCCGCCGGCGCCGGCGCCGTAGAACATCAGCGACCCGGCCGACTCGGCCTCCACGAACACCGCGTTGTAGGCCTCGCGGACGCTGGCCAGCGGGTGCGAACGGGGGATCATCGCCGGGTAGACGCGCACCGACACGCCCCGGCCGCCGTTGTTGCGGCCCTCCGGGTCGGGCACCCGCTCGCAGATCGCCAGCAGCTTGACCACGCTGTCCATCGCCTTGGCCCCGGCCACGTCCGCGGCGGAGACCTCGGTGATGCCCTCCCGGTGCACGTCGGCGGCGCTGACCGGGGTGTGGAAGGCCAGCTGCGCCAGGATCGCCGCCTTGGCCGCGGCGTCGAAGCCCTCCACGTCGGCGGTCGGGTCGGCCTCGGCGTACCCCAGCTCCTGGGCCTCCTCCAGGGCGTCGGAGAAGGAGGCGCCGCAGGAGTCCATCCGGTCCAGGATGTAGTTGGTGGTGCCGTTGACGATCCCGATCACCCGTTTGACGTGGTCGCCGACCAGCGACTCGCGCAGCGGGCGCAGCAGCGGGATCGCCCCGGCCACCGCGGCCTCGTAGTACAGGTCGGCGCCGTACTCGCGGGCCGCCCCGAAGATCGTCTCCCCGTCCTCGGCCAGCAGCGCCTTGTTGGCGGTGACCACCGACTTGCCGGACTTCATGGCCGCCAGCAGCAGCGAGCGGGCCGGCTCGATGCCGCCGATCACCTCGACCACGATGTCGACGTCCTCTCGGGTGACCAGGCCCATGGCGTCGGTGGTCAGCAGCTCGGGCGCCACGTGCTCGCGCGTGCGGTCCAGCCGCCGCACCGCCACGCCGGCCAGCTCCAGCGGAGCGCCGATGCGCGCCGTCAGATCGGCGGCCTGCTCGTGCAGCAGCCTGACCACCTCGGAACCGACGGTTCCGCAGCCCAGCAAGGCCACCCGCAGGGGTTTCACCGTCCTATACCTCCGCATCCAGCCGCAGCAGGTCTTCTTCGGTCTCCCGCCGGATCAGGACCCGCGCCTTGCCGTCCCGTACCGCCACCACGGCCGGGCGGGGGACGAAGTTGTAGTTACTGGCCATCGACCGACAGTACGCGCCGGTCGCCGCCACCGCCACGACGTCCCCGGCCGTCACATCGCGCGGCAGCCACAGGTCGCGCACCACGATGTCGCCGCTTTCGCAGTGCTTGCCCACCAGCCGGCTGAGCATGGGCTCGGCCCGGGAGGACCGGCTGGCCAGCACACAGGTGTACTCGGCGCCGTACAGCGCGGTGCGCAGGTTGTCGCTCATCCCGCCGTCCACCGACACGTACGTGCGCAGGCCCTCGACGTCCTTGACGGTGCCGACCTCGTACAGGGTAACCCCGCCCGGCCCGACGATCGCCCGGCCCGGTTCCACGGTGATGCGCGGCATCGCCAGCCCGTAGGCCCGGCACTCGCGGGCCACGATCTCCTTCAGCGAGTCGGCGATCGCCTTGGGGTCGTGCGGCTCGTCACCGGGCACATAGGCGATGCCGTAGCCGCCGCCCAGATCCAGTTCGGGCAGCTCCAGGCCGTGCTCGTCGCGGATCGCCACCAGCTGCTCGGCCAGCCGGTGCGCAGCCACCTCGAACCCGTCGGTGTCGAAGATCTGCGAGCCGATGTGGGAGTGCAGCCCCACCAGCTCCAGCTGCGGCAGCTGCAGCACCCGCCGCACCGCCTCCAGGGCCGCGCCGGTGGTGCGGGAGAACCCGAACTTCTGGTCGTCGTGGGCGGTGGCGATGAACTCGTGGGTGTGCGCCTCCACCCCGGTGGTCACCCGGATCATGACCTTGGGGCGCGCGCCCTTCTCCTGGGCCAGGTAGCCCAGGCGGGCGATCTCCTCGAAGGAGTCGATCACCACGCGGCCGACCCCGGCCTCCAGCGCCCGCTCCAGCTCGGCGAGCGACTTGTTGCTGCCGTGCATGGTGATCTTCTCGGGGGGGAAGCCGGCGGCCAGCGCCACCGCCAGTTCCCCGCCGGTGCACACGTCCAGGCCCAGGCCCTCTTCGTCCAGCCACCGCAGCAGCGCGGTGCACAAGAACGCCTTGCCCGCATAGTGGACGCTGCCGTCCTGGAAGGCCGTGGCGTACTCGCGGGCGCGCTGGCGCACGTCCTCTTCGTCGTAGACGTACAGGGGGGTGCCGAACCGGGCCGCCAGGTCGCGGACGTCCACCCCGCCGATCGTCAGCACGCCGTCCTCGCGGCGCGCCGTCCTCGGCCAGATACGCGGATCCAGGTGGTTCAAATCCGCCGGGGGCGGCAGCGGGTGCTCTTCCGGCAGCACGTCCGCATGCCGCGGCCCCGCCGGGTGCACCCGGCTCATTCGCCCGCTCCGCGCGGCTGTCGCATGCTCATATTCGCTCTCTAGGACTTTCGCCGATCATCTTCAGGCCGTTGCCGAGGGCGATGCGCACCGCCTCCGCCAGCGTGCGGCGCGCCGCGTGCACCGCCCCGGGTTCCTCCGCGCCGGACGGCAACGCCGGGCACCGCTCGTAGACCCGGTGGTAGGCATCGGCGAGGCGCTCCAGATGGTGCTGGAGCGGGCTCGCGTCCCGTTCGCGCGCCGCCTGCTCGGCTCTGCCGGGCTGCTCGGCCAGCAAGGCCAGCAAGGTGCCTTCCTCCGGCTCTTTGAGCAACCCCGGATCGCCCATGGCGATTCCCAGGTCCGCCGCGCGCCGCCCGATCGCCGCCGCCCTGGCGTAGGCGTACCGCACCATGAAGCCGGGGTTGTCGAAGGTGCGGGGCCGGTCGGGCCAGCCCCCCGCCAAGGTCACGCCCTCGACCCGTCCGTAGGAGGACCCGGCCGCGACGATTCCCGCCGCCAGCTCCCCCGGCCGGCGGACGGCGATGGTCAAGAACCCCGGCCCGCTCACCCGGACCGCCCCCAGCCCCGGCCGCCCGGCCAGACGCCCGGCGATCACCCGGGCCACCTCGGTCCCCGGCCGCCGCTGCGCCGCCGCCAGGCGCAACGCCACCGGCGTGCGGTACTCCCCCGCCGCGGCGCTGCTCAGCGGCACCTCGACGGGCACGTCCGCGGTGAGCTCACCGGCGTCCACGGCATCGCGCACCGCGGCCATGACGGCATCGCGCACCTCGGCTGGAGTCACCTAGGTGAGACTATCGGACCACTATGCGGACATATCCCCGGCGCCCACCAGCTCCCGCACCGTCCGGATCAGGTCGTCGGGGTCGAACGGCTTGGTGATGTAGGCGTCCACCCCGATCTCCCGGCCCCGGCGGATGTCGTAGTCCTGCGCCCGCGCCGTGATCAGCACCACCCGGATGTCCCGGGTCGCCGGATTCTCCCGCAGCTTGACCGCGGTCACCCACCCGTCCAGCCGCGGCATCATCACATCCAGCGTGATCACATCGGGGGCCACCTCGGCCACCTTGTCCAGGCAGTCCCGCCCGTCCACCGCGGTGGCCACCTCGAACCCCTCAAGCTGCAGGTTCACCGCGATGAGCTGCCGGATCACCTCATCGTCGTCCACCACCAGCACGCGGCCCAGCGACCGCTCACCGGCAGGCTCCTCCGCCTCGCTCACGGCCGCGAGGTTAGCCCACCGCCCCCGCTCCCGCAGCAAGATCGCCCAGGCCGTCCTTAACCAGGTGCACTCCACCCCCCGATCCCTGGTAGCCTTTTCCCGCAGCCACCAAGTGGTGCGGATGCCGCCCCCTTAGCTCAGGGGATAGAGCAACGGCCTCCGGAGCCGTGTGCGCAGGTTCGAATCCTGCAGGGGGCACCCAAGGCGACCAGCCAAAACCCCGGTTGACCAGGCACGACACCGGTCCCCGGGGTTTCGTGCGTATGCAGCCAGCTGCCAGCGACAGCGATCGTTTGTCGCTGGTCGCGGGATATTCGCGGGATGGAACCGGCCGCGTTTCCCCAGGTCGACCCCAGGAAGCCGAAAGGGCCCCGGGATGACCGGAGCCCTGTCAGCGTACGTCGTCGGATCATGAGCCGAGCGCCCTGGAGATCCTGCCGTTGGCGATCTCGCGATCCCCGTCCAGGCACTTGGCGTAGCGCTGGAGGAGCACGTCCACCGTGTGACCGGCGCGTTGAGCGACCTCGGGGGCATGGACGCCCGCGTTCAGCCACAGCGACAGCGCAGCGTGCCGCAGGTCATACGGCTTACCCGCCAGCGGCGAGGCCACCTGCTCAGGCGTGAGCGCCAGCAGACGAGCCTCCCGCCACACCCGGTAGTAGCTGGACGAGGACACCACGTTGCCCCGCTGACTGCGGAACAGGCGCCCGTCCTCGGCCACCCCGAACTCTGCGATGTGGTCGAGCAGGATGCGCACCAACTCCGGAGGGATCGGAACCTCTCGCGTCTCCTTGTCGGCCCGTTGCTTGAGGCCCCGCTTGTCGTGAGCTTCGCCACTGTCAGTCCACCGCTTACCGGTCTGCGGCCGGGAAGTCTCCAGAGTGAGCGTCCCCCAGCCAGTTGCCGGAAGATGGCAATCTTGCTTGCGCAGCGCCACCGCCTCCCCGGGCCGCAGCCCCGCGTAATACATGCAGGCGAACAGCGCGACCATCGGACGCCCCCGACGACGACCGACGTACGACACCGCCGTCAGCAGTTCTTTGGCCTGCCGAGGGTTGACGACGACCCGGCGATCCACCGTCTCGACCACTTTCGGCCGCCGCCACTGACTCTTGATCCGGTCCAGCGGATTCGCCGGAAGTTCCTCCAGTTCGGCCGCGTACTGGAGGACGTTGTAGAACACCGCCCGCTTACGCCGGTAGGTCTCCGCAGCGGCCGGGTTTCCGTCCATCTTGAGCGCCAGGGCATCCAGCGCCGCATGCACCGTTGCCGTCTGTGCCAGCGCAGCCAGGGGCAGCGAGACCTTTTCGAGCCAGCGGACGGCCTCCACGATCTCCGGCGAGGGGTCCGCCGGCCGCCGGTCAGCAGGCAGCAGCGCGTACTGCCGTAGCGCAGTCCGAACGGTCTCCGCCTCCGGCATACCGGCCGCATCCGTGACCAGGACAGGGGTCACGGTGGCAAGAGCATCGGTCATGCTGTCACGGGTTTTGGCCGCCGCATGAGGCCAGCGAGACGCGATGTACGCCTGGACGAAGCCGAGCCAGGACACCGCCTCTTTGGCCTGGATCATCGATTCGGGAAGCCCCGACTTGATCTCGAATTCCTCGCCCCGCTTGGCCGCCATCTGGAGGTCCAGAAGGAAGTTCTTGGCGAGCGCCTTCGTCTCGAAGGTGCGCGATCTCTCTCGGCCGCCGACCTTCCAGCGCACTTCGTAGGTCTTCTTGCGCTTGCTCGACTTGTTCGGCCGGATCTCCCAGAACCGGACGTCACGCGACATGCTCATGCCGCCTCCCGGAGGGTGTCCAGCCAGCTCACAAGCTCACTGCGCCAGATTCGGATCTCGCCGTTGGGCAGCTTGATCCCCGCAGGCGCCTTGCCGACCTCACGCCACCGGTAGAAGGTCCGGCGCGAGACACCGCCCAGTTCTTCGAGGACTTGATCAACGGTGAGGAGTTCGTCCCGCCTGCCGCTCACGCTGCCTCCGCAGTTGCCGAAAGTTCGGGGGTGTTGTTGGTGGCCTGGTCGAGTTGCCGACGCCGTTGGATGCGTTCGTTGATCAGCAGCAGTAGCCGGTGTTCGGGTGGCTTGACGTCCGGGTCACCGGGCCCGGCGCGTTCCCACACGCAGACGGCGGACGGGTCGGCCGGATCGGCGACGGGTATCCCGGCTTCCGCCAGGCGCGCCAGCACCCAGGCTTTGCGGTCGGCTTTGTGGTCGGCCAGGGTCTTGCCGGACCACTTGCGCGAGACCAGCACGCGGCGGCCGCCGTAGCCAAGGTGTTCGCGTCGGTGCGCCTTGCCCTTGCAGAACCCAGGGGTCAGGCCGCGCCGCGGATTCTTGGGCTGGACGCCGTAGCGCAGCCAGTTCGCGCAGGTGGGCGAGCAGGGTTCGTAGCGCAGCGCTTCGGCCAACCGGTCGACGTGCTCACGCTGCGCTTGGGTCTCGGGGGCGTGGCATTCGGCCACGTTCTTGACCAGGTACTTGGTCAGGTAGCCGATGCATCGCCGCGCGTCGGGGGTGTCGGCCAGCACGCCTTGCGCGTCGATCTGCCGCCCGAACCGGACGACATGCAGGGGTTTCGCGTCGTCGTCCTGGTCGAGGGCGTCAAGCGCGTCGTCCCAGGTGGGCAGCACTTCGCCCGTGCGAGGGTCGACGTAGCCGCCGTTCTCGCCCGCCGCGTCGTCCCAGACCGGCAGATGCTCCCCCTCGTAGACGACGCGATCGGTGCGCGGCCACCACACCTGGTGGTAGGTCGCGGCCACGACCTGCCGCAGTTCCGCGCGGGAGATCGTCCCCCGGATCGCCATGTGCAGGTGAGGCGCCAGGCGCCGTTGCGGTTCGACGGTGGCGAAGTACTGCACATCGAAGCCGACGAACCGGCGCAGGTTTTGCACGAACCGGTCGATGAGCTTGGAGAAGTGCAGCGCATCGCGCGCCGCCCGCGTGTAGTCGTACGTGATCGGGTCGACCGGGGTCCCGTCGGCGTTGACCTTGCCGTAGGAGTCCAGGGTGAGCGTCAGGAAGATGGACGGCCGGAAGGTCTTACCGTCCCGACCTCGGAACACCTTGCCCACGGTGCGCGCGTCGACAGGCCGACGAGGCAGGTCGGCCACGTCCTGACGCCGCCGAGTGGAGCGCACCCGCCGCTTGGGCCGGTCACCGGTCTTGAGCGAACCCCGGACGCCGGAGCGTTCGATCTCGACGTCCAGTTCCCGCAGGAGCCCGTCCCAGAAATCCACCGGTTCACCGTGCGCCGTCCCGGCCTGGTCGGCTTCATCGCGCTTGGCCTGAGCGAACGTGCGCAGTTCCAGCAGGCTGCGTTGCTCCTCGTTCGGGTCGGCCCGGGTGATGACCGGTTCCTGGTCCAGGTGCCAGCCCTGGGCGCACTGGACGGCGCGTAGCTTGCGCTTGCGTTCAGCGCACGACGGGCAGACCGAGGCCAGGGTGTGCCCGCACGGCACATACACGACCTGTGACTCGCCCGTGTGCAGGTCGACGCGCCGCATGGGCACCGGCCGCACGCATACCCCATGTTCGACGGCGACCCGTTCCAGCACGTGCCGCGCGAGCGGAGGCAGCGTCTTGACCGGCGCACCGTTCGCCCCGTCGAGGCTGGAGGCACTGGCAGGGGTTGGGCTCATGCAGCCTCCCCGGACTCGCCGACGCCCAGGGCCACCATGTGCCGGATGTCGTCATCGGAGACGTAGGCCGCGCGCACCCGCACCGGGTCAGGGGAGGTCTCCAAGCGGACGAACCCGACACCCGCGCCGATCTCGGGGACCGGCGAGATCTGGTCGGCGAACGCGCCGCGGTCTCGGGACCCGTCGCCGAGCACCATGTCAACCTGCTCGTCCTCGTCCAGGCGCAGCGCGATCCGGGTGGGGAACAGGTTGCGCAGGTTGTTGACCTCTTTGCGGGCGTCCTGCTGCGCCCCGATCACGCAGTACCCGACCGACCGGCCTTGTGAGGTGAGGATGGCAAGCGCCGACTCGGCCCGCCGCCGCAAGTCCTTGGACGGGCAGTAGGCCGTCAGGAACGCCAGTTCGTCCACGATGATGATGCGGAACGGGTGCTCATGCGAGGGAGCGAACGACCGCGTGACCCCGGCGAACCGTTCGGCGCGGGCGTTCATGTCGGCCGCCGCGTCCTCCAGCAGCGCGACCATGCCGCCGTCCGGGTCGGAGGAGTACCGGCCGTAGCGTTCGAACAGCGCCCGCCCGAAGCTCAGTTCCATGCGCTTGGGGTCGATCGCCCACACTTCGACCAGCCCGGCCGGCATCAGCGGCAGCACCGCCCGCACCACCGACCACAGCACCGACCCCTTGCCGGCCCCGGTCGCCCCGGCGATCAGAACGTGCGTGCCGAGCAGCCGAAGCCGCCACGGGCTCCCGTCCTCACACCGCCCGACCGGCACCCCGGACAGGTCGACCTCGGCCGCGTCCACCAGCGGCAGCGCAGGAACGGGGGTGGCTAGCGCGTCTTTGCGGACGAACTCCAGCCACACGCGGCCCGGACGGTCACCGCTGCGGACCCGGCACAGACTCGCGCCGAACCCGTGCGCCAGGTTCGCCGCCACCGCCTCCCAGGCGTCCGGAGCCTGCCCCTTGAGCATCCGCACCAGCACGCGGTCAGTCGTCGGCCCGCAGCGGACCTTGACGATCGCGGGCAGGTACTCGCGCCGCTTGTGGGTGCGCGACAGGCCCGCCGTCACCATGACCGGCTGCCAGTCGCGCCGGTAGACGCGCACCAGGCGCCACCGGGACCGCACCGGCCAGCCCACCCACCGCAGGAACGACGCCCGATCGGCCACGTACCAGGCGCCCAGGCCCGCCCCGGCCAGGATTACCAGGCCTACCGGGACCGGCCAGCCGTAGGAGTGGCCGAGCCAGGCCAGCCCCCCGGCCAGCGACACCGGGATGATGTTGCGCACGCAGAAGACCACCAGGGCCAGCAGGCCCCGCAGCGCGTTGACGAGCAGGACCAGGCCTTCGGGCATGTGCCACACCGGAGGCGCCCACTTGGGCGGCGCGAACGGATCATCCGCCGCCTCCACCGCGATGTTCTCACCGGGTCCGAGCTTGCGGAACTCCCATGCCATGATGGATCACCTCTTCTCTGATGCAGGTCAGGGAGAGAACGGGGGCGGCCGGAGGTGCCAGCTCCAGCCGCCCCGCCCTACAGGTCAGGCCGCCGACTCCGACTCGCCGACCTCGGCCAGCCGCGCCGCCTTGTGCAACCGCTCCACCTCGGCCGCGTAGACCGCGAACGACTCGGCGAGCTTGCGTGCGGCCCGCACGTCCTCGGCCGTGGGTGCTGTTGCGTTCGTCGGGGTGACCGTGACGTCGGCGTCGGCGTGTGAGATCGAGATCTGCGCCCGCTGGCGCCCCGCCGCACAGAACACGTCCATCCCGCCGTCCGGCTGCAGGCTCACCGTGATGCGCGGCGCGCGCCCCGGCCTGACCACGATCGTGGTGTAGCTGTAGGCATCGCTCATGCCGCACGCCCCTTCCCCGACCGGCCCGACGACCGCACGGACCGGGAACCCGACCGGTACAGCCGTTCGACCTCGGCCGCGTACGCCGCCGCTTGATCGGCCAGCCGCCGCGCGAACTCCACGTCACCGGCCGACAGCCGCTCCGGCAGCGTCAGCGTGACCAGGACCCGACCGGCCGCCACGGTGAACAGCGGCGTACGCGCCCGGAACGCCCGGAACTCACTCGTGGCCCGCGCGTCGATCGGCAGCGACAGCGCCGACACGCGCCCGCTGTTGCGCCCCGCCATCAGGCAGCGTCCTTGCCCGCCGCAGCCGGACGGCCCTTGCCCGCGCCGGTACCGGCCGCCCGGACACCGGTCGCGCGGAACGAGTACGCCACGCGGGTACGCGGTTCGCCGTTGGGCATGCGGCCCGTGACCTCCACCCACGGCGTCACGGTCAGCCCGTCGAACTCGATGGCCCGGAACGGCCCGAACGACGGTTCCGGCAGCACCGGGCACACCTGCGCCGGGATCTTCACCCGGATCGCCGACGCCTTGTGACCCGCCGCCGGGTCCGCGTCGTAGACGTCCACCACCCAGACGGGAAGGCCCGTGTCCTTGTCGATCTCCTGACGCTTGGTCTCGAAGTTCTCCAGCGGTTCCGCCGGACCCGTCGCGTACACCCCGTGCGGGAACACGTCCCCGAAGCTCACGGGGATCCGACCCTGAATCGCCATACGCGATCACCTCCGTTGTCGGTCCTCTTCTCAGCGACTCGTACCATCAAGTTGCCTTGACTCGAAGATACGTGATCAAGTCCGGACCGCAAGAGGGTCAAGCGCGCAACTTCGAGTGATCTAGGTCACATCAAATCGGGTAGCTGTCGGTCAGCTCATGCAGCGTCCCCGGCAGCACCACCTCCGCAACCAGGACCGTCCGCCCAGTCGAATCCAGCACCGACCCCACCACCGACAACACCGGCTCACCCGGTGCCAACTCCAGTAGCTTCACCTCGTCGTCTGACGGGCGACGCGCGCTGATCGTCTCCGTGACGCGGACCAGGCGACCCGCCGCCGCCATGGTCAGCAGCCGCCGAACCGGCACCGTCAACGGGGCCGGTTGCCCGAGGGTGCCCTTGCTCGCGATGTCCAGAGGAGCCCACAGCGACACAAGGTCACTGGTGACCCCCTCGTGAACGCCGACGTAGCGCCGCAGCACGACCGGCGCGTTCTCGGCCAGACCCAGCCGAGCCGCCACCCACGTAGGCGCAGACCGCCGCCCCGCCTCCACCAGCCGGACCGAATCCGCGCTCTCCTGACGGTCCAGCACGGCCAGGCCCAGCCGGGGACGATCGTCCGACTCCGCCGAGGGAGGCGACTTCACAAACGAGCCGCGTCCGTGCTCGCGTTCGATCCAGCCGAGCAACTCAAGATCGTTGAGCGCCCGCACCACCGTAGAACGCGCCACCGAGAACTCTCGGACCAACGCAGCCTCAGAGGGCAGGCGCTCACCAACCGGATAGGTGCCGTCCTGAATGCGCTTCTGGAGAACCTCCAGAACCCGCAGATACTTAGGAGTGTGATCATCCGACATCGCGGCCTGCCAACAGCTTGACGACACAAGTAGCCAAGAGGTTAGCCGCCGGTCCGGCAGGCTGTCACTCCTCCCGGACGCCCACCACCAGGACCAAAACGAGGAACCCCCGGAAAGCCCCGCCCGAGTCACCGGGACCGCTTCTCTCCGGGGGTTCCCCAAAGCCGCACATTCCAGACGGCCCTAGGTTCTGTCGGTTTCCTGCCAATGGTCCGGGTCGATGCGCGCACGCAGGAGCGCCCGCCTGATCTCCTCCCGCGTGCGGACGCCGATTCCGCGAACGTCCCGCAGTCTGTCACTGTGCATCAACCGCAGCAGATCACGGACCGTCCGACAGTCCGCTTCAGGTGAACGCAGCCGGTTCACCGTACGTACCGGCAGGTACAAGCACGCCAGCGGACAGTCCAGGGACACCACGCCGCGCGGGTGCCGATGACCGTCCAGCCCGGCAGGGCGCTCGTCGTCAGGCAGGCCGGCCACGCGTCCGGCCTCCTCCAGCAGCCGCACCAAATCACCAACCGTGCGCAGCCCGAGGCACGACACCGGACACGCCAACGTCACCCCGACGTGACCCGGCGAATGCCCCGCGCCGTTGACGGCGACCGCAACAGCCCCGCGTTCTGAGGCCACGGCCAGATCGCCCGCTTCCTGATCGCTTCCCGCAACTCCGCCGGACTCAGCGCTTCCACCAGCCGCCACCCGGCCCCTATCGGGACCATCGCCCACCATGTGCGCGTCGCCATTCCGAACCACGCCTTGACCTCCGGAAACTCCTGCTCGATCTGCGCGGCCGCCCGCCGCCCGTCCAACCCGGCACAGGGCGCTACCAACCGCCCCGCCCGCTCACCGCGCATCACGCAGCCCGCCCGGCCCCGCCGCATCCCCGGACGACACCGCCAGCACCTTCGCAATCCGATCGGCCGCCGTCTCGACATCGGCCGCCGGACACAACGGCTCCAGGTCCGGAGGAGACTGCCGCGTCGGCCCCGCCCACGCCCAGTACCACCACAACGCCCCGTCATCAGGGTTGCGGAGGCACCGCACCTCCTGACGCAGGCCCGGACTCATGAGCCCGCAGGGATCCCCGCCGTCAGGTTCACCGGCCGGGTTCAGCACGCGCACCACACCGCCCCGGTACACCGCGCCCACCAGGCCCCGCGCCTCAAGCGCCGAGACCAGCGCCGTAACCAGTTCGGCCACCGGCCGAGGCTGCACCGCATCGTTCATCGCTCCGCCTCCCTAAATTGGAAGCGGGACCGGCGACGCGGGAACACGACCACCACCCCCACGCGGCCCAGGGGGTTAAGCCGCGTACTGGCCGCTCGCACCACGCCACCGGCCCCGCAGCTCGTCACGCCACCTCGGCCCGATCGGTGGACACACAGCGCTCGCAGCGGACCCGCCGGCGATCCGGCCACAGCCCCGCATCCGACGGCCTGAACAGCAGGTACCGCCGGGCAGAGACCCACTTCCACCCGCGCCCACCACAGGCGCCACAAGGGTTCTTCGCCGTCTGCTGCTTCATGCCGTCCAAAATCTCGCTACCAGGTATGCCCCTCCCATTCCCCGGCGGTATCCCTCTGCGGGATATAGGCTCAGCGGTGACGGCACCGCACGAACACAAAGGGGACCGGAGATGCCGGAACGGGCATCAGACCCGATCACCATCCCTGAGTCGCTGTGGCGACGGCCCGAGATGATCGAGGCCCTGAAAGCCCGCGATATCGGCCACCTGTTCCGCCTGCTCCGCCAGTACGCGGGAGCAAGTCAGACCAAGATCGCGACCATGTGTGGCATGGCCCAAGGCAAGGTCAGCCAGATCATGAAGCCCGGCGGAAGCCAGGTGACAGCCTTCGAGGTCATCGCGCGCATCGCCGATGGTCTCGACATGCCGGACCATGCCCGTATCAACCTCGGCCTTGCGCCACGCCATCAGACGCCCGACATCCCAGAGGACAGCCCGGCTGCCGAGGACCATGCCACGCTGATAGAGCGACTGCGTACCGCCAAGGCGGTCGATGCGGAAGTGGTTACCGTTCTCCGAAACGAAACCGAAAACATCCGGGTCCTTGATCGCCGTCTTGGCAATGTTGCCGCCGCCGAAAGGATGCGCGCCCATATCAGGCAAGTGGAAACGGCATTGCGCCATAGCTTGCCGGGCAAGGTGCGCCGAAGCCTTGCCTACATACTCGCCGACTCTTCCGCTTTGGCAGGATGGCAAGCCATCGACGCAGGCAACCTCACCGCCGCATGGGATCATTTCGAACGAGCCAAACTTGCCGCTCGTGAAGCCGAAGACTACGCTCTTCTAGCATTTGCGCAGGGAGAGCAGGCTTACGTCTTGTTCGACATCGACCAGCAGGCCGACGCTCGCGAACTCGTCTCGGACGCCTACACGAATTACGGAAAACTAATTCCCGCCCGCCTAAGTGCATGGCTCAAGATGGCCGAGGCTGAGATAGTGGCGGGTTCCACGCTCCCCGACCACAGAGACGAAAAGTCCTGCCGGAACTCTATCGATGAGGCGATGCGCCTACTGCCCGACGGGGACGGCGACGCCGAATTGCCATACGTTGCACTCAACGCAACACACCTAGCCCGATGGCGCGGAAATTGTCTGGTCCACTTTGGCGACTCCGAAACCATCGGTGATCTCAAGAGCGCACTTTCCGCCATGAGACCAGGTGCGTACGCCCGAGCAGAGGCAGGTCTACGGTGCGACCTGGCAAGTGCCCTGTTCGCTCAAGGCGAGATCGCCGAGGCGCGAGCGGAGATCGACGCTGCCGCGCAGCTTGCGAAACGCACAGGATCGGTACGCCAGCAGCGTCGAATCGATCAACTTGCCGCGCGGGTCACACTGGCCGGCCTTTGAGACCCGCAAGCACATGAAGCACAGCGACGAGGGTTCCCGAGTTCCAAATCTCCCCGCGAGCGATCAGCTCCGGGATCCTTGCCAGCGGAACCCACTCCAACCGCTGAGCCTCGGTTACCTCGGTCGGCTCACCGACGCGGTCAGCGCCCCGAGCGAGAAACACGTGATGCTCGGAATCGACCATACCGACCATCGGCTGAAAGCTGACGAGATGTTCGAGCGACCTCGGTCGTAGGCCGGTTTCCTCTTCAATCTCACGAGCCGCTGTCACAGCCGGATCCTCACCCGGATCGACCAGGCCGCCGGGGAGCTCCCAACCCCAGCGGTCCGTTACGAACCGGTGTCGCCACATCATCAGAAGGCGGTTCTCATCATCCAGGATGACAGTCATAGCCGCAGGAAGCAGATGCGCCACATGGTGTTCGAACCGCTGACCGTCTGGGAGTTCGACGTCAACGAGCGTTAGCCGGATCCATCGGTTGTCGTAGATGGTCCTTTCGCCGTGTCTAATCCAACGCGTCGAGGTCTCATCATGCTCCGTCACGCGAGCAACGTTAGCCGGTCACGGGATCACGTAGGTAGGCAGGTGTGCGCAGGCAGGATCCTGCCGAATTCAGCTTTTAGGGATCAAGGGCGGCGGCGCTCGCGCCGCCGCACCGGCCCCGCGCCCACGCCGCCCGGAGCGTGCGGCGTGGGCGCCGGTCTCCGGGCGGCGGGGCGAAGGGGCCGCGCGCCACACCACCGCCGCCCGTCGCCCGGGTGCGGCTCGTCACGGGGTCCGCGCCGCCGCCGGCTAAGGCAGGTTCCGCTTGATGTGGAAGCTGCATGGCTCCCCCCGACCCCGAGCCATCGAGGATGGCGACGGCCAGAACCCGTCAAGGGCGCTTCGCGTCACTTCGTGATGGCCTACGGCCACCCTTGACGGAACCCGTCCGCCGCTAAGTACAGGTCTCGTCGGGGTCGGGGGGAGGAAGGTGGGGAAGAACAGCGGCTACGCCGCACGCCTCAGCGCGTCGCGGGGACCGCACACCACGCGACTGCGGCCAGGCACGGGGTCACGGCGGAGGCTGATGTATGCAGCGGCTCCACTGACCAAGATGCGGGATATGCGCGGGATTGATCATGAGCCATGGACGCTGGACGACGCCGTTTGGCGAGGTCAGCGGGTGATCGGATGCAAGGTCGTCAACGCCCTCCGGAGCCGTGTGCGCAGGTTCGAATCCTGCAGGGGGCACCCTTGGAGATCACCGCAACCGGGGGTTCCGGTTGCGGTGATTGCTTTCAGTGCGGCATGTCATGTCCGTGCCGGCTCAAGCGGTGCGTTCCCCGGAGGGTTCGTAGGATCGCTCGGCCTGTTACCAGGGGCCGCCGCTGTGGTCGCTTCCGGCCCGAACCGTCGCCTTGTGGTTGCCCTGCTTGATCGGGCTGGGCGCAGCGCCCCTCGTGGTCGGCGGTGACGTGCTGATCGATTCGGGCGTTCTGCCGTCAAAGGTGCCGTTGGGTTGGCGTGGGGCTGCGCAGCAAGCTCTGTCCGAGCCGGAGCGGCTCGGCGCTCGCCGCGGTTCGGAGGCGATGGGGGTTACGCGGTCGTCCAGAGCAGCCGGCCGCGGATCGAACGGTGACTGGTTCACGGTGCGGCTCGGCGGATGCCCGCGGGCGGACCGGTCGCGCCACGGTGTGGGGCGCCGCCGCGGTGGCGGGGGCGGCCGATCCACGTGGCCACGCCGGCGAGGACGACCGGCCGCCGGCTCTGAGTGAGCAGGACGCAGACGCCGCCCAAGTGGAGGCTGCGGTGCAGTTCGCTCAGCCAGGCGGTGAGCGGAGCGGCGCCGGAGACGGTGATCAGCGTGCCGGTCGCCTCAGCGGTGCAGGGGTTGACGAGGACCGTGCGCTGTTCCTCCTCGCCAGGCCGGGGGCGGTCATCTCGACTCGGGGGTCTCTTCTTCGGAGGGAGGCAGAAGGGTCTTGGCGGCCTTTCTCTCCGGGCGGGCCGCCATGGCGGCGCGGACTTGGCCGGTCAATGGACGCGGTGCCCCGGTCACCTGCTGGACGCGCAGTTCGTCGCCGCAAAGAAGCCGGTCGAGTTGCGATGTGCGGGCATAAAGCAGCCCGGTCAAAGCCGCCACGATCACGAATGGAGCTACGAACACTCCGGCGTAAAAGTGCAGGCGGGTCAACGACAGCCACAATCCACGCCTGGAGCGTC
Organism: Thermomonospora sp. CIF 1; assembly: GCF_001896795.1. NCBI lineage: Bacteria > Bacillati > Actinomycetota > Actinomycetes > Streptosporangiales > Thermomonosporaceae > Thermomonospora > Thermomonospora sp. CIF 1. The sequence goes on from NZ_MOYN02000023.1 coordinate 271,055, forward strand.
CGGTTCCGGGGGTCGGCCCGGCGCTGTGGCCTCCGCCAAGGACAGCTGGTCTGATGCGGGGGCATGGGGATTCCGCCTGCCGTTTCAAGGAACAGGGCCGGGTTTGCGGGCGCAGGTCCTTATCCGGCTGGGGGGCGGTGCCCCGTCGCGGCTCTGCTCAGGGAAGTTGAGCAGTCACCGACGGGGTGCCCGTCGGACGTCCGGGTTTCGGCGGGCGCGTTCACGTCCTGGCCGTCCCGCCTGCTCGTACGTGGGCCTGCCGGTTCTCTGCGGCGAAGACGCATGGTCGTCGTCTTCTTGCGGCGGCACACGGCGAGTCTCTACCCGGCGACATATCAAAGGCGTCGCCGGTCGACTTCCTACGCCCCACCGACACAGGAACGATAGATATCCACAATTCCCTGTGACATTCAGGATATCTCACTAAGACTTCGGAACGGTCATATCGCATGTCCATCGTTCCGGCGTCCGCAGAGCCGTGGATGATCACATCTCTCCTTCATGGCGGATTCACGTTATGTCGGTGCACAGCGCAGAGCCGGTGCAACGTTCCCCGGCAACCGTCCCTTGCAGGGCGAAACCTTACCGAAGACCAGGACAAACAAGGAGAACGCCACCTCGAGGTGGTTTATCAAAAATCACCGCCAATAGCGCTTGAGCAGCCCTTTCAACACATCGTTTTCGCAGGTCGGGACGAGTGTCCCGCAGTCAGGGACGCCATGGCGACCCGAGAGGACATGCCGGAACGGTGCTCAGCTTCCCGCCAGAGGCTGCTCATGCCCTTCTGGTTCTCTCTTTCCCCTGCCGACAAGGGACCGGCCCGTATCCATGGGAGGCCGAGCGTGCGTCTCTTCGGCCGTGGAGAGCCGAGGCCGCCGACGTCGCCATGTCTCCGCAAGCGGCAGCCCCATCTGTACGGGGGCATCCCCGAGACGTCCCGAAGCGCCCGCGATCTCCCGGAACCGGCTGGTTAAGCTGCCACCCGTGAAATCCGCCGAACGCACCTACCGTCAGGAGCGGTTCGCCCCGCCGCCCGGGGCCACCGAGCTGCTGCTCGTCCGGCACGGCGCGTCTCGGGCCTTCCGGCCGGGTGAGCCGTTTCCGCTGGTGAACGGGCAGGGTGATCCGGAACTGGCGCCGGAGGGGCACGAGCAGGCCGCGCGGGTGTGCCGGCGGCTGAGCGCGGTGCGCATCGATGAGATCTACGTCAGTTCGCTGCGCCGGACCCGGCAGACCGCCGAGCCGCTGGCCCGGAGCCTGGGGTTGACGCCGCAGGTGGAGCCGGACCTGCGAGAGGTGCACCTGGGCAGCTGGGAGGGCGGGCTGTTCCGGGTGAAGGTGGCCGAGAACGACCCGCTGGCCCAGCGGCTGTTCGCCGAGGAACGCTGGGACGTCATCCCGGGCGCCGAGGACGCCGAGGCGTTCGCCGGCCGGGTTCGCGCGGTGCTCGGGAGACTGGCGGCGCGGCATCCCGGGCGGCGGCTGGCGGTGTTCACGCACGGCGCCTTCATCGCCCAGGCCCTCGCGCTGGCGGCCCGGTCCCGGCCGTTCGCCTTCCTGGGAGCCGACAACGCCTCCATCTCGCACCTGGTCGTGACCGGCGAGCGGTGGATCATCCGCAGCTATAACGACACCGCCCACCTCGATGGGGTGTTCGACGCGGCTGCGGCGGCCTTGACCTGAAGTCCGGTCCGCCCGGGAAACGCTTCGGCACTGAGGCTTTTCCCGCTGCGGAAGGCCCTGCCCGCGTGCCGGCCACGCTCTGGGAGGCGGCAGCCTCCAGGTGAAATGGGCAAACTCTGCCGATATGCGCAGCTTATTGCAACGCTCAATGGGCATGGCCGGTGGAGAAAAGTGCCGGTCCAGTCCCCGACCTCGACCCGTCGGTAGTAACTTGGCAACGCGGCCTGTGATGAGCACGTCGCCGGCCGCAGGTGCCGGCGGGGCGCCACTCCCCTCCTCGCAATGGCTGCTGCGCAGCTGTTGTGAGCGCCCCGCCGGCACACACCTGAGTCAGCGTCAGGGCGCCCGAAAATGTCACCGCGGCCGTCGCGCACGTCGCCGTCCGCCCGGGCGGACGGCTCCCAGCAGCCGAAAGACGCCCGCAGCGCCTGCGACGAGCGCCCTGGTCACAACCGGCACGATGACTGGAAGGCCGAGCACCCGAAGATCATGCATAAAACGCCATGATCACGCTACAGGCCGACCTTTTGCGCATATCGCCCTCATAGCCGAGGACGGCGTCGCATCTTGAGACCTCTGCACGCTCATACTCCGTCCTCGCCGCCCTTGGGCGATGCCGCAAAGCCCAAAAGGGCTTTCACCGGCCCTGTTCCACTCGCTCGGCAACGCAACGGGCCGCTTCCCCATACAGGTCAGGCGGCCCCGGTGAACCCTTTTCAACACGCGACCCAAGACGCCGGGACAGGAGCCCCGCTGGTGTCCGGTACCGCGGCCTTCCAGGTCACCGCGACGTTCCCGTCTCAACCTGCGGAGACGGTGTGTTGAAAAGGTTCGGTGAGCGGCACCGGCCCGTAAGCCGGGTACGGAAAAGATCTGGCGAACCTTTCCACGCCCGGCTCCAGGATTTTGGAAAGGTCAACCCTCGGTGATGCGCGATCCTGCGCCGCCCCAGGTCACCGCATCGCGCCGGCTACCTCAGGGCCGCGTGTGACCTGCGGGAACAACGCGCTGAAAAGGTTCAGCGTCCTTTTGCCGGCCCTTGGCCTCCCGAAGACGAGAGCCCGAGCGTCGCGCCATCACCGGCCGCGACCTGCGGAAACGGCGTGCCGGGAAAGGTTTCGGCGAACCTTCTCCAAACACGTGGCCCAAGGAGCCGGGAGGGGAGCCTCGCCGGTGCCGGCTGCCGCAACGCCCCAGGTCACAGCATCGTCCCGGCTGCGACGTGCCCGTCTCGGCCTGGGGAGACGGCGCGCTGAAAAAGGTTCAGTGCACCCCGACGGTGAGCTCGGCGAGCTGGACGGCCAGGGCGCGGCTGAGCGCCTCGTCAGAAGGCTCGTGCTCTTCGACGTAGGCCAGCGCCTCGGTGAGCTCCTCCGGGGTCAGCTGCCACAGCGGCTTCTTGGCCCAGTCGGGCCGCTCGGCGACGTCCATTACCGCACCCCCATAACACTGAGCGATATTCAGGATGCGAAGAGTAATTAATCGCCTGGTCGCGAGCAACGACGCCACACCGGCAGAGCAAAACGGGAGTCGAAAAATCCCCTCCCGCTTCAGGGGACGCCCTACGGCCCCCGACCACGGAGCCAGGACCGCGGGCCCGGCCCGTCCGGCGAGCCCGCGGCAAAGCGGCCTCACCGGCAAGGCCGCCCGTCCCGCCGGCAGACACGCGGACGTCCACCGAGCTCAGCGGGGCACGCCGCCGTCCCGGTCAACGGCGGCGCGGCGCGGGCGAGCACCCCGCGTCACCGAAAAGCCCCCGCGCCGCCACGCATGAGCCGCAGGTCGTTCAGGACTCCACCAGCACACAGCGCGTGCGCCGGTAAATGGTGGGCATGCACCGGTTGCAGTGGATGCACTGCGAAACCGTGCTCTTGTCCTGCTCGATCCGCTTCACCAGGTCGGGTTCCATCAGCAGGGCCCGTCCCATGGCGACGAAATCGAACCCGTCGTCCATCGCCCGGCTCATCGCCGCATAGTCGGTGATCCCGCCGAGCAGGATCAGCGGCATCGACAGCTCCCGGCGGAACAGCTTGGCCGACTCCTGCAGGTAGCCGGGCTGATACGGGTAGCTGTGCAGGAAGAAACGCCCGAACAGCCGCAGCCCGGTCCGCAGCGGCTGGGGGAAGGCGTCGGCGAACTCCTTGACCGGGGCCTCCCCGCGGAACAGGTACATCGGGTTGAGCAGCGAGCTGCCCGCGGTGAGCTGCAGGGCGTCCAGGTGCCCGTCGGACTCCAGCAGCCGGGCCACCTGCAGGCTGTCGTCGATGGTCAGCCCGCCGCGCACCCCGTCCTCCATGTTGAGCTTGGCGGTGACGGCGATGCGGTCGCCGACCCGGGTGCGCACCGCCTCGGCGATCCGCCGGGCGATCTTGGCGCGGTTCGCCACGGAGCCGCCCCAGCCGTCGCGCCGCTTGTTCAGCTTGGGGCTGAGGAAGGAGCTGACCAGGTAGTTGTGGCCGAAGTGCAGTTCGACGGCGTCGAAGCCGCTGTCGGCGGCCAGCTCGGCGGCGTCGGCGTGCGCGGCGGTGATCCGGGCGATGTCGTCTTCGGTGGCCTGCTGGATGAAACGCCCGGTCAGCGGGGACAGCCGGCGGGAGGCCGCCAGCGCGGGGGCGCCGTTGGAACGGGCGTCGGCCACCGGCCCGGCGTGCCCGATCTGCGCCGAGATCGCGGCGCCCTCGGCGTGCACGGCCTCGGCCAGCTTCGCCAGCCCGGGCGCCGCCTCCGGACGCATGTAGATCTGCCGCCGCTCGGTGCGGCCCTCGGGGGCGACGGCGCAGTAGGCGACGGTGGTCATCGCGGCGCCTCCGGCGGCCACCGCGCGGTGGAATTCGATCAGATCGTCGGAGACCAGCGCATCGGGGGTGCGCCCCTCGAAGGTGGCGGCCTTGATGATGCGGTTGCGCAACGTCAGCGGACCCAGCTTGGCCGGTTCGAAGATCTCGGGCATGGATGGCTCCTCCGGCAGGACAGTGCAGTTCCGGCGGCCGCCGAGGCCGTCGCACACGGGAAGTTGATCACCGGGGCTCCAAGTCGAGCACAACGGCCCCGTGAGGGTCAATGAGCCCTCTCACCGGGCGGGCCCTGCGCTCCGGACGCGGCGGCGCCCCTTTTTCCGCCGCGTCCCGCCCACCGCTGCGACCTGCGGAAACGGCGCACAAGAATCTCGCGCGGCGTCGTCCCCGACCGTGATCCGCCCGCATGCGATCTGTGAGGAGGGGCCGGGAGGTTCAACGCGCTTTGTCTCGTTCGGCGGCGTCCTTGCGGTAGCGGCTGGGCGGGACGCCGTGCCGGCGGGTGAAGGCGTGGGTGAAGGCGGCGGTCTCCGAGTAGCCCAGGCGGCGGGCGATCTCCCCCACCGTCAGCGCGGTGGTGGTGAGCAGTTCGACGGCCAGTTCCTGGCGCGCCTCGTCGGCGAGCGCCCGAAAGGACGTGCCGGCGCGCTCCAGGCGGCGGTGCAGCGTCCGGGTGGTGATGTTCAGCTCGGCGGCCACCTCCGCCATGCTCGGCGGACGCCGCGTCCGGCGGCGCAGCCGGTCCCGCACGGCGGCCACCGTGCCGTCCGGCCCCAGCCGCCGGTGCAGCAGATCGCGGCACTGGCTCTCGCTCAGCCGCGCGATCTGCGGGTCGGCGGACGGCAGCGGCTCCTGCAGCAGCCGGCTGGGGAACGTCAGCACGTTGCGCGGCCTGCAGTAGCGGATCCGCACCCCGGGCAGCGCCTGCGCCAGGTGAGGCCCGGGACGCAGCCGCACGTCCAGCACCGCCAAGCGGGCCGGGCCGTGCTCGCCGAACAGCACCGGCAGCAGCCCCCCGATCGCCGCCAGGTCGCGTTCCAGCAGGAAAGTGCGCAGGTCGTCGGGGAGATGGGTGTCGTCCAGCCAGATGCGCGCCCACCGGCCGTCCTCCTCCAGGCGCGGGCGCAGGAAGGTGGGGCTCAGCGCCGCGTACCGCAGCGCCACCTCGATGCCCTCGCGCAGGGTCGCGCTGGCGATCAGCGCGAACCCCAGGGTGCCGGTGGTGCCCAGGGTGTGCCGCCGGCCCGCCGCGCAGCCCAGCCCCGGCCGGTGACCGAGCGCCGTCAGCAGGTTGCGGGCGATGGTCAGCTCCTGTTCCGCCTCGATCTGGGCGGACGAATCGTCCAGGTCGCGCGGTGTCAGCCCGGTGCCGGCCAGGCAGTCGGACGCGCTCAGCCCATGCTCCCGGCCCAGCTGCACCAAGATCGCCGCGGCGGCGGGGCTGCGACGCACCCGCCAGGGAGAGGAGGGTGTCTGCGCAGGGCGCGGCATTGTCCGAAAATATCAACGACCTGTCCGCTGCCGCCATTACCCCTCCCCCGGGAGCCCGCCTACCTTCTGCGTCCATGAGGACTTTGTGGACGCGCCGCCCCAGCCCGCTCAACGGCCGGACCGTCGTGCTCACCGGGGCCGCCGGGGGCATCGGCGGGCAGACCGCGCGACTGCTGGTCGAGCGGGGCGCGCAGGTGGCGTTGCTGGACCGCCAGGAGGAGGCGGTGCGGGCGCTGGCCGACGAGCTCGGCCCGCACGCGGCGCCCTTCGCGGTGGACGTGACCGACAGCGCCGCCCTGGAGGCGGTCATGGCGCAGACGGCCGAGCGTTTCGGCGGCATCGACGTGGTGGTCGCCAACGCCGGCATCAGCGGCCCGATGGCCACCATCGCCACCATCGAGCCGGCCGAGTTCGAACGGGTGGTGGAGGTCAACTTCCTGGGCGTGTGGCGCACCGTCCGCGCCGCCCTGCCCTATGTCACCGAACGCCGCGGCCACATCCTGATGACCTCCTCGATCGCCGCGGCGATGCCCACCCCGACCGTCGGGGTGTACGGGGCGTCCAAGGCCGCGGTGGAGATGTTCGGCCGGGCCCTGCGGATCGAGCTGGCCCACACCGGCACCACGGTCGGCATCGCCTACTTCGGCGCCGTCGACACCGGCCTGGTGCGCGGCCTGATCAGCGCCCGCTCGGCCCTGGGCGAGGGCCTGCAGAAGATGCCCAAGGTGATCGGTGCTCCGATCTCCCCCCGCCGGGCCGGTGCCGCGATGGTGTCCGGCATCGAACGGCGGGCCAGGACCGTCTACGCCCCCTGGTGGGTCCCCGCGCTGCTGGCGGGCCGCGCCCAGTTCGCCATGCTGGAACCCCTCGCGGCCCGCTTCCCGCCTTTGGCCAGGCTCATCCACGACTCGGGCCTTCCGTTCCCGGAGCGCACTTCGGCGGGACGTCCGTGATCCCGCGGCCCGGCCCCGGCTGGACATGATGGTCGGGGCGGGCATGGTGCGTTGTCCGGCGTTCGTGATGTGCGGTCTGGCCTTGGGAGATCGCCGTAATGTTCCCGGTAGGCGGGCGTGTGCGATCTATGTCCGCTCACCGGCCGGTCAAGGGCGACCGGGCACAGCTTCGGGGCGGCCGCAAGCGGCCACCGGCGGAGGTGCGCTTGCCGAAACGCCGGCGGCCAAGGCGGGGCGTCCTCGGTGTGCTCCGCAAACGGATGAGTTCCCGACCGGCCCTGCGGCGCGGGGAACCGCCGCCCCAGTGGATATGGCCGGGAAACGCCCGTCCTTTGGCCTCTTCGGGGACGAAGAAGAAGTCTTCGGGGTCCAAGTCCTGGAAACGGCTTTCCAGCACATCGCGGTAGAGAGCGGAGGGCGCGGCCAGGACGAGGCCCTCGTTAGGCCGTCTCGCTTCCCGGCACAGCGCCTTGAGGTTCCGCAGGCGGCAGACCTCGATGAACGCCGGTCCCACGGGGGCCGTGACCGCTCGCCACGACGGCCCCGTGATGCGGCGCCACCCGGATCCGCAGGCGAGGGCCCTCACCCGCCTCGGCGTTGGCCTCCGCCAGTGCCGCGTCCGGTTTTCGGGATAGCCGGCGACCAGCTGTGAACCATCGATGTTCCCGGGCGGCACCGCCTGCTTCTCCGTCCCGGTTGATTTGGATGTGCAGAGCCCGTGGTTCAGCCGGGCTCGCGGCGCGCGGCCTGTTCCAGCACGTCTTCCAACACGTCGCACGGCTGGTCCTGCCGGATCACCCGGTCCAACGTGTCGACTCCGCTGAACCCCTCGATGTCCGCCACGGCGGGGAAGTGATGGGTCAGGTGGGGAAGCGGCACCACGGCCGTCCTCGCCTCCCCCGTGAACCACTCGCCCCGCGTCCCGATCGTCACAGCGACGTCCCGTCCCACCCACGCGCGGCGAAGCGGTGTGCCCTGTTCCGCCACACCGGGTCGTCTTCCAGCGGAATGCGATTCCGCTCTCCTTCCCAGGTGCGGTCATGAGGACAGGCGGGCAAATTCTTCTGCGGCCTCCTCATGCCATACGCGAGGCTTTTCTGTATGCGTCCTGCATTCGAGGTTCAACACCGTCTTCCAGGACGGAACCGTCGCAGAATCTTGCAAGGATCTACACCAAGAGCCACCGTGGTTCGCATCGAGTTCATGGACGACAACTCTCTCTTCGACAACCTCCACATACCCAACAAAATTTTTCACCTTCAACATTCCACAAGACCAGATCTCCCCTAAAAGAAGGATCAAAGCGCACTTCAAAAATTTCGGACATCAATCCAAAATGACAGAACGGCTTGATCGAACCCGACACAATGATCGCCGGTTGCCCCGAGAACAACACACGTCCTGCGCCGAGGTCGCCAGGCTGCCGGCCCCCAGGCGCACCGCTCAGCACGCGGCACCAGTCGATCCGGAGCCTGAGAATCCCAAGACCGACGTGGCGCGTCCCGCCCAGCGCCGGCAGGAGACGCCGGCCCGGAAATAAGGAGCCCAAGGCTTCAGCAATATCGAACGAACACGCCGACCGACCTCCTCGAGCACAAGGCAAAACCCATCGCCACCTTCTCCGCATGGCGGCGCTGGATAAATGAAGAGCGGCGGGAATAAGCCGATTGGACAGCACCATCGCGGTCGGATAGTTTTTGACCATGGCAGATGTGGAGGAGTTGCTCCGCCGGCGGCTTGCGCCGGCGTTCGAGGCGGTGGCCGGTGACCCGGTGGATCCCGCGATCCGCCGTTCCCAGCATGCGGACTACCAGTCCGACGCGGCACTGGCTCTCGTGCGCCGACTCGGCGGCAACCCCAGGGACATCGCCGCCCGCGTGGTCGAGCGGGCCGAACTGGACGACCTGTGCGCCAAGGTGGAGATCTCCGGGCCGGGGTTCATCAATTTGACCCTCGACAACGGGGCGCTGGGGCGGCTGCTGGCCGAGGTCGCCGGGGACGAGCGGCTGGGGGTGGCCCGGGCCGAGGTCGCCGAGACCATCACGGTCGACTACTCGGCGCCCAACGCGGCCAAGGAGATGCACGTCGGGCACCTGCGCTCGACCATCATCGGGGACGCGGCGGTGCGGCTGCTGGAGTGGCTGGGGCACACCGTCATCCGGCAGAACCATCTGGGCGACTGGGGCACCCCGTTCGGCATGCTGGTGGAGCACCTGCTCGACATCGGCGAGGCCGAGGCCGCCCACGAGCTGTCGGTCGGCGACCTCAACACCTTCTACCAGGCGGCGCGGCGCAAGTTCGACGCCGACCCCGCCTTCCAGGAACGCTCCCGCAAGCGGGTGGTGCTGCTGCAGAGCGGCGATGAGGCCACGCTGCGGCTGTGGCGGATGCTGATCACCGAGTCGCAGAAGTACTTCCTGGCGGTCTACGACCGGCTGGGCGCCACGCTCGGCCCCGACGACTTCTTCGGCGAGAGCTACTACAACGACCAGCTGGAGTCGGTGGTCGAGGAGCTGGCGGAGCTGGGGCTGCTGCGCGAAAGCGAGGGCGCCAAGTGCGTCTTCCCCGCCGGGTTCACCGGACGCGACGGCAAGCCGCTGCCGCTGATCGTGCGCAAGTCCGACGGCGGTTTCGGCTATGCCGCCACCGACCTGGCCACCATCCGGCACCGGGTGCGCAAGCTGCACGCCACCCGGCTGCTGTACGTGGTGGGCCTGCCGCAGCAGCTGCACCTGGGCATGGTGTTCCAGACGGCGCGGGAGGCCGGCTGGCTGACCGACCCGGTGCGGGCCGAGCACATCGGCTTCGGGTCGGTGCTGGGCAGCGACGGCAAGATCCTGCGGACCCGGGCGGGCGCCTCGGTCAAGCTGATGGATCTGCTGAACGAGGCGGTGTCCCGGGCGAGCGCGATCATCGCCGAGAAGAACCCGGAGCTGGACGAGGACGCCCGGGCGGCGGTGGCGCGGGCGGTGGGCATCGGCGCGGTCAAGTACGCCGACCTGTCCACCGACCGGGTCAAGGACTATGTGTTCGACTACGACCGGATGCTGTCGTTCGACGGCAACACCGCGCCGTACCTGCAGTACGCCCGGGCCCGGATCTGCTCGATCTTCCGCAAGGGGAACATCGAGCCGCCTCGCGATGTGGAGAGGGTGCTCATCGCCGAGCCCGCCGAGCGGGCGCTGGCGCTGCAGCTGCTGGCCTTCGAAGGGTTGATCAACCAGGTCGCCCAGAACCTGGAGTTCCACCGCCTGGCCCAGTACCTGTACGGGCTGGCCACCGCGTTCACCTCGTTCTATGAGAACTGCCCGGTGCTGCAGGCCGAGGGCGAGGTGCGCACCAGCCGGCTGGTGCTGTGCGATCTGACGGCCCGGACGCTGGAGCGTGGGTTGAACCTGCTGGGGATCGAGTCCCCCGACCAGATGTGACCGGCGGCCACCGCCCTGACGGCGGTGGCCGTCTCTGTTTTCGCACGGGGCGGAACGCCGGGAAGCGGCACAGGCCGCGTCGGGCAGGGGCAGGCGGTTCCTCTGGCGAATGCGGTGCCTCAGGTGAGGCGGAAGACCGGGTAGCCGGGGGCGACGCGCAGCAGTTCCTCGTCGGAGGAGTCGGGGCCGACGCCTTCGAAGAGGGCGGCCACCTGCCATTTCCAGCGCTTGAGGTAGGCGCGCAGGATCGCGGGCTTGTCGGCGTCGGGGATCTCGACGGCGGCAAAGGGCTCGACCCGGCGGCCCAGGCCCAGTTCGCCGCGGCCTTCGGCGGCCCGCAGGTTGCGGACCCACTGGCTGTTGCCGCGCGGGCAGACCAGGTAGCGCTCGCCGTCCATGGTGAGCAGGTTGACGACGGTGGAGCGCCGCCGCCCGCTCTTGCGGCCCCGCACATACAGCACACGGGTGCCGAACAGGCTGACACCGTGCTCGGCCAGCCAGCGGACGATGGCGTTGGGGACGGCGGCGAGCCGTCCGGCCTCGACGTAGCGGAGGGCGGTGTCAGTCATGAGAACTCCCGGATCGTTATGTGAGCAGTGCTCTCTCTTAAGAGCATTGAACTCCATGATGTCCGCACAGGTCAAGAGCACTGCTCTCTATTGAGAGCCCTGTTCAAACCCAGGCTGCTGGAACGCCGGTCAGCCGGCGCGGATGGAGGCGACCGTGGCGAGAGCGGAACGCACGATCCGCTCCAGGTGCGCGCCGTGCGCGCCGCGCCAGTAGATCCGGCCGCAGCCGGCGCACCGGCCGTACACGTCATAGGTGCGCCGGGTGCCGTCCTCCAGCTCCGCCTCGACGTCGGCCTTGTCGACCGGGGCCAGCTCACCGTTGCAGGCCGTGCAGCGCGTCCAGGGGCGCAGCGGCGGCGCGAAGCGCTCCAGCACATCGCGCAGCTGGTCGTCCGGCCGGGAGCCGCGCACGTAGGCGCCCAGCCACAGCTTGCGGCGCCGCAGCAGCCCGCGGTCCTGGGTCAGCAGGACGCGCCGTTCCCGGTTGGCCTGCTCCACCAGCGCGGGGTCGTCCATGTCGTTGTGGTAGGCGGTGTCCAGGCCGAGCAGCCGCATCCGCCGGGCCAGCGTGCCCAGGTGGACGTCCAGCAGGAAGCGCGGAGCGCTGCAGCCCGGCTCCAACGGCACCGGCTGCGGGCGCGGCATCGCCGCCACATCCACCGCATCCCCGGGAGAAGGCTGGTAGGACGGGTCGACCGGGACACCGCCGACCGTCATCGCCCCGACCTCCGGCAGCGGCACGCCCAGCGACTCCACCAGGTGACCGAGCGTGGAGGTCCCATCCAGGGGCACCCGCTGGGGTCCGTCCCGGCGGGAGGCGGGCAGGAACAGTCTCAGCAAGGGGTCGAACCGCAACAGCACGCCCGAGTCGTCCACACCGCAAGCTTGTCACGTGCGGCGCGACTCTCCGTGGCACGGCGAAAACCCTTTCTCGGATATGTCCGGCCCGCGTTCTCTAAAGTCTTCGGCTACGGGCAGGGCCGCCGACCGCCGTTCCCTCGGCGGCCGTGCCGGTGAGCCAAAGCCGACGATCGAGAGAAACCATGGATCCCCAAAGCCGCGCCGCCCAGCCCACCCCCGCGCTCCGATCCCTCAAATCGGCCCCGGCCGAACCCCTGCTGACCCGTGACTTCGACGCCCGCCCGGCCGCGGTGTACGAGCGGCTGCGCAGCAAGTACGGGCCGGTGGCCCCGGTCGATCTGCTGGGCGTCCCGGTCTGGCTCGTCCTCGGATACGCCGAGGTGCTGGAGGTGCTCCGCAACGACCACGGGTTGTGGAGCAAACGGCTGGAGGACTGGCGGGACCACCGGGAGGGCAGGATCCCCGCGGACTGGCCGCTGCTGCCCAGCTACCAGGGCACCTACATCGCCTTTCAGGAGGGCAAGGCGCACACCGAACTGCGCGAGATGTGGTCGAAGGCGCTGCGCCCGTTCCAGGACCGCACGCAGCCACAGGCCCTGCGGCTGGAAAAGGACGTGCGCCAGTACGCCGACGAGCTGATCTCGCTGATGGCCGAGGGCGGGACGAGCGGCTGGGCCGACCTGTCGGCCCAGTACGCCCGCCCGCTGATGCTCATGGTGTGCAACCGGCTGATCGGCTTCGGCACCGATGAGGCGCTCATGGACATCTGGCGGGTGGTGGACGCCGGCCCCGACGCCCCGGAGGCCACGCTCCGGCTGATGGCCGCGCTCGCCGAGGTCGTCGCGCTCAAGCGCCGCCGGCCCGGCGACGACCTGCCCTCCCACATGCTGGCCGCCCGGCCCGACCTCACCGACGAGCAGCTGATCGGCGAGATCGGCCTGCTGCTGGGCCTGGTCGGCGACATCGCCACCTCGCTGATCTGCAACACCGTGGTGGAGGTGCTCACCGGCGACCCCGGGGCGCGCGCCAGCCTGGCGGCCGGGCTGGTCCGTGAGACGATCAACCGGGCGGCCATGATCGCCCCGCCGAGCGCCAACCTGTCCTTCCGGTTCGCCACCGCCGACACCGTGCTGGGCGGCGCCCACATCGCCGCCGGCGACCCGGTGATGCCGTCGGTGGCCGCCGCCCACGCCGACCCGCGTTTCGCCGCCGCGCTCGACCCGTCCTCGGTGCACAGCTCCCGCGCGCACCTGGCGTGGGGGGCCGGACCCCACCGGTGCCTGGGCGATGAGCTGGCCACCACGCTGGTGAGCATCGCCGTGGAACGCCTGTTCGAGCAGATGGCCGCGCTGGAGCTGGCGCTGCCGGCCGACCAGCTGCCCTGGCGGTCCTCTCCGACCATCCGGGGGCTGCGGGCGCTGCCGGTGCGGTTCCGGCTGGGCCAGGCCGCAGAGCGCGCTCCCGCCCCGGCCGGTGCGGCATCGGAGGAACCGGCGACATCCGAGGAGTCCACCGAGCAGACCGCCTCCCGTTCCGCCCTCTCCAGACTGGTGCGTGCCCTGCTGCGGCAGCGTTCTTGACCGGACGTCCCGGGAGGTTGGGGAAAGAACCTCATGTTCCTGGGACGTCCTTGGTGATCCGCCCCACGGCGACCCGACCCGGCGAAGTATCGTCTTACCGGTACAGTTCGCAGGCTTTTCGAGGTCACCGGGGGTCGCCGACGCGTTTTCGTCGGCGAGCAGGAGGTCACGCAGTGTCGGGTTCCCCTAACCGTCCGGAGCAGGGCGTGCTCTCCGAGGATGAAGAGCCGGCGTCCCCTCCGACCAACGCCGCGGGCCGGTGGACGGTCCGCCGTGACGAGGACGGTCCCGGCGCTTCTTCCTCCGCGACGCCCGCCGAAACCCTGAACGCCGAGGCGGAGGCCGCTGGTGCGGAGGGTTCCGAGCAGGACGAGGCCGACCGGGAGGGCTCGCAGAAGTCACCGGAGGAGAGCGAACCCTCCGCCGCCTTGGACGGTTCGTGGGCGCCCGTCCGGAGGGAGCCGGCCCCCTCCGCGACGGCCGACGCCGAATCGCAGGGCGACGCCCCGGACGAGCGACCCGACGCAGAGGATCCGCAGGACGAGCGGCCGGATGAGCCGTCCGGCGCCGCCGAAGGAGAGGACGGCGAGGAGCAGGCCGCCGCGTCCCAGGACGAGCCCGCCGACGACGAGGCGGAACCGGACGAGCCGGTCTCCTCCGGCGAGGCGCCACAGGCCGGGGCATCCGACCGGGACGCCGAGGCCGCACCGGAGCGGAAGGCCGAGCAGACCGGCGAGCGGGAGATGCCCGAGTCGGCCCGCCAGTGGTACGCCGACGTCCCGCAGTCGCCCTCGCCCGAGGCCACGGCCTCCGAACCCGAACGTCCCCGCAAGCCCGACGTCTCCGAAAACGAGGCCCCGGCCGGCACCCGCACGGAGCCGACGCCGCCCTCGCCCGGGACATCGGCCGCCCCGCGCACCGAAGCCGCGCCTTCTGGAACGGTCTCAGCCGAACCTGGCGCCCAAGCACCGATCGGGCCGCGCACCGAGGACGACCCCTCCGACACGACCTCACCGGAACCTACGTCCCTGGCCGAGCCGCACACAGACAGCGGTCCTTCCAGGACGGCTTCGGGTGAATTCACGCCCTCGGCTCAACCTCGCGCACAGGCACCGGCCGAGCCGCACATCGAGCCCACTCCCCCGGCCGAACCCCGCGTGCAAACGGAGGCCGAGCCGCACACCGAGGACGACCGCTCCGACACGGCCCCGACCGAACCCCGCGTGCAAACGGAGGCCGAGCCGTACACCGAAGGCGGCCTTCCCAGGACGGCTTCGGGTGAATTCACGCCCTCGGCCCGACCTCGCGCACAAGCGTCGGCCGAGCCGCGCACCGAGGAGGACCTCTCCGACACGGCCCCGCCCCAACCCACATCCCCGGCCCGGCCTCGCGCACAGGCGCCGGCCGGACCGCACACCGAGGACGACTTCTCCGGAACGGTTTCGCGCGGCCCCGCGCCCTCGGCCGGACCTCGCACGCGATCGTCGTCTGACTCGCGCGCTGAAGCCGCGCCTTCCACAGCGGTTTCACCCGAGTCCCGTCCTTCGGATGAGCCTCGCGCGCAGGCGCCCGCCGCCCCGCGCACCGGTACGGCTCCCGGCAGGCCCGTGCCGGAAGAACCGGCCGCGGAGCGGGACCGGACGGATCCGGGCGGTGCGGCGCCCACGCGGGCGCTGCTGCCGTCGCGGCGGTTCGCGCCGCCGCTGGCCGACGACGACCGGTGGACGGTTCCTGAGTTCCGGCCCTACCGGGAGGAGCGGCCCTCGGAGCCGGCCGGCCCGCCGCAGGCTCTCGCCGAGCCGCGGACGTCCCCGCCGGACGACCGCCGGTCCCGGGCGCATTCGGCGGAGACGCCCGCGCCGCAGTCGGGAGCCCTCGTCCCGGTGGCCCCGCCCTGGGAGAAGCCCGCCGCCGCGGAGGCAGGCCCGCAGGAGGCGGAGCGGACCGCCCCGGACCGGGTGCCGCCGGAGAGCCCGCGGCCGGCGCCCGAGCCCGAGCGGCCCGGCAAGGGGCGGCGCCGGGCGCTGATCACGGCGGCCGTGCTGGCGGTGCTGCTGGTGGCGGCCGTCACCGTGCAGTTCGTCAGGCCGCTGCCGGAGCCGACGCTGCGGCTGACGCTGCCGTCCTCGCACACCTTCCAGGGCAGTGCGCCGGTGCTGCCGCTGCCGCGGTCCGGGCAGGCCGTGCTCGATGTGGAGGGCATCGGCACGATGGGCGCCACCCAGGACCAGCGGCCGATCCCCACGGCCAGCGTGGCCAAGGTGATGACGGCCTATGTGTTCTTGAAGAACCACCCGCTGGAGCCCGGCGAGGACGGCCCGACCTTCACCATCTCCGCCGAGGAGGCGGCCCGGCTGCCCTTCCGCAAAAAGCGCGGCGAGTCGCACGTGGACGTGCGGGCCGGGCAGCGTTTCACCGAACGCAAGGCGCTGGAAGCGCTGATGGTGGTGTCGGCCAACAACATCGCGCACGAGCTGGCCCGCTGGGATTCCGGCAGCATCTCGGCGTTCGTCGCCAAGATGAACGCCACCGCCAAAGAGCTGGGCATGCACAACACCCGCTACACCGACCCCAGCGGCTATGACTCCGGCACCGTGAGCACCGCCGCCGACCAGGTGAAGCTGCTGCGGGCGGCGATGCGGATACCGGCCTTCGCCGAGATCGTGGCCGAGCGCGTCTATGACCCCGAAGACGGCGGGCCGGTGCGCCCGGCGGGCAATGTGCTGCTCGGCAACTACGGGATCGTGGGCGGCAAGACCGGCTACACCGACGCGGCCGGCGGCAACTTCGTCTTCGCCGCCCGCAGGCAGGTGGCCGGGGTGGACACCTTGATGATCGGTGCGGTGATGGGCCAGCACGGCCGGGCCGGCAGCGCCCTGGACGCGATGGTCGTCGCGCGGCACCTGGTGGCCGCCGCGCAGAACGCGCTGACCTCCGCCACCTTGGTGGAGGCCGGGCAGCCGGCCGCCGAGATCGACGACGGGCTGGGCGGGCGGACCCCGCTGGCCGCCGCCCGGCCGATCACCGTGGTCGGCTGGCCCGGTCTGACGGTGCGTCTGGACGTCGACGGCACGCCGCCCAAGCAGGGCTCCCAGGGCCGGCAGGTCGGCGCGGTGCTGGTCGGCAACGACGGCGCCGAGCCGCTGCGCTTCCCCCTGGAGCTGGCGCAGGATCTGAACGGACCCGGCCTGCTCACCCGGCTGACCCGGCTGAAGTGACCCGCAGGCCGGGCGCGCCGGGTCAGATGTCGCGGTAGAGCACGGACAGAAACCGCACCAGCAGCGCCTCGCGGGTGCTGGGCGGCAGGGCGTCCAGCACGGTGTTGACCACCGCCATGTCGGGCTGGGCGCCGCCGTCGAGCGAGACCCCCACGGAGGCCAGCAGCTCGGCGAAGCCGGCGTCGTCGACGGCGTCCAGGTCGAGCGAGCGCAGCGCCTCCACCAGCCCGTCCGGCACCTGGGGCGGGCCGGCGGCGCGGGCGGCCTGCGCCGACTCGGCCAGCACCTTCAGCAGCTCGTCCACCCCGGCGAGGCTGACCCCGGTCAAGGTCAGGTGAATGTTGGCGGGAATGCCGGCATACGACAGCTGCGGCTGCAGGAACCAGCCGCGGCGGCGGGCCTGATCCGCCAGCACGAACACATCCAGCGGCGGGTCGGCGGCGATGGCCACCAGCGCGGCGTCCGGTGAGCCCAGCACCCGCAGCCCGGGGATGCGCGCCACCCCGTCGATCACCCGCCGGGCGGCCCGCAGCGCGGCCTTGGCCAGCTCCCGGTAGCCGGCCGCGCCGAGGGCCTGCAGCGTGGCCCAGGCCCCGGCCAGCGGCCCGGCGCCCTTGCTGCTTTGCACGGTGGAGTTGATGACGGTGTAGCCGGGCCATTCGGCCGAGGCGAAGTAGGCGCGGCGGCGCATCGCCTCGTCGGCGAACAGCAGCACCGAGGCGCCCTTGGGCGCGTACCCGTACTTGTGCAGGTCGCAGGACAGGGAGGTGACGCCGGGCACCGACAGGTCGAACGGCGGGACGTCCGCGCCCGCCTCCCGCAGCCACGGCAGCAGCCAGCCGCCGACACAGGCGTCCACATGGCACGGCACGCCCCGCGCGGAGGCCGCGGCGGCGATCTCGGGGACCGGGTCGATCACTCCTTGCGGGTAGGACGGGGCGGAGGCGACGACCAGCGCCGTGCGGTCGGTGATCGCCTCGGCCATGGCCGCCGGGTCGGCGCGGAAGGTCACCGGGTCCACCGGGACGCCCACCACTTCCAGGCCCAGGTAGTGGGCGGCCTTGTGGAAGGCGGGGTGGGCGGTGACCGGCGCCACCAGCTGGGGGCGTGCGCCGCCGGCCGGGCGGGCGTCGCGGGCCGCCTTGACCGCCAGCATGATCGACTCGGTGCCGCCGCTGGTGAAGATGCCCGGCGTGGCCGCGCCGCCGCCGAGCCGCCCGGCCACCGCGGCGATCACCTGGCGCTCCAGGGCCACGATGCTGGGGAAGGCGGTGGGGTCCAGGCCGTTGACCTCCAGCATCTCCAGGTAGGCGCGGGCCGCCAGCTCGTGCACCTGCGGCCGCCCGGTGTCGTAGACGTAGGCGGTGACCTTGCCGCCCCGGACGGGCAGGTCGGTTTCCTTCAGGCGGGCCAGCTCGGCGAGGATGTCGTCGGCCGGGCGGCCGGTTTCCGGCAGCATGGGTCGTTCCTCCGTGCACCTTCTCCGCGCGGGTCAGCGGGTCCGCCGCCCGGCATGGGCACGGTACCGGCGGGCGGCCAGGTTCCGGTAGGCCAGCAGCAGGGGGAGGCTGACCAGCATCAGCGCGGCGGGCAGCCAGGTGAAGCCCACCGCCAGGCCGGTCAGGGCGCTGTCCGGCTGGACGACGGGTTCGTCGAAGTCGGAGGCCCGGTAGGAGCTGAGCGCCAGCACCAGCGCGAACACCCCGGGTCCGGCGGCCATCGCGGCGGTCTCCGCGGCGGTCCACACTCCGGTGAACGCCCCGGCCTGGGCGTGCCCGGTGCGGTCGCTGTCGGCGTGCACCGATTCCGGCACCAGCGAGAACGACAGCAGCTGGAGGGCGGCGTAGCAGATCCCCAGCAGCCCGGCCAGCGCCAGCACCGCCGGGATCGAGCCGGCCCGCAGCGCCGGGTACAGGGCGGCGGCGCCCGCCGCGTACGCCGCGGCCGCGACGGCATAGCAGCGGACGTAGCCGTAGCGGGCGGCCAGCCGGTTCCACACCGGGACGGCCGGTGCGCTGGGGGCGACCAGGCAGACGAACATCGCCGAGGTCAGCCCGTAGTCGTCGAGCAGGTAGGTGGCCGCGTACGGGGCGCCGGCGAGCATGACGGCGACCGCCAGGAACTGGAGGATGGCCGAGCCGAGCAGCGCGAAGAACGGCCGGTTGCCCCAGGCGGTGCGCAGCGCGGCGACCAGGCCCAGCGGCCGGGGCCCGCTCCGGGAGGGGATCCACCGGGTGGCGCGGACGGAGGTGAGCATCACGACGGCCATCACCAGCCCGACCAGCACGCCCATCAGCGCATAGCCGGCCCGGCCTCCCCCGGCCGCCTCCACCACGACGGGGGCCAGCCCGCCGCCCACCAAGATCCCGAATGTGACGGCCACGATCCGCCAGGTCATCGCCCGGGCGCGCTGGTCGGGCCGGGGAGAGATCTCGGCGGGCAGCGCCACGTAGGGCACCTGGAAGCAGGCGAACGCCGAGGCCGCCAGCAGGAAGGCCGTCATGACCCAGGCCGCGGCCAGCGCGGGAGAGGAGCCCGGCACCGCGAACATGGCGGCAAAGAGCACCGGCAGCGCGACCGCCCCGGTCAGCAGCAGCCGGCTCCGCCGCCCGGTGCGCACCGCCTCGCGGTCGCTGGCGGCGCCCACGATCGGGTTGAGGATCACATCCCAGGCCTTGGGGAGGACCAGCGCCGCCCCGGCGATCGCCGCCGACACCCCCAGCACGTCGGTGAGGTAGTACAGCAGCAGCAGACCGGGCACCGTGGAGAACACCCCGGTGCCCACCGAGCCGATGCTGTAGCCCAGCAGCCGGCTGCGCGGCAGCGGCGGGTCCGTGATCGCGGCGGTGTCGGCGCTCATGGGAGGGGCCTGCGGCCCGGCCGTCGCAGAGGGTTCACCGGACTTCTCCGTTCAGGGACGATGGGCCGCGGCGGCCGGGGGGAACGGGACGGAGCGGGTCCCCTTCAAGGAGATCACGTTGGCGGGCGGCTGGTCGGCCTCTTGAGTGTGAAACAGCCACACGTGCAGCACCATCTCCAGCTCCAGCCGGATGTCGGGGTCGTAGAGCTGCCGCCCGAACAGCTCCTCCAGCTGGTGCAGCCGGTAGCGGACGGTCTGCGGGTGGACGTGCAGCCGGGCGGCCACCTCGGTGGCGTTGAACCCGCTCTGCAGGCAGGCCAGCAGGGTGCGCGCCAGGCGCTCGCGGTGCCGGGGCCGGACCTTCTGCAGCGGGGCCAGCCGCCGTTCGCCGACGATGCGGATCAGTTCCTCGTCCTTGAACATCACCAGCGTGGGCATGTGGTCCACGCAGCGCACCGGCCGGTCGGCCGGCAGCACCCCGCGGCGGGCCAGCGCCAGCGCCTCCCGGGCCCAGCGCAGCGACTTGGCCGCCTCCGACACCGGCACGGTGGGGCCGATCGCGGCCACCCAGTCGCGCAGCCCGCCCTCCAGCATCCGGTACCGGCCGGGGCCCTCGGGGTCGGGGACGATCAGGCAGGGTTCCCGCCGGTTGACATCGACCAGCACGTCCGGCGGCAGCGAGGGGTGGGCGTAGCGCTCGCCGCCGCGCTCGGCCAGCGCCACCGCGGCGATGGTCTGCGGCACCCGCCACTGCGCCACCCGGGCCAGGTCGGTGATCGCCTGCGGGGCGGCGGGCGGGTCGGCCAGCAGCAGGTCCAGCAGCCGGCGGCGGCGGTGCTCCAGCTCCCCGGCCACCTGGGCGCGGGCCTGGTTGTAGCCCTGGGTGGCGGCGGCGGCGATCTCGTCCAGGAAGGCGAAGATCGCCTCGGCCAGGCGGCCCAGGGTGCGCCGGCTGACGTTGAGTTTCTCGGCCTCGGCGGCCAGGCGCCGCCAGGCCACCCGGGCGCCCAGCCGCAGCGCGGTCTGCAGCGCGTCCAGGCTGCGGCCCTCCCGGGCCTCGGCCCAGCCGATCTCCCGGTAGACGGCGGCGACCGGTTCCCAGGAGGCCTCTGCGTCGCCGATCAGGTCGACGAACTGGTTCAGCGCCCCCTCCACCGCCAGCCGCACCATCCGCATGTAGTCCTCATCCAGCGGGCGGGCGTACTCGGGCACGCCCCGCTGGATCTCCTCGATCATCTCCTCGGCCACTTCCGCCAGGTAGGGCCGGCACAGGTCGGCGACCTCGGATGGGACTCCCGTCCAGGGCTGGAGCGTGTCGCGTTGCGCGGCGGCGGTGCTCACCGGTCGTACCTCCATGGTCGGCAGTCGCGGTTCCACGGAAGTTACTCCGATGTGATTCAGCCCACTTCATGAACGAAGACACAATCGACCTGGAGTTTTGTCAATCGGATGACAAAAACGGCCGCGAGAACCCCACCGGAAACGGTTCTCGCGGCCGCTGTGACAGATCGTGCCCGTTGTCGCATCCACGCACTATGCAGCCAGGGGCGAAGTCTCGCGATTTTTCTGTCACCCCTGCTCAAGGACGCTCACGGCCGCCGGGGGCCGGGGCCGGCCAGGGCCGCCGCGGCGCCCAGGCCCAGGTAGACCACCCCGGTCGCATAGGCCTGGCGGCGGCGGAAGGCGGGCCGGGCCCGCAGCCAGGCGCCCAGCGACCCGGCGGCCAGCACGTACACCAGGTCCGAGGTCAGCCCGATCGCCGCGGTCACCAGCCCCATCACCGTGATCTGGGCGGGGATCGAACCGGCCGCCGGGTCGACGAACTGCGGCAAGAACGCCAGGAAGAACAAGATGACCTTGGGGTTGAACAGGTTGACCAGCAGCCCGTCCAGGAAGATCCGCAGCAGCGGCTGCGGGCGCAGGGCGGGTTCGGCCAGGTCGTGCCGGCTGCGGAAGGTGCGGATCGCCAGATAGACCAGGTAGGCGGCGCCGGCGTACCGCAGCGCCCCGAACGCCGTGGCCGAGGCCGCCACCAGCGCCGACAGCCCGACGGCGGCGGCGCTCACGTGCACCAGGGTGCCGGTCTCCACCCCCAGCGCCGAGGCGATGCCGGCCCGCCGTCCCTCTGCGATGCTGCGGGTGATGATGTAGAGGTGGTTCGGGCCGGGGATGGCCACCAGGGTGACGGCGGCCACCAGGAACAGCAGCGGGTTGCTCATGCCCGGAACGCTACCGGCCGCCCTTTTTGCCGGAAGCCTTTGTCAGGAAATTACAGGTTCCGGCAGGTTTCAGCAGGATTCGACGGGTTCGCCCTGCGGCAGCGGCACCACCCCGGCCATGACGAGCCGGGCCGCGGTGGTGACCATGTCACGGACCTCCTCCATGGGGCGGCTCAGCGAGGTCAGCGAGATCAGCGCCGCCAGCAGCACATGCCCCAGCACGATCTCGATGTCGGTGCGCTCGGGCACCGGGGCGCCGATCGCCTGCGCCAGGCGATCGCGGATCAGCAGGAACAGCTCGGTGCGGGCGTCCTCCACGCTGGGGTCCTCGGAGGTGACGGCCTGCACGATCGCCGAGGTCAGCGTGCGGTTGGCGGCGGCCACCTCCACGATGCGCCCCAGCAGGGCGGTCAGGCGCTCGGCCGGGGTCTCCCCCACCGCCAGCGCGACGGTGTCGCCGGTGACCTCGTGCGCCCACACCGCGGCGACCTCGGTGAGCAGGTGGTCCTTGGTGGCGAAGTAGCGGTAGACGGTGGCGCGGGCCACCCCCGCCCGGTCGGCCACATCGTGCATGGTCACGGCGTGATAGCCGCCCTGCAGCGCCAGCTCCCGGGCGGCATCGATCAGCCGTGTCCGGCGTTCCTGCTGGTCTTTGCTCAAAGTCCGGGTAACGGTGATCCGCACATCGCCGGACAAGTCGGCCTCCCTACATACACCCCCCATTCTTGCGCATTTCCGTCCTGCTCGATCACGGTCGGCGCACCAACGCTGGGACGCTCCGGCTGTCGCCGCGCACAAGAGACGGGTGAAAGTTGAAAACGATGATACGGCCGACGTGAACATCCCACCGGTAACGGGGTGCGAACGGCCTTGTTCCCGAAATGTTTCAAGACCGCCGCACACCGTTCACCTGTGGCGCGGCCGCAGGGCCGCGCTCAGCGCCATTTGCCCGGGATCATCTCCTGGGCCTTGGTCTTCAGACCTTTGCGGATCACGCCCCAAGAATCGGGGTCGCCCTTGATGATGGCCTCGGCCACGTCCTTGAGCTGCTCGAATTCCGCGTGCGGGGGGATCGGCGGAATGTCGGGGTCCACCCGCACATCCAGCACGGCCGGGCGGCCGGCGCTCAGCGCCCGCTCCCAGGCCGGCCCGATCGCCTCCGGTTTGTCCACCTCGATGCCCTCCAGGCCGAGGGAACGGGCGAACGCCGCGTACGGCACCTCCGGCAGGCTCTGGGACTCGGTGAACTTCGGCGCCCCGCCCATCGCCCGCAGCTCCCAGGTCACCTGGTTGAGGTCGTTGTTGTGCAGCACCGCCACCACCAGGCGGGGATCGGCCCAACGCTGGTAGTAGCGCTGCACCGTGATCAGCTCGGCCAGCCCGTTCATCTGCATCGCCCCGTCCCCCACCAGCGCGATCGCCGGGCGGTCGGGGCAGGCGAACTTGGCGCCGATGGCGTACGGCACGCCCGGCCCCATGGTGGACAGCGTGCCCGACAGCGAGCCCCGCACCTGGCCGCGGAACCGCAGGTCGCGGGCGTACCAGTTGGCGGCCGAGCCGGAGTCGGCGGTGACGATGGCGTTGTCGGGCAGCCGGGAGGACAGCTCCCAGAACAGGCGCATCGGGTTGATCGGCTCGGCCTCCAGGTGGGCCTGCCGTTCCACGACCTCCCACCAGCGGGCCACGTTGTGCTCCACCGTACGCCGCCAGGAGCGGTCCTCCTTGCGGCGCAGCAGCGGGATCAGCGCCCGCAGCGTCTCGGCGGCGTCCCCCACCAGATTGACCTCGGTGGGGTAGCGCATCCCGATCATCCGGCCGTCCACGTCGATCTGCACCGCGCGGGCGGCCCCGAACTCCGGCAGGTACTGGGTGTAGGGGAAGTTCGAGCCGACGATCAGCAGCGTGTCGCAGTCGCGCATCAGCTCATAGGAGGGCCGGGTGCCCAGCAGCCCGATCGACCCGGTCACATACGGCAGGTCGTCGGGCAGCACGTCCTTGCCCAGCAGCGCCTTGGCCACCCCGGCGCCGGTGAGCTCGGCGACCTCCATCACCTCCCGGCGGGCACCGCGGGCGCCCTGGCCGACCAGGATCGCCACCTTGCTGCCGGCGTTGAGGATCTCGGCGGCGCGCTCCAGCTCCGGCTGCGGCGCCCGGGTGAGCGGGCGGACGTAGCCGGGCGCCGAAGACGGCACCTGCCGGAAGGCGTGCTCGGGCGGCCGGTAGGTCTCCTCCTGCAGGTCGGCCGGGATGATCACGCAGGTGGGGGCGCGTTCGGCCAGCGCGATCCGCAGCGCCCGGTCGATCAGGTTGGGCAGCTGCTCGGGGACGGTGGCCATCTGCACATAGGCGCTCGCCACGTCCTTGAACAGCGACAGCAGGTCCACCTCCTGCTGGTAGTTGCCGCCCATGGCGGCGCGGTCGGTCTGGCCGACGACGGCCACCACCGGCACGTGGTCGAGCTTGGCGTCGTACAGGCCGTTGAGCAGGTGGATCGCGCCGGGCCCGCTGGTGGCCATGCACACCCCCACCCGGCCGCCGAACTTGGCGTAGCCGACGGCCTGGAAGGCCGCCATCTCCTCGTGCCTGCTCTGCACGAACCGCGGCTCGTCGCCGGCCTTGCCGAAGGCGGCGATGAGCCCGTTGATCCCGTCGCCGGGGTAGCCGAAGACGTGCTCCACGCCCCAGTCCCGGAGCCGTTTGAGCACGTAATCCCCTACGGTGAGCGCCATACGGTTCTCCTCCCTGTCTTCCTCCCTCTGCGGGCTTCCCCGGGGCCGGCGTTGAAACGTGGGGAAGTGGCCCTCCGGTGGGAAGGAGTGCGGGAGAAGCGCCGCGGCCGGTCAGATCCGGACGGTGGCGGTGCCTGAGACGCCGGGGGCGGGGGCGGAGGAGTTGAGCCGGTCGCGCAGGATGAACGCCCCGGCCAGCACCGCGACCACGACCAGGATCGCCGCGACGGTGACGATCACGACGGTCTTGGTGCGCTCGCGCTCGTACCGGTTCACCGGCCGCAGCGACTGGTGCTGCGCCGAGGGCTGCGGCCAGTTCACGGGGGCGTAGGGAGGCGGCGCCCAGTCCCCCTGCACCAGGGTGCGGGGCTGGGAGCCGGAGTGCGGCGGCGGGGGCTGCCTGCGCGGCCCGGAGTCGTCCCGGGTGGTGGCCTCCAGATCGGGTGAGTCGACGACGGTCTCCTCCATCTGGGGCGGCAGCGGCGGGGGCGGGCCGTAGCCGACCGAGGGAGGAGAGTGCGGCCGGCTCAGCGGCTGCCGGGACAGCGGGCCGCCGACCTGCTGCGCGGAGGACCGCCGGGGGGACGGGCCGCTCAGCGGCTCGTCCACCTTGGTCTCATCCAGCTTGGTCTCATCCAGCACCGTGGAGAACTCGCGCACCTGGGGCGGCGGCGCGACGGGCCGGGGCCGGGCCTGGGGCATGCTCGCCACCTCGGCGAGCTTGGGCAGCGCCTGGTCGGCGGTCAGTCGGTACATCGGCTCGCGGGCCAGCAGCCCCATCAGCACCTCGGTCAGCGGCCCGGCGTTGCGCGGCGGCGGCACCGGCTCGGTGAGCACCGCCGACAGCGACGCCATCGCATCGGCGCGCTCGTAAGGGGAGCGCCCCTCGACCGCCGCATACAGGGTGGCGCCCAGCGACCACAGGTCGGAGGCCGGCACCGCCCGGTGGCCCTGGGCCCGTTCCGGCGGGATGTAGGCGGGCGAGCCCATCACCAGCCCGGTCTGGGTGAGGGTGGACTCCCCCTCCATCTGGGCGATGCCGAAGTCGGTCAGCACCGCCCGCCCCTCGTCGGTGATCAGCACGTTGCTGGGCTTGACGTCGCGGTGCAGGATGCCCTTGCTGTGCGCGTGGCGCAGCGCCTCCAGGGTCTGCCGGCCGATCTCGGCGGCCCGGCGCGGCGAGATGGGGCCCTCGTCGATCAGGTCCTGCAGCGAGCGGGCCCGCACGAACTCCATCACCAGCCAGGGCCGGCCGCCCTCGTTGAGCACGTCGTGGACGGTGACCACGCCGGGGTGGTTGAGCCGGGCCGAGGCCCGCGCCTCCCGGAAGGTCCGCTCATACAGGACGTCGCGCTCTTCCTGGCTCAGTCCCGGCGGCAGCAGCACCTCCTTGACCGCCACCTCGCGGCCGAGCATGGTGTCGTAGGCCTGCCAGACGGTCCCCATCCCGCCGCGGCCGACCACCCGGTCGAGACGGTAGCGGTTGCCGAGCAGATGACCCTGCTGCCCCTGCGCCATATCTGAATGGTCCCCCGTCTGGGACGCGCGAGTCCCTCCTGCGATGCCTCCGGCCGGTCAGGGCCGGAACGTGTCGAGGATATTGTTCACCCTTTCGCGGTTGACCTCCCAGTGCTGTTGCGGGATCGCGACGAACACCGCGTAAGGCTGCCCGTTGACGATGGTCCCGCGGTCAATGCCGCGCATGGGAATTCCGTCCCGGGTCCAGGTGAATTCCAAATCGGCGGCGTCGTAGCCGAGCCCCGTGGGACGGCGCAGGTCGATGCGGCGGTAGCCGGGCAGGATGTTCCCCCGGATCACGGCGCGCTCCCAGCGCTCCCAGTGGTCGGCCGGGTCGCCGCTCCATTCGGTCCGGTCGACCTGGACGTAGGCGCCCCAGGAGGAACGCCAGAACACGCTGTTGCCCTCTTCGGAGCGGACCCAGCCCGCCGGCACCGAGATCCGGTAGCCGCCGGGCCCGCTCACCGGCTGCAGTTCGGGCAGCAGCGACGCCGTGGGGGTCGGGAAGGGCGAGGGCCGCTCCGCGGGGACGCCGGTCGCCGGGGGCTGCGGCTGCTCCGGCCCGCTCACCTGGCCGGACTGCTGCCGGACCGCGCCGCCGCCTTGGCCGCCGCCGGAGTTCATCTGCACGATCAGGATGCCGGCCAGCACGGTCACCAAGGTGGTGAGCACGCCCACCAGGATCAGCATGCCCAGGTTGGTCGAGGAGCCGCCGGCGGGGACGGTCTGGACGGTCTGCGGGAAGGGCTGGGGCGCCGGAACGGTCGCGGGCGGGGCCTGCGGCGGCGGGGGCGGAACCGGCCGGGCGCCGCTTTCGACCCGCGCCAGCATCTCCTCCGCCTGCGCGGCGGTCAGCCGGCGCACCGGGTCGCGCACCAGCAGCCCGCTCAGCACCGGGGTCAGCGGGCCGGCGCGGCGCGGGGGCGGCGGGTCCTCGTTCATGACGGCCGCCAGCACCGCCATGACATCGGGACGGTCGTGCGGGGGGCGTCCCTCGCAGGCGGCGTACAAGGTGGCGCCCAGCGACCACAGGTCGGAGGCCGGGATGGCGGGCTCGCCCCTGGCCCGCTCGGGCGGCATGTAGGCGGGCGAGCCGACCAGCGACCCGGTGCGGGTGAGCGCGGTGTCGCCTTCCACCCGGGCGATGCCGAAGTCGGTCAGCACCGCCCGTCCCTCGTCGGTGACCAGCACGTTGGCGGGCTTGATGTCACGGTGCAAGATCCCCACGGCGTGGGCGGCGCGCAGGGCCGCCACCAGCTGCCGGCCGATGCCGGCGACCCGCTCGGGCGGCAACGGCCCCTCCGCGGCGAGGATCTCCGCCAGCGAACGCGCCCGGACCAGCTCCATGACGATCCACGGGCGGCCGTCTTCGTCCACCACGTCGTGCACGGTGACGATGCCGGGGTGGCTGAGCCGGGCGGCGGCCCGGGCCTCGCGCAGCGTCCGCTCCCGCACGCCGCGCCGTTCCTCCTCGCTCAGCCCGGCCTGGACCAGCACCTCCTTGACCGCCACCTCGCGGTCGAGCATCTCGTCGCGGGCCCGCCAGACGGTGCCCATGCCGCCTCGGCCGAGCATCTCCACCAGCCGGTAGCGGCCGGCGATCCGGCGTCCCGCCTCAGCCTCCCCCGGCTGCGCACTCGTCATGATCGGCCGATCCCCTCAAGGAGTGTCGGATTCCGCCGGGCGTCAGTCGGCGGGCTCGAAGAAGCTGAAGATCGGCTCCAGCTCGGGGCGTTCTTTGTCCCACTCCTCCTCGGGCAGCACCAGGAAGATCGCATACCCCCGGTCGCCGGCCACGAAGCCCCGGTTCAGGCCGTGCATCCGGCCGGAGCCGGACTGCCAGGTGAACTCCCAGTCGGCCGACTTGCTGCCGTCGCCGGTGTCGGGGATGGGAGGGTGGTCGCCGGTCGGCTCCAGCCGCAGCCGCCGATAGCCGGGGAACCTGCCGTCGCCCTTGACCGCGGCCTCCAGGTCCTGCCAGTCCTTCAGAGCGCTGGGATTGGGGTCCGTGGTCTGGTCGATCTGGACGTAGGCGCCGTCGTCGCCGCGGAAGAACACGCTGCTGCCGCGGCGCTCGGGGCCCTCCCAGTCCTCGGGGACCGCGATGACGAACCCGGTGGAGTCCTCATAGCGGCGGAAGTCCTCGGGGACCTCCTGCGTCGCCTCCGCGGGCGCGGCGCTGACCGTGGCGGCGTGGGTCGTCGCGGGCGGTTCCTGGCCGGCCGTCGCCGCACCGGCGGGCCGCTCGGTGCGGCCGGACCTCTCGCCGCCGCCGCGGGCCATCCACAGCGCGCCGATCACCAGCAGCAGCGCCACCACGACCGCCCCCACCAGGATCGCCGTCTGGCGTCCGCCGCCGCGGGCGGTGGGCGCCGTGCCGGCCGGCGGGGCGAGCTCGGCCGCCGCCGTCGGCGGGGCGGGCATGGCGGAGTCGGCCCTGGTCTTGAGCGCCTCGGCGTCCTCGGCCCGGGTCTGCAGCGACTCACCGCCGTCGGTGCGGGTCTGCAGCGGATCGGCGAGGGCGGCGGGCTCCGGCGGCGGTTCCACCGGCCGGGTGTACTGGGCGTCGACGGATTCCGCGCGGACGATCTCATCCAGCAGCATCCCGGCCTCAGGAGCGCTCATCCGCTCCTCGGGGTCCTTGCGCAGCAGGCCCTCGATCACCGGGGCGAGCGGGCCGGCGTGCGGGGGCGGCGGCGGGTCGTCGGAGATGACCGCCACCAGCGAGGCCATCGGCTCGGGCCGTTCGAACGGGGAGCGGCCCTCGAGCATGGCGTACAAGGTGACGCCCAGCGACCACAGATCGGAGGCCGGCCCGGCGGTCTTGCCGCGGGCGCGTTCGGGGGCGATGTAGGCGGGCGAGCCCATCACCAGCCCGGTCTGGGTGAGGGTGGCGTCCCCCGTGGCGACGGCGATACCGAAGTCGGTCAGCACCGCCCGGTCGCCGGTGGTCACCAGCACGTTGCTGGGCTTGACGTCGCGGTGCAGCACCCCGGCCTCGTGCGCGGC
This sequence comes from Thermomonospora sp. CIF 1, assembly GCF_001896795.1. Taxonomy (NCBI): domain Bacteria; kingdom Bacillati; phylum Actinomycetota; class Actinomycetes; order Streptosporangiales; family Thermomonosporaceae; genus Thermomonospora; species Thermomonospora sp. CIF 1. The sequence continues at coordinate 299,968 of NZ_MOYN02000023.1, forward strand.
GTGCAGGGCGGCCAGCATCTGCCGGCCGATCTCGGCGGCCCGCCGCACATCCAGCGGCCCCTCCTGCTTGATCACCTGGTCCAGCGAACGGGCCCGGATCAGCTCCATGACGATCCACGGCCGGCCGTCCTCTTCGACCACGTCGTAGACGGTGACCACGCCCGGATGGCCGAGCCGCGCCGCGGTGCGGGCCTCACGGAACGTGCGCTTGTACTGGACGGCGCGCTCCTCCTCGGTGAGGCCGTGCGGCAGGATGACCTCCTTCACCGCCACGTCACGTCCGAGGACCTCATCGTGGGCGTGCCATACAGTCCCCATGCCGCCGTGCCCGACCGGGGCCAACAGGCGGTAGCGCCGGGCAAGCAGTCTCTCCCCGGCGGTGTCGTTCGGCATATGCGCGACCATATCGAGAAATTGCTGACAACCTCGGAGGGGGCACGCGAGTTCCCTCATACTTACGACGCCGCAGTGACGGCCGAGGTTCGCCGACGCGACGCCCGAGCATGCAAAGGGTGCACGAGTGAGACCCGGTAGAACAGAGAAGACGACGCCAAGTCACCACGGGGGCCCGATGACGGCTGACAGCAAGGTCCCGGCCGGCACCGCCGGCCACGGGCTGCGTGACGGCTGGCAGCGCCTCACCAAAGCGGCCCCCGACGTCTTCTTCTGGTACACCCGCCTGTCGGGCGTGCTGTCGATCCTGGCGTTCGTCTCCTCGGACCTGATCCAGCGGCTGGGCGGCATCTGGGCGCTGCAGTGGATCTACTACCTGGGCTTCACCGCCAGCCTGCCGTACGGGGTGCTGCTGATCCTGCTGTCGATGGGCGTGCGGCGGCGCAAGAAGGCCGCCTGGCGGATCCTGATGCTGCTGTTCGGCGGCTACTTCGCCATCGCGCTGCTGGTGGTCGGCTCCCTGGCGGCCGATCCGGACCGGTCGGTGGCGGCCGGCGAGCTGGTCACGGTGGTCGCCTACGCGGCGGTGCTGACGCTGCTGGCGGCGGCGCGTCCGGAGTTCAACGCGCTGCCCGACCGGGCCAACCGGCGGCTGGCGCTGGCGGTGTTCTCCGGGCTGCTGGTGGTCAGCGGGCTGCTGGGCACCGGGCTGGTCACGTTGATGAACCGCGACCCCGACGGGCGCTTCCTGACCGACGCGCTGTATGTGGTGCTGCAGACCGTCGGCGGGCCGGGGGTGACCGGCGAGCCCATCAACGTGGACGTGCCGACCCGGGTCAACCTGCTGCTGGGGGTGCTGGGCACCGGCCTGCTGATCATCACGTTCTGGGCGCTGTTCCGCCCGGGCCATCGCGACGCGGTGCTCAGCCCCGCCGAGGAGCTGACCGCCCGCCGGCTGCTGGCCGAGTACGGCGAGCAGGACTCGTTGGGCTACTTCGCGCTGCGCCGCGACAAGAACGTCATCGTCGCCCCCAACGGCAAGGCCGCCATCTCCTACCGCGTCGAGGGGGCGGTCTCGCTGGCCAGCGGCGACCCGCTGGGCGACCCGGAGTCCTGGGACCAGGCCATCGAGCTGTGGCTGGCCGAGTGCCGCGCGCACGCCTGGATCCCCGGGGTGGTCAGCGCCGGGGAGCGCGCCGCGCACGTCTACCGGCGGCACGGCTTCGACGCGCTGGAGCTGGGCGATGAGGCCATCTTGGAGCTGACCGACTTCACCTTGGACGGCCGGGAGATGCGCCAGGTCCGCCAGGCGGTGCGGCGGGTGGAGCGGGCCGGCTACACGGTGCGGATCCGCCGGCACGCCCAGATCCCGCCCGAGGAGATGGCGCAGCTGATCGCCAGCGCCGACCGGTGGCGGGAGGGGGCCATCGAGCGCGGGTTCTCCATGGCGCTGGGCCGCCTCGGCGACCCCACCGACGGCCGCTGCCTGATGGTCGAGGCGTTCGACGCCCAGGGCCGGCTGCGCGGCCTGCTGAGCTTCGTGCCCTGGGGCCGGCACGGGCTGTCGCTGGACCTGATGCGCCGCGACCGCACCGCCGAGAACGGCCTGAACGAGTTCATGATCGCCAAGGTGGCGGAGCAGGCGGCGCTGATCGGCGCGCAGAAGATGTCGCTGAACTTCGCGATGCTGCGCTCGGCGTTCGAGCGCGGCTCCCAGCTGGGCGCCGGACCGGTGGCCCGGGCCTGGCACCGGTTCCTGTCGCTGGCCTCCAAGTTCTGGCAGCTGGAGTCGCTGTACCTGGCCAACGCCAAGTACAACCCCACCTGGGCGCCCCGGTTCGTCTGCTACCAGCAGTCCCGGGACCTGGTGCGGCTGGGGCTGGCGTTCGCCCGGGCCGAGGGGTTCCTGCCCACCCTGAACCGGCCCCGCCTGGAGCGCGCCGCCCGGCTCACCCCCTCCCCCGAGCTGGTGCGGCGGATCAAGCGGATCGAGGAGGAGGCCGAGGCCGCCCGCGCCCCGCAGCGGCGGCTGTCGGAGCAGGAGCGGGTGCGGCACGCCAAGCTGGAGCACATCCGCGCCGCCGGGATGGACCCCTACCCGCTGGGGTTCGACCGCACCGATTTCGCCGCCGACATCCGCGCCCGCTTCGGCGGCCTGCCCCCCGACGCCCGCACCGGCGAGCAGGTGCGCATCGCCGGGCGGGTGATGCTGGCCCGTGAGCACGGCCGGCTGGTGTTCGTCACGCTGCGCGATGAGACCGGCGACATCCAGGTGATGCTGTCGGCCGACCGGCTGGAGCCCGACGGGCCGGACGGCGCGCCGGTCCCCGGCTCGCTGCGGGCCTGGAAGCGCCTGATCGACCTGGGCGACCAGGTCGGCATCGCGGGCGAGGTGGTCACCTCCAAGCGCGGGGAGCTGTCGGTGCTGGCCACGAGCTGGACGCTGACGGCCAAATGCCTGCGCCCGCTGCCCAACAAGCGCAGCGGCCTGGCCGACCCGGAGGCGCGGGTGCGGCAGCGGTATGTGGAGTTCATCGTCAACGACGAGGCCCGCCGGATGCTGCGGATGCGCGGCGATGCGGTGGCGGCGATCCGCGACCGGCTGCGCGAGCTGGGCTACCTGGAGGTGGAGACGCCCATGCTGCAGCCCATCCACGGCGGCGCCGCGGCCCGGCCGTTCACCACCCGCATCAACGCCTACAACATGCAGCTGTACCTGCGGATCGCCCCCGAGCTGTACCTCAAGCGGCTGCTGGTCGGCGGGGTCGGCAAGGTCTTCGAGATCAACCGCAACTTCCGCAACGAGGGCGTCTCCCCCAAGCACAATCCCGAGTTCACGATGCTGGAGGCCTACGAGCCCTACGGCGACTACGACACCATGGCCGCCCTGACCCGGGATCTGGTGCTGCGGGCCGCCCGCGCGGCGCTGGGCACCACGGTGGTGGTGCGCGACGGCGCCGAATGCGACCTGGCCGAGCCGTGGCGCCAGATCACCGTGTACGAGTCGGTCTCCCGGGCCCTCGGCGAGGAGATCACCCCCGACACCCCCGCGTCCCTGGTCGGCAAGTACGCCGAGCGGGCGGGCCTGGAGTTCGACGCCGGCTGGGGGCAGGGCAAGCTGGTGCAGGAGCTGTTCGAGGCGCTGGTGGAGCCCGGGATCAAGGCCCCCACCTTCGTCCGCGACTACCCCGCCGAGACCTCCCCGCTGACCCGCCCGCACCGCGCCGACCCCCGGCTGGCCGAAAAGTGGGACCTGATCGTCTTCGGGCTGGAGCTGGGCACCGCCTACAGCGAGCTGATCGACCCGATCCTGCAGCGGCAGCGGCTCACCGAGCAGTCGCTGCTGGCCGCCGGGGGCGACCCGGAGGCGATGGAGCTGGATGAGGACTTCCTGCGCGCCCTGGAGTACGCCATGCCGCCGGCCGGCGGGATGGGCATGGGCATCGACCGGCTGCTGATCACCCTGACCGGCAAGAGCATCCGCGAGACCATCCCCTTCCCGCTGGCGCGTCCCCGCTGACCGGGCGCCCGGGGGCTTCAGCCGCCTTGGCCGCGCAGGACGCAGAACTCGTTGCCCTCCGGGTCGGCCAGGACCACCCAGCTCTGCTCGCCCTGGCCGATGTCGACCCGGCGGGCGCCCAGCGCGCAGATCCGTTCCACCTCGGCCGCCTGGTCATCGGGGGTCAGGTCCAGGTGCAGGCGGTTCTTGCCGGTCTTGGGGTCGGGTGTCCGCAGGAAGAGGATCTTGGGGAAGGTGCCCTCGTCCATGCCGAGGGAAACGCTCTCGGCGTCCTCCTCCAGGATCTTGAAGTTCAGCACCCGGCTCCAGAATTCGGCCAGGGCACGCGGGTTCGCGCAGTCGACGACGAGCCAGTCCCAGGTGCTAGCCATGCGCTCGCTCTACCCCGCTCCGCTCAGCGGCCAGTGTGGGCACGTTGTGTCTCCTCGGTGAGATGGTTCTGCGTCTCCTACCCGGGAACGGGGGGGATGACCCTTAAGCGGCGTTATGACGCGCCACCAGTTCCGGTAGGACGGCAAGGTCGTCCAGCACGAAGGTGCAGCCGCGCAACGCCTGTTCGTCGTGCTGGATGTGCCCCCACGGGCCGCGTCGCAGGAAGGCCGCCTGCATGCCGAACGCCAGGGCGGGACGGACGTCGTTGTCGATGCGGTCCCCCACGTACAGGATCTCCTCGGGGGGCAGGCCGCACTCGGCGGCGCAGCGGGCGAAGAATCGCCGGTCGGGCTTGCTGAGCCCCCACACGTCGGAGATCCCCACCACGTCCGCCTCCAGCCCCAGTGCGGCGAACTGTTCGGCGGCCCGCACCGGCTGGTTGCCGGCCACTCCCACATACAGGCCCTGGGCGCGCAGGGCGGCCAGGCAGTCGCGGGCGTCGGGGTAGAGGTCCTGCGGGCCGAACCCGGCGGGGATGCCGGCGGCGGCCCGCAGCCGTTCCTCTTTCTCCAGGTCGAAGCCGGGGCGGAAGTACTCCAGCAGGTCCATGTGGGTGCCGCCGGTGGCCAGCACCGCGCCCAGCTTGGCCAGGAAGGTGTGCCGGGGCACCCCCAGCCAGTCGGCCCACCGGCCGTAGATCTCCCCTTCGTTGATCAGCGTCTCGCCGATGTCGAAGAAGACCGCCTTGATGGGGCCCCGGTTCATCGCACCGCTCGTCGTCAAGGCAGCTCCACCGACTCTCCCGGCTTCAGGCGCCGGTAGTCCTTGCCGGCCTTGGCGGCGGCGTTGCTCACGTGGTTCTCCATGACCGCGATGCCGACGTCGTTGAGGATCCCGTCGTGGATGACGTAGGCCCGTTCGGGGGCGATCTCCTTGACGTAGGAGTACATCTCGGAGACCTTCATCCACGGCGCGCTGCCGGGCAGGCACAGCGTGGGCACCGGCTCCGGCGGCACGGTGAGCGCGTCGCCGGGGTGGAAGACCTGGCCGTCGATCAGGTAGCCGGTGTTGGGGATGGGCGGCACGTCCGGGTCGAGGATCTCGTGGTCCTCGCCGTAGACGTGGATGTCGAAGCCGGCGACGGTCAGGGCGTCGCCGTGGCCGACGCTCTTCACCCGCTCGCCCAGGTCGGCCAGCTTGGAGGCCACCACGCGGGAGGCGTACACCCGCAGGCGCTCGTTGGCGGCCATCGCCTGCCGCAGCCGGTCTTCGTCGAAGTGGTCGAAGTGCTCGTGGGTGATGAGCACCGCGTCGGCGCCCTCCAGGGCGTCCTGCTCGGGGGTCAGGCCGCCGGGGTCGATGACCAAGGTCCCCTCGTCCTTGCTCAGCCGAACGCAGGAGTGCCCGAGTTTGGTCAGCCTCATCGCTCCCTCCTTCCGCTCCCGATGCTTTCACGCGTGGCGAGGCGTTCGGACGCCCGGGGCGGTCATCGGCAATGACGCCGGGGGGTTCATTGACGTTCCCGGGAGCCGTTGATAGAACACGTTCTACTTCACCGGTCCCGCCCCACCCGGCCGGTGCGAGGAGGCGGTCATGCCCGTTCCCCACCAGCGCGACCCCGAACAGACCCGCCGCCTGCTGGAGGGATGGCTGGCCCGGCATCTGCCCGGCGCCCGCGTCCGCTCCGTGCAGATCCCGCAGACCAGCGGGTTCTCCAACGAGACCCTGCTGCTGGAGACCGACTGCGAGGGGCGGCACCGGTCACTGGTGGTCCGGGTGGCGCCCACCGGCTACCAGATCTTCCCCGAGCCCCGCTTCACCGAGCAGTACCGCCTGATGCGGATCCTCCACGAGCGCACCGACATCCCCGTCCCGCCCATCCTGTGGCATGAGCCGTCGGACGAGCCGCTGGGCGCGCCGTTCTTCGTGATGGCGCGGGTGGACGGGCGGGTGCCCACCGACATGCCGCCCTACCACACCGACGGCTGGGTGACGCAGGTGCCGCCGCGGGAGCGGGCCGCCATGTGGTGGTCGGCGCTGGAGATCCTGGCCCGGCTGCACCGATTGAAAGCAGACGAGCTGGGCCTGGAGTTCCTCGACCAGCCCCAGTGGGGGCCGGTGGGGATCCGGCAGCGGCTCGGCTACTACGAGCACTACCTGAGCTGGGCCTACCCGGGGCCACAGGAGGTGGCGCTGCGGGCGCTGGAGTGGCTCAAGGCCAACCGGCCCGCAGAGCCCGACCCGCCCGTCCTGCTGTGGGGGGACGCGCGGATCGGCAACGTGATCTACCGGGACGGGGTGCCGCAGGCGGTGCTGGACTGGGAGAACGCCGTGCTCGGGGCGCCCGAGGAGGACCTGGCCTGGTACCTGTGGATGGACCGGCACCACTCCGAAGGCGTCGGGGCGGAGCGCCTTGCGGGGTTCCCCTCCCATGAGGAGACCGTGGCGCGCTATGCGGAGCTGCTCGGCCGTCCGCTGCGCGACCTGGAGTACTACCAGGTGCTGTCCGGGTTCAAGTTCGCCGTGATGATGGCCCGGATCGGGCAGGCGATGATCGACTTCGGCTGGATCGGCCCTGAGGATCCCTTCCCCTACGACAACACCGCCACCCGGCTGCTGGACACCGTCCTCAAGGAGGTCGCGTGACGCTCTCGCCGCTCGACGACTACCCCATCCACCAGGTGCCGGAGGTCATGCGGCACACCGGGACCTCCGACCGCAACTTCTACGACCGCTACTACTTCAACTGCTTTCCGCTCTCCGGTGAGCTGATGCTGCTGGTGGGGATGGGCCAGTACCCCAACCTGGGCGTCACCGACGCCTTCGCGCTGCTGCGCCGCGGTCCGCTGCACCGGGTGGTGCGGGCCTCGCGGGAGCTGGGGGCGGACCGGATGGACACCCGCGTCGGCCCCTTCCACGTGGAGGTGCTCGAGGGCCTGCGCCGGCTGCGGGTGAGCCTGCAGGCCCCCGAGCACGGGCTGTCGTTCGATCTGACCTGGGAGGCGTCCATCCCCGCCCACCTGGAGCCGCCGCATTTCGTGCGCTGGCAGGAACGGGTGATCTTCGATTCGCGGCGGCTGGCGCAGACCGGCCGCTGGAGCGGCGCCATCACCGTGGACGGGGAGACCCTGACGGTCACCCCCGACCGGTGGTGGGGCTGCCGGGACCGCTCCTGGGGCATCCGGCCGGTCGGCGAGCCCGAGCCGCCCGGCATCCAGGTCAAAAATCCCGGGACGTTCTACTGGCTGTATGCGCCGATGCAGTTCGCGGACCACTCGATCCTGTGCATCGTCCAGGAGGACGACAAAGGCCGGCGGATCCTGGAGGAGGCCGTCCGCATCTGGCCCGATCCCGAGCGGGATCCGGAATATCTGGGACGTCCCGAATACCGGCCGGTCTACCGGGAGGGCACCCGGGAGGTGGAGAGCGCGACGCTCTCGTTCGCCCCGCCCGGCGGCAAGCCGTTCGATGTGCGCGCCACGCCGGTGCTGCCGGTGCACCTGATGGTCGGCACCGGGTACGGGCTGGAGCCGGACTGGAGGCACGGCATGTACCAGGGGCCGGAGCTGAAGGTGCAGAGCGTCAGCTACGACCTCCGCAAGGAAGAGGACGCCGCCCGCATGTGGGGAATGGTCGACGCCCTGGGCCGTTTCGAATACGACGGCAACGTCGGCTACGGCCTGCTGGAGTACTGGGCGCTGGGGCCGCACCCGAGTTTCCCCGAGTGATCCCCGCGCCCGGAAGGCCTCCCTCGAGGTTCAGGGCGCGTTCAGGGCGCACGTGGGCTTCCCGCCGCGCCGCTTTCCGCGGCCGGGACGGGGTGAAACCCGGCCGGGGCACGAGCGGCTCGGCGCCCCGGCCGGGCGGGTCTTGGGGCGAACCCTCCTCGGGTTCGCTCAGACGTCGGCGATGGGGCCTTCGGCGATGGTGAAGGCCACGTCGCCTTGGGCGTCCACTTGGGCGTCCAGGGTCTTGTCCGCGAGCAGCTCGGCCGCACCGGCCTCCAGGTACACGCGGGCGCCGCCCTCTTCGACGATCTGGTCCCCCGCCTCGGGGGCCGGGGCCACCGAGAGGGTGAGCGCCTGCGAGCCGTTGACGCCCGACGCGATGCGGATGCCGGTCTCCGGAGGCAGTTCGGGGTTGGCGGTCACGGTACGGATCACCTGAACGGCACCGCTGGTCAGCGTGAGCACGATCAGTTCTCCTCACATTCGATTCATCAGACCCGCCTTGCCCTGCCCGCTGACGCCCCCGGCAAACCGTTTCCGCTCCAGGGATCACCCCCGGACGCTGTGATGCGCGACACAGATCGCGCGCGATCCGGTGCTTCGGCCCAGGGGCGCCGGGCCGAAGCACCGGCGGATCAGCCCGCCGAGGGGGCCAGGGCGCGGACCGCCTCCAGCGGGGACATGCCGCTGCCGGGCACCACCGCCAGGATCGGGGTGGTCAATCCCGCCTCCACGTACTGGCGGATGCGGTCGCGGCAGGCCGCCGGGGAGCCGTGCACGATGAGGTCGTCCACCACCTCGTCGGGGATGGCCTCCAGCGCGGCCTTGCGGTCGCCGGCGTCCCAGGCGTCGTTCATCGGCTTGAGCGCGTCCCCCCGGCCCAGCCACTGGTGGAACGCCCGGTAGACCGGGACGTTCATGTACGCGGCGATCATCCAGCGGCCCGTGGCGCGGGCCTTCTCGGCGTCGTCGGTGGGGCACACGAACAGCCGGGCCAGCAGTTCCGGCTCCTCCCCCAGCACCCCGCGCACGGTGCGCACATCATGCGGGGCCAGCCAGTTGGTGATGGCGCCGTCGGCCTCGCGGGCGGCCAGGCGCAGCATCCCCGGGCGCAGCGCGGCCAGCACGATCGGCGGCTGCTGCGGCGGGGGCGCGTCCAGCTTGAAGCCCTGCACGCCCAGCGCCTCGTCGCTCACCTTCTCCCCGGTGAGGGCCTTGCGCAGGAACCGCAGCGTGTCGCGCACCCTCTGGTAGGGCTCGGTGAAGGGGATGCCGTTCCAGCGCTGCACGATGGTGTCCGACGAGGAGCCGATGCCCAGCACGAAGCGTCCCGGCGCCAGGGAGGCCAGCGTGGCGGCCTGCTGGGCCAGCAGCGCCGGCCCGCGGGTGTAGACCGGCACGATCGCCGTGCCCAGCCGCAGGTCCGGCCCCCACTGGGAGGACAGGGCGAGCGGGGTGAAGCCGTCGGCGCCGTTGGTCTCCGCCGACCAGACGTCGGTGTAGCCCAGGTCGGTCAGCTCGGTCACGATCTGGCGGTGCTCGGCCAGCGGCACCCCGGTCATCGGGACGGTCAGGCCCCAGCGAGCGGTCATGGTCGCGTCTCCTTCGGTAGGCGGGTCAGGCGATGGACGGGCGGACGATGGAGCCGCCGTCCACCACGATGGTCTGCCCGGTCATCCAGGAGGAGGCGTCGCCGGCCAGGAAGACCACGACGTTGGCGATGTCCTCGGGCTCACCGAGCCGGCCCAGCGGCAGCGCCTTGCTGATCCGCTCCTCGTGGGGCTCCCACAGGGCGCGGGCCAGGTGGGTCTTGACCAGGCCGGGGGCGATGGCGTTGACCCGCACCTTGGGGGCCAGCTCCACGGCGAACTGCCGGGTCAGGTGGATCACCGCGGCCTTGGTGGCGTTGTAGTAGCCGATGCCGCCCTCGGTGACCATGCCGCCGATGCTGGCCATGTTGACGATCACGCCGCCCCGCTCGGCCATCGACTTCTTCCAGGCCAGCGAGGTCCACTGCACGATGGAGAACTGGTTGACCTCGACGGTCTTGGCGGCGCGGGCGGCGTCGATGTCCACCATCGGCCCGTAGTAGGGGTTGGTGCCGGCGTTGTTGACCAGCACGTCGATCCCGCCGAACTCGGCGATCGCGGCGTCCATGCAGGCGGCGGCCTGCTCGGCGTCGCCCACGTGCGCGGCCTTGGCCAGCACCCCGACCTCGGGGTGGGCCGCGCGGATCTCGGCGGCCACCTCATCCAGTGCTTCCTGCTTGCGGGACGACAGCACCACGTTGGCGCCCTCTGCGGCCAGCGCCATGGCGCTGGCCTTGCCGATCCCGCGCGAGGCGCCGGTGATCAGCGCCGTCTTGCCCTGCAGTCCGGTCTGCATGCGCACTCCTCGAACTCGCGCCAGAACGGCATTCAGGGTAGCCAGTGACCGACCAGTCGGTATGTGCCGACCCTCACTTGCCGTCCCGCGTCTGTGCCGCCGTACCAGGCGACCTGCCGGGCGATGAGGTCACCGCACAAGCGCCGTCCCTCAGGGCATCCGCTCGATCTCCTCCAGCACGCCGGGCATCGCCTCGTTGCTCCAGCGGATCCACTCCGCCAGGACTTCCAGCTGCTCGTCGGTGAGCTCGGACATGCGGTCGGTGAAGGCCCGGGCGATCGGCTCGAAGTAGGCGGCCACCCGGGAGACCGCCTCGGGCACCGGCTCCACGATGACGCGCCGCCGGTCGGCCGGGTCGCGGGTGCGCTTGACGTAGCCGGCCTTCTCCAGCCGGTCGATGACGGCGGTGATCGCCCCTCCGGTGGTGATGCCCATGCTGTGGGCGAGCTTGCCGGGGGTCTGCGGCCCGTCCAGCACGAGCAGGTTGATGCACTGGGAGTCGGTCATGTTGATGCCCGCCCTGCTGGCGGCGGCGTGCTGGAGCATCATCGACCACATGGCGCTGCGCTGCAGCGCCACCCGCATCTCCTCGATCACCTCAGCGCGATCCGGCACGTCCAGGACCCTCTTCTCCCACCATCACCGCACGCTGAACCTTCCCGCCCGCCGGCCGTCGCCGGCGGTGGCGGGGACCGGCCCGGGGGCGGGCCGAGAAGGTCCACCGGAGAGCCGCTGTCCGGTAGCGGCTCCGCTACAGAACTCTATTGCTCGGACGCATGCAGTGGAGCAATACAGGGCGTCCGAAATCCCAATCTTCGACTGACTCCATACGGCGAGCAGCCCTGGCCGCCAGCAGCGGAGTCTCGATGGCGGGTTCGGAGAAACGGGTCGGGCCACGCCGCCTGCCGGTCGCGGCGCGGCCGCCCGCTCCTTTGAGAGGTCTGTTGCGGACCCGCCCGGGAAGGCCGCGGGGCGGGGGTGGGGATTGCGGCCTCCGTGCCGCGGGCCGGCCGGCGAATCGCCGGGCCGGGGAAGCAGACCCGGCGGTTCGCCGGCCTCACCCGCGGGTCGTCACAGGTCCCGGGGCCGCGGGGGCGCTCAGGCGGGGGCGGCGGCGCGCCGGGCCACCTCCTTGGCCCAGCGGTAGTCGGCCTTGCCGGCCGGAGAGCGCTTCATCTCCGGGACGAAGGCGTAGACCCGGGGCACCTTGTAGCCGGACAGGTGCTTGCGGCAGTGCGCGTCCAGTTCCTCGAAGGTGGGGGTGTGGCCGGCGGACGGCTGCACCACCGCCGCCACCCGGTTGCCCCAGCGTTCGTCGGGGACGCCGGTGACGACCGCGTCGTAGACGGCCGGGTGTCCTTTGAGGACGGCCTCGACCTCCTCGGGGAAGACCTTCTCGCCGCCGGTGTTGATGGCCTGGGAGCCGCGGCCGAACACCGCGATGGTGCCGTCGGCCTCCACGGTGGCGATGTCGCCGGTCAGCAGCCAGCGCTTGCCGTCGATCTCGGGGAAGGTCCGGGCGGTCTTCTCCGGGTCGTTGTAGTAGCCCACCGGGATGTGGCCGGTGCGGGCGACCTGGCCGAGCACGCCCGAGCCGGGTTCGACGGGCCGCAGCGACTCGTCCAGCACGGCGATGCTGTCGGTGTCGGCGGCGAACTTCAGCCCCTTCTCCGGGCTGGAGCCCGCGGTGGCCTCGGCGGTGGAACCGGATTCGGTGGAGCCGAAACGGTCCATGATCATCAGGTTGGGCAGCAGGGCGGACAAGCGCTGCCGCACCGCGCCGGTCAGGATCGCGCCGGTGGAGACGAAGGCGTACAGCGACGACAGGTCATAGGAGTTGCGGGTCAGCTCTTCCGCCAGCGGGATGGCCATCGCGTCCCCGGTGACGGTCATGGAGTTGACCTTCTCGCGCTCGACGGCCCGCCAGACCTCGGCGGGGTCGAACTTGCGCACGTACACCAGCGTGGCGCCCATCCACCAGGCGATCCAGGTGTTCATCTGGGCGGCGCCGTGCATCAGCGGGGCGACCGGCATCATCACCAGCGGGCCGGAGCCGGCGGCCTGGGCGATGACGTCCTCGGGCTTGGCGGGACGGGGCATGGTGGGGTTCCAGAAGGCGTGGAGCATCTGCTCCATCTCCCACATCACGCCCTTGGGCATGCCCGTGGTGCCCCCTGTGTAGATAATATACAGGTCTTTGCCGGAACGTACCGGGAAGTCCCGCTCAGTGGAACGGCCGCGCAGCGCGTCCTCAAAGCGCACCGCCCCGGGCACCGCCGACTCGCCGCCGACCGCGATGAAGTGCCGCAGCTTGGGGGCGTGCGCCGCGGCGGCGGCCACCCGCTCGTCGAACTCCACGTCGTAGATCAGGGCGACGCTGTCGGAGTCGGTGTAGAGGTAGACCAGCTCGCTTTCCACGTACCGGTAGTTGATGTTGATCGGCACGGCCCGGATCTTCAGGGCGGCCAGCAACGCGGTGATGTATTCCAGGCCGTTGTAGAGCTGGATGGCCACGTGCCGCCCCGGCTCCACCCCCGCCTCCTGCAGGTGGTGCGCCAGCCGGGTGGCCTGCGCGTCCAGCTCGGCGTAGGTGACCCTTTGGTCACCGCACACCGCCGCGGTGCGTCCCCCGATCGCGTCCGCGACCCCCTCGAACAGATCTGCGTAGTTGAACTCCATACCGGCGACCTCCGGCGGAATCGGGGTGGGCCGGGCCGGGGGCCTCCCGGCCGCCCGGCCCGTCTGGGGGTCTGGGGGTGCTCCCCCAGAGAAAAGGGGTGGGGGTGGTCTCCGCGATGCGGCGCGTCAGCTCACGGCTTGTCGGAGCCGACGATCCACATGGCGAAGAACTGCGCGCCGCCGCCGTAGGCGTGGCCCAGGGCCTTGCGGGCGCCGTCCACCTGGTGCTCGCCGGCCATGCCGCGCACCTGCAGCGCGGCCTCGGCGAAGCGGATCATCCCGGACGCGCCGATCGGGTTGGACGACAGCACCCCGCCGGAGGGGTTCCAGGGGATGTCGCCGTCCAGCGCGGTGGCGCCGGACTCGGTGAGCTTCCAGCCCTCGCCCTCGCCGCAGAACCCCAGGTTCTCCAGCCACATCGGCTCGTACCAGGAGAAGGGGACGTACACCTCGGCGCAGTCCAGGTCGCGGCGCGGGTCGTCGATGCCGGCCTGCCGGTAGACGTCGGCCGCCGCGTCCCGGCCGGCCTGGGGGTTCACCACGTCCCGCCCGGCGAAGAAGATCGGCTCAGAGCGCATGGAGGTGCCCAGGATCCAGGCCGGCGGGTTGGGGGCGCGCCGCGCCGCGCTCTCTGAGGCCAGCACCATCGCGCAGGCGCCGTCGGAGGACGGGCAGGTCTCCAGGTAGCGGATGGGCTCCCACAGCATCGGGGTGGACTCGACCATCTCCCGGGAGATGCCGGGGATCTTCAGGTGGGCGTACGGGTTCTTCAGCGCGTTCAGCCGGTCCTTGACCGCCACCAGCGTGCCGATGTGGTCGGGGGCGCCCGAGCGCCGCATGTAGGCGCGGATGTGCGGGGCGAAGTAGCCGCCCGCCCCCACCACCAGGGACGCGTTGTGCGGGGACTCGATCGTCAGCGCCCAGGTGGCGTTGGATTCGGACTGCTTCTCCCAGGCCACGGTCAGCACCCGCTCGTGCACGCCGCTGTGGATCAGCCCGGCCGCCACGATCGCCGTGGAGCCGCCCACCGACCCGGCGGTGTGCACCCGCATCATCGGCTTGCCGGTGGCGCCCAGCGCGTCGGCCAGGTACGCCTCCGGCATCATCACGCCCTCGAACAGGTCGGGGGCCTTGCCGATCACCACGGCGTCGATGTCGGCCCAGGTCAGGCCGGCGTCCTCGAGCGCCCGCTGCGCGGCCTCCCGCACCAGCCCGGCTATCGACACATCCCGCCGCCGGGTCCTGTACTCGGTCTGCCCGACGCCGATGACGGCACACGGGTTACCCATGACGCACCTTCCCGTCCCAGATCCGGTCCGCGCACCTGCCCGCCGGACCGGCGCAGGGGTCACCCACGGGGCTCTCCTTCCATGACGCAGACGAGGTTCTGCTGCAGGCACGGGCCGGAGGAGGCGTGCCCGAGCACCTTGCCCGCACTCCCGTCGTGGATGCGGGCGGCGGCCTCGCCGATGCGGATCAGCCCGGCGGCCATGACCGGGTTGGCCGACAGCGCCCCGCCGGAGGGGTTGACCAGCACGTCCTCGCCCAGCTTCAGCGCCTCGCGCAGGATCAGTTCCTCGTGGCTGAACTGGGCGTGCAGCTCGGCCACCTCGACCCCGGCCGCCCCGGCCCGCTCCCCGGCGATGCGGGCCGACTCGCTGCGGCTCAGATCCCGCGCGCCCGGGGAGTGCGGGTCGGCGCGGTGGTCGATGCCGGTGATCCAGGCCGGGCGCTCGCACAGCTCGCGGGCCTTGTCCCCGGCGGCCAGCACGATCGCCGCGGCCCCGTCGGTGATGGGGGCGACGTCGTAGGGGCGCAGCGGCGCCACCTCGTAGCCGGCCGAGGGGTCGGGGTCCTCCAGGTGCAGGGCGTAGGGGTTCTCCCGCCCGGCCGCCCGGGACCTGGCGGCCACCGCGCGCAGGTCGTCCTCCTTGGCCCCGGCCCGCTCCAGGTAGGCGCGGGCCTGCAGGGCGGCCAGCGAGACCTGGTCGGGTCCCAGCGGGGCCAGGTAGTAGGGGTCGAGCTGGAACGTCATCACCTTGCGCACGTCGGTCTGGGAGGACTTGCCGAACCCGTAGACCAGCGCGGTGTCGATGTCGTCGTGCAGCAGCCGGACGTAGGCCTCATACAGCGCCCAGGCGGCGTCCATCTCCACGTGGCTTTCGGAGATGGGCGGCCAGGCGCCGACCGGGTCCAGCGCCGAGACGAACGCGAACGGCTTGCCCTCCAGGTAGTCGCACGACCCCGAGCAGGTGAAGCCGAACCGGTCGATGCCGGTGCGCTCCTTGATCTCGGCGATGACCGGGGCCAGCAGCTCCGGCTCGGTCAGCCCGGCGTCCTCGGCGGTGTGCTTGGTCTGGACGAACGCGACGACCGCGATATCCCTGCTCATACGTAATCCTTGATCCGCTCAAAAGGCACGTCGGGCTCGTCGATCGGCTCGAACCACTTGATGTTGGCCATCGTCGGCCCCCACTCCTCGCGGGGCCGCCAGGCCGCCTTGACGCGCATGCCGATCCGGACCTGGTCGGCGGGGATCCCGGCGACCAGGGCGAGCATGGGGATGTCGGCGCCGTCCAGCAGGATGTAGGCCGACACGAACGGCACCTCGGGGGCGCGCGGGTCGGGGATGTTGTTGACCGCGAAGGTGGTGACGGTGCCGGTGTCGGCGACCTCCACCTCCTCGGTGGTGGGCACCCCGTCGCGGGCGCACATGCCCTTCATCGGGACGATCACGCTGTCGCACACCGGGCAGCGGTGGCCCAGGATCCTGCCCTCGGCGATGCCCTCCAGGAAGCGGCCCAGGGCCCTGCCGGCGCCCAGGGTGTACTCCTGCCGGGTCGGCGCGGTGATCATCGTGACCTCGGGGCGGAAGCACTCGATGTCGCTGATGTGCCCGCTGCGTTCGGCCCGCCACTTGGGGCGCACCCGCAGGCCGGTCTTCAGCTGCCGGGGCGGCTTGGCGCCGGCCTCGTGCACGCCCATGTCCAGGGCGTGCAGCAGGGCGGTGTCGGCGCCGTCCGGTTTGATCAGCGCCCAGGCGAAGGGCCGGTCCAGCGGGTGCTCCGGGCGCGGGTGGGCGACCCACGACCAGGTCTGCACCGTGCCCGAGGGGCCGACCTCCACCCATTCGTCGGTGACGGCCTCGCCGGTGGCCGGGTCGTACTCGGTCGGCGGGACCAGCACCCGCCCGCCGGCCGTGCGCACGCCCATCAGCCGGCCGTCGCGCAGCTCGGTCAGGAAGCGGCCGATGACCGGGCCGACCGAGCGCGTGTAGCCGCCCGGGAATTCCAGGACGTGGTTGGGACTAGATGGCAACTTCGCGGTCCTTCCAGTACGGGTCCCGCAGCTTGCGCTTGAGCAGCTTTCCGTTGGGCTCGCGCGGCATCTTGTCGATGAAGTCGATGGACTTGGGCCACTTCATGCGGGCCAGCCGGCCCTCCAGGGAGGCCAGGATCTCCTGGGCCAGCTCCGGGCCGGGCTCCACGCCCTCGGCGGGCTCGACCACGGCCTTGATCTGCTCGCCCCACTCCTCGTCGGGGATGCCGAACACGGCCACGTCGGCGACCTTGGGGTGGGTGAGGATCTCGTTCTCGATCTCGGCGGGGTAGATGTTGGCCCCACCGGAGATGATCATGTCGGCCTTGCGGTCGGACAGGAACAGGAAGCCGTCCTCGGTGAGGTAGCCGACGTCGCCGACGGTGAAGAAGTCGCGCAGCCGGCTCTTTTCGGTCTTCTCCTTGTCGCCCTTGTACTCGAACTGGGCGCCGGCCATCTTCATGTAGATGGTGCCGGGGGTGCCCGGCGGCACCTCGTTGCCGTCGTCGTCGACGATCAGCAGCTCGCTGATCGGCCAGGCCTTGCCGACGGTGCCGGGGTGCTCCCGCCAGTCCTGCGGGGAGGCGATGGTGCCGCCGCCCTCGGTGGCCGCGTAGTACTCCCAGATGCAGTCGCCCCACCAGTCGAGCATCTGCTGCTTGAGGGGGATGGGGCAGGGCGCCGCGGCGTGGATCGCCCACTTCATCGACGAGACGTCGTAGCGGTTGCGGACCTCTTCGGGCAGCGACAGCAGCCGCTTGAAGTGGGTGGGCACCATGTGGGTGTTGGTGACGCGGTAGCGCTCGATCAGCCGCAGCGTCTCCTCGGCGTCCCACTTGTCCATGTAGACCAGCGTGTGGCCCATGTGCAGGGCCGTCCCGCCGAACTGGGTGACGGCGGTGTGGTAGGACGGCGAGGTCACCAGGTGCGCCTGCGGCTCCCCGCCCGCGGGGCGGCCCGGCGGGATGCCGAACAGGCCCAGCAGGAACGTCAGCAGCTCGCCGTTGTCGTCGGGGTCGATGCCCGGCAGCGGGCGCCGCACGCCCTTGGGCCGGCCGGTGGTGCCCGAGGTGTAGTGCATGGTGGCGCCGGCGGTGCGGTCCTCCGGCAGGGTGTCGGGCTGCCCGTCCACCAGTTCCGAGAACGGGCGGAACCCTTCGACCTCGCCGAAGGAGAACCGGCGGTGGTCCTCCAGCTTGGCCTCATCGGCGCCGCGCCGTCCTTCGGCGGCGTACCGCTCGTGCACGAAGAACGCCTTGGCCTCGGCGTCCGCCACGATGTAGCCGATCTCCGGCCCGGTCAGGTGCCAGTTGATCGGGGTGTAGTACCAGCCCGCCTGCAGCGCCGCCAGGTACAGCGTCAGGCCGTCCACTCCGTTGGGCACCAGCCCGCAGATGCCGTCGCCCTTCTTCAGCCCCAGCGCGCGCAGCCCGTGAACCAGCCGGTTGGCCCGGGCGAGCACTTCCCCGGCGGTGTGCTCGGTGCCGTCCGGATCAACGGCCGCGATCCATTCCGGATCGGCCTGCGCCAGCCTCCAAAAACCCAACGACCCCATCGGCGTTCTCCACGCTTTGAGTAGACGTCCGGAGGCAAAGTAGATCACGTTCTCGTTTGACTCGACAAGACCTGTTTGCAGGCGGAGATCATTACTAGAATCTGTTCTTATTTTGTCGCATGCCAGGAGGTCTGTGCCGATGGAGCGGCTGCCGATCAGCACCGCGCACTGCACGGTCGAGCAGGACGGTCACGTGGTGATCGTGACCATGAACCGGCCGGAGGCCCGCAACGCCCTCAGCACGTCGATGCTCGTCGGGATGGCCGACGCCTTCGCCTACATCTCCCAGACCCCCGAGGTCCGGGTGGGCATCCTGACCGGGGCGGGCGGGCACTTTTGCTCCGGCGCCGACCTGAAGGCGATGGGCACCCCGCCGGAGGACGAACGCGAACAGCGGCGGGCGGCGGAGATCACCAACTACCACTGGAAGGGCCTGCTGCGGGAGGCGGTGCCCACCAAGCCGATCATCGCCGCCATCGAGGGGTACGCGGTGGCCGGCGGCACCGAGCTGCTGCTGGGCACCGACCTGCGGGTGGTCGCCGAGGGCGCCACGCTGGGGCTGTATGAGGCCAAGCGCGGGCTGTTCCCGATGGGCGGCTCGGTGGTGCGGCTGCCCCGCCAGATCGGGTACGCCCCGGCGATGGAGATCCTGCTCACCGCCCGGTCGGTGACCCCGCAGGAGGCGCTGGCCATGGGGTTGATCAACCGGGTGGTCCCCGACGGGCAGGCCTTGTCGGCCGCCCGGGAGCTGGCCGACCAGATCGCCGCCTGCGCCCCGCTGTCGGTGCAGGCCATCTTGCGCGCCCACCGGGAGACCTTCCACCTGCCGGAGGAGGAGGCGCTCAAGGTCAGCGACGAGATCGGCTGGCCGATCTTCGCCACCGAGGACGCCCAGGAGGGGCCGCGGGCCTTCCGGGAGAAGCGTCCCCCGGTCTTCAAGGGCCGCTGACGCACGCGGCGCGGTCCGGGGGACGCGCCCCGGACCGCGCCGTGGCCTACACCGCGCTGCCGTAACGCACCTCGCCCGCCGGCCGGTAGGTGGCGGCGATGGCGCCGCTACCGGTGGTCTGGGCCTCGATGAGCCGCAGCGCCGCCGTCGTGGTGCCGTCGAACAGGCGCTGTCCCGAGCCGAGCAGCACCGGGTAGAACCACAGCCGGTACTCGTCGATCAGGCCGTGGGCGGCCAGCGTCTGGGCGAGCCGCCCGCTGCCGTGGATCTGCAGCTCGCCGCCCGGCCGCCGCTTCAGCTCGGTGACCTGTTGCACCACGTCCCCGGCCAGGAGCGTGGAGTTGCGCCAGTCGGCCGAGCGCAGCGTGCGGGAGACGACGTACTTGGGCAGCGTGTTGAGCCTGTCGGCGATCAGGTTGTCCTTGCCGGTCACCTTGGGCCAGTAGGCGGCGAAGATCTCATACGTGCGGCGGCCCAGCAGGAACGCCTCGGCCTTGGCGAACCGCTCGTTCTGGATGCGCAGCAGTTCCTCGTCGAAGTAGGGGACCTGCCAGCCGCCGTGCGCAAAACCGCCGGCGAGGTCCTCATCGCGCGCCCCGGGCGCCTGCATGACCCCGTCCAGGGTGAGGAAGGCGCCCAGCGTGAGCTTCATGATCGTCCTTTCGGTGCCGCCGGCCGGGCCCTGCTCGCCCCGGTCCTCCGACCGGATGGACGGCGGCGCGCCCCGAAAGTCATCGGCCCGCACCCGGCCGTCGCGATGTCGTGCGGCACCCCTACCCGCATCGCGGAGTGGACGCACTCGCGCTCACGCACTGAACCTTTTCAACACGCGGTTTCAGGTGGCCGAGACGGGAGCCCCGGTGCCGTGCCATCGCAGGTCACGGTCTTCTCCCCGGCCGCGACGCACCCGTGCTGAGCCGCGGGAACGGCGTGTTGGAAAAGGCGTGTTGGAAAAGGCCCGCCCGCTGAAAACCCGCGGCGCGGCGGTGGCTGTGGCCCGGCGCCGGGTCGCCGGGCCACAGCCGGCCGGTCAGCCCTCGGTGATCTTGTTGAGGCGCTCGATGGCGTCCACGAACTCCTCGATCAGGTCGTAGACCACCTGGGCGGCGGGCTTGATCTGGTTCATGGAGCCGACGATCTGGCCGACCGGGAAGGTGACCAGCTCCCCGTCGCCGGAGCGGTGGATGCGGCGCAGCGCGTCGGCGATCAGCATGAACTGCATGGGCATCGGCAGCGTGCCGGGCGACTCCTCGCTCTCCCAGGCGTCCGTCCAGGCGGTGCGCAGCAGCCGGGCGGGCTTGCCGGTCCAGGAGCGGGAGCGCACGGTGTCGCGCGAGGTGGCCTTGAGCAGCTTCTCGCGGGCCAGCTCGGGGGTGTCGGCCTCGTCCACGGTGAGCCAGATGGAGCCGGTCCACACCCCGTCGGCGCCCAGCGCCATCCCGGCGGCCATCTGGCTGCCCCGGCCGATGCCGCCGGCGGCCAGCACGATGGTGTCCTTGCCGACCGCGTCGACCACCTCGGGGATGAGCACCATGGTGGACACGTCCCCGGTGTGCCCGCCGGCCTCGGTGCCCTGGGCCACGATGATGTCCACGCCCACCTCGACCTGCTTGCGGGCGTGCCGGGCGTTGCTGGCCAGCCCGGCGACCTTGATGCCGCGCTGGTGGGCCTCGGCCACCACGTCGGCCGGGGGCGGGCCCAGCGCGCTGGCCAGCAGCGCGATGGGATGCCGGAAGGCCACCTCGACCTGGGGGCGGGCGGTGACGTCGGTCCAGCCGAGCAGGATCTTGTCGGCGCCCTCGGCGGACGGCTCCACCCCGTGCTTGGCCAGCAGGTCCTCCACGAACTGCCGGTGCCGCTCGGGGATCATGGCCTGCAGCTTGGTCACCAGCTCCTGGGCGTCGCCGGCGTCGGCGCCCTCGTATTTGGCGGGCATCACCACGTCCACGCCATAGGGCTTGCCGCCGACGTGCTCGTCGATCCACTTGAGCTCCAGCTCGAGCTCTTCGGGGGTGAAGTTGAGCGCGCCGAGGACCCCCATGCCGCCGGCGCGGCTGACCGCCGCGACCACGTCACGGCAGTGGCTGAACGCAAAGATCGGGTACTCGATGCCGAAGAGTTCGGTTACTCGTGTCCGCACGCCCCGACTGTAAGCCGCAAGCCCAGAAAACTGCAACAGGTTCTAGTTCAGGTTTTCCCGACCGCAGAGCTCAGACCTTGTCTTCTGGTACAGGTTCTAGGGGTTTGCGGGGGCGGTCGCGGCCCTGCTGCGGCGGGCGGGAGAGCGCCGGGTTGCAAAGCCCGGCGACGCTCAGGACGTCCCGGCGCGCGGCCAAGCCCGAGGGCGGCGAACGGCGGACCCGCAGGCGCCCTCGGCCGGTAAAGCGGCGGCAGGCGCGTGAGGGCCGCGGCCGACCGAGAACGCGCGCAGATCCACATCCCCGCACCGGCGGGATGAAGCGCCTGCGAACCTCAGGTCCCCGCCGGCAAGCACCGCCGATGCGGCCCTCCGGCGCAGGGCCGCAGATCGCGGGGAGGCCGGGTCATGTGGTGCCCGGCCGGGCGAGGCGGAGACGACCGCATCGGCCCGGCCGTTGAGAACACCGCCGCAAGCCGCGGAAACGGCGTCCCGCGGCGGTCAAGAACCGGCGGACCGGTGGGCGCCCACCGGGGAGGGAGCATCGGACGAGGCGGCCTGCCCGCCGGAGGAGCCGCTGCCGGCAGGCCCTTTGCGGGGCGGGTTCCCGCCGGGCGGGCCGCCCGCCGGGGGACCGGCGGTGCCGAAGCGGCCGTCGGGCTTGCGGGTGAACCCGCCGCCGGACTGCGCGGCGCCGTCGCCGCCGGCGGGGGCGCGCGTGCTCAGGAAGATCCCGCCCAGCAGCAGCACCAGGCCGCCGACCAGGCCGACCAGCGGCAGGATGGACTCCACCAGGTCGCGCTTGAAGGCGTAATCGTTGGCGGTCTCCACATTGCGCTGCTGGTCGCGCTCGACCGTCACCAGGCGGGCCTCGGCGATGACCATCCGGCCCCGGCCGTCCTCGGTCTCCACGGTGCTGCGGATGTTCTGGTCGTGCTTGACCGGGATGCCGGTGCGCGGGTCCACCCAGGTGGTGATGGTCGCCGAGAAGTAGCGGTCGACCCGGTGGGTGCGCCGGGCGTCCCGGCCCCGCAGCCCCAGCATCTTGCCGGTGGGCCGCATGTCGATCTTGGCGGTCTTGGTGCTGGGGATCTGCTGGACGAACCGGTAGGTGTTCAGGCCGTGGATGCGCTCCTCGCCGTCGAACCTGGCCGGCAGCGCCCGGCGGGTGGACATGTCGAACACCGGGTAGTCCTGCCGCTGCACGTCCGCCACCGGGAACAGCAGCCCGTACCCCGACATCTGCACCCTGGTGTCGCCGCCGACATGGGCGCCGCAGCAGTTGACCAGCTTGCCGGTGCGGCGGTCGAAGGCGATCCGGTAGGTCTGGAACTCGACCTGCTTGCGCCGTTCCTTGTCGTAGATCTCGGTGATCGAGTCCCACACGGCGATGTCGTTGTCGCCCTGGTTGGCCCGGGTGTCGCCGCGGACGGTGTTGACGGCCGCCAGCGTCACGCCCGAACGGACCCGGCCCTC
Source organism: Thermomonospora sp. CIF 1 (assembly GCF_001896795.1). NCBI lineage: Bacteria > Bacillati > Actinomycetota > Actinomycetes > Streptosporangiales > Thermomonosporaceae > Thermomonospora > Thermomonospora sp. CIF 1. The sequence continues at coordinate 322,480 of NZ_MOYN02000023.1, forward strand.
CAGCAGGTCGAAGTAGCGGGCGTCGCGCGCCTCCAGCTCGGTGGCCTGGTAGAAGTTCAGCGGCGCGCGGACCACCTGGCCCGCGACGTAAAAGCGCACCAGGGGGGCCAGCGCGAGCAGGAAGGACCCCAGACCGACCAGCACCAGACCGAGCGGTCGCCGCATCTGTAACCTCCTGGGCTGCCGAGGGACGGACACGGGTCGGCGGGCCCGAACGCGTACGGGACGCCGCAGGTACCGGCACGGTTCCGTACAAGTTCTACTCGGGCGTAACCCTACCTGAAACGCAACCGGCCACTTATCAGGGGCGCAGACCCCCATACCGGTAGGCTCCGGCGGTACCGGACGAGAGGGAGGGCCGAGATGGGGCGGTCGCAGACGGCGCACCGGGCGACCCTGGCGCGCTCGGTGCGGCTGCTCAGCGCGTTCCGCAAGGAGCAGGAGGACCCGGAGTTCTTCTACGGGCTGATGGCGCGCGACACCGTGGCCCAGCTGTCGGCCTACACCCGCCTGGAGGGCGCCACGGTCATCGACGTCGGCGCCGGGTCGGGGTTCTTCACCCGCGAGCTGACCCGGGCGGGGGCGCGCTGCGCGGGCGTCGATGTGGACGCCGGGGAGATCACCGCGCACGGCCCGCCGCGCGGCGACTGCGTGGTCGGCAGCGCGCTGCGGCTGCCGTTCCGCACCGGGGCGGCCGATGTGTGCTTCTCCTCCAACGTGCTGGAGCACGTCCCCGACCCGTGGCTGATGGCCGAGGAGATGGTGCGCGTCACCCGCCCGGGCGGCCTGATCTACCTGTCGTTCACCAACTGGCTGTCGCCGTGGGGCGGGCACGAGACCTCCCCCTGGCACTACCTGGGCGGGCACCGGGCCGCCCGCCGCTACGAGCGGCGCCACGGCCGTCCGCCCAAGAACCGCTACGGGGTCAGCCTGTACCCGGTGTCGGTCGGCGCCGCCCTGGCCTGGGCCGAGCGGTGCCGGGACGTGCGGGTGCTGGACGCGCTGCCGCGCTACCACCCCTGGTGGGCCAAGGGCGTGGTCCGCATCCCCGGCGTCCGCGAGATCGTGACGTGGAACCTGGTGCTGGTGCTGCGGAAGGCGGGCGCCCGGTGACGTGGCCCGCCGGACGGTTGGCCACACCGCAGATCTCCGGGCACCAGGGCACGCTGGACGGGGTCCGGGCGGTCGCGGCGCTGGCGGTGCTGGTCTTTCACATCGGGCTGAACGCCGGGCTGGTCGCCCGGAACGTCCCCGGCGGCTGGGTGGTCAACGGCGGCCAGTCCGGGGTGGCGATCTTCTTCGTGCTGTCGGGGCTGCTGCTGTACCGGCCGTGGGCGCACGCCGCGCTCGGCGGGCGCGACGCCCCCGACACCGGCGGTTACCTGCTGCGGCGGGCGCTGCGCATCCTGCCGGCGTACTGGCTGCTGGTCGTCGTGGTGATGGTGACGTCCTACCGGGACCGGCTGGGGGACGTGTGGGCGTGGCTGGGGACGCTCACGCTGACGCACATCTACGCCCCTCAGGACTGGTGGGGCAGCGCCCTGGGGCCCCGGGAGATGGGGCAGGCGTGGAGCCTGGCGGTCGAGGCGGCCTGGTATGTGGCGCTGCCGCCGACGGCCGCGCTGCTGGCCCGTGCCGCCCGCGGCGGCGCCGACCTGGCCGACCGGGCGCGCAGGCTGCTGCGCGCCGTGGGCGGGTACGCGCTGCTGTCGTTCGTCTTCACGGTCGCGATGCACGTGCCCGACTACCACCCGGCCATGGGGGTCTGGCCGCCGCGCTATGCCGCCTGGTTCGCCACGGGCATGGCGCTGGCGGTGCTGACGGTGTGGGCGAAGGAGGATCCGCGCGGCGCCGGCGCCCGGTTCTGCCGGACGGTGACCGGCTCGTGGGGGGCCTGCTGGCTGGCGGCGCTCAGCCTGCTGGTGATCTCCGCCTCCCCCATCACCGGGCCGCTGGACCTGAACACCATCCCCACCCTGTGGACGTCGCTGCTGCACATCGCGGTGTACGGGCTGTGCGCGGCGTTCTTCGTGGCCCCGGTGGCGCTGGCCCCGGCCGGTCACCCGGTGATGCAGGCGGTGCTGGGCAATGCGCTGATGCGCTGGCTGGGCCGCATCTCCTACGGGATCTTCCTGTGGCAGATGGCGATCATCCTGGGCTGGTACGACCTGACCGGGCGGCTGTTCAACGGCAACCTGCTGACCGACCTGCCGCTGCTGACGGCGGCCACGGTGCTGGCCGGGGCGGTCAGTTACCACGCCGTCGAGCACCCGGTCCAGCGGGCCTACCGGCGCCCCCGCCCGGCGGCGCGCCGCACGGCGCCGGGCAGAGCGGCCTCCGGCACCCGCTGACCGCCTCCCGGCACGTTGCCGGGACGAGAAAGCGGGTCTCGCCCCGGCAACGGTGCGCGGGTGCCTTCGCCGATGCGGGCGTGGCCTTCACCACGTGGCCTCGGGTTCTGGAAGCGCTGCGGCCGCTGACGCGATGCCCCAGATCACTGCGCCGCTTCCGCCGCCGGGAGCCCGCCCGGGGAGGCGGCGTGCGGCTCAGCGGCCGAGGACGCCGCCGAGGCGGGCGTTGCGGCCCTTGACGCCGAAGGTGCCGGCGCCGACGGCCCGCACCGACAGCACGGGCAGGAAGCCGGCCTTGCCGCGGCTCTTGAAGAAGGTGACGGCGCCGTCGCGGCCGTTCTCCCGCGGCGCGCCCACCACCAGGTCGGCGCGGCCGTCCTTGGTGTGGTCCAGCAGCGTCACCCCGAAGCCGAAGTTGTCGTTCTTCTCCGAGGCCCCGGGGACGCCCTTGGTGCTCTGGGAGACGGTCTGCGCCCCCTTGCCGGTGAGGCCGGACGCCGAGCCGAACAGCACATACGCCCGGCCCGCGTCCTTGCGGCCGGAGACCTCATCGAAGGGGGTGCCCACCGCCAGGTCCGCCTTGCCGTCCTTGTTGACGTCGCCGACGGCGATGGCGGTGCCGAAGCCGTCGCCGGAGGCGCCCGCGCCGGGGACGCCCGGGCTGTCCTGGTCGATGACGGTCCTGGTGGCGGAGTTCACCCCGCTCGCCGAGCCGGGGAAGACCGCCACCCGGCCGCCCTTGGCCGAGCTCTGGCCCACCGCGACGTCCTTGCGCCGGTCGCCGTTGAAGTCGCCCACCGCCAGCGATTTGACCTCGGTGAAGACCACCGAGACGGCATCGCCCAGGCGCCCGGCGGCGGTGCCCGGCAAGACCACGAACCCGCGCCGCTCGGCGGGGGCGGGCCAGTCGGCGTCATGCCAGGCGTAGACCACATCGTCATGGCCGTCGCCGGTCACATCCCCGGTGGCCAGCCAGGAGGCGTTCACATCGTCCGCCGACTGGGCCGCGACCCCGCCGCGCCGGCGGGGCAGCGCCTTGGCGCCGCCCGGCTCCATGGCGGCGCCCGGTCGCACGGCGGCGCCGGAGGCCGCCGCGGGCGGGCGGAAGTAGAACCACTTGAACATGCTGGTGCCCGGGACGGTGATGAACAGTTCCGGGGATCCGTCCTGCTGGATGTCGCCCACCGCCAGGGATTCGCCCCAGCGGTGGTTCCTGCCCGGGTCGCCGAACTCGGCGCTGGAGCCCGCCAGGGTGGTCAGGCCGGAGCGGGTGCCCCACAGGATCGTGACGGTGCCGGCGTTGGCGCCGGCGGCGGTGTCCTCCCCCGGCGCGCCGATCGCCAGGTCGGCATAGCCGTCCCGGTCGAAGTCGGCCGAGGCCAGCGAGTAGCCGAAATTGTCCCCGGCCTCGGCGGTGCCGGGGATTCCCTTGCTGTTTTGCGTGAAGACCTTCTTCTTCGCGGTGTTGAGGCCCTTGGCGGAACCGTAGATCACGCTGACGAAACCGGCGCCGGCCTTCTTGCCGACCTTGCCGTTCGGGCTGCCGATGGCCAGGTCCACGTAACCGTCGCCGTTGAAGTCATAGGGCTTGGCCGGAGCCGCCGCCGAGGCCGAGGGGGCGAAAGCGGACAGCACGGCCCCGCCCAGTGCGGCCGTCGTGGCCACCGCCACGAGGCGCGCGAACACACCAGATCGCAAAGAGGAACCTTCCTATCGATGCGCGACATCCCGTCGCCGCGCTGTACTACGGGGACGCCCGATGCGAAAGACCCGTTTACATGAAATTCACAACTTGGACAAACATCCCGTTTGTTTGCCAATGCGAAATTCAGCGATGAAAGGCGTCCTGTGCCGGCGCGGCCGCGCTAAGCGGCGGGCGGCCGCCAGCGCAGGTCGTCGCGGCGCGGCGGGTCGCTTCGCTCCGCCGCCGGGCCGGCGGGCGGCAGCCACAGGCCGACCACCAGCCGCGTCACGATGATCAACCCCAGCAGCTGGGGCACGGCGTCGCCGAGCGGGTCGGTGGGGGCGGCCGGGTTGCCGGTGGTGCGCAGCCAGTCCCCCAGCGCCCAGGAGGCGGCGCCCGCCACCATCAAGGCCGCGGCCGTCCAGGGAGACGCCAGGATCTGCGCGGCCCTGGTCCGGCCGGGCGCGGCCCAGGCGAACGCCGCGGCCATGGCCGCGCAGAGCGCCACGCCCACGATCCCGGCGACCCAGAAGCCCGCGGCCGCCGCGCACAGTCCCGCCGCCACGGCCGCCCCCCGGCGGACGACGGCCGTCCCCCGGCCCGCCGTCTCCGGGCGCCCGTTCGCACGTGCGGGTTCCCCGGGCTGAGCGCCCTTTCGAAGGCCGAAGCGGCGCCTGCGGCCCCCCGAGGCGGCGCCGGGCGAAGCGGCCCCCTGGCGGGAGACCGGGAGCACGGCGGCCAGCGCCAGCACGGCCAGCAAGACGACGCCGATCAGCACGGCGAGTTTGTGGGCGCGGTCCGGCTGGTACGTGAGGGTGATCGTGCCGGTGGTGCCCGCCGGGACGATCCAGCCCTGCTTCCAGCCGTCCAGCCGGACCGGCTGCAGCCGGGTGCCGCCGATCTCGGCCCGCCAGCCGGGGTTGAAGTTCTCGTTGACCGTCAGGAACGACTCCTCGGCGGCGTCCACCTCCACGACCCGGGTCTCGGAGTTCCACTGGCGGACCGTCACCGCCGAGGTGCCGCCGCGCCGGTCCAGCGAGCCGGTGTCGATCACCACCGTCTCGATCCGGTAAGGGCTCAGCGGGACGGACTCCAGCCGGTTGCCGCCGGCGACGATCGGCGCCCTGCGGCAGGCCTCGAAGCGCACCGGGCGCCCCTCCAGCAGGTCGCCCATGGTGGCGATCACCCGGGTGTCGATCAGGGTCCCGTTCACCCGCAGCCGCGGGCCCAGGCCGCAGCGCAGGTTCAGCTGCGTCCAGGTCACATCCGGCAGCGGCGCGACCCCGGGAACGGTGATGTCGGCGATCTGCAGGACCGGCTGCACCGACGCGCTGAAGGTCAAGGTCAGCGAGGAGGTCCGCAGCGGCGCGAAACTCAGCCTGCCGCGCTCGTCCACCAGCCCCTCGCGGGTCTGCCCCCCGTCGGCCCGCAGCGTGACCCGCAGCGGGCCGCGGGCGCCGGCGGGACGGGCCACGGTGATCCGGTCGAAGGTCACCGGGCGCTTCCAGCGCACCTTGTAGACCGGCTCGGTGTCGCCGGCCGCGGCGATCCACACCGTGCGCTCGTCGCCGTCGAAGGCCGACCGGGGCTGGGCCGCCGGATGGGGACGGCTGGAGCTGGCCGAGACCTGCGCCCTGGCGCCCAGGGAGGTGAAGCGGTTGACCGCGTCGTTGTCGATCAGGGTGGCGGTGCCGGTCAGCCGCCCCTTGGCGGCGGTCTGTGCGCCGAAGGCGCGGACGAAGCCGTTGCCCTCCTCGTCCTGCCGCTCCAGGGACGGGGTGCAGACCCAGTTGGCCGAGCCCTTCATGCATTCGGCGGCGCGGCCCGGCCCGCGCGCAAAGGCGTAAGAGGCCTCCTTGGCGCCGGTGGCCGGCAGCCGGAGGATCCGCTCGGCCCGCACCCCCTGCACGGTCAGCTCGGCGAGGCCGACGCGGGCGAACGCCGGGATGGCCGGCCGGGCGGCCAGCTCCAGGATGCGGATGCGCAGCCAGCGGGTCTGCCCCGGCGGCACCTGCAGGTCCTGGGCCTCGGAGACCATGCGCACCTGCTGGGCCAGCGAGCCGGTCTCGGTCTCCACGGCGATCCGGACGGGCGGCGGGCCGAGCAGGTCGGGGTTCTGCACGAACATGGCGGTGACGCGGCCGGGGGTGATCGCCCGCCCGAAGTCGACCTTGATCCACTGGTCGATCGGGCCGTCCCAGCCGCCGGTGGACCAGTAGGTGCTGGGGTCGCCGTCCAGCGCCGCATAGGGGTGGCGGCCCAGGTCGTGCTGCTGGGGGATGCCCTCGGTGTCGGAGGCCGAGGTCGAGGCGGTCACCGAGGCGATGCCGCGGTGGACGGCGGTGGTGGCGTACCGGCTCCAGCCCTCGTCCAGGATGTCGCCGGCCCGGTGCCGTTCGGCGGCGCTCAGCGTCTGGGAAGTGTGGTGCAGTTCGCCGAAGTTGCGGCGGACCAGCCGCAGCGAGTCGGTGACCACGGGCGTGCCGCCCAGCTCGGCGCCGTCGTCGTTGAGCAGCACCGGCCGGCCGTGCAGCACGTAGTTGTCGGCCAGGGTCAGCATCCCCTCCGGGGCGCCGTACAGGCGCATCGCATCGGCGGTGTCGGTGAGACTGACCACGTCGTCGGCGTTGTCGACCTCGTAGATCTCCAGCGCCGGGTACCGCTGGTCCAGCGAGCCGATCGCATCGGGGTTCTCCTGCCCGACCCGCTCGCCGAACTCGGCGACCTTGCGCAGCCCCGGTGAGCCGTCCAGCACCTGGTGCAGCCGGGCCGGCCAGCCGCCGCGCAGCACCTCCCGCTGCAGGTCGTTGCGGACCAGCAGGAAGCGGATGCCCATGCGGCCCAGGAACTCCGCCAGCCCCGGCGAGGGCCGGCCGGTGGTCACCCGCTGGTCGATGGCGTCCAGGGCGCGGGTGTAGCCGGGCGACCCGGCCGGGACGAGCTGGCGCACCCCCCAGCGCGCCGTCAGCAGCGGCTGCATGATGTCGTCCATGGGGCGGCCCCACAGGTACTCCCCGAACGGGGCACCCGGCAGGGCCAGCACCGCCTGCTCACCGGCCCGCCCGTTCAGCCAGGCCGCCGCCTGCCGCCAGTAGGCGGGCACCTGGGGGAAGTCGCCGGCCCCCGACAGGCCGTTGCTCAGCGCGGTCGCGGCGATGCCCGCCAGCGCCGCGTACGTGGCGACCAGGGTGTGCAGCCGGTGCCGGGCGCGGGGGATCGCCGACAGCAGGTGCGCCACGCCCAGCGCCAGCGGCAGCCGCACCACCCCGTCGAACTTGTGCAGGTTGCGCAGCGGCGCCAGCGGCCCGTCCAGCAGCTCGCGCAGCGGCCCGCCCAGCGGCCCTTCGAGGGCGCTCACATGCCCGGCGGTGATGATCACGATGCCGGCCAGCAGGCTGAGCAGCAGGAAGGTGCGCTCCGGCAGCCGGGAGCGCAGCAGCCCGGCCAGCCCGAGCGCGGCCACCGCTCCGGTGCACAGCACCGGCAGCGTCTCCAGCGACAGCGCGTTGCCCACCGGCGACCAGATCCGCCCGTCGACGACCAGGTAGTTGACCCACCGTTCGGCGCCGCGCAGCACGTTGATCAGCCCGGTGGGACCGGTGGTGGTCTCGGCCTTCTCGGTGTAGGTCAGCCAGGAGAACCCGTAGGTGCCGGTCAGCAGCAGCGGCACCAGCCACCAGGCGGTGGCCGCCGCGACCGCCGCCGACCACCAGGCCGCCAGCCGGAGGCGGGGGGTGCCGCGCGGCCGGGTCAGCAGGTACAGCGCCGGGACGGTGAGCACCGCGACGGTGGCGGCGGCGTTGATGCCGCCGCAGCAGGCCACCGCCAGCCCCGAGCGGGCCGCCCCGCCGATCAGGCTGCCCCCGGCCGCCGCGGTGACCAGCGGCAGCACGATCCACGGCAGCATGGCGTACGGCAGGTACTCGGAGGAGATCTGCCCCAGCACCGCCAGCCCGCCCGGGGCCAGCGCGTACACCAGGCCGCCGACCAGGCGGGTGAGCGGCCCGCCGATGCCCAGCTTGCGGGCCAGGCGCTCGGTGCCCAGGAACGCCAGGCACATCAGCAGCGCCAGCCACAGCCGCTGGGTGATCCAGGCGGGCACGGCCAGCAGGTCGCCGAGCGCATAGAACGGGCCCATCGGGAACAGGTAGCCGATGGCCTGGTTCTGCAGCTGGCCGAACTGCTCGGGGTCCCACAGGTGCAGGGCGCGACCCAAGAACCCCAGCGGGTTCACCGCCATGTCGATCTTGGTGTCGGCCAGGATGCGCCCCGGGCGGGTGGAGGTGGCCAGCACCGTCAGCGCCAGGCAGCAGGCCACCAGGCGCAGCCGCTCCCGCAGCCGGGTGTCGATCTCCCCTTCTCCCCCGGCCCTTCCCCGCCCGTTCGCATCGGGGGCGGCGCTCTCCCGGTCGGCGTCGGCCAGGCGGACGGCGACCGCGTCAACGCCGTTCCTGATGGCCTGCCCTAGCGCCACGCCGCCCTCGCCTCCCAGAGCGCCCCGCACGCACGGGGACCACGACAGCCGTTCCCGATCACGCAGGCGAGGCCGCCGGCCGGCCTCGCCTCGCAGGTGCGAGTCACCGTACACGCCCCCGGACGTGCTTCTGACAGCGCCGGATGAGGCGCCCGCCGGAGGCGAGCGGCGCGCCGGGCTCTCCCGGGCCCGGCGCCCCCGCCGGCCGCCGGGCCATCGCACGCCGGATCAGGACCATCCCTCCGGCAGGTCGGGCCGGGCGGCCGGCTCGCCCTGCACCGCGGACTTCAGCAGGGCGGCCATGTGGGCGGCGGTGCGGGACCAGTCGAAGACGGCGGCCCACCGCCGGCAGGACGCGGCGATCTCGGCGCGGCGCGCCGGGTCGGCCAGCTCCTTGAGGGCGCGTTCGACCGCGCCGGGCAGGTCGTCGTCGCAGGCGAGCCAGCCGGTGACGCCGTCGCGGACCGCGTCGCGCAGCCCCTCCACGTCGTAGGCGACGGTGGGGACGCCCAGCGAGGCGGCCTCGATCACCGACAGGCCCCACCCCTCGCCGCGGGAGGTGCTCAGGTGCAGGTCGGCGCCCGCCACCAGCGCGGCCTTGCGCCGCTCGGAGACGAAACCGTGCAAGATCACCGTCTCGGTGAGGCCGGCGGCGGCGACCCGCTCGGCCAGCGCCGCGCCCTGCGGGCCGTCCCCGATGATGTGGACGCGCAGGCCGGGGTGGCGTTCCCGCAGGTGCAGCGCCAGGTCGACCAGGCGTTCCAGCCGCTTGTGCGGCACGAGCCGGCTGACGCACACCAGCGCCGGGTCACCGAGGCCGCGCGCCGGCTCGGGCGGCCCCTCGGGGGGCATCGTCAGCCCGTTGGGGACCAGGTGGATCGGGCCGTCCCAGCGCAGCCGCTCCCGCATGGCGTGCCGGGTGGACGGCGAGACGGCCACGCAGGCATGCCGCCGGTAGGTCCGGCGCGCCACCGGCCCCTCCAGCAGCCGGCCCAGCCGGGCCAGCCAGGGCGGGAAGTACATGCCGAACTGTTCGGTGTGCACGTGGTGGACGACGCAGAACACCGGCACGCGCCGCGGCAGCACCCAGGGGGTGAAGAAGGGGATGCCGTTCTGGCAGTCCAGCACCGCGTCGAAGCGGCGGCGGTGCGCCAGCATCCACAGCAGGACCAGGGGGTAGACGGTGAAGCGGCCGCCCAGCCGGACGATCGGCACGCCCTCGGCCTCCTGCCGCCGCCGCTGGCCGGGGGCGCGGGCCGTCACATAGCGGACGTCCATGCCGGCGGCGGCCAGCCGGCGGGCGACCTCCCAGGCGTACCGTTCGGCCCCGCCCGCGGCCGGGTGCCAGGGGTCCCGCCAGTTGACGACCGCCACGCGCAGCGGGCGTGCCGGTCCCCGCGCCGTCATCCGGCGCCGGACCTCGAGGTCTCCGGCAGCGCCACCGCGATGGGAGCGGCCCGGTCGAGCGGCGTCTTGGCGGCCAGGCGGCGGATGCGGATCAGGTCGGCCAGCACGCCCGGCGAGTGGCGGAGCAACGAGAACGTGCTGCCGGGCACGTCCCGCCAGACCACCGGGATGTCGGTGATGGCGGCGCCGCGCCGCACGCAGTGCATCAGCAACTCCACGTCGAAGGAAAAACCGGTGGTGCGCAGCTCGGCCGCCGCCTGCCGGGCCAGCGGGCCGGAGAAGAACTTAAAGCCGCACTGGGTGTCGGGGATCCCTCCCGCCAGGTCGCGGATGGCCAGGTTGAAGGCGATCGCGCCGAGCCGCCGCAGCGGCTGCCCGTACCCTTGCACCACCGAGTCGGGGTGGCGCCGCGAGCCGACCACCACCGGGTGCCCGTCGGCCAGCAGCCGCAGCGCAGGCTCCAGCGCCGCCAGGTCGGTGGCCATGTCGGCGTCGCAAAAACCCACATAGGGCGCGGTGGTGGCCAGCAGCCCGGCCCGCACCGCCGCGCCCTTGCCCGGACGCGGGCAGCTCAGCAGCCGCACCGGGACCGATCCGCGCCAGGCCCGCACGATGTCGGCGGTGCCGTCGCTGCTGCCGTTGTCCACCACGATCACCTCGGCGGTCACCGGCAGTTCCCGCAGCCGCTCGCTCAGCAGCACCAGCCCGAGCGGCAGCCGCCGGGCCTCATTGCGCGCCGGCACCACGATCTGCAGCCGCAGACGCTCCGCGGCGCCCGGCTGGTCGGCAGGCCGGCCCATCACGGGCGCAAGATCACTTGGTGCCGTAGTTGTACAGCGGCTCGATGACCGGGTCCTGCTGCGAGGCGTTGGCCATCTGCACGATGCCGACGGAGGCGCCGGAGGCCAGCAGGACTCCGACAATGGCGGCGATCAGGATCCGCATCACGGGGCCTTTCTGCGGCGGTGTAGAGGGGTTGAGCGAGGGACCAGGGTAACGCCTGATACCGACAATGACCAGGCGATCAGTCCAATTGTGGCAATCCAGGCGGCCGAGGCCAAAGCAACGGGCGGTCCTTCGTCGGCGACGCGGCGGGGCCGGGGGATGCGCAGCAAAAGCAGGTCCCGGTCGCGCAGCACCACTTCCGCCCCGGCCAGCCGGGTGGGATGCCCGACGATCCCCGAAGGCCCGCGCCGGCCGGGCGGGGTGCCAGCGGCCGGGTCCCAGGAGGCGATCTCGGCGTCGACGGCCACGTAGCGGACGCCCTGCGCGCGCAGCGCCGCCACCAGCGGGCCGTCGCCGCCGATGGCGGCGTCCAGCCGGCGGGCGCGCGGGTCCTCGGTGGGGACGGTGATGTCACCGACCCGCACCGCGTCGTTGAAGATGACCCGGCGGGGCAGGTAACGGGGCAGCGGGTCGAGCACCCGGCGATGCCCGTTCCACGGGTAGGAGCGGTAGGCCGCCCACGGCAGCACCAGCACGTCACCGGGGACGGGGTCGGCCTGGAGGATCTGCCGGGCGCGCCTCCAGGAGTCCGGGTATTCCACCGCGCGCAGCCGTCCGGCCGCCCCGAAGGCCAGCGAGGGCAGCAGCGCCACCGGGGCCAGCGCCAGGCACCCGGCGGCGAGCACCGGCAGCCGTGGCGTGACCCGCTCCACCAGCAGGCCCAGCCCGAGCGCCACCAGCACGGCCAGCGGCGCCGTGTACTGCTGCCCGTCCCGCAGCACCGCGAACCCCGGCCACAGCCCGATCAGCCACCGCAGCAGGCCCGGCGCCAGCGCGCCCAGCGCCGCTATCACCAGCCCGGCCAGGGCGGCCGCGCCCAGTCCCGCGTATCCGCGGTCGCGGCCCTGCCGCCACCACCACGTCCCGAAGGCGGCCAGCGCACCGAGCACCACCGCCAGCCAGAGGGCGGCGGTGACCGGGTGGCCGTAGCCGGCCGGGACCGTCTCGGCGTTCCACACCCCGCCCAGCAGCAGCAGGCTGCCCACCACCCCGAAGGGGGTGTCGGCGCGGGCGGCGAACGCCTCCACCGCCATCGTGTCGGCCGGCACTCCGGACGGCCGCAGCCACCCGGTGACCAGCCACGGCAGGGACAATCCCAGCACCACGGCGCACGTGGCGGCCGCCGCGCGCAGCCGGTGCCGGCCCGCTGCGACCACCGCCACGATGAACGCCGTCAGCCCCGAGACCGCCAGCGCGGCGAACCCCCCGATCGCGGCGGGCAGTAGCGCCAGGACGAGCCGCCGCGCCCCGCCCGGCTCGGTGATCCGGGCGGCGCGCGCCACCACCCACGGCAGCGCCGCATACCCCAGCAGCAGCGCCCACTGGCCCAGCAGCAGCCGTTCGGCCACGAACGGGTTCCAGGCGTAGCAGACGCCCGCCGCCAGGCGGGGAAGCAGGCGCGGCGAGGGCACCAGCGCGGCCGCCGACACGCACGCCAGCACGAAGATCGCCAGCAGGATCAGCTTCTGCGCCCACTCACCGGGCAGCACCAGCCCCAGCACGGCTGCGAACACGTCGCTGGGCACATGGCGCGGGAGCGTGCCGGTGAGCCCGAAGGCCATGGGCGTGAAGCCCGGCTCGGGCACGAACACCATGTCATAGGACAGGACGAAACCGGGCGCGAGCGCCGGCCCCAGCGCCGACAGCCCGAGCCCCAGCCCGGTCAGGGCGGCCGGCAGGTGCCGCTTGCGTCCCGTCATCAGCGGCAGAGGCTACCGGACGCGGCGGACCAGGGCGTTTTCCGGTGTCGGCTGATAAATACCGGGCCGCCGTTCATCGGAGGCCACGCCATGACAAATGCCATAGCCGATCTATTATCTGTCTCACTGGGCCGCCCCAGGCCTCTTCACTACTGTCTCCGTCATGCGCATACCGACGATCTGCGGGGTCGCGGCGGCGACCGTCGCGCTCGCCGGTTGCTCAGCGGCCGACCTGGTCGACCCCGATCCCATCCCCGAGACGGCGCCCGTGCCGCACGCCCGGGACCAGCGGTTCGACCTGGACTACGCCTCGCAGTCGGCCGCCCAGCGGCTGGATTTGCACGTCCCGGCGGGCACCGCGCCCTCCCCGGTGGTGGTGTTCGTGCACGGCGGGGACTGGCGGGGCGGCGACAAGAGCGAGGCCGCCCGGCACGGGCGCGCCTATTTCCTGCGGGCCGGGTACGCGGTGGCCTCCATCAACTACCGGCAGGCCGCCGAGGCCCGCTGGCCGGCCGCCGTCCAGGACGCCAAGGCCGCGGTGCGGTGGCTGCGCGCCCACGCCGCCGACTACCACCTCGACCCGCAGCGGATCGCGGTGCTGGGCGTCTCCTCCGGCGGCTACCTGGCCGCCGCGGTCGGGTTGACCGGTGATCGGCAGACCGCCTTCGACGCCCCCGAGCTGGGCAACGCGCAGACCTCCAGCGCGGTGCAGGCGGCCGTGCTGTGGTCGGCCCCGGTGGACTTCGCCTCGCTGGACCGCCAGCTCAGGGCCGCCGGCTGCCCGCCGGCCACGCCGCCGCACGACGACCGGCGCTCGGCGGCCTCCCGCTGGCTGGGCGAGCCGGTCGGCGCGGGCGGCGCCAAGGCCCGCGCCGCCAACCTGCTCCGCCAGGCCCGGCAGCCCTCTGCCACGCCTTTCCTGCTGGTGCACGGGACGGCCGACTGCACCGTCCCGTCCGCCCAGTCCCAGACGCTGCACCGGATGCTGCGCCGCGCCGGCGGGACGAGCACCCTCACCTTGGTCAGGGGCATGGGCCACCTGGACACCAGGTACGCCAAGGCCCGCATCCGCGCCACGATCAATTTCCTGGACCGGACTTTGGGACGTCCCGCCCCGCAGCCGCACGGCTCGCAGGAACAGCCCGTCCAGCCGAAGGCCACCGGGACGACCCGCCAGCAGGCCACGGCGCCCTGAGCGCGGAGGGGCGGGCACCGCCGATGCGGGTGCCCGCTCCCTCCGCCCGGCCGCCGAGCGCCGCAACGGGCAGATCCTCCAGGCCGCCGCAGAGGCCGTGGCGCCGCTCCACAACGACGGCGGCGGCACCGCCGGGCTTTTTCCGTGCCCGGTGGTGCCGCCGTATCCGATCCGACGGGCGGCCGTCCGCCGCCGGCGCGCCTGAACCGGCGGCCGGGCCGCTAGGAGCGGTCGCGGACGGGCTCGGGGTCGCGGGGCAGCCCCAGGATCCGCTCACCGATCACGTTCAGGTTGACCTCGGTGGTGCCGCCGCCGATCGTCATCGCCCGCGAGGCCAGCATGTAGAAGGACCACCGGTGGCGCAGCTCGGCCTTGCGGCCGCCGTTGAGCATGCCGTCCTCGCCCAGCAGGGTGAAGCCGTACTCGGTGACGCGCTGGCCGTGCTCCATGGCCACCAGCTTGCGGACGTTGGCGGTCACGCCCGGGTCGGTGCCCGAGATCTGCTTGAGCGTGGCGCGCAGCCCCAGCAGCAGGTAGGTGTGCTCGTCGGCCACCAGGTCGCCCAGGTTGTCGCGCACCACCGGGTCGTCGGCCAGGCCCAGGTCGCCGATCAGGCTGACCAGCTTGCGGAGGCTGGCGCCGAGCTGGAAGGAGCCGGTCAGCCCGACCCGCTCGTTGGCCAGGGTGTTGCGGGCCACCTTCCAGCCCTGGTTCACCGGGCCGACCACCAGCTCGTCGGGCACGAACACCCCGTCCAGGAAGACCTCGTTGAAGACCGCCTCGCCGGTGCACTCGCGCAGCGGGCGGACCTCCAGGCCGGGGGACTTCATGTCCACCAGGAAGTAGGTGATGCCCTCGTGCTTGGGGGCGTCGGGGTCGGTGCGGGCCAGGCAGATGCCCCACTGGGCCTCGCGGGCCAGGGAGTTCCAGATCTTCTGGCCGGTCAGCTTCCAGCCGCCCTCGACCTTCTCGGCGCGGGTGGTCAGGGAGGCCAGGTCCGAGCCGGCGCCCGGCTCGCTGAACAGCTGGCACCACAGGATCTCCCCGCGCAGCGTCGGCGGCAGGAACCGCTGCTGCTGCTCGGGCGTGCCGTAGGCGACCAGCGACGGCACCACCCAGCCGGCGATCATCAGCGGGACCGGGCGCACCCCGGCGCGCTTGAGCTCCTGCTGGATGACGATCTGCTCCACCGGGCCGGCGTCCTTGCCCCACGGCTTGGGCAGGTGGGGGGTGACCCAGCCGCCCTCGGCCATGGCCGCCCGCTGGGTGAACGGGTCCATCTCGGCCAGCTCGGCGACCTCGGCGCGCACCTGCTCGCGCAACTGTTCGGCCTCCGGCGGCAGCTCGATGTCCATCGGGCGCCGCACGCCCGCCAGCGCCAGCCGTGCCGCCCGCTCCCGGTAGCGGGAGGGACGCCCGATCAGGGCGCGCAGGGTCATGGCGCGCCGGTAGTACAGGTGCGCGTCGTGTTCGAAGGTGTAGCCGATGCCGCCGTGCACCTGGATGTTGTCCTCGGCGCAGTCCACCGCCGCGTCGGCGACCAGCGCCCCGGCCACGGCGATCGCGTAGCCGCGCTGGTCGGGTTCTTCGCCGGCGTCGATGGCGCGGGCGGCGTCCCACACCGCGGCGCGGGCCCGCTCGGCGGCGATCAGCATCCGGGCGCACTTGTGCTTGATGCCCTGGAACTGGCCGATGGGACGGCCGAACTGCTCGCGGATCTTGGCGTAGCCGGCCGCCTCGTCCACCGCCCGGCCGGCCACCCCGCACGCCTCGGCGCCGAGCACGACCACCGCCAGATCGCCGAGGGCGCCCTGGAAGATGCGCTCGGCCGGGACGGTGACGTCGCTCACCTCCACCCGGGCCACCGGGCGGGTCAGGTCGAGCGCGTCCAGCGCGGTGATCTGGGCCGCCTCGGCGTCCACCACGGCCCACCGGTCCTCGCCCAGCGGCAGCACCAGCAGGTCCGCCTGGGTGGCGCACAGCACCGTCTCGGTCGCACCGCTGATCCGTGCGCCGCCGTCGCCGCCGGGGGCGGCGGTGAAGTCGCCGCGCAGCGCCACGGCGGCGGTGCGGGAGCCGTCGGCCAGCCCGGGCAGCAGCGCGGCCTTGGCCTCCTTGGACGCGTACGCGGCGATCGCCGCGGCGGCCAGCACCGTGGGGACGTACGGTCCGGGGGCCAGCGCGCGGCCCAGTTCCTCCAGCGCGACCGCCTGCTCGACCAGGCCGAAGCCCTGCCCCCCGTACTCTTCGGGCAGATGCAATCCCAGCAGGCCCTGGTCGGCCAGGGCCTGCCAGAACCGCGGCCGCCGCGGGTGCTCGGCGGACTCCACCGCCTCCCGCACCACCTGCGCGGTGATGTGCCGTTCCGCCAGGCCGCGCACGGATGCGGCCAGTGCCTCGTGTTCCTCGGTCAAACCGATGGCCATACCCACCCCTTCCTTGGATGAGCACAGCCTATTAGAACGGCATTCGGTACTAGAACGTCACTCGGTCGCCTTGGTGATCGGCTTGAGCCGGCTGAAGAACAGGTTGATGTCCGGCCACTGCGCGCGGTGGGTGTTGGGGACGCCGGCCAGCACCACCGCGGGCGCGCTCCGCCCGGTGTCGATGACCGCGACCGCCACGACCTCGCCGGTCGCCTTCACCCCCGGACGCTTGAACTTCAGGTACGAGCTGATCAGCCAGCCCCGGCGCCCTCCCACGTTCAGCGGCTGGGAGGCCAGCGCCCGTTCCTGGTGCGGGAAGTCGTAATACAGCTCGATCACATCCCGCAGCGCCTTGGCCGTCACCGTGCGCAGGCTGCGCGGACCGGTGTACTCGGCCGCCAGCGGCGACTGCAGCACCCCCGTCAGCAGCCTGGCGTGCCGGGCCTGCTCGCCCCGCTGCTCGGCCGCCACCGCCTGCTGGCCGGACCAGCCGGGCACGGCCAGGTCATTGCGGGCGGTGGGCACCCGCCACGGCGCACCCAGCCGCGGGTACGACAGCCCCGCGCGCCGGTCGTCCAGCATGCCGACCACGCGGGCCGGGCTCCCGGAAAAACGCGGCATGGCCTTGTTCGGCGGCAGCTTCACCTGCGGCTCGGTGGTGATCTGCGGGAGCGCGGAGGTCGGCGACTCCTTGACCGCCCGCGGCGGCGGCGCCGTCGCCGCCGCCGAGTCGCCGCGCCGCAGGAAGAAGTAGCCCCCCGCGCCGATCAGCACCACCACGACCAGCGCACCGGCCAGCAGCGCGATCCGGCGCGAACGCCCGGTCTCCTCGTCGAACCCCACATCGGCGCTGGTGCTCAGGCCCTCCTTGGCCCGCCGTTCCTCCTCGCGGATCCACTCGGGCATCTCCCAGCTGCCGCTGCTGGGCCGGCCCGGCTTGGGCGGGGTGCTCGGGCCCGACATCTCGACCGGCGCATACCCGGGCACGCCGCCTCCGCCATCGGCGGATCCGTCGAACAGCGAGCCCTCCCAGCCGGGACGCTCCGCGGACGTCTTGGCCGGCCCGTCGGCGGGCAGCGGCGCGACCCGCACATCCCCGGGCTCCTGGCCGGAAGTCCCCGGCGAAGGCTTGGCGGAGGAGGCCTCAAAGGACTCCTCCCGGGACTCGGCGAAAGCCCCCGGGCGCCGGGCGGCCTCCCCGGGCGCGGGCTCCTCCCGCTCCCAGGAGGGGCGCTCCCCGGTGGGCTCCCCCCAGGCGGCGGCAGGCGACCCGGCCGGCTCCGGGGCGGACGGCTCGCCGAAGGCGCCGCCTGGACCTGCGGTGGGACCGTCCGAAGACGCCCACGGCGACGAATCGCGGGAGCCGGCGAAGGCCGCGCCCGAAGGCTCTTCGAAGGCCCCGGCGCCGCCCGGATCGTCAAAGTCCCGGCCGGGAGAGTCGCCCTGCGGGCTCTTGGCGGCCGTGATCCAGAACCCGGCGGGGGCCTGGTCCGCGGACTCGGCCGCAGAGTCCTCGGGCGAGTCCGGCTCCTGCCGCGGCGGGGCGGGCGGCCTGGGCGGACGCTCGAACCAGGAGTTCACCGCGGGACGCTCGGCGGCCGTGCCACCGCCGGGCCGCTCGGCGGGCCGCCAGTCATCGTCGGGGTTCTCGTCGGGGGAAGGGCTCTCGGCTGGACCGGAGAGCCGGGCCTGCGCGGGCTCGGTGCGGTCCGGCGACCGGGACGCCTGGTCGGCGTCCGGCCGAGCGGACGCCGTGGCGCCCCGCTCACCGGACCGGTCGGTGCTGTCGATCTGCTGGATGGGGCCGGTGGGCTCGTCCGTCGCTGCGATCTCGTCGTTCATTTCGGTCCAGCGCGCTCCGCGCTCCCCCTGATCGGACATGCGGCACACGTTACGCGAAGATCACCATATGTGGCCGGAGCGGCAGTTACGCTCCGGCCACATCTTCTTATCGCCTCAATACTCACTCTGGGCACTCTTGTCATTGGCGGTCGTCGGCGGCCTTTCGGCCAGCCGCTCGCGGGCAAGCAGCGTACCGCCCGCCACCGCGCCGGGCATACCGATCACCGCACCCAGGGGGATCAGGAAGACGATCATCGTGGCGGTCCCGAAGCCCACCACCAGCAGCCGGCGGCTCCGCATCAGCGCGAACCGCTCGCGGCGGGCCAGACCACGCCGTTCCAGGGCGATCGCGGTCAGTTCCCCCGCCAGAAAGTACCCGGAGACACCGGCGGCCGCCACCGGCACCACGGTCTGCCCGGCCACCGGTATGAATCCCAGCGCGAAAAAGATCACGGCGAAGGCGACCGCGACCGCCCCCAGCGCCAGCGAGTCCCTCACCGCCCGGACGATCTGCTCGACCAGTGGCACCTGCGGCTCCGGCGGCGCCCCGCCCTGGGAGTCCTCCACCCGCTCGGCGAGCTTCTCATAGAACGGGCCTCCCACCAGCAGCGTCACCGCGGTGAACGTCAGCACCGCCAGCAGCGCCCCGACCCCGACGATCGCCGCCGCCGCGACCACCCGCACCGTGCGGCGCAACCCGCCGGACCACTCGTCGGCGAAGGGCGTCGCCCAGGCGGCCAGATCATCGGCCCGCACCGCCAGCCACACCAGCGCCGCCGCGTAAACCACCAGCACGATCAGCGCCGGGAGCAGCCCGAACAGCCACTGTTTCGGGCGCCGGGCCACCCACCCGAGCCCGCGCAGCAGGTAGCCCGCCCCGACGAGCAGGTCCCCGGCGCTCGATCCGTGCCGCCGCCCCGTATCCCTGGTGCCCGTTTCGTGCTGCTTGTTCACCGCAGCACTGTAGCCGTCCCTTTACCCGGGGCGGTTCAGGGCTTGCGGGCCACCCCGCAGTAGGTCTCCACCTCCGGAGGCTCCCCGAACGGGGTCTGCTCCGCCCGCCACCGGGAGGCCGAGACCACGCCGGGGGGAAGCAGCTCCAGGCCCTCGAAGAAGCGCGCGATCTGCTCGGGCGTGCGCGGGACGATGCACTCGCTTCCGCTCTCGCGGCACAGCCGCAGCGCCTCCTCCCGCTCCGGGCTCGGGGTGGCGTCGTTGAGCACCAGATAGCTGCCGGACGGCAGGCCGTCCACCAGCTCCCGCACGATCGCATACGCCTGCTCGTCGTCTTCGATGTGCTCCATGACGCCCAGCAGCATCAGCGCGACCGGCCGCCCAAAGTCCAGGATCCGCGCCGCGTGCTCCAAGATCGCCTTCGGCTCGCGCACATCGGCGTCCAGGTAGTCGACCACCCCCTGCGGCGTCCCGGCCAGCAGCGCCCTGGCATGGACCAGCACCAGGGGGTCGTTGTCCACGTACACCACCCGGGAGTCCGGCGCGATGCGCTGCACCACCTCGTGGGTGTTGTCCGCGGTGGGCAGTCCCGTGCCGATGTCCAGGTACTGGCGCACCCCGGCCTCTTCGGCCAGGTACCGCACCGCCCGGCGCAGGAACGCCCGCGAGTGCCGCGCCACGTCCACGATCGCCGGGAAGACCTTGACGATCTGGTCCCCCAGCTCCCGGTCGGCCAGGTAGTTGTCCTTGCCGCCCAGCCAGTAGTTCCACACCCGCGCCGTGTGCGGAACGGCGGTGTCGATGCCGGGGATCTCACCGGCCCCCATCGAATTCGTCGCGCCCTCGGTCATCAGATGCCTCCCACGCCGATCACATCCGACCGCCCCGACCAACGTAGGACTCCCGACTTCTCTAAAACAGCCCCTTTGCCTATTCCGGCCACCCCGCTCCCTCACCGGGGATCTCAGGCACGACAAAGGGCCGGTGCGCAAGGCGGCGAAGTCGCCTTGCGCACCGGCCCCAAGTCCGCGTGGAGGTGGCGGGAATCGAACCCGCGTCCTTCAGTGATGAGTCAGGGCTTCTCCGGGCGCAGCCTGCTCAGCGTTTTCTCAGCCCCGGTGCTCACGCAGGCAAGTCACCGACGGGCTCAGTCGCTGTGCGGTGTCCCCGCTCGCCCCGCGACCGGGCGAACGGGCTGAGTCTCCTCACGATGCCAGACACCGGGCCGGAGACACTCCCGGGCTGACAGAGTCGCTACTCGCTCAGGCGGCGAGAGCGAACTCGGACTGCTTCTTGTTGGCAGTTATTTTTCGCGGTCACAGGATTAACGAGGTTGCAACCGCAGCCCTCGGCCCGCTTCCCCTGGCTCGATCTACCGAAGTCGAAGCCAGTCACCCCCGTGTGCACTTGTCAAGAACCCCGGGCCCGCCACGGCGGGTCCGGTTCAAACCGTACCTCTACAACAGCGAGGATGCCAACGCTATTCCCGCCTGTGACCTGCCCGTCCGCCCGCACGAGGGCGAGGAGCCCTTTGCGCCATGTGGCCCTGGAGGGGGACGGGAGCCCAAGCGGTGTCCAAGGCCGCGGCGTCGCCGGTCACGGCACCGTCCCCGACCGCGCCGTCCCCGTCTCGACCTGCGGGAACGGCGTGTTGGAAAGGCTCAATGAAAAGCCCCGGTGGGCGGCGCTCTCAGCACGCCCACCGGGGCTGACCGGCAGGGTCGGGCCGGTCCGGACGGCAGAGCCTCCCCCGAGACGAGGCTCTGGTCTCATCACGGCGACTGAGTCCGCAACCCCCCAAGCGGTGTCTCAGTCACCCATAAAGACGAACGGAGGGGTCCGTTCGGTTGCGCCCACACGGTAAAAGGATAACAAAACGATAACAATGGGATCGGTCAGCCGGCGAGGAACCGGGCGGCCACGGAAGCGGCCGAGACCTTGCCCTCGATGGCGATGGCGAACGCGATGTCACCGCGGAACCCCACGAACCAGGAGACCGTCCGAGGCCGGCCGCCCTCCTGGTAGTCCACGGTGGCGACCACGCCGTGCACCGCCACGGGACCGGGAACCCGGGCGGCCCGGGCGGTCCCGGAGTGGACCGCGCGCTGCATCATCAGCTTCAGGTCGCCGGCCGGGACGGCGTCCAGCGGCTGAGGCTGGATGGTCTGGGCGTCCTGCGGGGAGCGCATCAGCAGCGGCGGGCGCCACAGACCGGCGTCGACCGCGGCGGCGGTCAGCGCCATGCCCAGCGGGCTGACCCGCACCGGGCCCTCGCCGATCGCGATGGCGGCCTTCTCGGCGTCGTTGGCGGGCATGGGCACATGCCCGGAGAAGGCCGGGACCGACAGCTGCCAGTCCTTGCCGAACCCGAACCGGGCGGCCTCCTGCACCAGGGTGGCCCCGTCGATGCGGGTGCTCAGCGAGGCCAGCGTGGTCGCGCACGAGAAACCGAAGTGGAACTGGAAGGTGTTGTCGGCGCGACCCCCGCCGGGGTTGGTGAACTGGCGGCCGCCGACCGTGGCGGTGGCCGGGCACTCGGTCTTGTCCTGCCCGCTCATGCCGCTCTTCAGCAGCGCCTCGGCGGTGACGATCCCGAACGTCAGCCCGGGCGGGTACTTGCCCTCCATGGCCTGGTTGCGGCCGCCGGTGCGGTGGTTGGCCACCGCCAGCACCTCGCCGTTGTTGGCGCGCACCACCGCCATCGACGCCGGCACCGGCAGCCGGGCCAGTGCGGCCTCGGCGCGGTCCTGCCAGCGGGAGTCCAACGAGACGCTGACCGGCTGCGGATCCCGGCCCCGCCACTCGGCCAGCACCTTCTGCTGCTCGCCGGTGGCGTCGACGGCCACCACCTTGACGGTGGGGGTCCCGGCCAGGTGCCGCTGGTGCAGGAACTGGATGCCGCTGACGCCGATGGTGTCGCCGGGCTGGTAGGGGGCGCCGACCCGCTGCAGCCGGTCGTCGGTGGCCGGGCCCAGGGTGCCGACCAGCTCGGCCGCCCGGGCCGGCTCGACCGGGGCGAGGATCGACTCCACATACAGGCCCGGGATCCGCCTCAGCCGCAAAATCAGATCGGCGTGCTCGGCACGGCTCAGCATGAGCAGCGGCAAGAAGGTCTCCGGCGGCGCCGAGCGCACCCGGCCCAGCAGCCGCTCGGCGTCCAGCCGGCGCCCGTCGGCGTCGGTCGCCGCCGCCACCAGCTGCCCGATGGTGCGCCTGGGGTCGCGCAGCCGGCCCGGGTACACGCCGATCACATCGGCCGGCACCTTGCGCAGCAGCGACCGGCCACGGCTGTCCTTCACATCGCCGCGCTGCTGAGTCTCGGTCACCACCGCCAGCCGCTGGCCCTCGCTGAGCTGCGGATGGATCAGCGACGGGCTCCAGACCACCCGCCACTTGCCGTCCACCCGCCGCAGGCGCATCTGGCCGGCGTAGCTGAACGGCTCGCCGTTCTCCCCCAGGTCGATGGTGACCGAGAAACGGGCCGTGGCCTCGTTCCCGTTGCGCACGATGACGTCGGAGGCC
Source organism: Thermomonospora sp. CIF 1 (assembly GCF_001896795.1). NCBI lineage: Bacteria > Bacillati > Actinomycetota > Actinomycetes > Streptosporangiales > Thermomonosporaceae > Thermomonospora > Thermomonospora sp. CIF 1. Next base: position 345,040 of record NZ_MOYN02000023.1, read on the forward strand.
TCCCCGCCGGCGGACGACGACAGCCCCAGGCCCAGCTTCATGGAGGCCGCATCCAGCTGGTCGCGGACCTGGCTCAGCGCCCTGGCCACGAGCCTGGGATCGGCGCCCACCGTCCGTTCGGCGGCGGCCTTGTAATTGCCCACCTGCCAGGCGATCAGGAAGTCCCGGACGGCCGGCATCGCCGAGGCCTCGGCGTAGTCGATGAAGAAGGCGAAGGCGCTTCCCGCCAGCAGGGCTCCCCCGGCCGTCAGCGAGATCACTTTGCGGACACGGGCACGCCGCACTGCGCGCGGGTCCCTCTTCATGCTCAGCCCCTGCCCCCCACGCGGGCCCGCAGCCGAGCCGAACGCGCCTTGGCCATCTCCCGCTCGGCTTCCCGCTTGGCGATCGCCTGCCGTTTGTCGTAGCTCTTCTTACCACGACCCAAGGCGATTTCGACCTTGGCTTTGCCGTCCTTGAAGTACAGCGACAGCGGGACGATCGTCACCCCGGGCTCTTTGCTCTTGGCGATGATCTTGTTGATCTCCCGCCGGTGCAGCAGCAGCTTGCGGGGGCGGCGCGGCGCGTGGTTGGTCCAGGTTCCCTGCACGTACTCGGGGATGTGCACGCCCTCCAGCCACACCTCCCCGTCCTTGATGCGCCCATAGCCGTCCACCAGCGAGGCCCGGCCGGCGCGCAGGGACTTGACCTCGGTGCCGGTCAGCACCAGGCCCGCCTCCCAGGTGTCGCCGAGGTCGTAGTCGTAGCGGGCCCGCTTGTTCTGGGCCACCAGCTTGCGGCCTGTCTCACGTGGCACGGAATCAGCCTCAGTCCTTCTCGCGGGGCTTGCGGATCTAGCGTCGATCCTTGGTGGACGCGGAGGCCATCAGCCCGCGCAGCACCGCGCCCGCGCGTTCCAGGGCCTCCTCGGGGGGGCGGTCGGCCGAGACGGCCACATCGGGCTCGATCCCGGTCCCGTCCAGGTCACGGCCACCGGGGGTGCGGTAGCGCCCCACGGTCAGTTCGATCACCGAGCCGTCCTGCAGCCGGACCGGCTCCTGCACCGACCCCTTCCCATAGGTACGGGATCCTACGAGGACGGCGCGGTCGCGATCGCGCAGGGAACCGGCGACCACCTCGGCGGCGCTGGCGGTTCCGGCGTCCACCAGCACCACCAGCGGGGTGCGGCCGTCCCCCGGCTCGGTGACGCGCAGCTCCCGGGGCCGCTCGCCGCGCCGCTCATAGACGGCGACCACCCCGTCGCTCAGCAGCGCCGAGGAGGTCTCCACCGCCTCCTCCAGCAGCCCGCCCGGGTTGCCGCGCAGATCCAGGATCAGCCCGGACTCCGCGCCGCCGGCCGGCCGCTCGACGGCCTCGCGCACCTGCCGGCCCACCCCGCGGGTGAACGCCGCCACCCGGATCACCCGAATGCTGCCGGAACGCTGCTCCACGGTCACATCGCCGGTCTGCACGGCCGAGCGCACCAGCGTGAAGTGGCGCTCGGCGCCCTTCCGCAGCACGGTGAGCGTCACCGAGGTGCCGGGGGCGCCGCGCAGCGCGGCGGCGACCTTGCTCACGGTCCATCCGCCGACCTTGCGGTCGCCGATCCCGGTGATGGCGTCGCCGACCCGGACTCCGGCGCGTTCGGCGGCCGACTCCGGCTGAACGCTGGCCACCAGGACCCGTCCGGACCCTTCCTCGACGCCGAGCCACAGCCCGACGCCGCTATAGCGCCCGTTCAGCCGGCCACGGGTGTCGTCGTACTCCGTCGCGGTGTAGTAGCGGGCCCAGCGGTCGCCGAGCCGCTGCAGCATCCCGTTCACCGCGGCGCGCTGCAGCTCGGCGCGGTCGACCGGCAGGGCCGACTCCTCGGCGATCCGTTCGGCGGCCTCATCCAGCGGCCCCCGCTGGGGCCGGGTGGAGGAGGAGGGCGCCTCGGCGCCGGTCACCACGCCGGCGCCGTAAACGCACAGCACCACCGTGATCAATGCCGCACCACGGGTGAATCCACCGGCGCGAAAGCCTCGGGGGACACGACCGGTGATCCGGAGCATGGCAATGAGTGTAAGGCGGCCTTCCGATCGGATTCGCGGATATCAGACTCGCAGGTACCGGCGCAGGCTCAGGAAGGAGGCCACGGCGCACAGCAGCACGCCGACGCAGATCGAAAAGACGATCACGCCGAACACCGAGCCCCATCCCAGCTGGCTGGTGAACTGCAGCGACTCCTGAAGCTGATCGATCAGCGCCACCTTGCTGCCCATCAGCAGGATGGCCGCGAACATGCCGCCGATCAGGCCGGCGATCGCGCCCTCCAGGATGAAAGGCAGCTGGATGTAGAGGTTGGAGGCGCCCACCAGGCGCATGATGCCGGTCTCCCGGCGGCGGTTGAAGGCCGACAGCCGCACCGTGTTGGTCACCAGCAGCACCGCCGCGATCACCTGGATCGCCGCGATCAGCATCGCCGCCCACTGCAGGCCGTTGAGGATCTTGAAGAACCGGTCCAGGATCTCTTTTTCGTTGACCACCTGGTCCACGCCGTCCCGGTTCGCCAGCAGCTTGGTGACCTCTTCGAACTTCTCCGGATCGGTCAGCCGGACGCGGAAGGAGTCGGGGATGTCACCCACTTTGGTGCTGTTCACAAAGCCCGGGCTGTTGGAGAAGCTCTCCCTGAACCGCTGATAGGCCTCTTCCTTGCTCTCGTAGGTGACGTCCTTGACCACCGACAGGCTCTCCAGGTCGGCCTGGATCTGCTGCTTCTGCTCCTCGGTGACGTCGGTCTTGTTGCAGCTGGGGTTGGAGCTGGTCTTGGCGCACAGGAAGATCGAGACCTCGATCCGGTCGTGCCAGTAGCTCTTGGAGCTGTCGACCTGGAGCTTGATGAGCAGACCGGTGCCCAGCAGCGCCATGGCGATCGCCACGGTGATGACCAGCGAAATGGTCATCGTCAGGTTCCGGCGGAGACCGATCCAGATCTCCTGGGCTACGAACTGTACGCGCATGCCTCGCTGTCCTTGGTCGACCTTGCCTGCCGGAATACCGGGCCGGGCTCGGTGCAGGCTGTATCAGTACGCCTGGCCGTAGACGCCGCGCGACTGGTCCCGGACGATCCGGCCGTCCTCCAGCTCGACGACGCGCTTGCGGAAGGCGTCGACGATCGCGGCGTCGTGGGTGGCCATGACGACGGTGGTGCCGGTGCGGTTGATGCGGTCCAGCACCTTCATGATGCCGATCGAGGTCGCCGGGTCGATGTTCCCGGTGGGCTCGTCGGCCAGCAGGATCATCGGCCGGTTGACGAACGCCCGGGCGATGGCGACGCGCTGCTGCTCACCGCCGGACAGTTCATCGGGCATCCGGTCCGCCTTGCCCTCCAGGCCCACCAGATCGATGACCTCGGGCACCACCTTGCGGATGAACCGCCGGGGCTTGCCGATCACCTCCAGCGCGAACGCCACGTTCTCAAAGACGTTCTTGTTGGGCAGCAACCTGAAGTCCTGGAAGACACAGCCGATCCGACGACGCAGGTGCGGCACCTTCCAGTTGCTGAGCCGGCTGAGATCCTTGCCGGCCACGTGCACACGCCCCTGCGACGGACGCTCCTCCCTGAGGATCAGACGCAGGAACGTCGACTTGCCCGAACCGGAGGGCCCCACCAGGAACAGGAACTCGCCCTTCTCGATGGAGACGTTCACATGCTGGAGGGCCGGGCGATTCTGGTTCGGGTAGACCTTGGTGACGTTGTCAAAGTGGATCACGGCTGCATCACGGCTCGTCAGTCTAGAGGCTGGGAACGGCTCCTTGGCCACCCCCGAGGGGGCCCTCGCACCTGCACGGGCACGGGGCACTCCGGGATAGCAGCCCGGTTGACCTGGGAGCAGTCTAGGGGGGAAAGTCAAGCGTCCCGGTCCACTCGCGCCGACTCCGCGGTTTCGACGGTCACGGACCGGCCAAGGTGACCATACAAGGCAGCTAGGGTGGATGGGGGCAAAAAAGGCCATTTACCCCAAGGAGGTTGCGAGATGAGCTGCGATCACATGATCTGCGGTCGATGCTCGCACCCGGTCAGTGAGGGGCGCTGCCGCAGCTGCCGGCAGTTCCGCGACGAGCTCCACGGGTACGGGGTCGTGGTGCCCTCCACGATGCTGCTGGCCGTCCTGCTCCTGCTGCTCGCCCTGGCCTTGACACTGCGGCTGAGCACCCTCGGCTGAGCGCTCCGGCTCTTTGCGGGCCGTCAGTTGACCTTCTGCGGAGCGGTGGCCCGGACGGCGGCGCCGTCGATGGCGATCACCTCCGCCTTGGGCTGGGTCTTCTTGCCGTTCTTGGCGTCCTTGATCTTGGGCGGGTCGTAGGCGGCGAACTGCAGCACCTCATAGACGTTGAGCTGGTTGCCCAGGATCAGGCTGTCGAGCAGGTGGGCGGCCTCGGTGGGGATGGGCGGACGGTCGTTTTCGTCCTTGGCCAGCGTCACGGTGTCGCGGCCCAGCGCATACAGCACAAAGGCCCCGCCATCGACGGTGCGCAGCGAAAAGATCGGGTACAGCGTGGCGGGGAAGACCACATCGAAGGCCAGGCCCTCCTTGGCCGCCCGCTTCTTGATCTGCTTGGTCTCGGTGAAGTAGCCGGTGGTGCCCGGACCCGGCTTCATCAGGTCGGCGGGGACGCTGTCGGGGCCCTCCTCGGCGATGGCCGCCTGGATGCCGGCCAGGCTCTTGGGCGGGATCAGCAGGTCGTCTTCGCCGGTGAGCACCGCGGTGGCATAGCCTTCGGCGTCCAGTGCGATCTTGGGCAGCCGGGCCTTGTCCCGCAGCAGCGTGGACAGGCTGAGCTTCCAGGCCGACTCCCGGTCGCGGCGGATGAAGGCCATGATCGCGGTGCGGCTCCGGCCGGAGCCGGCCCGCCGCCCGGCGGCGGCCCGCTCGGTGCGTTCGGCCACCACGACGAACCACTGCGGGAAAGTGGACTCCGACAGGCGCGGGACGTAGATGGTCGGGCTCTTGTACTCGTGGCGCGGCACCGGCTCGCCGTGGAAGACGGCCCGGCGGTACTCGGCGGCGGTGATCGGGGTCTGGCCGTCGGCCACCCAGTTCAGCGCCAGCCGCTCATCGCCGCTGGCGCGGGCCACATCGTCGTTGTTGACGAACTTGCTGAACTCGCGGGCGGCCACCTGCGGGGTCAGCCGCTGCGGCTCCGCCGGGGAGGCCGCCGCCACCGGGGCGGTCGGGGCGCTGCGGTCGCCGGCCGAGCAGCCGGTCAGCAGGGCCGCCGGCAGCACCCACAGCAGCACCGCGACGACCGGCACGGCCAGTGAGGATCGTTTCACCGCCTGTCCCCCCGACTCGTCCGGCTCGGCGTGCTGATGAGACGTGCTGATGAGTGAGACCTGATGAGGTGAGATTCTGCCATCAAGAAGCGTACGTGCGCGTGCCGGGACCGGTTCGGCGCGTACCGTCGCAGGCGGCGGACGCGCAACAGACCGGACCGGTGCCGGGCCGCGGATAAACTCACAGTGTGGCAGGCATCGATTCCGTAGATCAGCTCAAGGAGCTCGGCTCGACCCTGACCGGGATCGAGGCCGTGCTCGACCTGGACGCCATGCGCGCCGAGATCGCCAAGCTGCGCGAGGAGTCGGCCGATCCGGACCTGTGGAGCGACCAGGAGCGCGCCCAGCAGGTGACCCGCAGGCTGTCCTACCTGGAGAACGAGCTGAACCGGGTGACCTCGCTGCGGCAGCGGCTGGAGGATGTCGCCACGCTGTATGAGCTGGCCGAGGAGATGGACGACGCCGACACCCGGGCCGAGGCCGACGCCGAGCTGGAGTCGCTGCGCAAGGACATCCAGCAGCTGGAGGTCCGCACCCTGATGTCGGGCGAGTACGACCACCGCGAGGCGCTGATCACCATCAACGCTCAGGCCGGCGGGGTGGACGCGGCCGACTGGGCGCAGCAGCTGCAGCGGATGTACCTGCGCTGGGCCGAGCGGCACGGCTACCCGACGGAGATCTACGAGACCTCCTACGCCGAAGAGGCCGGGATCAAGTCGACCACGTTCGCGGTCAAGGCCCCCTACGCCTACGGCACGCTGCGCGGCGAGCACGGCACCCACCGCCTGGTGCGCATCTCCCCGTTCGACAACCAGGGCCGCCGCCAGACCTCGTTCGCGGGGCTGGACGTGGTGCCGGTGGTCGAGCAGAGCGACCACGTGGAGATCGACGAGAACGACCTGCGGATCGACGTCTACCGCTCCTCCGGCCCGGGCGGTCAGGGGGTCAACACCACCGACTCGGCGGTGCGCATCACCCACATTCCCACCGGGATCGTGGTGTCCTGCCAGAACGAGCGGTCCCAGCTGCAGAACAAGGCCACCGCGATGGCGGTGCTGAAGGCCAAGCTGCTGGAGCGCAAGCGGCAGGAGGAGGCGGCCAAGATGGCCGACCTGCGCGGCGAGGGCACCAGCAGCTGGGGCACCCAGATCCGCAACTACGTGCTGCACCCCTACCAGATCGTCAAGGACCTGCGCACCGGCGTGGAGTCCGGCAACCCGGCCGCGGTGCTGGACGGGGAGATCGACGAGTTCATCGAGGCCGAGATCCGCTGGCTGCGGCAGCGGGAGAGCGAGCAGAAGCAAAAGCAGGAGGCGACCTCTTAAAGCCGCGGGCCGCCGAGGCACGGCGGCAGATTGCGCGTTCAGACAGTGACCACATGGTCACTGTGCGATGATTGCGGGAGGGTCTTCCGTTCCCCGGGAACGCCCCGGGTGCCCGCTTTCGCCGTCAGCCGACCGTTCCGTCCTCTTTAAGGCTTTCGCGCGGCGGGACCCGGTCGTAGGCTCTATGGCCCCGCCGGGCACCGGTTCCCGCCCGCAAGTCCTGACCGCTGCAGGCGGGCGAGGCGGTGCCCGGCGGCATCCGGCCCGCGCAGGGACGCCGCCGCCGAGTCCGTACACTGGCCGCGCCCTTGTTGTTCGTCCCGAGGTGGGGAGCATGCGCCGACAGGTGGCCGGTGTCCTGGCCGGTCCGCTGCTGCTGGGGTGCCTGCTTGCGGGGGGCTGCACCGGAGGCGGCGCGGCCGACCCGCACGGCCGGCCGGCTGAGGACGCCCCCGCGGTATCGGCGGCGCAGTCGCAGGAGATCATCGCCGGCTGGGCGGCGCGCTACAACCGGGCGGTGGCCTCCGGCCGGGAGGCCGACTGGCGGGAGCTGACCACCGGTGCGCTGCAGGAGGTGATGGTCGAACGGGCCCGCGTCCACGGCGGGCTGCCGGACTCCGAGCGCATCGCCCTGCACAACCCCGCCCTGTACGTGCCGCGGCTGCCGGCCCACCCCAAGTGGTTCGCCGTCGCCGCCCTCGACGACGTGGGCGGGCCCACGCGCCAGGTGCTGGTGCTGTTTCAGCAGGCCAGGCCGGATGAGCCGTGGCGGGCCGCCCACCTGCTGGAATTCCGCGGGGCGCCGCCCAAACTGAGCTATGACGGCCAAGGCTATGCGATCGCCGCGACGGACGCCTCCCTGCCCGCCGGGCACGCCGGGTACCTGTCGTCGGGGGACATGACGACGTTCCGCCCCGACCGTTTCACCCGGCGGGCCCGCACCGCCGCCCGCCCCTCGGCGGCCCCCGCCGGCTGGTCGCTGACCAGCCGGTTCGGCACCGGCCCGCACCCCTCCTACAGCCTGCGCACCGACGACGGCGGTGCGCTGGTGTGGTACTCCATCGAGCAGCGGCAGACCTTCCGGGCCTCGGGGGCGGCCCGCCCTAGCACGCTCCCGGCGGACCTGCGGGCTTATCTGACCCGGACCGGGCGGCTGTCGGCCACCCGGATCCAGGCCTCCTGGACGTGGCTGGCCATCGGCTACGCCCCGCCGCAGGGCACCACCCATGTGCTGGGTGAGAGCGTCCACCTCACGCAGGTCCGCACCTGACCCGCACCGGGCGGTCCGGGCGGGCCCGGACCGCCCATCCGGTCACAGGGTGACGGCGGTGACCAGGGTGCGGATGGCGCCCAGGGCCACGGTGAGGGTGGCCAGGTCGAAGCTGTCGCTCTCCCAGATCTCGCCCAGCGTGCGCTGGGCGCGCGCCACCGCGCTGTGGTTCTTGTCGCTCCAGCCGGTCAGCCGCTCCTCCGGGCTCAGGCCGGGCTCGGTGGAGGCCAGCACGTCCCGGGTGAGCGCGGCGTGCGCGGCGTACAGGTCGTCGCGCAGCGCCGCCCGGGCCATGGTCTTCCACCGGTCGCCGCGCGGCAGCGCGATGATCCGCTCGCGCAGCCGGGCCAGCTGCAGCCGGTCGGCCAGGTCGAAGTAGACCTCGGCGACCTCGGTCACCTCCCGGCCGGTGTCGCGGGCGATCTCCACCAGGTCGAAGGTGGAGTAGGCGGGCACCATCAGCGCCACCTGCTCGGCCAGCTCGTCCGGCACGCCCCGCTCGGTGAACCAGGTGCGGCGCTCTTCGAAACGGGCCAGGTCCAGCCCGGCCAGCAGCTTGGGCAGCTGGTCGGTCAGGGCGCGGGCGCCGGCGGCGAAGAAGTCGATGGTGTCGCTGATGCCGAAGTGGGGGCGCCGGTTGCGCAGCAGCCAGCGGGTGCCGCGCTCGGTGAGCTTGCGGGCCTCCAGCAGCATCTTGATCTGGGTGGACTCCTCCACCTGGTAGGACAGCCCCTCCACCCGGCGCCAGAAGCGGGGCATGTCGAACACCTGGCGGGCCACCAGGTAGGCGCGGGCGATGTCGGGGCCGGCGGCGCCGGTCTCCTCGTTGATCCGGAAGATGAAGGTGGTGCCGCTGTTGTTGACCAGGTCGTTGACCACCCGGGTGGTGATGATCTCCCGGCGCAGCGGGTGGCGGTCCATGTAGGGGCGCAGCCGCCCCCGCAGCGGGGTCGGGAAGTAGTCCACCAGCCACGACTGCAGGGACGGGTCGTCGGGCAGGTCGGAGGCCAGCAGCTCGGCGTCCAGGGTGAGCTTGGTGTAGGCCAGCAGCACCGCGAACTCCGGCCCGGTCAGCCCCAGCCCGGCCTGCCGCCGCTCGGCCAGCGTCTTGTCGTCGGGCAGGAACTCCAGCCGCCTATCCAGCCTGCCCTCGCGTTCCAGCTTGCGCAGGTAGCGGCCGTGGACGTGGAGCATGGAGGGGGCCTGGCGGCGGGCGGCGGCCAGCACCACGTTCTGGGCGTAGTTGTCGGCCAGCACCAGCTCGGCGACCTCGTCGGTCATCTCGTCCAGCAGCGCATCCCGCCGCTCGCGGGTCAGCTCCCCGTCGCGCACCGCCTGGTCGAGCAGGATCTTGATGTTGACCTCGTGGTCGGAGGTGTCCACCCCGGCGGAGTTGTCGATGAAGTCGGTGTTGATCAGCCCGCCCTTGCCGTCGGGGCCGCCGCGCAGCGCGTACTCGATGCGGGCCAGCTGGGTGAAGCCCAGGTTGCCGCCCTCGCCGACCACCTTGCAGCGCAGTTCGGCGGCGTTGGCGCGCACCGCGTCGTTGGCCTTGTCGCCCACGTCGGCGTGGCTTTCGGAGGTGGCCTTGACGTAGGTGCCGATGCCGCCGTTCCACAGCAGGTCCACCGGGGCGCACAAGACCGCGTGGATCAGCTCGAACGGGGTCATCGCCGTCACCTCGTCGCCGATCCCCAGCGCGCGGCGCATCTGCGGGGTGATGCGGACCGACTTGGCGGTGCGGGGGAACACCCCGCCGCCGGGCGAGATCAGCGCCGGGTCGTAGTCGGCCCAGGAACTGCGCGGCATCTCGAACAGCCGCTTGCGTTCGGCGTAAGAGCGCTCGGGGTCGGGGTCGGGGTCGATGAAGATGTGCCGGTGGTCGAAGGCGGCCACCAGCTTGATGTGCCGCGACAGCAGCATCCCGTTGCCGAACACGTCGCCGGACATGTCGCCGATGCCCACGACGGTGAAGTCCTCGCGCTGGATGTCCTTGCCGAGGGTGCGGAAGTGGTATTTGACCGACTCCCAGGCGCCGCGGGCGGTGATGCCCATGGCCTTGTGGTCATAGCCCACCGAGCCGCCGGAGGCGAAGGCGTCGCCCAGCCAGAAACCGTAGGAGGCGGCGACCTCGTTGGCGATGTCGGAGAAGGTGGCGGTGCCCTTGTCGGCGGCCACCACCAGGTAGGGGTCGTCGCCGTCGTGCCGGACGACCTTGGGCGGCGGCACCACGGCGCCGTCGACCAGGTTGTCGGTGATGTCCAGCAGGCCGCTGATGAACTCCTTGTAGCAGGCCACCCCGGCGGCCAGGTAGGCGTCGCGCCCGGCGGCCGGGTCCGGTAGCCGCTTGCCGACGAAGCCGCCCTTGGCCCCGGCGGGCACGATCACGGTGTTCTTGACCGCCTGGGCCTTGACCAGGCCGAGGATCTCGGTGCGGAAGTCCTCGGGCCGGTCCGACCAGCGCAGCCCGCCCCGGGCCACCGACCCGAACCGCAGGTGCACGCCCTCGGTGCGCGGCGAGTAGACGAAGATCTCGAACTTGGGGCGGGGTTCGGGCAGGTTGGGGATGCTGCGGGGGTCGAACTTCAGCGACAGGTAGGGCTTGTCCTGGAAGTGGTTGGTGCGCAGCGTGGCGTTGATCAGCGCCAGGTAGGAGCGCAGGATGCGGTCCTCATCCAGGCTCTCCACCTCTTCCAGGGCGCCGGTGATCTCCTCGGCGATGGCGGTGCTGCGCTCGGCCTCGCCGTCGATCAGCGCCGGGTCCAGGCGCGACTCCCACAGCCGCACCAGCAGCCGGGTGATGGCGGCGTTGCGCAGCAGCACCTGCTCGATGTGCCGCTTGCTGAAGTTGATGCCGGTCTGCCGCAGGTACATGGCGTAGGCCCGCAGCACCATGGCCTGCTTCCAGGTCAGGCCGACGTGCAGCACCAGCGCGTTGAACCCGTCGTTTTCGATGTCGCCGCGCCACAGCGCCCGGAAGGCGTCTTCGAACAGCTCCTTGACCTGGTCTTCGGGCACCGCGCTGACCGGCTGGTAGCGCAGCCCCAGGTCGTAGATCCAGTAGCGGCGCAGCTCGGAGGTGACGATCTCATAGGGACGTTCGTCCACCACCTCCACGCCCATGTTGTGCAGCAGCGGCAGGATGTGCGACAGGGAGATCGGCGGACCCAGCCGGTAGATCTTCAGCCGGCGTTCCCCGGTCACCGAGCGGCGCGGCTTGTACAGGTCGATGCTGATCTCGCCGTCCTCGCGCAGCGCGTCCAGCCGCCGCAGGTCGGCGACGGCGGTGTGGGCGGGGAAGTCGGCCTTGTAGCCCTCGGGGAAGGCGTCGCCGAACAGCTTGGCCAGGCGGCCGGCCTGCTCCCCTTCGCACTGCTGGGCGATGGCGTCGGCCAGGTCGTCGGCCCACGAGCGGGTGGCGGCGGCCAGCCGGGCCTCCAGCTCGGCCGGGTCGGCCTCCGGCAGCGGCTCGCCGCGTTCCCCGCGGACCACGATGTGCAGCCGGGCCAGGGTGGACTCGGAGACCATGGCGCTGTAGTCGACGGCCACGCCGTTGAAGGCCCGCCGCAGGATCTCCTGCATGCGCAGCCGGATCTGGGTGGTGTAGCGGTCGCGCGGCAGGTAGATCAGGCAGGACATGTAGCGGCCGTAGACGTCCTTGCGCAGGAACAGCTTGAGCTGTTTGCGGTCGCGCAGCCGCAGCACGCCCAGCGCGATCGGCAGCAGTTCCTCCACCGACATCTGGAACAGCTCATCGCGCGGGTAGGTCTCCAGGATCTCGGCCAGGTCCTGGCCGTCGTGGCTGTCGGGGGTGAAGCCGGCCCGGTCGATCACCTCGTCCAGCTTGCGTTTGAGGACGGGGATGTGCGCGATGGACTCGCTGTAGGCGACATAGGTGAACAGGCCCAGAAAGCGCCGCTCCCCGACCACCTCGCCGTTGGCGTCGAACTTCTTGACGCCGATGTAGTCCAGGTAGTGCGGGCGGTGCACGGTGGAGCGGGAGTTGGCCTTGGTGAGCACCAGCAGCTTCTTCTCCCGGGCCTTGGCCCGCACCGGCGGCGGCAGCGCCGCGAAGCCGCCGGAGTGGGACTTGTCGTGGCGCAGGATGCCCAGCCCGGTGCCGGTCACCGGGGTGAGGACGGAGCCGTCCTCGCTCAGGTCGTAGTCGCGGTAGCCCAGGAAGATGAAGTGGCCGCCGGCCAGCCAGTCCAGCAGCTCGACGCCCTCGGCCAGTTCCTTGTCCGGCAGCGGCGGGGGGTTCTGGGAGATCTCCCGGGCGATGGCCTTGGCCAGCGCGCGCATCTTGGGCTCGTCCTCGTAGGCCACCCGCACGTCCCGCAGCACCCGCTGCAGGTCCTCTTCGACCTGCTTGAGCAGGCCGGGGTCGGTGATGCGGTCCACCTCGATGTGGATCCACGACTCGTCGAGGTCGTGCGGGCTGGCCTTCTTGGCGCGGAAGGCGTGCAGGCGACCGGCCACGTCGCGGTCCACGCCCAGCAGCGGGTGCACCACCATCTGGGTGGTCAGGTCGTGGCGGAGCAGCTCCATCGTCACCGAGTCGACCAGGTAGGGCATGTCGTCGGTGACCACCTGGACGACGGTGCGCCCGGGATCCCAGCCGTCCTCCTCGCGGCTGGGGTTGAACACCCGCACGTTGGCGCGGCCCTGGGGCCGCACCCGGCCGAGCCGCCAGTGCGCCAGGGCCGGGCCGTAGATGTCGGCCGGGTCGCGTTCGGCCAGGTCCTCGTGAGGTACGTGCCGGTAGTACAGCCGCAGGTAGGCGACCGTTTCCCGGTGGTCGCCCGGACGGTCACCGGGGGCTTGCGCGCAGGCCTCCACAACCGTTCGAAGCAGTTCGTCCTTGGCCGGATCGAGCTCGCCGCCCATGTAACACTCCCCTAGAACTTTGCGTCACCTCTTTGTGACGCCGCTCATGGGCGCCAGCCTAGTCATCCAACGCCCCTTTCGCTGGACGAAGATCGGGATACCCTGCGACGACAAGAGCGCACTTCGCACCGGGACACGTTCCTGTCTTTTTCGGAAATCAGCGGCGATGGCGCCGAGACGGGGCCGGATGGTGCCGAAAATAGAGATTCTCGCAGCGCTGTCGTCGCAGGAGAAACCACCGCCCCATGCCGCGGCTCCCGGGCTTCATTTCAAAGACCGGTCTCAGGTCCGGGGAGCGCCGCGCCCGGATTCGGATCGCCCCAGGTCACACCGCCCCCTGCAGGCGGTCTGCGGAAATGGCGCGCCAAAAAGTTCAGTACACCCTTTTTGGTGCCTGTTCACCGATCGGCGGGGATCGTTCCCCGCCCCGGCGACCGGCATCCGCACGGACGCCGGTCGCCGGGGCGCGGGCGGCGAGGTTCAGTGACCGTCATCGGCCGTCCCGCCGGAGTCCTCCCCTCCCCGGCTCGGCTCGGGGTCCGGCTCCTCCGGTTCCGGGGCGTGCGTCGGAGGGTCCGCCGGAGGGTCGGACGGCTCGGGGGTGTGGTGCGTGGGCGGCGTGGTGGGATGGGTGGGCGGCGGCGTGTACGGCGGCGGGTTGTGCGGATCGCCGCTCGTCGGCGCGGCACTGGGCGTGGCGCTGGGAGTGTGGCCGGTCGGGGTGGGGGTGGGAGTCACGCCACTGGATTGCGTCCCGGTCGGCTGGGTCCACCCGCTGTTCTCCGGCACGCCGCCGGGGGCCCGGGCGGGGGTGGAGGTGGCCGACTGGCTGGAGTTCCCGGAAGTGGGCGCGATGTAGTGGCGGTCGTTGAGCGCCGAGGCCGCCAGTGCCGCGATCGCCACGGCCGCCGCCAGCGCCCCGGCTCCGGCCAGGAGCGCCCGCCGGTTCAGGGCGGGCCGCCGGTCCGGGTGCGGGCTCGCGTTGAAGGCGGCCTCCGCGGGCAGAGTGGCCTGGGCGTCCGGGTCGAAAGACGCCGCATGCCCGCCCCCTGAGCCCGGGTCCGTGAACGCCTCCGGGGAGACATCCGCCTCCCCCGGGGTCTGGCCGGCCGGCACCGCGGCCACGCCCCCGAGCGCTCCGGCGGCGAGGGTGGCGGCCTGGGCGAGCGTCCCCTCCTCGAACGGGGCGGCGGCCGGGTCCGGCGCGCCCGCCGGGGACGCCGCGGCGGGCGCAGGGGTCTGCTGCTCCTGGCCGAGCAGCCGCAGCAGGATCTGCCGGGCGGTCGGCCGCCGGGCCGGGTCCTTGGCCAGGCACTCGGCGACCAGGGAGCGCATGGGCTCCGGCAGGTCGCCCAGGTCCGGTTCGGCGTTGACGATCCGGTTGACCACGCTGGGGATGGTGTCCATCCCGAAAGGGGCCTGGCCGGTCGCCACATAGGCGATCGTGGCGCCCCAGGCGAAGATGTCCACGGCCGGCGTGATGGTCCCGCCCGACAGCTGCTCGGGCGCCATGTAGGCGGGGGTGCCGACGATGCGGCTGCTGGTGGTGGCGGCCGACAGGTCCTTGGCGACGCCGAAGTCGATCACACGCGGGCCGTCCTCGGCGATCAGCACGTTCCCGGGCTTGAAGTCGCGGTGCACGATCCCGGCCTGGTGGATGGCCACCAGCGCGGTGATGGTGCCGATGGCCAGCCGCTCCAGCGCCGAACCGGTGATCGGCCCCCGCTCGGTCACCAGGCGCTGCAGCGACGAGCCCGTGACGTACTCGCTGACGATGTAGGGCTGATCGCCCTCGACGTCGACGTCCAGCACCTGGGCGGTGCAGAACCGGGCGACCCGCATGGCCGCCCGGGCCTCCCGGACGAACCGCTCGCGCGCGGCGGCGTCTTCCACCAATTCCGGGTGCAGCAATTTGACCGCGACATGACGGCCGTCCGGTGCGGTGCCGAGATAAACGGCGCCCTGACCGCCGGACCCCAGCCTGCCGATCAGTTCATACCCGCCCAACCGGCGCGGATCGCCCGTGCGCAGCGGAGTCGCCGCCGGCTTCGGGATCGAGGTCGCCATGACCGATCCTCCCCCTCCAAGTGCTGACGGGCCGTTCGGTCCGGTGATTCATCCGGTCGGTCCCACAACGTCTGTGATGCCGAGGAGCGCTTTCGGGTTCGCCCTTCATAAGGACTAGAGAGGACGGCAGTGATTGAGAAAAGACGGAATGTAATTAAGTGGCTACGGGTAGTGGTTGCTGTGGCGTTCTTCGAGAGGGGGTACGACACAAATGTCAATTCCTTTAAAGGCGCTCTGCGGTGCGGCCACCGTGGCCCTGGCACTGGTGCCCAGTGTCGGTCAGGCCCGAGTATCCGGCCACGCCGCGGTGCCGCGACCCGATAAGACCGCCAGAGGGCATACCGGTCACGTCGCGGCGCAGCAGCCACAGCACGGTCGCCCTGAGGGGAAGCAGGGTGCACCGGCGGGCCTGTCGCTACGGCACGACCTGTACGTCCGGCAGAACGCCGCTGTGATGCGCGAGCAGGCGCTGCAGACGGCCCTGCGGCGGCGCATGGTGCGCTACCGGCGGGCCAAGCTGATCGAGCAGTGGCAAAGGCGCGCCGACCGGGCGGTGCGCTTTGCGCTCAAGCAGCGCGGCAAGCCCTACCAGTGGGGCGCCACGGGCCCGCACAGCTACGACTGCTCCGGGCTCGTCCAGCAGGCCTGGCGCCGGGCGGGGGTGTCCATCCCGCGGGTGTCGCAGGCGCAGTACCACGGCATCCGCACCAAGGTCCCGCGCGACCGGCTGCGGCCCGGAGATCTGGTGCTGTTCAACGGGCTGCGGCACGTCGGCATGTACATCGGGCGGGGCCGTTTCATCCACGCGCCGAGGACCGGCCGGACGATCACCGTCGAACGGCTGCGGGGGTACTACGCGCGCAGCTACGTGGGCGCGGTACGCCCGGCCTGGCCCCGGCTGCCCAAGGTTCCCAAGCACTGATACCGCTCATCGACCGAACCGGCCGCACGCAATTTTCGGCGCGGCTCCCCGCATCACCGCTGCGACCCGGTGATGCATGGGCAGGCCCGCCGCGTCCGGCCCGCCGGTCTGTTCGGTGCCCCGGGCATAGGGCATATGCCCGGGGCACCGCCGTTCATGCATGGAACTTCACGGCCGGTAGTGCTCCAGCACCTCGGGGTTGGCCATCGAGCCGGGATTGGCGGCCTTCTCCACGGGCGTGCCGAGCAGGATCTTGCGGACCGGGATCTCCAGCTTCTTGCCCGACAGGGTGCGGGGCACCCCGGGGACCTGCCGGATCTCGTCGGGCACATGGCGGGGCGACAGCGCCGTGCGCAGGGCCTGCCGGATCCGGCCGGCCAGCTCCTCGTCCAGGGCGACGCCCTCGGCGAGCTGGACGTACAGCAGCAGGCGGCCTTCTTGGCCGAGCCGGCCGGTGTCGATGACCAGGCTGTCGACGACCTCGTCGAACGCCTCCACCACCCGGTAGAAGTCGGAGGTGCCCATCCGCACCCCGCCCCGGTTGAGGGTGGAGTCGGAGCGGCCGTAGATCACACAGCCCCCGTCGGGCAGGATCTTGACCCAGTCGCCGTGCCGCCAGGCCCCGGCGAAGCCTTCGAAATAGGAGCCGCGGTAGCGCGCGCCGTCGGGGTCGTTCCAGAAGAACACCGGCATGGACGGCATCGGCTCGGTCAGCACCAGCTCGCCGACCTGGTCGACGACCGGTTTGCCGTCCTCGTCGTAGGCCTCGACCTTGGCGCCCAGCCCCCGGCACTGGATCACCCCGGCCCGCAGCGGCAGCAGCGGGCACGGCCCGACGAACCCGGTGCACACGTCGGTGCCGCCGGAGAACGACCCCAGCAGCAGGTCCGAGCCGACCGCCGCATAGACCCACTCGAACCCCTCCGGCGGCAGCGGCGAGCCCGTGGAGCCGATGCCGCGCAGCCGCGACAGGTCGTACTCGGCGCCCGGCCGCAGGCCCGCCTTGCGGGAGGCCATGATGTAGGGGGCGCCGACGCCCAGGTAGGTGACGCCGAGCTCGGCGCTCAGCCGCCACAGCTCATCCCCCTTCGGCGCGCCGTCGTACAGCACGACGGTGGCTCCCACCAGCAGCCCGCCGATCAGGTAGTTCCACATCATCCAGCCGGTGGTGGTGTACCAGCAGAACACATCCCCCGGCCCCAGGTCCTGGTGGAACGACAGCGCCTTGAGGTGCTCCAGCACGATGCCGCCGTGCCCGTGCACGATCGGCTTGGGCAGCCCGGTCGTCCCGGACGAGTACACCACCCACAGCGGGTGGTCGAACGGCACCTCTTCGAAGGCCAGGTCGTGGCCGGGGCGGGGCAGGTCGGCGTAGGCGACGCCGTTGCGCAGCAGCCCGTCCGGGGAGGCGGCCGGGTCCAGGTAGGGGATCAGCACGGTGGCGCTCAGCGACGGCAGCGCGGCCTCGATCTCGGCGACCACCGCCCGGCGGTCGAAGCGCCTGCCGCCGTAGACGTAGCCGTCGACGGCGATCAGCACCTTGGGCTCGATCTGGGCGAACCGGTCGATCACGCTGGCGGAGCCGAAGTCCGGCGAGCAGGAGGACCAGATCGCCCCCAGCGAGGCGGTGGCCAGGAAGCAGATCAGCGCCTCGGGGATGTTGGGCAGGTAGGCCGCCACCCGGTCGCCCTTGCCGACCCCCAGCCCGGCCAGCCCGGCCCGCACCCGCGCCACCTGATGCGCCAGCTCGCCCCGGGTCAGGACGCGGTGCCCGCCGGCCTCCGAGCGGAAGACGACCGCCACCTCCTCGGGGCGTTCCGCGGCCCCGCGCAGCGCGTTGGCCGCGTAGTTGACGGTGGCGCCGGGGAACCAGCGCAGCCCGTCCACCGGCATCGGCCCGCCCCGGCGCACCGGGCCGTCCCCGCGGGTGCCGACCACGTCGAAGTAGGACCACAGCGAGTCCCAGAAGGCGTCGATCTCGGTCACCGACCAGCGCCACAGCTCCTGGTAGGAGGCCTGCGCGCCGGGGCCGAGACCGCGTTCGGCCAGCCACCGCCGGTACCGGGTCAGCTGCGCGCGCTCGATCACCTCCGCCGGCGGTTCCCACAGCACCCGGCCCTGCGCCGCGTCCTGCCGGCCCTCCTGCACACTGGCGGCCTCATTGCCTGCCATAGCTCCCACCTCCGAGTGGACCATACGCCCGCCGGTGCTCGGTCGCTTCCTTCCCGGCCTCTCCCGGGACGCAAGCGTCCCGGCGTCGATGGTCCACCCAAGACGGACGCGGGCTCAACGACGCGGGCGCGGCGGGCGGCCGAGACGACCCCGCCAGGCGCCGGTCAGGAACGGGCCGGGGCGGTCAGGTGATCGACGGCGCGCAGGACCGTGTCGGTGTCGGCCAGGGTGGGCAGCACGATGTCGGCGCCGGCGGCGCGCAGCTCGGTCTCGGTGGCGCTGCCGGTGGCGACCGCCAGCACCTGGGCGCGGGCGATCTTGGCGGCCTGCACGTCGCGGGCGGAGTCGGCGATGTAGACGGTGGGTCCCTTGGCGGTCCCCTCCTGCCAGGCGGCGGACTCGTCGAAGGCGACGCCGTACTTTTGGGAGGCCTTGCGCCGGGCCAGCTCCAGCAGTGCGGCCTTGCTGTAGACGCCGTCCTCATAGCCGCCGACCTCGGGGTCGATATGGGAGTCCAGGCCGAACTCGGCGAGCTTGATCACCGCGTTGGGGCGGATGCAGCCGGTCAGCACCGACTGCACGGTGCCTGGCCGCCGGGCCAGGGCCGCCACCGCCTCCTTGGCGCCCGGCAGCAGCCGTCCCTCGGCGCGCAGCCGGCCGCGCCGGGCCGCGAACGCCTGAGCCAGCGCGGACATGAACGCCGGCAGATGCTCGTCGGTCACCTCGACGTCGTTGAACGCCAGCGTCTCGAAGATGATCTCCGACTCGGTGCGCCCGGCGGTCGGCGCCAGTTGTTCCAGGGGGCGCCCCGTGGTCCGTTGAAAGGCCTCGGCGTAGGCGTCCCGGGTGACCCTCCCGACATCGACCAGCGTGTGGTCGATGTTCCACAGCACCAGACGATAGGTCGTCGACATCCCGTTTCCCACTGTGCTAATGCCGACGCCCGGGAGCGCTCGTCCCGGCACGGTAGCGGCGTTCGCCCATAGCCTACGGTCAGGGGTCGTGCCTGGACAGCCCCGCTCCCGATATCGCCCGTGCTCGTTCGCTCAGCCCATGTGCGGGTAGCGGTGATCGGTGGGCGGCACGAACGTCTCCTTGATCGTGCGGACGTTGGTCCAGCGGATCAGGTTGAAGATCGAGCCGGCCTTGTCGTTGGTGCCGCTGGCGCGGGCCCCGCCGAACGGCTGCTGTCCCACGATCGCCCCGGTGGGCTTGTCGTTGATGTAGAAGTTGCCGGCCGCAAAGCGCAGGCGTTCGGTGGCGGCGGCGATGGCCTGCCGGTCCCGCGCGATGATCGAGCCGGTCAGCCCGTAGGGGGCGATGCTCTCCATCTGCCGCAGCATGGCGTCGTAGTCGCCGTCGTCGTAGACGTAGACGCTGAGGATGGGGCCGAAGTACTCCTTGGTGAAGACCTCGTCAGTGGGGTCGTCGGCCTCCAGCACCGTGGGGCGCACGAAGTAGCCCTCGGAGTCGTCGGCCCGCCCGCCGGCCAGCACCCGGATGGAGTCGCTGGCGTGGGCCCTTTCGAGGGCCGCCCGGTGCTTGGCGAACGCCCGCTCGTCGATCACCGCGCCCATGAACAGCGACAGGTCCTCGGCGACGTTGCCCATGGTCAGCGACTCGACCTCGGCGCAGAAGTCGTCGCGCACGGCCTGCCACAGCGAGCGCGGCAGGTAGGCGCGGGAGGCCGCCGAGCATTTCTGCCCCTGGTATTCGAAGGCGCCGCGGATCAGCGCGGTGCGCAGCACGGCCGGGTCGGCAGAGGGGTGGGCGACCACGAAGTCCTTGCCGCCGGTCTCGCCGACCAGCCGGGGGTAGCCGCGGTAGCCGGCGATGTGCTCGCCCACCGTCCGCCACAGGTGCTGGAAGGTGGTGGTGCTGCCGGTGAAGTGGACGCCGGCCAGCTCGGGGTGGGGCAGCGCCACGCGGGAGACCGCCTGCCCGTCCCCGGTGACCATGTTGATCACTCCGGGCGGCAGCCCGGCCTCCTCCAGCAGCCGCATGGTGTAGTGCGCGGCCAGCTGCTGGGTGGGCGAGGGCTTCCAGATGACCACGTTGCCCATCAGGGCGGGCGCGGTGGGCAGGTTGCCGGCGATGGAGGTGAAGTTGAACGGGGTGATCGCCACCACGAACCCCTCCAGCGGCCGGTACTCCATCCGGTTCCAGGTGCCGGGCGCCGATTCGGGCTGCTCGGCCAGCAGCCGGCGGGCGTAGTGCACGTTGAAGCGCCAAAAGTCGATCAGCTCGCAGGCCGAATCGATCTCCGCCTGGTAGGGGCTTTTGGACTGGCCGAGGATGGTGGCGGCGTTCAGGGTGGCCCGCCAGGGGCCGGACAGCAGCTCGGCGGCCCGCAGGAAGATCGCCGCGCGTTCCTCGAACGGCAGCGCCCGCCAGGCGCCGGCGGCCTGCCGGGCGGCCTCGATGGCGGCGCGCACGTCGGCGTCGGTGGCGTTGCCGAGGCGCCCCAGCACGTGGCCGTGCCGGTGCGGCTCGACCACCTCGATGGGCTCCCCGCCGCCCAGCCGGCGCTCGCCGCCGATCGTCATGGTCAGCTCGTGCTGCTCGGCGCCCAGTTCCTTGATCCGGTCCTCCAGCGCGGCCCGCTCGGGGCTGCCGGGGGCATAGCTTTTGACCGGCTCGTTGGCCGGTACCGGCACGTTGGTGACCGCGTCCATGGGCCTGCTCCCCAAAAGTCCGACATCGTCGTCGAAGGCACCCGTCAGGAGACCTACCCGGATCGCGCGCCCGCGACGCTCCCGCCGGGGACCGCGATCCGTCCCAAGGTCTGGACGAGCCGCGCGAAGGGAGCGACCATCGGGCAATGGACGGCAAGACCCGCACCGCGATCTATCTGCGCCAGACCGGCCGCAAGAAGCTGACCGGCAAGCAGGCCAAGCGCCTGCGTCAAAAGGAGAACCGGCGCGCCGCCTCCGGCGGCGCCGCAAAGAGCTGACGGCGGGGGCTCACAGGTCGCCCAGTTCCTGGGTGGCGTACCACAGCAGTTCGTGGCCCTCGGCGCCGTCGACGGTGAACTGGGCGTCGGCGTCGCCGGCGTCGGCCGCCGGCAGCGCCTTCACCGCGGCCAGGATGTCGTCCGCGGCGGCCTCGTCATCGACGTGCCCGGCGGCGATCTGGCGCATCCGCACCGGCGCGGTCACCTGCACCAGCGCCCGCTCCTGCTCGCCCGGGCGCCACTGGACGATGCGCTCGGGGACCTCGGCGGCCAGCACCACGCGCCGCGGCGGCGCCGCCGGGTCGGCGGCCAGCAGCCGCAGCGAGGCGCGGGCGGCGGCCGTCATCGCCGCGTACTCCAGTTCCTCGGTGTCGCCCTCGGCGTACCACTCGCGCAGCGCGGGGGTCACCGCATAACCGGTCAGCGGGGCGGGGCCGACCTGGCCGGCCGCCAGGACGTCGGCCAGCTTCACAAGCGTGGACGGCAGGTAGACGCGCATGACGTCAGCAGTCTGCCAGAGGCACTCCCAACAGTTCTCCCAGGCGTTCGATGGTGACGGCCACATCGGTGTGGTGCAGGCCGATCATCCCGATCGCCTCGGCGGCCCGCACGTTGTGCTCGATGTCGTCGATGAAGGCGCACTCGTGCGGCTGCAGGCCCATCAGCTCCAGGGTGTGCCGGAAGATCCGCTCGTCCGGCTTGCGCATCCCCACCTCGCAGGAGATGACGACCGCGTCGAACAGCTCGCCCCACATCTGGCGGGGGTAGTCGTTGCCCCAGGAGTTGGACAGCAGCCCGATGCGGGCCCCGGCGGCGCGGGCGGCGCGCAGCGCCTCGTACATCGGCTCCACCGGGTGGAAGGCGGCGAACATCCGACGCAGCAGGCCCTCGCTCTCCACCGGCCCGCCGTCCACCGTGCGCAGCTCGGCGGCCAGCAGCCGCTCGAACTCCGCCGGGTCCAGCGTGCCGTCCTCCAGCCCGTGGATGGGGTTGGCGGTGCCGGCCGCCGGGTCGTAGGCCTGCATGACCCACGAGCGCATGACGTCCTTGTAGCGCCGGGCGTCGATGCGGTCGGCGGCCATCCACTGCCTGATGGCGTCGTTGAGCGGAGAGGTCAGCACCCCGCCCCAGTCGGTGATCACAGCCTTGACGTCCACGTCCCGAATGGTAGGGGATGCCCCGGCACAGGACCCGAATCTCATTCTGCGAGACTGGGGGCATGGACTTCGAACTCAGCCCCAAGGCCCGGGAGTACGCCGAGAAGCTGCAGGAATTCATGGACGAGCACGTCTATCCTGCAGAGTCCGTCTATGAGGCCCAGCGCGCGGAGCTGACCGCGGCGGGCAAGCCCAACGCCTGCCCCCCGATCATCGAGGAGCTCAAGGCCGAGGCCCGCAAGCGCGGGCTGTGGAACCTGTTCCTGCCCGACATCTCGGGGCTGTCGAACGTCGACTACGCCACCCTCGCCGAGATCACCGGACGCTCCTTCCACCTGGCGCCGGAGGCGGTCAACTGCGCCGCCCCCGACACCGGGAACATGGAGGTGCTGCACATGTTCGGCACCGAGGAGCAGAAGGAGCGCTGGCTGCGTCCCCTGCTGGAGGGCCAGATCCGCAGCGCGTTCGCGATGACCGAGCCGGACGTGGCCTCCTCCGACGCCACCAACATCACCACCTCCATCGTCCGGGACGGCGACGAGTACGTCATCAACGGCCGCAAGTGGTTCATCAGCGGCTCCGCCGACGACCGCTGCAAGATCTTCATCGTGATGGGCAAGACCGACCCGGACGGCCCGGTGCACCGCCAGCAGTCGATGGTGCTGGTGCCGCGCGACACCCCGGGCGTCCGGGTGGTGCGGGACCTGACGATCTTCGGCTACCGGGACCAGCACGGCCACCCGGAGGTGGTGTTCGAGAACGTGCGGGTGCCGGTGAGCAACCTGCTGGCCAACGAGGGCGACGGGTTCATGATCGCCCAGGCCCGGCTGGGTCCCGGCCGCATCCACCACTGCATGCGCGCCCTGGGGATGGCCGAGCGCGCCCTGGAGCTGATGTGCCAGCGGGCCGTCTCCCGGGTGGCCTTCGGCAAGACGCTGGCCGAGCAGGGCGTGGTGCAGCAGCAGATCGCCGAGTCCCGGATGGCGATCGAGCAGGCCCGGCTGCTGACCCTCAAGGCCGCCTGGATGATCGACAAGTACGGCTCCAAGGGCGCCCGCACCGAGATCGCCGCGATCAAGGTGGTGGCGCCGCGGGTGGCCTGCGAGGTCATCGACCGCGCCATCCAGGTGCACGGCGGCGCCGGCGTCAGCGGCGACACCCCGCTGGCCGGCATGTACGCCTGGGCCCGCGCCATGCGGATCTTCGACGGCCCGGACGAGGTGCACATCCGCACCGTCGCCCGTCAGGAGCTCAAGCCCTACCGGAGCTGAAGCGGCCCCGCCGCGGCGGGCGGCCTCCCGGCCCGTGCCGAGAACCGGCCGGGAGGCCGCGCCGTGAGCGCGCCTCGTCCCGCCCGCCCGCCGCGGTCACCCGGTGCGCAGGCGCCGCAGGGCCTCCCGGACGCCGCCGTGGGCCTCCTGCAGCGCCAGCGTGGCCCGGGAGGTGGAGACCTCCCCCAGCAGGGAGACCAGCGCGACCTTGGTGTCGCCGCCCGCCTCCGACAACGCGTTCTCGCAGGTCTCGGTGTCCATGCCGGTGGCCTCGATGAGGATGCGCACCAGGCGGGCCCGCAGCTTGTCGTTGACCGCGTTGACGCTGACCATCAGGTTGGAGTAGGTCCGGCCCAGCCTGATCATCAGCGTGGTGGAGAAGGCGTTGAGCACCAGCTTGGTGGCGGTGCCGGCCTTCATCCGGGTGGAGCCGGTGATCACCTCCGGGCCGGTGGCCATCCCGATGTGGATGTCCACCTCCTGCCCGTAGGGGGAACGCGGGTTGGCGCTGACCAACGCCGTGCGGGCACCGGTCCGCGCGGCGGCGCGCAGCGCGCCGATGACATACGGGGTGCGCCCGCTGGCGGCGATCCCGACGGCGATGTCGCCGGGGTGCACATCGGCGGCGTCCCGGGCGCCCAGGTCGGCGTCGTCCTCCACGTCCTCGATGGCCTGCGACAGCGCCCCCAGCCCGCCGGCGTGGTGGGCCACCACCCGGCCCCACAGCCCGAAGGTGGGCGGCAGCTCGGCGGCGTCGATCACCGCCAGCCTCCCGGAGGTCCCGGCGCCGAAGTAGTGCACCCGGCCGCCGGCCCGCAGCGACTCCACCGCCAGGTCCACCAGCTCGGCGATCTCCGGCAGCACCGCGGCCACCACGGCGGGCACCTTGGCGTCCTCGTCGTTGATCAGCCGCAGCACCTCGATGGTGGGCAGGACGTCCACATCGACGGTGCGCGGGTTGCGGCTTTCGGTGGGCAGATCGCACTCGATCACCGGCGCCTCCGATCGGGTCGTACCGTACGGCTGCGGACCGCCTCGTAGGTGGCCTCCAGCGCTTTGCGGGTGGTGGCGTAGGTGCGCTGCGCGACGCCCACGAAGACGCAGTCGATCACGGTGAGCTGGGCCAGCCGGCTGGCGGTGGCGCCGGAGCGGAAGGTGGTCTCGCGGGCCGCGGTGGTCAGCACCAGGTCGGCCACCTCGGCGATCGGGGACTTGGGGAAGTTGGTGACGGCCACCGTGGTGACCCCTCGTCCCTTGGCCACCGCGAGCGCGTCGATGGTCTCCACCGTGGCGCCGGTGTGCGAGATGCCCATCGCCACGTCCCCCGGATTGAGCACGGCGGCGCTGGTCAGCATGATGTGCGCGTCCGACCAGGCCGAGCAGTGCCGGCCGATGCGGTGCAGCTTCTGCTGGAAGTCCATGGCCACGAAGGCGCTGGCGCCGACTCCGTAGACGTCCACCCGGGAGGCGGCGACCACCGCGTCGATCACCTGTTCCAGCACCTTGATGTCGAGCTGGGCGGCGGTCTCCTCGACCGCGCGGGCGTCGGCGAAGGTCACCTTCTCGACGATCTCCTCCAGGGAGTCGTCGGGGCTGATGTCACTGCCGATGACCCGCCCCCCGGAGACGCTCTGCGCCCGGCCGGCCTCGGTGGCCAGCGTCAGCCGCAGCTCCGGGTAGCCGGTGAAGCCGATGGCCCGGCAGAACCGGATCACGGTGGTCTCCGACGTCCCGCAGGCGTGTGCGAGCTCGGTGATGGTGGAGTTGGCGACCCCCTCGGGGTCGTCGATCACCCGCTGGGCGACCCGGCGTTCGGCGGGCGGCAGCGACGGCAGCAGCGAGCGCACCCGCACCACGGTGCTGAGCGGCGCCTCCTTGGTGGAGCGCGAGGCCGCCGGGGGCGCGCCGGTATCCCCGTGGCCCCCTGTGTCTCGGCCGTTGGTTTTCCTCATGTCAGTAAGTTTCTTACGTTCAAGATGTAACGTCAACGGGTTAAAGGTCTACGGTCACCATGTGTTGACCCATTTGGCTGGTCCTTACGTGATCGGCGTTGACGCGGGTGGCACGAAGACCCGCGTAGCCGTACTAACGCTCGGGGGGGCCCTGGCCGGTTCCGGTACCGGTCCGGGCGCCAACCCCAACTCCGGGGGCGACACCGTAGGTGCGCTCACCACGGCCCTGAGCGCCGCACTCGGCGACTTGGACCGTTCCCTTGTCCTCAACGGTGTATTCGGCATCGCCGGAGCCGGTTCGGCCGGGCGGCCCGCCGCGGTGGCCGCCGCCCAGCGCGCCTGGCACGCCGTCGGCCTGTCCGGCTCGCCCGCCGTGGTCACCGACATCGCGGTGGCCTTCGCGGCGGGCACCGACGCCTCCGAGGGCATCGTGGTGTTCTCCGGCACCGGCGCCGGAGCCGCCGTGATCAGCGACGGGACCATCGTGCGGCGCGCCGACGGCTACGGCTACCTGGTCGGCGACCAGGGTTCGGCCGTATGGCTGGGCCGCGAGGCCGTCCGGGCCACCCTGTCGGCGCTGGACGGACGAGGCGAACCCACGCTGCTGGCCGAGTCGGTGCCGCGGGCGCTGCTCGGCCCGGCCGCCCCTCCCCTGCTGGCCAAGGGCGTGCCCGTCCCCGATCTGCTGCCGCCGGAGAACCCGGACCGGGGCCGCGCGCACGCCCCGCCCGGCCGGGCGCTCGCCCTGGCCTCCGCCAGGCCGCGCGCGGCCACGGTCCCGCGCCCGCGCGGCCCGGGCGACCCGGGCCACCGCGCGGCGATGCGGCAACGGCCGCCGGGTCGCAGGCCGCCGGCGGCCCGCCGCCGGCCCCCGGCCGACCCCGCCCTGGCCCAGGCCATCGTCAAGGAGGTCTACGGGCGGTCCCCGGCGGCACTGGGCAAGCTGGGCCCGGTGGTCTGCGCCGCGGCCGCCGCCGGCGACCCGGTGGCGCGGAACATCACCGAGGAGGCGTCCCAGTGGCTGCTCTTGGCCGTGGACGCGGTGCGCCCCGCGCTCACCGACATGTGCGCACCGGTGGTGATGGCCGGTTCGGTGCTCGGCGACGGACCGGTCGCCGACGCCGTCCGGGACGGTCTGCGCCAGCGCTTCCCCGCCGAACCGCAACGGGCG
This sequence comes from Thermomonospora sp. CIF 1, assembly GCF_001896795.1. NCBI lineage: Bacteria > Bacillati > Actinomycetota > Actinomycetes > Streptosporangiales > Thermomonosporaceae > Thermomonospora > Thermomonospora sp. CIF 1. The sequence continues at coordinate 371,486 of NZ_MOYN02000023.1, forward strand.
GGCGACGGCGCCGTCGGCGCCGCCGGAATGGCGCTGCGCCGGCTCGGCCTCGAGCCGCCTCGCTGACGGCCGGGGTCCGCCCGCCCGGCTCCGGTGCTCTTCGCACCACCTGAACGGCCACACGATCGGCCGGCGTTTCACCGATCCCACCCCCCAAAGCGGGCCACTGCATGCCCGCCCACGGGTCAGGTGATCGCAACGCCGCTCCGGTGAGGCGCCGATCACCTGACCCGTGCCGTTCAATCCGCTCGAACGCGGCGCTCTCACGCCCGGCTCACGGCCGGGTGAACATGCTTCCCCGAAAGAACCCGCCCTACCCTCCCCCGCCGCCGACGGCATCCTGCCGCGCGCATCAAGCGGCGATGCGCCAACGGCCGCCGACCCGGCGGAGCACGAAACGTTCGGCGAGCAGCCCCGCGGGCTCGGGCGGTGCGGTACGCCAGCGCAGATCGCCGAACCGGACGGTCATCTCGTTGTCCCCCGGCCCCCGGCGGGCCATCGGGACGGTGACGCCGCGCAGCGCCGCCAGGGTGCGCGCGCCCAGCCGGCGCCGCTCGGCGGCCAGCCCGCTGCGGCAGCCGCCCACCGCGCCGAAGGCGTCCTGCTCGTACTCGGGAATCAGATAGCCGCAGACCCGCACGTCCCCGGCCGCCACCCCGCGCAAAAACCGGTAGAGCACCAAACGGGCGGGCAGGCTCTCTTGCGGCGGCACGGTGGCCGAGCGCGGGTCGATCAGGCGGGCGTCGCCGGACTCCCACACCAGCGGCGGGATCTTCGGCTCGGCGTCGGTGAACAGGGCGCACGCGCCCAGTGCCGGGAGCATCAAGACAAGCAGCGGCGCAACGAGCGGACCGGCCGGCAGGCGCACAGGGACCTCCCGAAAGCACAAGGCGGCCGGGCCATGGGCCGGCCTCCCCGAAAGCCGTCGGGTGCCGATACTCCCACAGCCCGCCGCCCCGGCGTCGCTCAGAAGGTCAGGCCGTGCCCGAATCGGTAGCCGCGCACCTCCACCGGGAGCCTGCCGGTGGGCTTCACCCGGCCGGTCATCACCTCCGCCAGCGCCTCCAGGGACGGCGCGCTCGAGGAGTAGGCGGCCAGCGCCGCCTGGGCCCGGGTCGCATACGCCAGGTCATAAGGGCTGCCCAGCGCCGCGAACACCAGCGGCCGGCCCGCCAGCGCGGCGACCTGAGCGGCGACGCCCGATCCGCCGTCCACCGCGGTCAGCACCGTCACATCGGCCGCGGCCGGGGAGGCGGCCGTCTCCACTCCCCGCCTGCGCAGCGCCGCCGCCAGGGCCTGGGCGTGCGGGCCGGTGACGTGCACCCGCCTGCCGGCCAGCGGCAGCAGGCCGCCCCGGTTGCGCACCAGCGTGATCGACTGCTCGGCGACCCGGCGGGCCACCGCCCGGTGCGCGGCCGAGCCGATGACCTGCCCGGCCCGGGCGGGATCGACCTGGACGTCGCCGAACAGCCCGCGCTCGGCCTTCAGGCGCAGGATGCGGGTCACCGACTCCTCCAGCCGCCGCTGGGAGATCCGGCCGTCGCGCACCGCCGCCAGCACCGCGGCGTGCGCGCCCGCCAGATCCGGCGGCATGAGCAGCTGGTCGGCGCCCGCCTGCACGGCCCGCACCGCGGCCTGCTCGGCTCCGTACCGGGTGCGGGCGCCCGCCATGCTCAGGGAGTCGGTGACCACCACGCCCCGGTAGCCCAGCTCCTTGCGCAGCAGCCCGGTCAGCACCGCCTGCGACAAGGTCGCCGGGTCGCCGGAGTCGTCCAGCCCGGGCATCACGATGTGCGCGGTCATGATGGCGTCCACGCCCTGGGCGATGGCGGCCCGGAACGGCGGCGCGTCCAGTCGCTCCCACTCGGCCCGCGAGTGCCTGATCACCGGCAGCCCGGTGTGGCTGTCGGTGTCGGTGTCGCCGTGGCCGGGGAAGTGCTTGACGGTGGCGGCCACGCCCGCGTCCCGGTACCCCTGCAGGGCGCCGCCCAGCATCAGCGACACCAGTCCCGGGTCCGAGCCGAAGGAGCGGACGCCGATCACCGGGTTGGCCGGGTTGACGTTGACGTCGGCGACCGGGGCGTAGTTCTGGTTGATCCCCACCGCCCGCAGCTCGGTGCCGATCACCTTGGCGGCCTCGCGGGCGGTCTGCGGTTTGGCGGTGGCGCCCAGCGCCATGTTGCCGGGGAAGCGGGTCACATACGACAGCCTGGTGACCAGGCCCTGTTCTTCGTCCACGGCGAGCAGCAGCGGGATCTTGGAGGCCCGCTGCAGGGCGTTGGACAGCCGGGCCGTCTGCTGTGGGCTGCGGGCGTTGTCGGGGAAGTAGATGAGCCCGCCGACGTGGTATTTCTTGATCTTCTGCTCGGCGTCCTGCCGGCTGGCGAAGGTGGGCACGAACAGCTGGCCGACCTTCTCCTCCAGGCTCATCTTCGCGACGACGTCGAAGACCCAGGCGGTCCGGTCCGCGCTCGGCGCGGCGGTGGTCGCCTCCCCGGCGTTCTCCGGCACGGCCTTTCCCGTTCCCGCTCCGCTGCATCCGGCCAGCGACAGCATCAGCGCCGCCGCGCCCAGCGCCAGCGAGCGCTTTGCGCGCACCGGCCCGCTCCCCCTGCCCCCGGTCGTGGTGAAATTCCTGGTCATCGTCCTGGCGACGCTAACATGCCGCGGGAGCGGTCAGGACAAAGATCAGCACCGGCCGGTGCCCGTGACCCGGCGGACCCGGCCCCGGGCGCGGTTTCCGGCCTCGCAAGCACCCACAACAGGCATTTCCATTTCATCCCCCATTTAACGATCGCCCCATTTTTGGGGGTTGTGAACTTTTCTGCCCTGATCCGATGCACCTTCGGGTTCCCCGCAGGCGATACCCGGCGCATTCACCGCAAATGGAGGATCCGGAGCAAAAGTTCGGCCCACGGAACACCCGATGCGGGCCGGGAGAACGGTACGGGTGCGGCCGTGCACCCCCGAGGCACAGCCGCACCCGTCCGGCTCAAGCGCCCGGCTCCACCGGCGCGGGCAGGTGGGCGCGGGCGGCGGCGCGGGCCCGGCCGGCCGAGCGGGCCGCGCGGGCGGCGGCCGCGGCGCTGCGGCATTCGGCCAGGGTGTGGCGGGCCAGGGCGGCACGGACCGCGGGCAGCGCGGAGGCGCTCATCGACAGGGAGGTGACGCCCAGGCCGACCAGCACGCACGCCAAGAGGGGGTCGGCGGCCGCCTCACCGCAGACCCCGCAGCCGCGGCCGGCGTCGGCGGCGGCCGCGGCGGTCAGCGCCACCAGGTCCAGCACGGCCGGCTGCCAGGGGTCCTGCAGGTGGGCCAGGGCGCCCAGCTGCCGGTCGGCGGCGCAGGTGTACTGGGCGAGGTCGTTGGTGCCGATGGACAGGAACTCCACCTCGGCCGCCAGGTCGCCGGCCCGCAGCGCGGCGGCCGGGACCTCGACCATGACCCCGGCGTGCTCGATGCCGGCCGCGGTGCAGGCGGCGGCGAAGGCGCGGGCCTCCTCGGCGTCGGTCACCATCGGGGCCATCACCTCCAGCCGGGCGCTCAGGCCGGCGGCGGCCCGGGCCAGCGCGCCGAGCTGGGCCTCCAGCACCTGCGGGTGGCGGCGCAGCATCCGCAACCCGCGCTCGCCGAGCGCCGGGTTGGGCTCATCACCGGGCGGCGGCAGGAACCCCAGCGGCTTGTCGGCCCCGGCGTCCAGGGTCCGCACCACCACCCTGCCCTGCGGGAACGCCTCCAGGACGGCGCGGTAGGCGGCCTGCTGCTCGGCCTGCGACGGCGGGTCGGCCCGGTCCAGGAACAAGAACTCGGTGCGGTACAGGCCGATGCCCTCGGCCCCGGCCTCCAGGGCGGCCCGCACGTCCTGCGGGCCGCCGATGTTGGCCAGCAGCGGCACCGGATGGCCGTCCTTGGTGGCGCCGGGCCCCGGGGACGCGGCCGGCGGCCGGCGCCGGCCGCGGGCCGCCCGGACGCCGGCCGCCGGCGGGTCGATCCGCACCGTCCCGGTGCTCCCGTCCACCAGCACCACGGTGCCCTCGGCCAGCTCGGTGCAGCCGGGGCAGGCCACCACGGCGGGCACGCCCAGGGCGCGCGCCAGGATCGCGGTGTGACTGGTGGGCCCGCCCTCCTCGGTGACGAACGCGACCACGCGCTCGGGGTCCAAGGCGACCGTGTCGGCGGGCGCCAGATCCCGGGCGACCAGCACGAACGGCTCGCTCCGGCGCGGCACGCCGGGCATCGGCAGCCCCAGCAGCCGGGCCAGCGCGCGGTCCCGGACATCGTCCAGGTCGGCGACCCGGGCGGCCAGGTACTCCCCCGCCCCGGCCAGCATGCGCCGGTAGCCGGCGAACGCCTCGAACACCGCGCGGGGGGCGGCCAGGCCGGCGTCGATCCGGCCGGCGATCGCCTCGGCCAGCTCGACGTCGCGGGCCATCATCGCCAGCGCCTCCAGCACATCCCGGGCCTCGGCGTTGCCCGCCGCGGCGGCCTGCGCGCCGCGCTCGCTCAGCTCGGCGGCCACGGCCTCCAGCGCGGCGGTCGCGGCGGCCCGCTCGGCACGGGCGTCCTCGGGCGTCCCGCCATGGCGGGCCGGGGGCGGCTCCGGCACCGCACCGGCCAGGTGCACCACCGGGCCGACGCCCGTGCCGGGGCTCACCCCGGTGCCGGTCAGCACCGCCCCCAAAGGTGCGGGCCGCAGGTCAGGCACCGTCGGCCTCTGCGTTCACCGCGGCCTCCAGCTCATCCAGCAGCCGCTCCGCCGACTCGCCCTCGGCGGTGATGACGATCTCCTCGCCGCACCGGGCGTCCAGGCCCAGCACCGCCAGGATGCTCTTGGCGTTGACCGGCCGGCCGCCGACCTTGGCGACCGTGACCTCCATCGGCGCCTTGGCGGCGGTCTGCACGAACAGCGCCGCGGGACGGGCGTGCAGCCCCACCCTGGACCGGATCCTCACCTGCCGCTGGGTCACAACCAACTCCTCGTTCTCGCCCCCCGGGCGAGGACCGGCCGGCCCTCGCCCGGTCTCCCCCGCACACCGGGGTCGCCGGTCTCCTCCCTGAGATCCGCCCTGCTCCGGCCCGCCGCCCGCCGGGAAGGGCTCAATGCCACGAAAACAGCCCGGCGCCCTTTTCCACCCGGCCGGACTCGCGGACATCCGACAGCGCCTCCGCGCCGGCGTCCAGCGCCACCACCGCGGTCACCGGCGAGCGGCCGCCCGCCTCGATCTCGGCGGGGTTCCAGCGGATCAGCGGCTGCCCCGCCACCACCTCATCGCCCTCGGCGGCCAGCATCTCAAAGCCCCGCCCCTTGAGCTGGACGGTGTCGACGCCCAGGTGCACCAGCACCCCGTGCCCTTCGGCGTCCACCACCACATAGGCGTGCGGATGCATCTTGACGATCTTGCCGCTGACCGGGGCGATGGCCTCCCCCGGGCCGCGCTCGGGGTCGACCGCCGTGCCCGGCCCCACCATGGCCTGGGCGAACACCGGGTCCGGCACTCCGGCCAGCCCGACGACCCGCCCGCTGACGGGTGCCAGAACTCGCGTCACTGCAGGGCTCCTTCGCTCAAAGGACGTGGGTGGTCGCTGGAAGGTCGGTGGTGGAGTCAGCCGAGCAGGTCCTCGATGTCGGTGGCGATGGTGTCGGCCTCGGGCCCGACCACCACCTGGACGACGCTGCCGCTGCGCATGACGCCGAACGCGCCGGCCGCCTTGAGGGCGCCCTCGTCCACCCGGGCCGGGTCGGCGACCTCGGTGCGCAGCCGGGTCGCGCACGGCTCGATCTCCACGATGTTGGCCGCGCCGCCCAGCGCGGCGACGATGGCCTCGGCCTTGTCCATGCTGGCTCCTTGAAGTGGCGGTCAGTCGGTCTGGGTGACCTTGTCCAGGCCACGGGGCAGGTCCGGGTCGCGCCCCAGCCGGCGGGCCAGCGCCTCGGCCACCAGCTGGCCGGGGACGATCAGGCCCAGCGGCGCCACCCACTCTGGCAGGCGCGGCCCCGGCAGCGCCCGGCTGCAGGCGCCGGCCAGGGCGGCGCCCCCGCCGATCCCGTAGGCGCGAGCGCCGCTCGCGGCGATCCGGCGGGCCAGCGCCACGGTGCCGGGCAGGGCGGGGCCGTCCTCGGCGGCCACCAGCACCGCCGGAGTGCGGGCGTCCACGACGGCGATCGGCCCGTGCAGCAGGTCGGCGTACGACAGGCCCATGGCGTGCAGGTAGCAGGACTCCTTGAGCTTGAGCGCCAGCTCCAGCGCGGTGCCGAAGGCCAGGCCGCGTCCGGAGACCACCGCGCCGCGCGCTTGAGCCAGCTCATCGGCGATGGCGGCCAGTTCGGCGGAGTCCTCGGTGACCTCGATCAGCCGTTCCACCTCGTCGGGCACCCGGCGCAGGTCGGCGGAGTCGAGGTCGGCGCCCAGCCCCAGCGCCAGCACCGCCAGCGCGGCCAGCTGGGCGGTGTAGGTCTTGGTGGCCGGCACCGCCGTCTCCGCGCCGGCCTCGGTGATCAGCGCCACCTCGGCGGCCTGGGCCAGCGGGGAGGCGGGTCCGTTGGTGATGGCGATGGTGCGGGCGCCGCAGTCGGCCGCCCACTGCAGGGTCTGGACGATCTCCTCGGTGCGGCCGGACTGGCTGATGGCCACCGCCAGCACGCCGTTCAAGTCGACCTTGCTGCGGTAGACGGTGGCGATGGACGGGGCCGCCGGCGTGGCCAGGCGCCCGGCCTGTGACTCCACCAGGTAGCGGCCGTAGACGGCGGCGTTGTCGGAGGAGCCGCGGGCGATGAAGAGGACCTGCCGGGTGCCGCGGGCCAGCAGCCCCACATCCGACATCCTGGGCAGCAGCACCTCGATGGTGTCCCGCAGCGCCCGCGGTTGCTCCCCGATCTCCGCCCGCATTCTGGTGATGGTTCTGCCTGCGGTCATGGCCGCGTCCTTTCGGTCGAAGGGGACGGACCTTGGGCGTTCCCGTTTTCGGGGTTCCCGCTCCCGGCGTCCCAGACCTGCCGTCCGGCCACCCAGGTGCGGCGGGCGCGCAGCCCGCCGGTGCCGTCGGGGACCAGCCAGGTGAGGTCGGCGGCGGCGCCGGGTGCGATGCGGCCCAGGTCACGGCGGCCGATCAGGTCGGCCGGCAGGCGGGTGGCGGCGTCCACGGCGGCGGCCGGGTCGATGCCCAGGGCGATGGCGTTGCCGACCGCGGCATCCAGCCGCAGCGCCGAGCCGGCGATGGTGCCGTCGGCGCGCAGCGGGGGGCCGGCGGCGGGCAGTTCGATCGGCTCGCCGCCCAGCTCATAGCGTCCCGGCGGCATCCCGGCGGCGGAGACGGCGTCGGTGACCAGCACGATCCGTCCCGGGGCGGCGGCGAAGGCCAGGCGGGCGGCGACCGGCGCGACATGGTGCAGGTCCAGGATCAGGCCGGCGGTGAGGCGGGGGTCGGCCAGCGCCTGGGCGGCCACCCCGGGCCTGCGGTGGTGAACGCCGGACTGGGCGTTGAACAGGTGGGTGACCTTGCGCGCCCCGGCGTCGGCGGCCCGTGCCACCTGCTCGGCGGTGGCGTCGCTGTGGCCCACGCTGACCAGCACGCCGCGTTCGGCGAGGGTGCGCACGGCCGCCAGGGCGCCGGGCCGTTCGGGCGCCAGCGTGACCAGCTTGACCAGGCCGGTCTCCAGCAGCGGGGCCAGCGCCTGCGGGGTGGGGTCGGTCAGGTGGGCGGGGTTGTGGGCGCCGCGCCGCCGCTCGGACAGGAACGGCCCTTCCAGGTGGACGCCCAGCACCCGGGCGCCGGGCGGCAGGTGCGGCAGCAGGCGCGCGGTGCGGCGCAGCGCCTCGGCCAGGGCGGGCAGCGGCGCGGTGATGAACGTGGGCAGGAAGGCGGTGACTCCGGTCTCGGGCAGCCGGCCGGCGACGGTGTGCCAGCCGGCGGTGCCGGCGTCGGCCAGGTCATGCCCGAAGAAGCCGTTGACCTGCAGATCCACCAGTCCCGGGGTTAGCATTCCGCCTTCCAGGCGCAGGTCGGGGGCGCCGGGCGGGTCCCCTTCGCCGACCTCGGCGATCAGCTCGCCTTCGACCCGCAGCCATCCCGGCGACAGCGACCGCGCCGCCCCGGTGGCCGGGGCGGCCACCAGGGTCTGCGCGGCGATGAGGAAGGAGGCCATCTTCAGCGCACTCTCCGTGCCGGTCGTCGGTGTCTGGTCTAGTCCGGCCTAGACCAGTACGAACCATATCCCAGCGATCCCGCGAAGCACAGGGGTCCAAAAGGCGACTTTCCGGTAGCGTCCAAAACGCGCCTCACCGTAATGGCGACGTTATCCATTTGTGCGTTGACACTCATGACAGGCTGTGGTCTAGTCCGGCCTAGACCAGTACGAACCGGACCGGAGGCAACGCGGGTTCCACGATCCTTTTTGCTTGGAACCTCCGACCGACCGTATGACCCCGAGGACGACCGTGGCGACGATCGACCCGAACAGCCCCGTACCGAAGTACTTCCAGCTGCGTGCCATCCTGCTCGACCTGATCGAGCGATCGGAGCTGCCCGTCGACGCGCCCATCCCATCCGAACGCGAACTGTGCGCCCGGTACGGACTGTCGCGGATGACGGTGCGCCAAGGGGTCGAGCAGCTGGTCTCGGAAGGACGGCTGTACCGGGTTCCGGGCAAGGGCACCTTCGTGGCCCGTCCCAAGATCGAGATGCCGCTGCGGCTGGTCTCCTTCTCCGAGGACATGATCTCGCGCGGGATGCGGCCGGGCGCCATCGACATCTCCCGGCGCACCATCCCCGCCGACGCCCGGCTGGCCCGGCTGTTCGAGGTGGAAGAAGGGACGATGATCCACGTGATCGAGCGGCTGCGCACCGCCGACGGCGAGCCGATGGCCATCGAGCGGGCGCACATCCTGGCCTCGCTCGCCCCGGACCTGCTGGACCGGCGGCTGGCCGACCGCTCCCTGTACGGCGTGCTGGAGGCGGTGTACGGGATCGTCTTCGACGCCGGCGACCAGACCATCGAAGCCGGGCTGGCCGACGCCACCGAGGCCAAGCGCCTGCAGATACCCCGGGGCAGCGCCGTGCTGCTCCTGCAGCGCCGTTCCTACATGAACGGCGTCTGCGCCGAACTGGGCGTGTCGACCTACCGGGCCGACCGCTACCAGATTCGCACCGCCCTAGGAAACCGGCCGTCGCGCGGCTGACCCGCGCGCGACCCCAGCAGGAGGCGATCCCATGAGTTCCCCCGCCGCCGCCGTTCCCCGCCGAGGATCCAGAGCCCTCGCCGTCCTCCAGCGCATCGGCCGCAGCCTGATGCTGCCGATCGCGGTGCTGCCCGCCGCCGGCCTGCTGCTGCGGCTGGGGCAGCCGGACGTGCTGGGCGAGAACAAGGACGCCTGGATCAGCTTCTCCGGCTCCGACCGGATCGCGGAAGTGTTCGCGGCGGCCGGCGGGGCGCTGTTCGACTGGCTGCCGCTGCTGTTCGCGGTCGGGGTGGCGGTGGGCTTCGCCAAGAAGGCCGACGGGTCCACGGCGCTGGCGGCCGTAGTGGGCTACCTGGTGTTCCACTACGTCAGCATGAACATGTTCTTCCACTCCGAGGAGCTGCGGCCCCGGGTGGTCAAGGCGCTGTTCGACCCGGACAACCCCGGAACCCCCAACGAGGTGCTGGACCTGGGGGCGGGCAACCCCACCCAGGTGCTCGGCGGCATCGCCATCGGCATCACCGCCGCCCTGCTCTACCAGCGCTACTACCGCATCAAGCTGCCGACCTGGCTGGCGTTCTTCGGCGGGCGCCGGTTCGTGCCGATCATCACCGCCTTCGCGGCGACGGTGCTGGGCCTGCTGTTCGGCTGGATCTGGCCGCTGCTGGGCGGCTGGCTCACCGACTTCGGCCAGTGGATGGAGCGCAACAGCACCCTCGGGGCCGCCGTCTACGGCGTGGTCAACCGGCTGCTGCTGCCGCTGGGCCTGCACCACATCCCCAACAACGTGGTCTGGTTCCAGATCCCCGAGTGCACCATCGGCGGCAAGACCTACACCGGCGACCTCAACTGCTACCTCAACGGGGCGGACGGCGCGGGCTGGTCGATGGCCGGCTACTTCCCGGTCCTGATGTTCGCCCTGCCGGCCGCCGCGCTGGCGATCTGGCACGCCGCGCCCCGGCACCGCCGGGCCGCCGTCGGCGGCATCATGTTCTCCGCCGCGCTGACCGCGTTCGTCACCGGCATCACCGAGCCGATCGAGTTCGCGTTCATCTTCGTGGCGCCCGTGCTCTTCATCGCGCACGCCCTGCTCACCGGCGTGGCCATGGCGCTGGCCGACGTCTTCGGCATGAAGCTGGGCTTCAGCTTCTCCGCCGGCGCCATCGACATGCTGATCAACGGCGGCAAGGACAACACCCACAACCTGGCCGGCCTGATCGTCATGGGGTTGATCTACGCGGTCGTCTACTACTTCCTGTTCTCCCTGCTGATCAGGGTGATGAACATCCCCACCCCCGGCCGTGAGCCCGAGGGCGTGGAATCGGTGGCGGCCGACCCCTCGGCCTCCCCGGAGGTGGCGGCGTCCGCCGCTCCTTCCCCGGCCCAGGCCGAGAGCCGATCCTCTGACGGCTGAGGTCACGGTCTCCGTCCGGGAGCACGCCTTGTGACGGCGGGGGCCGAGCGCCCCCGCCGTCGCGTCACCGAACGTGACCGGATCCGGTCACGGTGTATCAACGGGCGTTGCTGCGGCCTCTTCTCATCCGCCTCGGATTTCCCATCTGCACGAGGAGGCCGACATATGCCCAGCCGTACCAGGCGTCACACCGCGTCTCCCGTACGGGTCCTCCCGTACGCCGCCGCGTCCGCCCAGCCCGCCGTCTTCGGTGCGCTGGCCCTGCAGCCCGAGCCGGCCCCCGCCGGGCTCTGCCCGCTCCCCGGCGGGCCGTCCCGTCCCGGCGAACGGGCCGCGGCCGGCCGGTCGCGCCCGGCGATCTCGCGGAACTCTCCGGCGATGCCCGTGCTGCGGGCGGTGGGCTCCCCGGACCGGGACGAGGACCTGCCCGCGGTGGCCGCCGCCACCGTGCGGCTGGTGGCCGAGGTGCTGGCGGGCATCCGCCCGGTGCGGCAACTGGCCCGCCGGGCGACGCCCCAGGTCTGCGAGGGGCTGCTCCCGTTCCTCGCGCCGCACCGCGGGCCGGTCCGTCCGCCCCGGATGCTGGCCTCCTGGCTGCAGGAGCCCGCCCCGGGCGCCGCCGAGACGGGAGCGGTCATCGCCCTGGCCGGGCGGGTGCAGGCGCTGGCCCTGCGGCTGGAACGCCACCGGGGCCGCTGGCGCTGCACCGCCCTGGAGACGACCGCGCCGCCGGGAACGCCTCACCGGCAAAGACCACCGGGCCGGTGAGGGCGCAACGGCCACACCGCCACAGGCCGGGTGCCGGCGAGCCTCGACCTCTCCAGAAGACCGCTTCGCATGCCCCTCCCACCGCCCGGCGCCGCCTTCAAGCAGGCGATCTCAGCAGCCGGGAACACCTCACCGCCAGGAAGCATCGGGCGGTCAGAAAGCGGCACTCCCCCGTGACCGGGTGCCCGGCGGGACGGAAAAGGCGAAGCGGCCCTCCGGAGAACTCCCGGAGGGCCGCTTCGCCCGGGTCATGCCCCGTTCGCCGGAGCAGATGCGTCAGTTCCGGTTGCGCGGGTCGCCGTGGCAGCGCTTGAACTTCTTGCCCGAGCCGCAGGGGCAGGGCTCGTTGCGGCCGACGCCCGCGTACTCGTCCTTGACCTCCTCGCTGCGGACCTCCACACCGCCCTCGCCGTCGACGGTGGGCGCGGAGTAGTCCAGCTTCTTGGGCTTGGGCTTCTCCAGGCCCTTGGCGCGGATCGTCGGGGTCTCCTGGGCCTCGGCCGGCTCGCCCTCGGCCTCGGCGGCCTCCTCGGCGCTCTCCTCGGCCTTGGCGGTGTCGGTGGCGGTCGCCGCGACGGCCACCGGCTTGGCCCCGACCGCCGGGGCGGGCGGCGGCTGCTCTTCGACCTCGACCTCGATGTTGAACAGGTAGCCGACGGACTCTTCCTTGATGCCGTCGAGCATCGCGTTGAACATGTCGTAGCCCTCCCGCTGGTACTCCACCAGCGGGTCGCGCTGCGCCATCGCCCGCAGGCCGATGCCCTCCTGCAGGTAGTCCATCTCGTACAGGTGCTCGCGCCACTTGCGGTCCAGCACCGACAAGATGACCCGGCGCTCCAGCTCGCGCATGACTTCTGGCCCCAGCTCGGCCTCGCGCCGGTCGTAGGCCTCCTGGGCGTCCTTGCGGATCCGCTCGGCCAGCGTCTCGGCGTCCAGGGCGGAGATGTCGCCGCCGACCTCCTCCACCACGTCGTCGATCGTGACGGAGATCGGATACAGCTGCTTGAACGCCTTCCAGAGCTTGTCCAGATCCCAGTCCTCGGCGAAGCCCTCGCTGGTGGCGCCGGCCACATAGCCGTCGATGACCTCATCGATCATGCGGCGGACCTGCTCGTGCAGGTCGGCGCCCTCCAGCACCTTGCGGCGCTCGGCGTAGATCACCTGGCGCTGCCGGTTGAGGACCTCGTCGTACTTGAGGACGTTCTTGCGGATCTCGAAGTTCTGCTGCTCGATCTGGGTCTGGGCGGACTGGATCGCCTTGGTGACGATCTTGGACTCGATCGGCACGTCGTCGGGGATGTTGAGGCGGTTCATGATCGCCTCGACCCGGACGGAGTTGAACAGCCGCATCAGGTCGTCCTCCAGCGACAGGTAGAACCGGGACTCGCCCGGGTCGCCCTGCCGGCCGGACCGGCCGCGCAGCTGGTTGTCGATCCGCCGCGACTCGTGCCGCTCGGTGCCCACCACATACAGGCCGCCGGCCTCGACGACCTTCTCGTACTCGCCCTTGACGGCCTCCTTGGCCTTCTCCAGCGCCTCCGGCCAGGCGGCCTCGTACTCCTCGGGCGTCTCCAGCGGGGACAGCCCGCGCTCGTGCAGCTGCCGGTCGGCGATGAAGTCGGGGTTGCCGCCGAGCATGATGTCGGTGCCGCGGCCGGCCATGTTGGTGGCCACGGTGACCGCGCCCAGCCGGCCCGCCTCGGCGACGATCGCCGACTCCTTCTCGCCGCTCGGACTTCTCCACCGAGGTGGTGCCGACCAGCACCGGCTGGCCCTTGGCGTGCCGCTCGGCGATGTCGTCGACCACGGCCTCGAACTTGGCCTGCTCGGTCTTGTAGACCACGTCCGGCTGATCCTTGCGGATCATCGGCTTGTTGGTCGGGATGGGCACCACGCCGAGCTTGTAGATCTTGTTGAACTCCGCCGCCTCGGTCTGGGCGGTGCCGGTCATGCCCGCCAGCTTCTCGTACAGCCGGAAGTAGTTCTGCAGGGTGATCGTGGCGAGCGTCTGGTTCTCGTCCTTGATCGGCACGCCCTCCTTGGCCTCGATGGCCTGGTGCATGCCCTCGTTGTAGCGGCGGCCGTGCAGGATGCGGCCGGTGAACTCGTCCACGATCAGGACCTCGCCGTTCATCACGACGTAGTCCCGGTCGCGCTTGTACAGCTCCTTGGCCTTCAGCGCGTTGTTGAGGAAGCTGACCAGCGGTTGTCGATGCCCAGCCAGTCCTCGACCTTCTCGACGCCGGACTCCAGGATGCCGACGGTGCGCTTCTTCTCGTCGACCTGGTAGTCGCCGTCGGTGGCGTCCTTGTCACTGGCCCGCTTGAGCTTGGGCACGATCTTGGCGAACTCCACGTACCACTTGGTGTTCTGCTCCGCCGGGCCGGAGATGATCAGCGGGGTGCGAGCCTCGTCGATCAGGATCGAGTCGACCTCGTCCACGATCGCGTAGTGGTGGCCGCGCTGGACGCACTCCTCCAGGCTCCAGGCCATGTTGTCGCGCAGGTAGTCGAAGCCGAACTCGTTGTTGGTGCCGTAGGTGATGTCGGCGTTGTAGGCCTTGCGCCGCTCGTCCGGCGTCATCTGCGGGAGGATGACGCCCACCTCCAGGCCCAGGAACTGGTGCACCCGGCCCATCCACTCGGCGTCGCGCTTGGCCAGGTAGTCGTTGACCGTGACGATGTGCACGCCTTTGCCGGTGAGCGCGTTCAGGTAGGCCGGCAGCACGGCGGTCAGGGTCTTGCCCTCACCGGTCTTCATCTCGGCGATGTTGCCCAGATGCAGCGCGGCGCCGCCCATGACCTGGACGTCGAAGTGGCGCTGACCCAGCACCCGCCTGGCCGCCTCGCGTGCGGTCGCGAACGCCTCCGGCAGCAGCTCATCCAGCGTCTCGCCGTCGGCGATCCGCTCCCGGTACTTGTCGGTCAGCTCGCGCAGCTCAGCGTCGGTCATCTCGAGGAAGTCCTCTTCGATGCTGTTGACGTGATCTGCGAGCTTCTTGAGCTTGCGCAGAGTTTTACCTTCGCCCGCACGAAGGATCTTGTCGATGACTGGCGGCACTCTCGGAGGCTCCTTGCAGATCGTGGGTCACCGCGACCAGCGGTACGCACACCACACGTACGTTGCCATCGTAGGCGACACCAAGGATGCTCTAGGTCACACGACGGCGCAATCGAAGCCCTTTACTGTTTGACCGCCTCCTGACGAGGAAAATCTGTGGTCACTTGACAACGGAACCGAACGAACATCCCGGGCGGGGCGCTGCGCGCGGGTTTGGCCGGCAAGCGCCGAGGGCAGGACGTTTCGGCCGGTCACCTGCGGTGTGAAGCGCCCTGCCGAGGAGGCTCGATGTCGAACAGTCATGGGGGACGGCCCAGCTCGTGGGCTGTGGTCGCGTTGGCGCTGGTGGGGTTCGCCACCGGCGGAGTCGCCTTGTGCCTAGGCCCTAACTGGGTGCTGTTTTGGGTGGGCGTTGCCATAGTCATGGCCAGCGGACTGCTGGGCGTGGTGGTCGGGATCTTCTCCGACGTGGTGGTGGACGAGCCCAGGGTCGTCCCGGAGGTGATCGACTACTCGCTGTTCGGCTCGCAGGGCGGCCGGCGGCGCGGCGGCCCGTATGCCGGCAAGTCGCCCCACCCGATGGGCAGCGACCCGGAGGTCAAGCCCCACGGCTGACCGGAGGCGGTTCAGTTCTGCGGCCCGCCGCGCAGCGCCTGCTCCACGGCGGCCGTCAGTTCCGGGGGATCCATGGCCTCCACCCGCACGTCCCCGCAGCCGACCCATTGGGCGGCCCGCCACAGCGCGGTGCTCAGGGCGGCGACGGCCTGCCGCGTCCGGGCGGGCGTGGCGGTCGCCCACGGCTCCAGGAAGGCCCGGCGGGCGACCAGCACGCCCGCCTCCCGGGCCGGGTCGACCCGGCCGATCAGCCGCCCGCCCGCCAGCAGGGGCATCGTGTAGTAGCCGTGCACCCGCTTGGCCTTGGGGACGTACGCCTCCAGCCGGTGTTCGAAGCCGAACACCCGCAGGGTGCGGGCGCGGTCCCACACCAGCGAGTCGAACGGGGACAGCAGCGTGGTGACGTGCCGTCCGCGCGGCGGCGCCTGCAGCGCCCGCGGGTCGGCCCAGGCCCGCTGCCGCCAGCCCGCCACCCGGACGGGCACCAGCCCGCTGGCCTCGATCACCGCATCGACCTGTTCGCCCTTGAGCCGGTAGTAGTCGGCCAGGTCGGCCCGCGTCGCCACGCCCAGCGCCCGGCCGGCCCGGGCCACCAGGTGCGCCAGGCACTCGGCGTCGGTGGGCGTCTTCTCCAGCAGCGGCCCGGGCACGACGCGTTCGGGCAGGTCGTAGACCCGCCGCCAGCCGCTGCGGCGCACGCACACCACTTCGCCGATGTCCAGCAGCCACTCGACGGCCACTTTCTGCTCGCTCCAGTCCCACCAGTCGGCGCCGGCCCTGGCCCCGCCCAGCTCCCGCATGGTCAGCGGGCCGTCGGCGCGCAGCCGCTTGAGCACGACCCGGCACGCCTCCTGCGGGACCTCGTGCCAGCGCCGGCCGCGGCGGCGGAACTCCCGACGGCGGAACTCCAGCAGCGGCCATTCCTCCATCGGCAGCACGCAGGCGGCGTGCGCCCAGTACTCGAACGCCACGCCCGTGCCGGCGGAGGTGTTCCAGTAGGCGTCCTCCACCGCTCGCCTGCCGACCGCTCCCAGCCGCGCGTACGGGACGAGTTCGTGGGAGCGCGCCAGCACGGAAATGGTGTCCAGCTGGACGGCCCCCAGCCGGCGCAGCACCCCTGCGACTCCCTCGCGGCGCACCTGCGCTCCCAGCAGCCCTTGGGCGTGCAGCTGGATGCGTCGGGCCTCATCGGCGGTCAGCTCGGTCACGCCGAGATCGTACGCACCGGCGCCGACAGCGGCCCGCTCATCGGCCGCCGGCCGCCCGAAGGCCGCCGCCGCAGTGGGCAGCCGGTGACCGTCGTACTCCGCGCCCGGAGGGTTCCGGAGCGGCGGCCGTCAGGTGATCTCCAGGAGCTTTTCGCGGACGGCGTAGACGACGGCCTCCATCCGGGAGTGCAGCTGCAGCTTCTCCAGGATGTTGCGGACGTGGTTTTTGACCGTGTTCTCGGAGATGAACAGCTCCTTGGCGATCTCCCGGTTGCCCAGGCCCCGGGCCACCAGGCGCAGTACCTCCATCTCCCGCTCGGTGAGCTTGGGGGCGGGCACCTGCTGCTGGCGCTCCTCGCTGCGCTTGGCCAGCGCGGCGAACTCGGTGATCAGCTTGGAGGCCATCGAGGGGCTGATCAGGGACTGACCGCCGTGCACCGCGCGCACCGCCTGGGGGACCTCGTCGATGGAGATCTCCTTGAGCAGGTAGCCGCTGGCGCCCGCCTTGATGGCCTCGAACAGGTCGGTGTCCTCGTCGCTGATGGTGAGCATCACGATCTTGGCGCTGGGCACCGCCTCCTTGATGGCCCGGCAGGCCTCGATGCCGCTGCGGCGGGGCATGCGGATGTCCATCAGCAGCACGTCGGGCAGCAGGTCCCGGGCCATCTCGACCGCCTCGTTGCCGTCGCCGCCCTCGCCGATCACCTCGATGTCGGGCTCGTCGGCCAAGACCATCTCCAGGCCCCGGCGGAACAGCGCGTGGTCGTCGACGATCAGCACCCGGATCGGGTCCGTCGCTGACTGCTCGTCTCCAGCCGCGGCCGGCTCACCGGACCGCCGTCGGGCAGCGCCCCCAGGCGCGGCGCCGGGAGTCCCGGGGTACTCGCTCACAACGCCGCCCTCCCTTCGAATGTCGGCGACCTTGTGCTTTCGGAGGGTTTCATCTCTTCGGGAGGCTTGCACGGATCGGCGGCCCTGGCGATAGGGCATTGTCGCCAGGCAGCCAACCCCCGCCGCCTCTGCAGCGGAGCCGGATGGCACCACCTAGATCATTACACGCTCGGGCCCGGACGGCGTGCATGTGACGCATCCCCGTGCCACCGCCGGGCCGGTGCAAGGTCGCCGCCTTCCGGGGCCGGCGGTCCCGGGCGGCCCGCCGGCGGGGGAGGCGCCCCTCCCGGCGGGGCACCGGCGCCTCCGCCGCGGCCCGGCGGCGCCGTGCGGCCGGGCGCCGCTCGCCGGCGGACCGCCGGGGCCGTCGCGCCGGGATCACCGAACCTTTTCCGCACGTGGCCCCAGGTGGCCGAGATCGGGAGCCCCGGTGACGCGCGGTGCCGCGCCCCGGTAGGTCACGGCCTCCTCCCCGACCGCGGCGTACCCGTACTGAGCTGCGGAAGCGGTGCGTTGAAAAAGGTTCACTCCTCTACCAGCCGGATGACTCCGTAGTTCCAGCCCTTGCGCCGGTAGACGACGCTGGGATGGCCGTTCTCCTTGTCGCGGAACAGGAAGAAGTCGTGTCCCACCAGTTCCATCTCATACAGGGCCTGGTCGATGGTCATCGGGGCCGAGCGGTGGAACTTCTCGCGGACGACGAGCGGGCCGTCGCCGTCCATCGCGATCGGGACCACGTTCCCGCCCTCTTCGGCGGGCTCGGTCGCCGCGGCGGGCTCGGCCGCCGGTGCGCCCTCCGCGGAGTCTTCCGGGGGGGCGGCCGCGGGCGGCTCGGTCAGCGGCTCCAGGTGCGCCAGCTTGGCGGGAGCGCGGGTGCCGCTGTTGTAATGGATCTTGCGCCGGTCGGCGCTGCGGCGCAGCCGGGCCTCCAGCTTGTCCAGCGCCAGGTCCAGGGCCCCGTAACGGTCCTCGGCCGCCGCCTCGGCCCGGATCACCGGGCCGCGCGAGCGGATGGTCAGCTCCACCCGCTCCCGCCGGTCGGCCAGGCGCGGGTTGTGCTCTTCGGACACCTCCACGTCCACCCGGATGATCTTCCGGGCGAAACGCTCGATCTTGGCCAGCTTGTTGTCGACGTGCTCCCGGAATCGGTCGTTGACCTCGGTGTGCCGGCCCTTCACGATGATGTCCACGTGGGACCCCCCTTCTCCCCGATTGTGTTCTTCGGCCGCCGCGGGTGGGGTGGCCCGCGACGGTCGCACAGCTCGGTGGGATGCACCCGCCCGGCCGACCTGGTCTTCGTCCCCACATCCGCCGGATGTCTGATCCCCCGGCGAGGCAGGACTTACCTCTAAGGCGCACCGTGATCGGTCGACGAGAAGTCGCCTTACGTGGGCCGTTTCGCCTGCGCCTGGCATCGGCTTGCCGGACCGGCGGCGCTCCGGCGGAGCACCGTGATCCGACGCAACCACGGACCCGGGCGGGTGCCATGTCAGGAACGCTAACCCCTTACGCGTCGAATGTCAGGAGGGTGGAGCCGGGAAAAATCACCGACCGTCATCGTCCGACGCCACCCAGGGACCGTGACCGGGGACGCCCATCCCCACCGCACAGGGCCTCCTTCCTTCACACGTCACCCCAGGTCATACCGGTATGACCAGACGTCGAGTCTGAGAAACCCCAATCTCGATAATAACAGATTGTAACCATTTCGCTACGCCGCCCACCTGTGACTTTAAGGACTTCTCCAGCCGACCACTACGCTGAGTAATCTTTTCTCCGGCCCGATTCATACGTGAACAATCTCACCGCCT
Source organism: Thermomonospora sp. CIF 1 (assembly GCF_001896795.1). Taxonomy (NCBI): domain Bacteria; kingdom Bacillati; phylum Actinomycetota; class Actinomycetes; order Streptosporangiales; family Thermomonosporaceae; genus Thermomonospora; species Thermomonospora sp. CIF 1. Next base: position 390,429 of record NZ_MOYN02000023.1, read on the forward strand.
TCGCCACATATATCCCCCGAAAACCGCAGATCACACCAGAAACAGCACTTTCAGTTCGGGCCGTATCGCGGTTTTTCGTCACACCGCCGCCTCCCCGCCCCACCGCGGCCGTCCGCCGGCGCACCCGGCCGCACGGCGGTGAGTCCTTCCCAACACGCCGTTCCCACAGGCCGCACGCGGGGGCATCGCAGCCGGAACGGTGCCGTGACCTGCAACGTCATGCCCCCGGACACCGTCAGGGCCCTCCTCCCGGCCCCAAGAGCAGGTGTCGGAACACGCGCTGAAGAAGGCCCGGTGCGGGAGGCGAAGCGCCGGTCAGGGGCGGCGGCGCGCGGTGACGGCCACCGTGGCCGCGCCGACGAGGCGGGCACCGCTCTCCCGCAGCGCCCGCACGGCCTCGGCGAGCGTGGCCCCGGAGGTGACGACGTCGTCCACCACCACGACCCACCGGCCCTGGACCCGGCGGGCGGAGGCGACGCGCAGGGCGCCGGAGAGGTTGGCGGCCCGTGCGGCGGCGTTCAGCCCCGCCTGGTCGGCCACCGCCCTGGCCTGCCGCAGCACGGGCCGGCAGCAGACGGGGACCCCCTCGGCGCGCAGCCGCCGGACCGCGACCTCGGCCAGCCCTCTCACCGGGTCGTGCCCTCGCCGCCGCACCGCCCGCGGAGCCGAGGGCACCGGGACGACCAGGACCTGCGGCCGAGGCCGCGGGCAGCCGGCGTCCACGACGGCGCGGACGGCACGGGCCAGGGCCTCGCCCAGCGGATCCGCCAAGGAGACGCGCCCCGCCTCCTTGTAGGCGTTCAGCATGGCGCGCACCGGGCCCTCGTAGTCGGCGACGGACCAGGACGCAAACGGCATCCCCGCCGGCCCGGCGCGCCTGGGCGGGCCGGTGAGAGCGGCCCGGCAGACGGGGCACAGCGGACCGAGGCCGCGCGGGGACGAGCCGGCTCGCAGGGCGGCCGCGCCGCAGCCGGCGCAGTGCTGCGGGAGCACCAGGTCCAGCAGATCGGCGAGGAAGCCGGCGAGGAAACGCGTCACGAAGGTCGCCATACGACGACGATGCGCCCCCGCGACGCCACGGCGCCAGACACCGGCGAACCTGTGGACAACCTCGCGTGTTCGGCCCGCCTCCGCCCGTCCCGGGCCGGCGGGCGCCTCAGCTCCAATAGGTGGGGTCAGAACCCAGCGGCGCGCACTTCCACTGGTCGAACCGCCAGTCGCGCAGGCTGCTTTGGCGGCAGATGTTGTCCTCACCGTTGATCCGCGCACCGATCACGATGCGCGAGCCCGGCGCCGCGGTGATCGACTCGGCCTCGCCCTGGCTGGCGGTGCCCACCGGCAGGATGTCGCCCCCGTTGACCGGCACCCAGTAGGGCGTCACCTGGGTCTCGGTGGGCTTGGTGCGGCCCAGCACGGCCAGCGAGGTGGAGTCGCCCCAGGCCAGATCGGTGACGTCCACCAGTTCGGGACTGATCGGCAGGAAACCCCCGACGCTGATCACTCCCTTGGCGTCGCGCACGATCCGGCCCAGCCGCAGCTGCCTGCTGCCGCCGATCTTCACGATGGCCGCCACGCGCACCCCGTCCCGGGCCACCCGGAACGCCACCACCCGGTGCCCGGACAGCTCCCACTGGCGGATCCGGACCGGCTGCCGGTCCCGCTGCCGAAGCCACAGGGACGAGCCGCCGGAGAAGGACTCCACGCTCCACAGCCAGCCGCGCAGATCCCACGAGGGCGGGGTGAAGCGCCCGTCGGAGTGCTCGGCCCACATCACCGGGCGGATCGGGGTGCCGCCCAGCAGGTCCCCGCTCAGCACCGTGTCGCCGTCGGCGTTCAGGCCGGCGATGCGGCTGCGCCCATCGTGCGGGGACAGCGCGGGCCGGTGCAGGCGGTCCCGGCCGGAGGTGTTCGCCGGGGTGGTGACGTCGTTGTCGTGCAGCTGGTGCGGGCGTCCGTCGGGGCCGCGCAGGTAGACGGTCTCCTCGGTGCCGCCCTCGGAGGTGTCGGAGTTGTACTCCTCCCAGTCCTCGGGGGCCTGGATCGGCCCCACCCCGCCCGGCTCGATGGCGTCCCCGTCGATCTGCAGCCGGACCCGCCGCACCTCCGGCAGCCGCTGCAGGGTCCAGGTCAGCTGGGCCGACATGCGCTCATGGTCGCCCCGGTAGGCCTCCGCGCTCAGGCTCACGGTGGCCACGCCGTCGGAGATGTCCACATCCTGCAGCCGGGTGCCGGAGGGGAAGTAGCTGCGCACCGCGGGCTTGAGCCAGGTGGTGGGCCCGGCCAGCAGTGCGGCGACCAGCTGCCGGGCCAGCCGCTGGCGGTTGACCAGCGGCAGGAAGACGGCGTTGGGCACCAGCACCTTGCCGTCGGGGTCGAAGAAGTACAGGTTGAGCACCCGGAAGACGCGGTCCACATCGCTTTGGCTCAGCAGCAGGCCGTCGCGCAGCTCGGCCGGCATGCGGCTGATGCGCCACTGGCCGGCGGAGTTGCTCTGCAACGCGAAGGTGGCGGTGTAGGCGCCGCCGGGCTGCGCCGTGTACTGGCCGTCTGAGCCGATGTGGCCCAGGCGGGTGGCGGTCACCTCCACGAGCATCTCCCCGCCGGCCTCCCGGGGGGCCGAGATGATCGGCTCGCCGTCCAGGACGATCACCTGGGGCCGCGGGCCGGGCCGCCAGGCGGCGTCGGCCGAGGAGGTCAGGTACTGGCGGGCCACCTTGTAGTCGTCGTTGAACGCCGAGGAGGCGATGAGGAACCCCTTGACGATCTTGTCCGGCGCCCAGCCGGGACGCGGCGAGACCGGCACCACCCGCACATAGGGCTCGGCGATCGGCTCGGCGCGCTCGGCGGGCCGGCCGGAGGTGACCCGGCCGCCGCTGGGCACGCTCGCGCACCCGGCCAGGCAGGCCAGCGCCGCGACGGCGGCGGTCAGGCGAAGCCGGGCCCTCACCGGCCGTCCTCCCGCGCGGGCTGTGCGCCCTGCGGACGCGGCTCGCCGTCCCCGGCCGGGCCGCCCGTCTCGCCGACGCCCGCCTCGGCGCCGGCTGCGCCCGCGTCCTCGTCGGCGCGGGCGTCTGCGGGGACGGGCGCCGGCTGCGGGTCCTGGGCGCCGGACCGCGGCTTGGGCACCGGAGATTCGGGCGCCGGGTCCGTGGCGGAGGGCTGGGAGTCCGGCGCGTCCGGGGCGGTGCGGCCGCCGAAGGAGGCCCGGGGCAGGTCGATCTCCGGCGGGACCAGCGGCAGCGGCGAGCCCCGCAGCTCGGCCCCGGCGACCCGGGGCAGCGACAGCCGGAACTGCGAGCCCTTGCCCGGCTCGCCCCAGGCCTGCAGCCAGCCGCCGTGCAGCTGGGCGTCCTCCTTGGCGATGGCCAGCCCCAGCCCGGTGCCGCCGGTGGTGCGGGCGCGCGCCGGGTCGGCCCGCCAAAAGCGCTCGAAGACCTGCTGGGCCTGCCCCGGCTTGAGGCCGACCCCATGGTCGCGGACGGCCATGGCGACCGCGTCCCGGTCGGCGGCCACCGACACCACGATGTCCTTGCCCTCCCCGTGCTCGATGGCGTTGACCAGCAGGTTGCGCAGGATCCGCTCCACCCGGCGGCGGTCCACCTCGGCCATGCACGGCTCACCGGGCAGCTGCAGGACCAGCTTGCTGCCCTTGCGCTCGGCCAGCCCCTCGGTGTCGCCCACCGCGCGCAGCACCAGGTCGCGCACGTCCACGGACTCGGCGTCCAAGGTGGCCGCGCCCGCGTCGTGCCGGCTGATCTCCAGCAGGTCCGCCAGCAGCGCCTCGAACCGCTCCAGCTGGCTTTGCAGCAGCTCCGCCGAGCGGCCCACCGCCGGGTCGGAGAACTGCTCGCGGTGGGCGTACAGCATGTCGGCGGCGATGCGGATGGTGGTCAGCGGGGTGCGCAGCTCGTGGGAGACGTCGGAGACGAACTGCCGCTGCACCTGCGACAGCTCCTCCAGCTCGACGATCTTCTCCTGCAGGTTGCCGGCCATGTCGTTGAAGGAGGCGGCCAGGCGGGCCAGGTCGTCCTCGCCGCGCACCTTCATCCGCTCCTCCAGCCGGCCGGCGGCCAGCCGCTCGGCGGCCTGGGCGGCCAGCCGCACCGGGATGACGACCTGGCGGGTGACCACCGAGGCGATCGCGGCCAGCAGCACCAGCAGCACCACGCTGACGGCCAGCAGGGTGTTGCCCACGGTGGTCAGCGTCTGCTGCTCCTGGGTCAGCGGGAACAGGTAGTACAGCTCATAGCGGCCGTCCCCGGCGCCGACCACCAGGCCGGGCACCGACTCGCGGCCGATGTAGACGATCTCGCTGTAGGTGCTGTGCTGGGTGCCGACGGGGTCCTCGCGCACCTGCCGGCGCAGCCGCTCGGGGACGCTTTCGGCCAGCACGTCGTTGGTGGTGTAGCCGTCGCGGTACTCGTCGCGGGTGTCGCGGACGTACACCTCATACAGGCCCGAAGGGCCGCTGCGCGCCTTGAGCTGGTTGGTGACGTCGTTGAGGGTGACCTCGGAGACGTTGGCGGGCGACAGCTCCCGCTCCAGGATGCCCATGCCCTCTTCCAGCTGCAGCAGCGCGCTCTTCTCCTTGCCGTTGAGCAGGGCGGTGGTGATCTGCTCCATGAGGAAGACCCCCAGGATCGCCACCACGACCGTGGAGATGAGCAGCGTGGAGGTGACCACCCGCAGCTGGATGGAGCGCCGCCAGCGCGTGTAGAACCGCAGCACCCAGCGGCGCAGGAACCGCTTGAGGGCGCCCAGAGCCCGGCGGGCGAACCGACGGAGCCGCTGCAGACGGTGCGCGCGCAGGCCCGCCACCACGCGCGGCCCGGCGGTGCGCACCGGTGCGGAGACCAGGCCGGGAATGCGGTTGCCCGCGCCCGGACGGCGGCCGCCGGAGGGCCGAAGCCGGTCGCGGGCACGGGTGACCGGCCCCAGGGCGCCGCGCGTCCGGGCCGGCCGGGGACCGTCGTCGTCGGGCTTTACGGTCACGGGGGGTCGTCCGGGAGGGGCGCGACCTCAGGCGGGGCCGGCCTTGTAGCCGACGCCGCGGACCGTCACCACGATCTCCGGGTGCTCCGGGTCCTTTTCGATCTTGGCGCGCAGCCGCTGCACATGGACGTTCACCAGCCGGGTGTCGGCGGCGTGCCGGTAGCCCCAGACCTGCTCCAGCAGCACCTCGCGGGTGAACACCTGGCGGGGCTTGCGGGCCAGCGCCACCAGCAGGTCGAACTCCAGCGGGGTCAGCGGGATGGTCTTGTCGCCGCGCTTGACCGAGTGCCCGGCCACGTCGATGGTGATGTCGCCGATCTGCAGCGTCTCCGGGGCGGGTTCTTCGGTGCGGCGCAGCCTGGCGCGCATCCGGGCGACCAGTTCCTTGGGCTTGAACGGCTTGACGATGTAGTCGTCGGCGCCCGACTCCAGCCCCAGCACCACGTCGACGGTGTCGCTCTTGGCGGTGAGCATGACGATCGGGACGCCGGACTCGGCGCGGATCTGGCGGCACACGTCGATGCCGTCGGCGCCGGGCAGCATCAGGTCCAGCAGCACGAGATCGGGCCGGGTCTCCCGGAACGCCTCAAGCGCCTTGTCCCCGTCGTGGACGAACGACGGCTCGAAACCCTCGCCCCGCAGGACTATGCCGAGCATTTCGGCGAGAGCGAGGTCGTCGTCGACGACCAGTACGCGTCCTTTCATGGCCCTCATCGTTACATGTAGTCGGCGATGACCCCGCCGAATGAAGCGCGACCGGCGGGAGCCGGCCCACCCCCTCGGCGCGGGGCCCGACCGCCCTCCGGTGACCGTGTTCGGCGGTTCTTGGGCAGTTAGGCTACCCCCGTTCGGCCGTGCACGTCCCTCGCCACCAGCATGACCGGCCGTCGATGCCGGCTTGGCGGCGGCTTGAAGACGGCGAACGGCGGACATGGCGGATACCACGCAATGAAGCAGGATACGGACGGCATCCGCTCCTGCGGCATTTACGGAAACGCCTTGTGGGATCGTTGGCCGTCCGCTTTCTGATGACCGAGACTGGCCGACGGCGAGTGCGGGCACGATGTGCAAGGCGACGCCCAGGCCGGGATGGCCGGGCTATACGCGACCTATACGGCCGAATAGCGGGCGACGCAGGGACCAAAGGAGTACTCTGCGTGGCAGTTCGAGCGCATGATGCGATGTTCGCCGAGTTCGTCCCGGGCTTCGGCTTCGGGTCGGCGAGAGTCGGCTCGGCGGTCGACAAGGGGGATTGCAAGGGGGGAGGCTGAGATGGGGATTTCGTGGATATGAGGTGACCGGACGGGCCGGCGCAGCGAGCGGGCGAATTCCGGCGGTCACTCGTGACAGGATGACCTTGCAGGGCCGCCCGCGGAGGCGGCCGCAAGGTCATCGGCGGGGTCCGGCCACGGCGGGCCCGTTCGGGCGGGGAGCTTGAGGATGTCGGGTCCGCGGGCATGGACGGCGCCCGGCTCGGACCTGCCGCCCGAGCGGTCCGCCCCGGCGGCGGGCGGCGGGCCCCGCTCCCCCGCCGCGGGCGGGGAGGCGCCGGCCGATGGGGGGAACGGCGGAGCGCCCCCGGTCGCCGTCCAAAGCACCGCCCGGTCGGCCGGTGACACACCCGCCGGCCGGGCCGACCTGCTCGGCGGCGAGATCGCCTTCCGGCCGCTGGGCGTCACCGAGATCCTCGACGGCTCGATCGCCTGCATCCGCCGCCATCTGCGGGTGGTGCTGGGCCTTTCGCTGCTGATCACCGCGATCATCCAGGTGTGCCACAGCGTGGGCGGCTACCTGCTGCTCGGCGGGCGGGCGGCCGGGGAGCCGGCCTCCGGCCCGCTGGTGCGCTCGCTCGGGGCCCAGGCCACGCCGGCCCTGCTGGGGCTGGCGCTGTCGGCCTACGGCACGCTGCTGCTGGCCGGGCTGCTGGCCCCGGTGGTGAGCCGGACGCTGTTCGCGCAGCCGGTGTCCCTGCGTCTGGTCTGGCGGGACGTGCGTCCGGCGTTCGCGCGGCTGCTGGCGGGCGCCGCCGCGGTGCCGGCGGCGGCGCTGCTGGTGGCGGCGCTGCCGCTGCTGCCGATGGCGCTGCTGCTGGCCGGGGGCGGCCCGCTGCCGGCCGTCGTGCCGGCGGGCCTGCTGGGTCTGCCGGTGGCGCTGGGCGTACTGGTCTGGTTGTACGTGCTGTGGGCGCCGGCCGTCCCGATCATGGTGCTGGAGCGGCGGCCCATCCCGGCCGCGCTGCGGCGGGCCCGCCGCCTGTCGCGCAAGCGGTGGTGGGACGCCGGCGGCACGCTGCTGCTGGCCCTGCTGATCACGATCTTCATGGGGTTCCTGGCGCTGCGGCTGCCCTTCCTGCTGGCGCAGCTGCTGCTGTTCGGCGCGGACGAGGGCGACGGCGCTCCGCTGGGCTCGCTGATCGTCGACACGCTGGGCCGCATCGCCGGCTGGTCGCTGGTCACCCCGTTCGACGCGGGCGTCATCGCGCTGCTGTATGTGGACCGCCGGATGCGCCGCGAGGGATTCGACCTGGATGTGCAGACCCGTCTTCGGCCCGGCGTCCCCGGCCCCGACCGCCTGGAGGAGATCTGGCGGCCGGCGGCGTTCCCGGCGGTCCCCGCCGCAGGGACGCCCCGGGAGGGCGGCCCGGAGCAGGCCGGATGATGGGCGTGCGGGCGACGATCGGGATCGCGATGAGCGTTGAGCCGATCGGCCGTGACGAGGCCCGGGAGCTGGCGCGGCGGGAGCTGGACAAGGGCATCTACCACCGCGACGAGCCGTCCTGGCTGGAGCGGGCCTGGCAGAGCTTCGGCGACTGGCTGCGGGAGATCTTCGGCAAGGCCGCCGCCCCGCCCTCCCCCGGCGCCGAAAGCGGCTGGACGTCCCTGGCGGTCGTCTTCGTGCTGCTGGTGGCGGCCGTGGCGGTGGTCGCCTGGTTGATGCGGGGACGGCGCAACATCCGCGCCGCCGCGCAGGCGCCGCCGCAGGATCGGCCGTCCACGGCCGACGACCACCGGCGCGCCGCCGAGCGGCACGCCGCCGCCGGGCGGTGGGCGCAGGCCGTCCGGGAACGGCTGCGCGCCATCGCCCGCGACCTGGAGGAGCGCCTGATCCTCGCGCCCCGGCCCGGCCGCACCGCCGACGAGCTGGCCGCCGAGGCCGGCGCGGCGCTGCCGGAGCACGCCGAACGGCTGCGGGCGGGCGTGCGGCTCTTCAACGACATCTGGTACGGGAACCGGCCGGCCACCGCCGAGGGCTATGCGGCCCTGGTGGCGCTCGATGAGGAGCTGCGCGCAGCCCGGCCCGGCGAGCCGTCCGGGGCGTCCACATGACCGCGCCGGATGCGCCGAGCGCTGGGCAAGTGGCGCAAAGCCGCCGGCGCGCCCTGCGGGGGGTGGTGTTCGCCCTGGCGGGGCTGGCGCTGCTGGTCGTGATCTCGGCCCTGCTGCAGCCGTCCCGGCAGCCGCAGTACCTGGACCCGGATTCGGCCGGCCGGGACGGCGCCCGGGCGCTGGTGCAGATCCTCCGGCAGCGGGACGTCCACGTGCAGGCGATGCGCGACGCCGTGGACGCCCGGATGGCCGCACGCCCGGACGGCACACTGGTGGTCGTCCGGTCCGAACGGCTGGCCCCCGAGGAGCTGAACACGCTGCGCCACGCCCCCGGCGATCTGCTGCTGGTCGAGCCGTCCCGGTCCGCGTTGCGGCTCCTGGCGCCCGGGGTCGAACCGGCCGGCAGTTCCTACACGGCCGAGGGCGGGCCGGAGTGCGCGCTGCCGGCCGCCGCCTCGGCGGGCGAGGTCCGCTTTGAGGTGTCGGAGCTGTACCTGGCCCCGCCGGAGGCCGTTCGGTGCTACCCGAGCGAGGGAGCGCCGCGGCTGGTCCGGCTCGCGGTGCACGGCCGCACGGTCACCGTGCTGGGCTCCGGCCGGCCGCTCACCAACGGCCACCTGGCCCAGGCGGGCAACGCCGCGCTGGCCATGAACCTGGTGGGGGCGCGTTCGTCGGTGGTGTGGCTGATCCCCGATCCGCCCGAGCCCGGCGAGGTGGAGGCCCAAAGCTGGCAGGACCTCCTCCCGCCGGGAGTGCGGATGTTCGCGCTGCAGGTCTGCGTCGCCGTGGTGCTGGTGGCGTTGTGGCGGATGCGGCGTATGGGGCCGGTGGTGGCGGAATCGCTGCCGGTGGCCGTACGCTCCGCGGAGACCGTGGAGGGCCGGGCCAGGCTGTACCGGGCGCACCGGGCCCGCGACAGCGCGGCCGAGGCGCTGCGCGTGGGGGCCAGGGACCGGCTGGTCCCGCTGCTGGGGCTGCCGCCGGGCGCCGCCCGGGACCCGTCCATGGCGCAGAAGATCGTGACCGCTCTGGCCCGGCGCACGCACCGGGACGAGCAGGCGATCGGCTGGGCGCTGTACGGCCCGCCACCGGAGGACGACGCCCGCCTCCTGGCGTTGACCGACTTCCTCGACGACCTCGAAAGGCAGGTGCGCCGGCTGTGAACGATCCCGTCGAGCCCGCCGAACTCCGCGAAGGGAACCCGGGCGCCGAAGGGGGCGCGGCCGCCCTGCCGGCAGACGCCGACGCGCGCAAGGCGCTGATGGCGCTGCGCAACGAGGTGGCCAAGGCGGTCGTGGGGCAGGACGCGGTGGTCACCGGGCTGGTGATCGCGCTGCTGTGCCGGGGGCATGTGCTGCTGGAGGGCGTGCCGGGCACCGCCAAGACGCTGCTGGTGCGCGCCCTGGCGCGAACGCTGGACCTGGAGTTCAAGCGGGTGCAGTTCACCCCCGACCTGATGCCCGGGGACGTGACCGGCTCGCTGGTCTACGACAACCGGACGGCGGAGTTCGAGTTCCGCGAGGGGCCGGTGTTCACCAACCTGCTGCTGGCCGACGAGATCAACCGGACCCCGCCCAAGACCCAGGCGTCCCTGCTGGAGGCCATGGAGGAGCGGCAGGTGTCGGTGGAGGGCGTGCCGCGCCCGCTGCCCGACCCGTTCGTGGTCTGCGCGACCCAGAACCCCATCGAGTACGAGGGGACCTATCCGCTGCCGGAGGCCCAGCTGGACCGCTTCCTGCTGAAGCTGACCGTGCCGGTGCCCTCCCGGGAGGAGGAGATCGCGGTGCTGCAACGGCACGCCGAGGGTTTCGACCCGCGCGACCTGTCGCAGGTGCGCGCGGTGGCCGGGGCCGCGGAGCTGGCCGCCGGGCAGCGGGCGGTCCGCGCCGTCCACGTGGACCCCAAGGTCACCGGGTACGTGGTGGACCTGTGCCGGGCCACCCGGCAGTCCCCCTCCCTGCAGCTGGGGGTCTCGCCGCGCGGGGCGACCGCGCTGCTGGCGACGGCGCGGGCGTGGGCGTGGCTGTCGGGACGCGACTATGTGACCCCCGACGACGCCAAGGCGCTGGCCCGTCCCACGTTGCGGCACCGGGTGCAGCTGCGCCCGGAGGCCGAGCTGGAGGGCGCCACCGCCGACGGCGTCCTGGAGGGCATCCTCAACACCGTCCCGGTTCCGCGGTGAGCGCTCCGGGGAGGGTGCGATGGCGCTGACCGGACGGCTGGGGCTGCTGGCGGCGCTGGGCGCGCCGGTCGCGCTGCTGCTTCCCCACCGGTGGACGCTGCCGGTGATCTGGGGGGCGCTGCTGCTGGGCGTGCTGGTGGACCTGGCGCTGGCCGGGAACGTGCGCCGGCTGCGGCTGCACCGGGAGGGCGACGCCAATGTGCGGCTGGGAGAGACCGCCCGCGTCACGCTGACCGTGGAGAACCCGGGGCGGCGCCGGGTGCGGGGGCGGCTGCGGGACGTGTGGCCGCCGAGCGCGTCCGCGGCTCCGCGCCTGGTGGACCTGGATGTGGCGGCCGGCGGGCGGCAGCGGGTGGTGACGACGCTGACGCCGCGGCGGCGGGGCGACCGGCACGCGGTCACCGTGACGATCCGGTCGGTGGGGCCGCTGGGGCTGGCCGCCCGCCAGCTCGACCGGCCCGCGCCGTGGACGCTGCGGGTGCTGCCGGCCTTCCCCTCCCGCCGGCACCTGCCGGGCAAGCTGGCCAAGCTGCGGGAGCTGACCGGGCGGCACGCGGCGCTGATCCGCGGCCAGGGCACCGAGTTCGACTCGCTGCGCGAGTACGTCGACGGCGACGATGTGCGCTCCATCGACTGGCGGGCCACCGCGCGCCGCGCCGATGTGGTGGTGCGCACCTGGCGTCCCGAACGCGACCGCCGGATCTACCTGGTGCTCGACACCGGCCGCACCTCGGCGGGACGGGTGGGCGACATCCCCCGGCTGGACTGCTCCATGGACGCGGCGCTGCTGCTGGCCGCGCTGGCCTCGCGGGCCGGGGACCGGGTCGACCTGCTGGCCTACGACCGGCGGGTGCGGGCCCGGGTGGAGGGCGTCTCCCGGAGCGACCTGCTGCCCGCGATGGTGCAGGCGATGGCGCCGCTGGAGCCGGAGCTGATCGAATCCGACGCCGCCGGGATGGTCACCGCGGTCCTGTCCCGGGTGCGGCAGCGCTGCCTGGTGGTGCTGCTCACCGAGCTCAATGCGGCGGCCCTGGAGGAGGGCCTGCTGCCGCTGCTGCCCCACCTCACCGCCCGCCACCTGGTCATGGTCGCCGCGGTCAGCGATCCCCGGGTCGGGGAGATGGCCCGTTCCCGCGGCGACCTGGCGGCGGTCTATGACGCCGCGGCCGCCGAACGCGCCCGTGCCGAACGCCGCCGGCTGACCGCCGAGCTGCGCCGCCACGGGGTGGAGGTGGTGGACGCCGCCCCCGGCGACCTGGCTCCCGCGCTGGCCGACGCCTATCTGGCGCTCAAGGCCACCGGGCGGCTGTGAGAACCGAGCCGCGGCGGTCCCTTGTGGTGAACGCCCGGGGCCACCGGATGCGCCCGGGCGTCCGGGCGGGAAGGCGGCGGGGTCAGCCGGAGGTGGGGGCCAGGTCGGGGCGCAGGTCGGCGTCGCCGGTCTCGCCCTCGCGGACGGCCGGACGGCCCAGGGCGATCACATAGGCCAAGAAGACCAGCTCGGCGAGGAGGCCGATGCCGATGCGCAGCCAGGCCGGCTCCACCCGTCCGGTCACGAAACCCTCGATCAGGCCCGAGACCAGCAGCACCGGCACCAGGCCGAGCGCGATGGAGACCGTGGCGCGGCCCTCTTCGGCCAGGGCGTGGCCTCGGGTCCGCGGGCCCGGGTCGATGACCGTCCAGCCCAGCTTCAGGCCGGCCGCGCAGGCCAGGTAGACGGCGGTCAGCTCCAGCAGGCCGTGCGGCAGGATCAGACCGAAGAACAGCCCGCCCCGGTCGTGGGCGAACATGAACCCGGCGATCGCGCCGATGTTGAGCTGGTTGGCGTACAGCACATACAGGGTCGGGATGCCCAGCAGGATGCCGAAGATCAGCGCCACGGCGGAGACCCAGGCGTTGTTGACCCAGACCATGAAGGAGAACGACTGGGCCGAGTGCTCGACGTAGTAGTCGGCGAAGTCGTGCTCGACCAGCCGGCGGATCTCCTCGGGGGTGCCCAGGGCGGCCTGCACCGCCGGGTCGTGCACCACCCAGATCGCGTACGCCAGCGAGAACAGGTTGCCCGCCGCGGCCACGCCCAGCCACCACCAGCGCAGCCGGTAGGCCGTGGCCGGAAACGACCTGGTCAGGAAACGCGTGGTGTCGCGCCACAGCGGGGCCTGGGCGCCCGCCACCGCCGCCCGGCCCCGGGCCACCAGCGACGACAGCCGCCCCACCAGCGCCGGATCGGGGGCGCTGGAGCGCACCACCGAAAGGTGGGTGGCGACCCGCTGGTACAGCTCCACCAGCTCGTCGATCTGTGCGCCGTTCAGCCGCCGGCTGTGATTGATCAGCCACTCCAGGCGTTCCCACTCGGCGTGATGGGCGGCCACATAGGCGTCGACGTCCACCCGTGGAGACTAACCCGGCGCGCCGGGGACCGTCCGGCCGTCCGGAGGGCGGGCGGCGGGCAGACTGGGCAGCGGGCACCGGCGGGCGCCGGGGACCGATCGCGAGGGGGCGTTCCACATGTCCGAACTGGTCACCGGCGAGGCCGTGGCGCTGGAGATCCGGGTGGCCCGCCTGGCCGGCCGGGCCTGCGCGCTGGTGCTCGACCTGGTCTTCCAGGTCATGCTGCTGAACGTCGCGCTTTACCTGGCCGCGGCGACCAACGCGATCGCCGACGAGGCGTGGGGCGTGGGGCTGGGCATCGTGGCGGTGGCGGGCGTGCTGGTCGGCTACCCGTGCGCGTTCGAGACGCTCTCGCGCGGGCGGACGCCGGGCAAGCTGGCGGTGGGACTGCGGGTGGTGGCCGACGACGGCGGCCCGGTGCGCTTCCGGCAGGCGTTCGTGCGCGCCCTGGCGTCGGTGGTGGAGATCTGGGTCCTGTTCGGGGCGCCCGCCCTGGTCGCCTCGCTGTTCAACCGGCGCGGCAAGCGGCTCGGCGACCTGTTCGCCGGCACGGTCGTCATCCAGGAGCGGGTCCCCACCACGGCGATCTTCGGCCCGGTCGCGGTGATGCCCCCGCAGCTGGCCGACTGGGCCCGCTCGCTGGAACTGTCGCAGCTCCCCGACGGGCTGGCGCTGATCGCCCGCCAGTACCTGGCCCGCTTCTGGGAGCTGCTGCCGGAGGCCCGGGACGCCCTGGGCCGGCGCATCGCCGGTCAGGTGCTGGCCGTGATCAGCCCGCCCCCGCCGCCCGGCGTCCGCCCGGAGATCCTGCTGTCGGCCGTCCTCGCCGAACGCCGCCGCCGCGAGGAAGAGCGCCTGGCCCGGCACCGCGAACACCGCCTGCGCATGCACCGCGCACTGGGCCTGCCCGCCCCGCCACCGGGACCGCCGGCACCCGGCCGCCCCACACTCCCGCCTCCCTCTGCCTCACCGCCCTCGCGCTAGCCGGAACCCCGCGAACGACCGGCGGGGCGTCCGGAAGATGCCGCACCGCCTCCCGGACGCCCCGCCGGACCCATGAGCCGCCCCGCGGGAGATCAGGAGAAAAGCGCCTCGACAGAGTCGACACGAGCAGCACGCAACAACCAGGCATTGAGCTGCTCCTCATCCCGACAGGCCGAAATCCGCTCCCTAGCCTCCTGCGACACCTCCACACCGCGACCATCCAACAGCATGAGGACGGCCTCAGCCTTGGCCTCCGCTCTGCCTTCTTCTCTGCCTTCTTCTCTGCCTTCTTCTCGGCCCTCTTCTCGGCCCTTCTGCCTGCCCTTCTCCTCCAGGCTCTGGAAGAGTTCGCTGACGTAGGGACGCTCGTCGGTGATCATCATCCTCTCCAGGATCTTGCGGGGCGCCTCGGGGAGAACACCAAGGACATACTCAGCGTAACGCCTCGTCTTCTCGAGGCCGGTGGTGTGGAGTTCGGCCAGGCCGTCCAAGACGGCCTGGAAGATCTCCTTTTGTTTCGGGCCGGAGGAGTGCAGGAACACCGAGAGGACGGCCCGGTCGGGGTCGGCGGCGAACTCGCTGCCCTTGGTGATCGCCCGGATGTGGGCGGCGTCCAGCACCAGCGGGATCAGGGTGTGTCCCGGATGGCCGCTTTCGATCGGGGTGGCGCACCACAAGGCCGTGTCGGGGTCGGGGGCGATCACCATGAGGACGGCCGGGCAGCGCTCGCGGGCGCGGAACATGTGCAGGTACAGCGGCCAGGTCCAGCGTTTGTCCTCGTCCTTGCGGCGCTGCACCTCGATGATCACGCCCAGTCTCTCGGCCGCGCTCTCCAGCAGCACCACGGCGTCACCGCTGTACTCGCTGGTCTTGAGGTCGGTGAACGACTCGGACATGGCCCGCGCCCGCTCGTACGGGGGGACCCGAACTCCTAAACCGGCCACGGCCTCGGCCGCCAGTTCGGGGGACGAGCGGAAAAGCTCGGCCAACATGTCATGTTGCTGTGTCGGCATGAACCGAACATTAACGGGAATCGTCATGTCACGTCAGGCAATTCGTCATATCGAATAACATTCGACGTCCAGAAGGTCATGGAAGTCCCAAAATAAGCCACTGACTGAAACGTTCATACCTGAGCAATGCTCGAATCTTGGAACGCCGACACCGCCGAAGCACGCCCGCATCCCGCCGAATCAAGAGAAGAAGCCGCCCCAAAACCACTTGGTGACATATGAGATGTTTTGCCCAGACGAGGTTTCGTCACATGGCCCCTGCCGCGAAGGAGCAGGGATCAAGGCGACAAGTTGGGCGGCGAGTCCAGGTCGGTCAGTTCGATGCCCGGGGCCGCCAGGACCACGTCGCCCGCCAGGTGGACGGTGCGGGTCTCGCCGGTGGACAGGTCGGTGATCTCGTGGCGTTCGACCGGGAGCGGGACGGTCTCGGTCTGGTGTGTTTCGATCTCCGCCAAGTGCCAGCGCACATCGACGGTGAGGGCGGCCAGGGACGGGCCCTGGATGCGGACCAGGCGCACGGGGACGTCCCGGCCGGGTTCCAGGCGCAGCCACCGGGCGACCGCCACCAGGAAGGCCGGGGAGTCGCCGAGGAAACCGGCGGCCCGCACGCCGTGCTCATCGGGGGCGGCGTCTCCTGCGGCCGGGTGGCGCACCCACAGCAGGTCGTGGCCGGCCGTCCCGCCCCGGATCAGCCAGGACGGGGTGGCCAGTTCGACGCGGATCTGCCGCCAGCGGCCGTCCACGGTCAGATCCACCCGGGCGCCGTCGGGGCGCTCCCCCACATAGCGCCAGCCGCCCGGGCCGGGCGCGCATTCGAAGTGCTCCTCGAGGGGTTCTTCCCCGCTCAGGTGCAGGTAGGTGCCGCGCGGCATCGCACCAGCCTATGAGCCGTGCTGCCAGGAGCTCAGGTAGTCCTGCTGCTCGGGGGTGAGGGTGTCGATGCGCACCGACATGGCGGCCAGCTTGAGGCGGGCCACCTCCATGTCGATCTCGGCGGGGACCTGGTAGACGGCCGGGGTGAGGCGCTGGTGCTCGCGGGCCAGCCAGGCGCAGGTGAGGGCCTGGTCGGCGAAGGACATGTCCATGACGGCGGCCGGGTGGCCCTCGGCGGCGGCCAAATTGACCAGCCGTCCCTCGGCCAGCAGCACCAGGCGGCGGCCGTCGGCCAGCACGTACTCGTCGGCCTGGGGGCGGACGTCCCGGTGCACCTCGACGGCCAGGTCGGCCAGGGCGCGCACGTCGATCTCCACGTCGAAGTGCCCGGAGTTGGCCAGGATCGCCCCGTCCTTCATCACCGCGAAGTGCTCGGCGGTGATCACGTCGCGGTTGCCGGTGGCGGTGATGAACACATCGCCCACCTCGGCGGCCTCGGCCATCGGCGCCACGGTGAAGCCCTGCAGCACCGCGTCCAGCGCCTTGACCGGGTCGATCTCGGTGATCACCACGCGGGCGCCCATGCCGCGGGCGCGTTCGGCCAGGCCGCGGCCGCAGTAGCCGAACCCGGCGACCACGATGGTCTTGCCGGCCAGCAGGGTGTTGGTGGCGCGGATGATGCCGTCCAGGGTGGACTGGCCGGTGCCGTAGCGGTTGTCGAACATGTGCTTGGTGGCGGTGTCGTTCACCGCCACCATCGGGAAGCGCAGCGCCCCCTCGCGGGCCATCTGGTGCAGCCGGATGACCCCGGTGGTGGTCTCCTCACAGCCCCCCAGCACGCCCTCCACCAGGTCGGTGCGTTCCAGGTGCAGGGTGTTGACCAGGTCGCAGCCGTCGTCCAGGACCAGGTCGGGGCGGGTGTCGAGGGCCTGGTGGATGTGCCGGTAGTAGCCCTCGCGGTCGATGCCGGCGCGGGCGAAGACCTGCGCGCCGTACTCGGCCACCAGCGCGGCCGCGGTGTCGTCCTGGGTGGACAGCGGGTTGGAGGCGGCCAGCGCCACGCTCGCCCCGCCCGCCTGCAGCGTGCGGATCAAATTGGCGGTCTCGGTGGTGACGTGCATGCAGGCGGCGATGCGCAGCCCGGCCAGCGGACGCTCGGCGGCGAACCGCTGCCGGATCCGGCGCAGCACCGGCATGGCCCGGTCGGCCCACTCGATCCGCTTCACTCCGTCGCGGGCCAGCGAAACGTCCGCGATGTCACTGGTGTCCATCAGCTCACTCCGCCCGTCCGCCGCGCAGGACGCCCCGCGCGGCGGTCTCCTCCGCGCCCCCGAACCGCCGTGATCATATTGCCGTTTTACGGACGGCCCTATGACCACGGCGGCAGGGGTGCCGGGGCCGAGCGGCTTGAGATCGCCCTGCGCGCGCCGCGGCGGCCCGGACGCGCGCAGGGCCCCGGTGACATCCGCTCAGTAGCGGTAGTGGTCGGGCTTGTAGGGGCCCTCCACGTCCACGCCGATGTACTCGGCCTGCTCCTTGGTCAGCTTGGTGAGCTTGACGCCCAGGGCGTCCAGGTGCAGGCGGGCGACCTTCTCGTCCAGGTGCTTGGGCAGGGTGTAGACGCCGACCGGGTACTGGTCGGTCTTGGTGAACAGCTCGATCTGCGCGATCACCTGGTTGGTGAAGGAGTTCGACATCACGAACGAGGGGTGGCCGGTGGCGCAGCCCAGGTTCATCAGCCGGCCCTCGGCGAGCACGATGATGCTGTGGCCGTCGGGGAAGGTCCAGGTGTGGACCTGCGGCTTGACCTCCTCCTTGACGATGCCGGGCACCTTGGCCAGGCCGGCCATGTCGATCTCGTTGTCGAAGTGGCCGATGTTGGAGACGATCGCCTGGTGCTTCATCTTCGCCATGTGCTCGGCGGTGATGATGTTGAAGTTGCCGGTGGCGGTGACGAAGATGTCGGCGATCGAGACGACCTCGTCCAGGGTGGTGACCTGGTAGCCGTCCATGGCCGCCTGCAGCGCGCAGATCGGGTCGATCTCGGTGACGATGACGCGGGCGCCCTGGCCGCGCAGCGCCTCGGCGCAGCCCTTGCCGACGTCGCCGTAGCCGCAGACCACGGCGACCTTGCCGCCGATCAGCACGTCGGTGGCCCGGTTGATGCCGTCGATGACGGAGTGGCGGCAGCCGTACTTGTTGTCGAACTTTGGACTTGGTGACCGAGTCGTTGACGTTGATGGCCGGGAAGCGCAGCGTGTTGTTCTTGGCCATCTCATACAGCCGGTGGACGCCGGTGGTGGTCTCCTCGGTGACGCCCTTGATGGCCTTGACGGTCTCGGTCCAGCGGCCCGGACGCTCGGCGATGGTGCGGCGCAGGGTGTTCAGGAAGACCTTCCACTCCTCGGAGTCGTCCTCGGAGGGGGTCGGCACCGCGCCGGCCTCTTCGTACTCGGCGCCCTTGTGGACCATCAGCGTGGCGTCGCCGCCATCGTCGAGCAGCATGTTCGGCGGGCTGCCGTCGGGCCACGACAGCGCCTGCTCGGTGCACCACCAGTACTCCTCCAGGGTCTCGCCCTTCCAGGCGAAGACCGGGACGCCCTGCGGGTTGTCGGGGGTGCCGTTGGGGCCCACCACGACCGCGGCGGCGGCGTGGTCCTGGGTGGAGAAGATGTTGCAGCTCACCCAGCGGACGTCGGCGCCGAGCTCGACCAGCGTCTCGATCAGCACGGCGGTCTGCACGGTCATGTGCAGCGAGCCCATGATCTTGGCGCCGCGCAGCGGTTTGGCCGCGGCGTATTCGCGCCGTACCGCCATCAGGCCGGGCATCTCGTGCTCGGCGAGCCGGATCTCCTTGCGGCCGAACTCGGCCAGCGAGAGGTCGGCGACCTTGAAGTCCATGATTGCGAAAGCTCCTCAGCGTCGCGGGTACGGCTGCGAGTCTAGGGCCGCCGCTCCCGGCTTGGCAGGAGCGAAGGCGACTTCTTGACACTAATTCGTCAGAATTGACGGCATGCGTATCACAGAGGCCGCCCGGCGGCTGGGCACCTCGCCCCGGATGCTCCGCTACCGCGAAGCCCTGGGCCTGCTTCCCCCCACCCGGGAATCGGGGGGCCATCGGCGGTTCGGGGAGGCGGAGCTGCAGGCCGTGGCGCTCGCGCTCGCCCTGGAGCGGCGCTATGACATCAGCCCGGCCGAGCTGGCCTTCGGCCTGCGGGTGCTGGCCGAGCCGGAGGTGCAGGCCCGGGTGCGCGAACTCGGCGAGCGCATCGGCCGGCTGTCGGCGCGGCCCACCCGCGCCCTGGACTTCGAAAAGGAAAAGGCCCTGCGCCTGCTGCGCCGCACCTGAGAGCTCAGGTGCGCACGAAGAGGAGATAGCCGAGATAGACGAGGTAGGCCAGGACGAATGAGCCTCCCTCCAGCCGCGTCAGTTCGCGGCCGCTGACGAACGCGGGCACGCAGACCAGGACCGCGGCGACCATGAGGGGCAGGTCGATGCGGACCAGCTGCGCCGCCAGCTCCACGCCATCGGAGGGCACCAGCGCCGTCACCCCGAGGATGAGGGCGATGTTGTAGACGCTGGAGCCGATCAGGTTGCCCACGGCCACGTCCCGGTGGTCGCGGATCGTGGCGACGACCATGGTGGCGAACTCCGGTGCCGAGGTGCCGACGGCCACGATGGTCAGCCCGATGACGGCCTCGGAGACCCCGAACCGCCGGGCGAAGTCCACCGCGCCGTTCACCAGCCAGTCGGCGCCGGTGACGATGACGACGATGCCGGCCAGCAGCACGCAGCACTCGGCGGCGATCATGCCCGCCGAGTGCCCGTGGGCGGGCGGCGGCGTCTCCTCCTCGTATTCCAGCCGGACGTCCGCGCTCTCGCGCCGGCTGGAGCGGACGATGACGACGGTGTAGCCGACGGCGATCGCCACCAGCAGCGCGCCATCGAGGCGGGAGAGCCTGCGGTCGGCGACCAGCGCCAGCAGCACCACCGCGGTGAGGCTCATCATCGGCAGGTCCAGCCGGAGCGTCCGGCCGTGCAGCGGCAGCGGCCGCAGCAGGGCGCTGAAGCCGAGGATGAGCATGAGGTTGACGACGTTGGTCCCGGCGATGTTGCCCACCACGATGTCCCCGGCGCCGATCAGGGCCGCGTCGATGCCGATGGCCAGCTCGGGCGCGCTGGTGCCGATCGCCACGATCGTCAAACCGATGATCATCGGTGCCACGCCCAGCCGCCTGGCCAGCCGCGCGCTGGCGCGCACCAGCAGCTCGGCCCCCACCACCAGGGCGGCGAGCCCGGACAGGATCAGCACGGCGGCGCCCCCTCGGGGCACGCGCCCGGGAGGCCGCCGCCCATCCCTGTCATCGGCCGCCGGAGCCGCCGACGACCGCCACGGGGCAGCGGGCGCGGTGCACCACCGCATGGGCGACCGATCCGGCGAGCATCCCGTGGAAGGCGCCGCGGCCGCGCGAGCCCACGACCATCAGGCCGGCCTCGGCCGACGCCTCGATCAGGACCGGTTCCGGCGCGCCGTCGACCCTGCGGGTGAGGACTTGGAGCCCGCGGCGGCCGGACCGGGCCGTCGTGCGCGCCCGGCGCAACGCCGCGTCGGCCCCGGCCCGGACCTGCTCCGGATCGACGCCCGGCGCCAGCATCTCCCCGGTGCAGCAGATCAGCTCCAGCCGGGCCCGCCGGCCGCTCGCATAGTCGGCGGCGAAGGCGACCGCTTGCAGGGCGGCCGGGGAGCCGTCCACCCCGGCCACCACGGGACGGCCGGGCCCGGCGGTCCACTCGCCCATGCCCTGCTCCACCACGACCACGGGGCACTCGGCCCGGGCCGCCACGGAAAAGGAGATGGACCCCAGCAGGGTCTCCACGACCGGCCCGCGGCCCCGGGAGCCGACCACGACCAGTTCGGCGTGCGCCGAGGCCTCGATCAGCGCCCGGGTGGGGCTGGTCACCACCGTCATGCCGCCGACCTCAAGGCGCGGGCAGACGGCCAGGGCCTCGGTGACGCCCTGTGCCGTCACCTCCTCGGCCGCCTCCAGCGCACCGGGCTCAAAGGCCAGCGGCTCGGTGCCGGACGACAGCGTCATCCCGGGCCAGTTCGCGGCGAACAGCACCGTCAGCGGAACGCCCCGGTGGTCCGCCTCGCGCGCCGCCCAGGCCAGCGCGTCCCGGGCGTACTTCTTCCCGTGGTAACCGACCACGACCGGCGATGCGCTCATCGGCTCCCCCTGCGTCGGCTGCGCCGGTCTGCGGCGACTTCACACCCCCACGGTGTCCGGTACCCACCGTGACGGTGCCGTCGCACACTCCTTTTCAGGGCCGGTTCAACATTCGTTCCGCTGGGAGGGGGCCACTCTCATTCAGGGGCGGAAAGCGCATCAGTGCCCCGCACTCGGCTCCGCCGCTCGATTCAGGGACCGCCTTGGGGCGCCGCCACCGCTCGTCTCAGCGCGGTGGTACCTCCGTAGGGGACCTCCCCCTGCAGGACGATGCGTTTTCCATCCTTGCGGCGGACGATCGGGGCACCGCCGTGAACGTAGTCTCGTCGGTGTGACGGGCCGGGAGCGCTCGCGCACCGGGGGGTCGCGATGCCGGGCCGGCCGTCTCACGGGAGGACATCCTCGCCGGCACGGCCGCGGGCGTCTTCAGCGGAAGACGACCGGTCTCGCCTGGGCTGGGGTCGCTGGGCCGGGCCCGCGGCCGGCCGGCGAGGACTCTTCGAAGGTCAGGAGGCCGCCGTCTCCGAGACGGTCTCCTCCGGGGAGGCCTGGTAGAGGTCCGGCTCCAGGTAGATCAGCCGCGCGTGGGGGAACTGGGAGCGCACCTTCTCCTCGGCGGCGTTGATGCCCCGGGCGATCTCGGCGGCGGTCTCGTCGTGGTGGACGGCGATCTTGGCGGCGATCAGCAGTTCCTCGGGGCCGACGTACTGGGTGCGGATGTGGATGACCCGGGCGACCTCCTCCACCGACTCCAGGGCGGCCACGATCTGCTGCTCGACCTCCGGGCCGGCGCCCTCGCCGATCAGCAGGCTCTTGGTCTCGACGGCCAGGATGATCGCGATGGCGGCCAGCAGCAGTCCGATGGCGACGGTGCCGACGCCGTCCCAGACGCCGTTGCCGGTGATGACGGCCATGGTGACGCCGAACAGCGCCAGGATCAGGCCGACCAGCGCGCCGAGGTCCTCCAGCAGCACCACCGGCAGTTCGGGGGCCTTGGCGTGCCGGACGAACTGCACCCAGGACTTGTCGCCGCGCAGGTGGTTGGACTCCTGAATGGCGGTGCGGAAGGAGAAGGACTCCATCAAGATCGCCACGATCAGCACGCCGAAGGCCCAGGCCGGGGATTCCACTTCGTGCGGATCGGTGATCTTGTGGATGCCCTCGTAAAGGGAGAACGCCGCACCCACCGTGAACAGCACCACCGCTACGACAAAGGCGTAGAAGTAGCGCTCCCGTCCATATCCGAAGGGGTGCTGGGGAGTGCGGGCCCGTTCGGAACGCTTGCGGCCCAGCAGCAGCAGGCCCTGGTTGCCCGAGTCCGCCACCGAGTGAATGGACTCGGCCAGCATCGACGACGAGCCGGTGAACACGAACGCCACGAACTTCGAGGCGGCGATCCCGAGGTTGGCGGCCAATGCGGCGATGATCGCCTTTGTTCCGCCTTCAGCACTCATTTACGCAATCCTCGCTTTGAGCTCTTGGATGGCAGACACGGGCGTGGGGTCGACGCCCAGTGCGATAGCCAAGTAAACCGTGACGTAGTCGCTCATAGCGATGAGACTGGCGATTCTCTCCAGGGGATGCACTCCCTCGGCCGTGATCTCGGTCACCGCGATGCCGCGCTCGCGGGCCAGCTCCGCCGAGATCTCCCGCCGCTTGACCACCTGGGGGTGCTCGTCGGCATCGCGCAGCATCACCAGGTGCAGCCGCGTCCTTTCGGCCTCTTCGGCCCGGTCGCGGAAGAAGTCGTCGATGTCACCGGCCGTCCCGCCGGCGAAGAACCCGTCGAAGGCCACCACCTGGTTGTGGTTGGCCTCCGGCAGCCCGCCGAACACCGCCGGGTATTTGGCGTTCTCGTTGAGCTGGCAGCACATGCGGTAGGCGACGGTGGCGGCCAATTCCGACGAGCCCCACACCATCGGCAGCTCACCGGCCAGGTCCAGGGCGATCTGCTTGGCGGGGTTGACGAACGACTCGCTGGTGGGGCGGCAGCGGTAGGCCACCTCCTCCAGGCGCCGGGCGGTGGCCTCCAGCACCTCGTCGGAGACGCGGGTGAGCCCCAGCTCGCGGGCGGCCAGCACCAGCGGGATCGACAGCCCCCACAGCGTGGAGCGCGGCTGCCCGGCCGAGCGCACCGGCACGAACGGCGCCCGGGCCCGCGCCGCCAGCTCGGCCAGCGGGGAGTCCTCCCCGCCCACCATCAGCATCCGGCAGCCCCGCCGCATGGCCTCGGCCGCCACCAGCAGGGTCTCCTCGGTGGTGCCGGAGCACGACACCGCGATCACCAGGTCGGCCGCGCCCACCCAGCCCGGCAGCCGGTAGCCGCGCACGGTGACGATCGGGACGGGGCAGCCGACGCCGCAGACCGCGGCCAGCACGTCCCCGGAGATCCCCGAGCCGCCCATGCCGGCGACCACCACGGCCCGCGGCCGTCCGTCCTCGGCCAGCCGCTCCAGCCCCGCCTCCCCGGCCAGGTACCGGGCCTGCCGGACCTGCGCCGCCGACGAGGCCACCTGCCGCAGCATGTCACCGGGATCCGCGGCGGCCAGCGCCTGCGGATCATCCAGCCGCCCGGAGTCAACGATCACGCTCACGTCTCTCCTCATCCCCCGCGTGCCCGCCGGCCGGTCCCGCCGCCGGTTCGCACGCGTTCCCCCGCTCGCTACGACACGCCCTTCCCCCGTCGCGCGCCGCCTCATCCTTGCGGCGGCGTGCACTCCCCGGTCAGGTCCGCGCCGCGCGCCCCCGGCCCGCACGCGTTCCTTTCTCGCCCGCGGCACGTTCCAAGGCACGACCTTCCCGCGCGGTGTGACGCTTCATCCCCGACCCGCTCTGCCGGGGCTTGGATCGGCCTTCGTGCCGCGTGCCGCCGGCCGGATCACGAAGACGGGGTCCGGGCCTCGTCCACGAGAAGGACCGGGATGTCATCGCGCACCGGGTAGGCGTAACCGCACTCGCCGGTGCACACCAGTTCGTCCGCCTTCTCATCGGCCCGCAGGGCTCCCCGGCAGTTGGGGCAGGCCAGGATGTCCAGCAGCCAGGAGTCGAGCTTCATCTATTTCTCCCTAACGATGGCCAGGACCTCGTCGCGGACGGCTGCCATCGTCTTGCCGTCGGTGGCCTCCGCGTTGAGACGCAGCAAAGGCTCGGTATTGGACGGACGAAGGTTAAACCACCACTCGTCGGCGCTGACCGTCAGCCCGTCGAGCTCGTCGATGGTGACGCCCGGACGGCCGGCGAAGGCCGCGCGGACCCGTGCGGTCGCCGCGGCCTGGTCGGCCACTTCGCTGTTGATCTCACCGGAGGCGGCGTAGCGGTCGTATTCGCGCAGCAGCTTCGACAGCGGCTCCTCTTGCTCGCCGAGAGCGGCCAGCACGTGCAGCGCCGCCAGCATCCCCGAGTCGGCGTACCAGAAGTCGCGGAAGTAGTAGTGCGCCGAGTGCTCGCCGCCGAACACCGCGCCACTCTCGGCCATGGTCTGCTTGATGAACGAGTGGCCGACCCGGGTGCGGATCGGGGTGCCGCCGTGCTCGGCGATGATCTCCGGGACGGCCCGCGAGGTGATCAGGTTGTGCACGATGGGCGCGCCGGGGTGCCTGGCCAGCTCCCGCACCGCCACCAGCGCGGTGATCGCCGACGGGGAGACGATCTCGCCGCGTTCGTCCACCACGAAGCAGCGGTCGGCGTCGCCGTCGAAGGCCAGCCCGATGTCGGCGCCGCTTTCGCGCACGGCGGCCTGCAGGTCGCGCAGGTTCTCCGGGTCGATCGGGTTGGCCTCGTGGTTGGGGAAGGTGCCGTCCAGCTCGAAGTACAGCGGGACCACCTCGATCGGCGGGGCGGACGCCCCGTCGCGGCCCCGGCCGAACACCGCGGGCACGGTGTGCCCGGCCATACCGTTGCCGGCGTCCACCGCGACCTTCAGCGGGCGGATGCCGCTCAGGTCCACCAGGCGGTGCATGTGCTCGGCGTAACCGGCCAGCAGGTCGCGGCGCGTCACCGTGCCGCGGGGGCCGCCGTGGGCGGGCACCCCCTCCTCCACCAGCCTGCGGATGTCGGCCAGGCCGGTGTCGCGGCCGATGGGACGGGCGCCGGCCCGGCACATCTTCATGCCGTTGTACTGGGCCGGGTTGTGACTGGCGGTGAACATCACGCCGGGCAGGTTCAGGCTGCCGCTGGCGTAATACAGCAGGTCGGTGGAGCCCAGCCCGGCCTCGATCACGTCGGCGCCCTGGGCGGTGGCGCCCCGGGCGAACGCCGCTGCCAGCGGCTGGGAAGACGGACGCATGTCGTGCGCGGTCACCACCCGAGCCGCTCCGGTCACCCGCACGAACGCCGCTCCCACGGCTTCGGCGATGCCTTCGTCGAGCTCTTCCGGCACCACGCCGCGAACGTCGTAGGCCTTGAAGATCTTCGCGACGTCGCCCAATACCGCCCCCTGGGTCCAGGTCGTACGCCGCCGACGGCGTACCCAAGCCGAGATGAGCCTACCGGGACCCGCTCAGGCGGCCGGTACCTCCCTCGGCACGGCGCGTCCGCCTTCAGTCGGACTCCTGCTCGCCGGTGCCGGCGGACGGCTTGGCGGGCGGCGTGATGTCGGAACGGAGCACTCGCAGATGACCCCGGCGGCCCACCTCGACGCCCTGCCCCACCGGCTCCTCCTCGGGAGCGGGCCGGCGGGCGGCCTCGCGCACCGCGTCGGCGAGGGCCTCCAGGTCGTCGGTGCTGGGACGGCCGTCCTCGGCCGGCGGCAGCCGCACCAGCTCCCAGCCCACCGGGGCGGTGAGCCGCTCCGAGTGCTCCGCGCACAGGTCATAGCAGTGCGGCTCGGCGTACGTGGCGAGCGGTCCCAAGACCGCGGTCGAGTCGCGGTAGACGTACGTGAGCGTGAAGACTGCTGGCTCCTTACACGCGGTGCGGGAGCAAATTCGGGCGGGGCTCACGATGGCCGACCGTACCTCCCATCCGTCGTATACGCCACCACCACCGCGGTCGTGTCGCCATTACCGCGTCAATTCATGGGTAACCGCCCCAATACCCGCCGTGCGCCGCGCTCCGCCCGCCGTGTCGATCCACGTGCTGAACTGGGCCATCGCCAGTGACGTCCCGGGAAGATAAGCTCGGATTCGTGCGATCCCTGACCGCTACCTCGGTCCCCGCAGGACCCGGTGATCGGTGAGCGCGATGGCCTCCGGTCAAAGGATCCGGCGCCGTGACCGGCGTGGCCGCGGCGTGCGCGGCCCGCTGCTGCCGCCCGAGGCCCCCTTCGCCCTGACCCGGGCGGAGCGGTTCGACGGGCTGGTGCGCGATGAGGTGAACCGGCTCGGCCGGCGCTGGGGCCGCGAGCTGGCCGGGGTGGAGTTCGTGGTCGAGGAGGTCCCCAAGGTGGGGCCCCGGGGCGATGTGCTCGGCTTCGACGAGCCGGTGCCGCTCAGCCTGACCCGCCCCTCCGACGGCAGGCATCCGCTGCGCATCGTGGTGTTCCGGCGGCCGATCGAGGCGCGGGCCGGGATGGGCGGCGCGGGCGGCCGCGGCATCGACGAGCGCGAGCTGGCCCGCCTGATCCGCGACGTGCTGGTGGAGGAGGTCGCCGACCTGCTGGGGCTGTCCCCGGAGTCGGTGGACCCCAGCTACGACTCCCCCGACGACTGAGCCGCCCCGCGCGCTCAGGGGATCAGGACCCGCTGGGAGTCGAGCACCGGCGGCAGCAGCAGCGTGGTGACGGCCGGCACCACCGGCAGCACCGTGAACAGCCCGCCGTCCCGGCCGGTCTGCAGCACCCGGGCGGCGTGCACCGGGCCGGAGCCCGGCTGCGGGACGATCAGCACGCCGAAGCCCTTCTCCCCGGCGGGGGCGGGCGGCTCCACCTGGGCGGTGCGGCCCGCGGGGATCCGCACCTGCCGCGGGGTTCCGGCCCGGCCTCGGCCGTCCACCGTGGTGACCGTCACCGTCGCCTCCCGTTCCGGTGCGGTGAGCAGCAGCACGGACTCGAACCGGTTGTCGGCGACGACCCCGCCGGCGGCGCCCAGCGGCGCCGTGGCCGTGCCGTAGCCGACGTCGTCGCCGCGCGCGACGGCCAGTCCGGCCACCACCGGCTTGTCGGAGGTCAGCCGCACCGCCGCGGCCTTGCCCGACAGGGCGCGCTCCAACGTCACGGAGGTGACCGTGCGGGCGGGAAGGTCCACGGTGTCGCGCCCTTCGGGGGCGAACGCGCCGCTGGAGGTGAGCACCTGGATGCGGACGCGGGCGTTGTCCTGGCCGGGAACGGCCAGCAGCAGCCTGCGTTCGCCGCCGCCCTCGGGGATGCCGGGCACCGTCAGCGACGTGGCCGGGGCGCCGGCCGCCGGCAGCCAGTCCACGCCCCCGCCGTCGTCCGCCCGCACCCGCAGCGCGGCGGCCACCCGCCCGGTGGTGGCCTGCACCCGCAGGGCCAGCACCTGCGCCGTCTGCACGATCTCGCCGAGCCCTTCGGGGCCGTCCCCGATCCGGACGACCCTGGTGGAGCCGGGGTCGATCGGCAGGCCGCGCCCGTCCAGGGTGTCCAGCGGCCCCTCCCCCGACAGCGCCGTCAGGTCCACCACGGCGGTCTGGGCGTCGAGGTTGGTCAGATGCAGCTCCAGCCGGTCGGCGGCCAGCGGACCGGGGCCGACGAACCACAGGTCGGTGCCGGGTTCGCCGCAGCGGACCGCGGCCAGCCCGCGGTCGGCGCCGCTGCCGCGGTGGCTGGTGTGCTCGGCCTGCAGCCCTCCGGCCAGGGCGCCCCGCGCCTTGATCACATACGCGCCGGCTCCGTCCGCGACGTCCTTGCTCCAGGGCGTCCCCGTGCCGGTGATGGACGCGACGGCCTTGCCGTCCTTGAGGGAGGACACCTCGGCCCGCCCCGTTCCGCCGGACCCGCCCGGCGGGGTGAGGACGCTGACCGTGCCGTCGGTGGGCGCGGGGCAGGCCAGCATGGCGCTGGTGACCGGGACCCTGCGGGGCGCCCCGGCCGCCGCCTGGCCGCCGGACGGCCGTGACAGCGCCGCCGCCCCGTACAGGGCCGCCACCGCCACCAGCAAAAGCGCCGCCGTGGCGTACCGGTACCGCAGCACCTGGACGGCCAGGGCCACCAGGCGCTGCTCCCACTTTTCGGCCTGCTCCCACAGCAGCCGCCACACCGGCTCCCGGCGGCCGGTCCGATGGGTTCCGCCGCTGTCCGCCCGGTCGCCGGTCTTGCCGTCCGGGGCTTCCTTGGGCCGGTCCTGCCGGCCCGTGTCCGCGCCGGGGGCCTCCGCCGCGCCGCCGTGTTCTTGCGTCTGCGGGGACGCGGCGCCGGCCCGGCCTTCGGCCGCATCCCCGTGGCCGGGAAGCCCTCCGGGCTCGGACGCGTCCCGGGCCTTGGCCGCCGCATCGGGCCCGGCCTCGCTGGGAGAGCCGATCACACCACGGGCCGCGGGGGGTTCGGATCCGACCTTGCCGTAGGACCCGAGCACGTCATGGAACCCTGCCGCGTCGAAAGACCGGCCAAGGCCCGTGGCCCCGCCGCCGGAGCCGACCGCGGCAGAAGGTCCCGTCGTCTCGGAGGGCGCGGCCGTCCCGAAAGACCGGGCAAGGCCGAAGGAGGTGAGCGCTTCCCGGCCGCCGGACGGTTCACCGGGCCCGGTCAGATCACGCGAGCCGGCCTCGCCGAGAAGGCCGGCACCGCCCGGGGGCCAGGCCGGGGCGTGCGGCACCGTCCCTTTGTGGAGAGGGGTCGCTTCGGAAGAGCCCTCCTCATCGCGCGGCGGGGCCATGCCGCGGAGCCCGGCCACGTCGCGAAGACCGGAGCCGCCTGCGGGACCGGTCCTCTCGCGAAGGCCCGCTCCTTGGCCGCCGCCTGGTTCTTCGTGAGGGCCGAGCCCTTCGTGAAGGGCCGCCCCGTCCTGAGGGGCGGGCAGGGCACCGGGCTCACCGCCAAGACCGGACCCGTCATGGAAGCCGTGCCCATCACCGGAGCCGAGCCCTCCGGGGGAAGAGGCGGCCTCACCACGTGAACCGGGCTCATCGTGGGCGACGGGCCCGCCGGGCTCACTGCGCGAGCCGAACTCACCACCGAAGCCGCGGCCGTCGCGAGAACCGGCCCCGTCATGGGAAGCCGGTTCTTCACCGGCATCGGGCTCGTCATGAGAGCCGGTCCCGCCGCTCAGACCGGGCTCACCGCGAACATCGCGGGCGTCACCGGAACCGTCCCCCTCACGGGAGCCGAGTCCGCCGCCGGAACCGGATCCCTCAAGAAGGCCTGGTTCATCCGACGAGCCGAGCCCGCCGTGGAAACCGGGCTCGTCATGAGAGCCGGGGCCGATTCCGTCAGAGGAATCGAGTTCCTTGTGAGGGACGGGGTCGTCGTGAGGATCGAGCCCGTCTTGAGAGCCGGCTTCGTGGCGGGGGCCCGGCTCTTCGTGAGAGCCGAGTCCACCTCCAGGACCGGGCTCGTCGTGAGAGCCGTCCCCGTCCCGGGAATCCGTCTCCCCACGGGGGCTGAGCCCTCCATGGGAACCGGCCTCGCCGGGAGAGCCGGTCTCCTCGTGCGGTTCCGGCTCGTCACGAAGGCCGAGCCCGTGACCAGGGGCGGGCTCGGTGCCGGGAGGGTCGTCCGGGCGGGGAAGGTCCGGGGTGTCGGGGTGGTCGGTCATGAAGGTTCTCCGGCGGTGACCGGCGGCTCGGGTTCGCGAGCAGAGGGCGGGGCGGGGGTCGCGTCGGGACGGGCCTGACGGGCGTTGCGGCCGCGGCGGGCGCGGCGGCCCCGGCGGCGGGCGCGGCCCGGTGCCGGGAAGGCGGAGGCCCGGGCGCCGGGCAGGGCCAAGGCCGCGACGACCAGGACGGCGCCGCCCTGAACGGTCACCCAGACGTGCCGCAGCCGCATGTCCCGGCGCAGTTCGAAGCGTCCGCCGGACGGCGGGATGTCATAGGCCAGCGCCCAGCCGTCGACGCGGCGGCCGGGCAGCCGGGCGCCGTCCAGCGTGGCCCGCCACTTCCCGTCGGCGGGTTCGGCCAGCAGCAGGGTGCGGGAGCCGCCGCCCGGCGGGATGCGCACCGCGGCCTCGACCCGGCCGGCGGGCAGCGGGGTGATGCGCCCGCCCTCGATGAGCAGCAGCCGGCCGGAGGGGGACAGCAGCCGCCAGATGCCGAACTCGTCGGTGCGGCTGAGGCGGGTCAGACCGGAGGAGGCGTCCAGCACGGCCGCGGTCGGGTCCTGGGCGGGGCGGGGCACCAGGATGTACTGCACGCCCATCCGGGTGAGGGCGGCGCCGTCGCCGTGCCCGGCGGCCAGGGCGGCGACCAGGGCGTCCATCCGCCGCCGGGCGGCCGGGTCCGCCGGGGTCTCGGCGTCGCCCAGCCCGGGCTCGGCGCCCCGCAGCACGGTGTAGCCGACCCGGCCCGTCCCGTCCCGGCTCAGCACGAGGGTGCGGGGCGCGGTGGGACCGTCGATGAAACCGGGGACGGTCTCATCCGACACCTCCTGCAGCGGCCCGCGGGCGCCGCCGGCCACCCACAGCACCCCGGCCAGCGCGGGCGCGCTCAGCGCGGCCGCCATCACCAGCCCGCCGCCGATCCGGCTGATCAGGTCCCTGGCGGTCAGTGCCACGGCGGCGCGCAGCACGGCGGCGACCGCGGCCACCAGCGCCCCGGCCGCCCCCAGCAGCAGCGCCGCCCCGGGCCAGGCGGCCGCCCGCTCGGCCCCCTTGGTCACCGTGACGGCGCTGACGCCGACGGCGACCAGCAGCCCGAACAGGGTGAGCGTCCAGCCGGTCAGCACCACGGTGCGGCCGCTGCGCAGCAGCAGCGCCACCGCCGCCGGCAGCAGCAGCCCGCACAGCGCCCACCACGGCGGGGTGCCCGGCCCGCCCGGGTTGAAGGTCAGCAGCGACAACGCGCCGGGCGCCGGATCGGTGCCCGGGTGCAGTCCCGTCTCCAGCAGGAAACGCGAGGGGTGCCGCAGCAGCGTCAGCGTCCACGGCAACAGCAGCAGCGGCGGGACCCCCAGCGCGATCAGCAGCCCGCGGTCGATCCGCCGGCCGCCCCGCACGCCGAAGGCGGCCCGCACGACCAGGCCGCTCACCACCGCCAGCGGCCAGGTCAGCGGCACGAACGCCATCGCCACCGCCAGCAGCAGCGCCACCGCCCAGGCGGCCCGGCGCCGCTGCTTGCGCGGCAGCCGGCTGCTGCGGGGCAGCCCGTACATCCGGGCCGTCTGCCAGACGATCAGCGGCAGCAGCACCAGCACCACGGCGGTGCCGAGCCGTCCGGTGGAGACGGCGCCGGTGGCCACCGGCAGCAGCGCGTACGTCGCCGCGATCCAGACGCGCACGGCGGCCAGGGGAACGCGGCGCCCGTCGCCGCGGCGCAGCGCCCGGCGCCCGGTCTTCGGCGGCGGGGGCTCGACCACCAGCGCGCGGGCGGCGGCATAGGCGGTGAGCCCGGCCAGCGGGACGGCGCCCAGCAGCAGGATCGACACCGCCAGCCAGGGTTTGCCCAAGGTCACGGTGGACAGCGCGGCCAGCGCCCCCAGCGACGGCGGCGCCTGCTCGGCCGAGCCCAGGCCGACCGGGTGCCAGTTGGCGGCGTACCGCTCCCACAGGTCGCTCGCCCCGCCCGGGGCGGGCGCCAGCGCACCGCCCCCCAGCCGGTCGCCGGCCAGCAGCAGCGTCCGCTCGGCGGCCACCGCGAGGACGCCCAGCAGCAGCGTCAGGACGGCGGCGGGGCGGCTGAGCACGCGCCGCAGCCGGCCGGGACGCTCGGGGAGGTCCTCCTGCTCGCCGCGGTGGCGGCCCTCGCGGTACAGCCAGGCGGCGAGACTGTCGATGAACCGGCGCAGCGCGACGCCGCGCGGCAGGAAGCGCCGGACGGTGTGGTAGACGCGCCGGCTCCCCTCGGCCCGCGCCGCCCTGGCCCGGCGGAGCCTGCCGGGGGCGCCCAGCACGTCCCACAGCGCGGCCAGCTCATCGCGCGCCGCCTCCTGCCGTTTGGCCGCCAGCAGGTACAGCACGCGCAGCACGGTGCCCGCCAGGTTGCGGACCAGCGCCCGCGCCGCCGGCCCGGCGGGCAGGTTGGCCAGCAGGACGTGCAGCGCGTTGCGGCGGTCGCGGCGGCGCGGGGAGCCGATCGGGACGCCGATGTCGCGCAGTCCCCGGGCGGAGGCCTCGGCGTGGTAGACGACCGCGTTGCTGACCACCACCACGCGGTACCCGGCGGCGTGCACCCGCCAGCCGAAGTCGACATCGTCGCGGAAGAGCCCGAAGTCGGGGTCGAGCCCGCCCACCCGCTCCCACACGTCGCGGCGCACCAGCATCCCGGCGGTGCTGACCGCCAGCACCGTGCGGACGCCGTCGTGCTGGCCCTGGTCGAACTCCCTGCGCTCCACGCCGGTCTCGCGGCGTCCCGCCCCGTCGATGGTCACGCCGACTTCCAGCAGCAGCCGCCGGTCGTGCCAGTCGCGCAGCTTGGGTCCCAGCACGGCGGCGTTGGGGTCGGCGTCGGCGGCCTCCAGCAGCACTGCCAGGGCGTCGGCGGCCGGTGCCGAGTCGTCGTGCAGCAGCCAGATCCACTCGGTGCGGGGCTCGCCGGGGTGTTCGTCGGGAACCGGCAGCGCGGCGGCGCGGTGCCGCAGCGCCCGGGCGACCGCCTCGCCGTAGCCGGTCTCGGGCGGCAGCCGCAGCAGGTTGCCGTCGCCGACGACCTCGGTGAGCACGGCGGGGCCACGGTCGGTGCTGCCGGTGTCCACGGCGACCAGGCGTTGCACCGGCCTGCTCTGGGTCAGCAGCGCCTTGAGCGTCTCCGGCAGCCAGCGCCCCCCTTGGTGGGCGACCAGGACGGCCGTGACGACGTGGCGATCGAGAGTGGGCGGCAAGGGTCCCTCGATCTGAGTCGACGGTTGTTCCTCCCGTCCCCCGCCCGCCGGGGGACGGACCGGCCGTCCGCCGCGCGGGCGGGGCGTGCCGGGCGGCCCGTCCCGGCCGCCTGCTGCGGACGGCCGCCGGACGGACACGGCGCAATCACCATACGCTCAGGTGTACGTCTCGCGCCGGACATCCCCCCGAAACCGGGACCGGGGATGGGTCTTGCGCCACTCCCCCGCCTGCGGCCCGCAGTCCGTTCACACCGGTTTTCCGTGCGGAATCGGCCCGTGCAGATCACCGGCGCCGGTGGGGCGGGTCGGCCCCCTTATAAAGCTCAACGGCCCGAGCCGCCTGCGCTGCCGACCGGCGAAGCCGGCCGGTGGTTGAGCGACCCGGGCCGTATCAGACGGCCGACCCGGCCAGGTGCCAGGTCAGACCGCCTGGCGCTTGAGCTTGCGGCGTTCCCGTTCCGACAGACCGCCCCAGATACCGAAACGTTCGTCGTGCTGTAGCGCGTACTCCAGACACTCGGCCCGTACCTCGCAAGCTCGGCACACTTTCTTGGCCTCGCGGGTTGAGCCGCCCTTCTCCGGAAAGAAAGCCTCCGGATCCGTCTGCGCGCACAAGGCGCGCTCCTGCCAGCTCAACTCTTCACCGAATGTGCCGTGCGCCAGCGGGATCACGACCTCGCTCACGCGCACCTCCTAGCCCGTGGAGCCCCCGATCATGCCTTCCCTCGAGCCCTGGTCCCCCCGAGAAGAAGAACTACACCACTGAAATTACACGCGTGTAGCGCCTGCTCCGTCAAGCGGAACGACCTGCGGCGGGGGCATAGCGGTTGTTTCGGCGCGAAGCGATCTGCGCCGGCGGGGTTATTACTGCTGAGGACGGCTATCGCGGTACCACTCACCGCCGTTTTCCGGCCCCTGCTGCTCCTGCTGCCCATAACCCGGAGCGGACTGCTGCTGGCCGCCGCCGTAGGCGCGGGTCCACTCGCCGGCGCTCTCCTCCTCCAGCGACTGGCCGCCCTGCTGGGGCTGCTGGTAGGGGCCCTGCTGGGGCTGCTGGTAGCCGGCCTGCGGGGGCTGCGGGTAGCCCTGCTGGGGCTGCTGGTACTGCGAGTGGACGTAATTGCCCTGCTGGGGCTGCTGGTAGCCGGCCTGCGGGGGCTGCGGGTAGCCGCCCTGCTGGTAGCCGTAGTCGGGGTAGCCCTGCTGCACCTGCGGGGCGGGGGCGGCGGGCTTCATGCCCTGGAAGACGGTGAAGACGAACCAGGCACCGACGCCCATGACGGCCAGCTTGGCCGCCCCGTAGAGGAAGATCGAGAACTTGGCGACGGCGGCGCCCTCCACGCCGCCGGTGTCGGCGACCAGCCCGGCCAGCCAGGAGATCACGCCGAAGGCCAGCGCGACCCCGAAGACGCCCAGCGCCGCCAGGACGATGGTGCGGGCCTGCTTGGCGGCCGGCTCCCAGGTGGCCAGCAGCACCGCCACGACCAGGATCACGGTCACCGCGACGCCGGTGATCAGCCCCAGCTGGAGGGTCTCGGTCATCGCCCGGAGGGTGAACGTCCCGCCGCCTAGATACCTGCCCGCCAGGAGCATGACCAGGCCTGCCAGCACGTGCAGGCCGGCCGCGATGGTCAGCACCCAGGCGGCCGGTTCGCGCAGACGCTGGATCGCTTCCTTGTTCACGACATTCTCCAGATCGGTTCAGATAGCGTCCGTGTCGGTCCGCAAAGCTTTGCACACCATGCGTCCCGCTGTCCGGAGCCGGAGCCGAGGCGGACCGCGCCCGACGCGCCACCTGGGGCTCCCCATAGGCTGGCGGCCATGAGGATCGTGGTGCTGGCGGGCGGCATCGGCGGGGCTCGCTTCCTGCGCGGACTCAAGCGGGCCGCGCCCGACGCCGAGATCACCGTCATCGGCAACACCGGGGACGACATATTCCTGTTCGGTCTGAAGGTATGCCCCGATTTGGACACGGTGATGTACACCCTCGGCGGTGGAATCAACGAGGAGCAGGGCTGGGGCCGGGCCGGGGAGACCTTCCACGTCAAAGAGGAACTGGCCGCCTATGAGGTGGAGCCGACCTGGTTCAACCTGGGCGACCGGGACTTCGCCACCCACATCGTGCGCACCCAGATGCTGTCGGCGGGGTACCCGCTGTCGGCGGTCACCGAGGCGCTGTGCCACCGCTGGCGGCCGGGGGTGCGGCTGATCCCGATGACCGACGACCGCGTGGAGACCCACGTGGTGATCACCGACGGGCAGGGCCGGCGGGCGATCCACTTCCAGGAGTGGTGGGTGCGGCTGCGGGCCTCGGTGCCGGCCGAGGCGATCGTGGCGATCGGCATCGAGGACGCCAAGCCCGCCCCGGGGGTGCTGGAGTCCATCGAGCAGGCCGACGTGGTGCTGCTGCCGCCGTCCAACCCGGTGGTCAGCGTGGGCACCATCCTGGGGGTGCCGGGCATCCGCGAGGCGGTGGCGGCCAAGACGGTGGTGGGGGTCTCCCCGATCATCGGCGGGGCGCCGGTGCGGGGCATGGCCGACGCCTGCCTGCGCGCCATCGGGGTGGAGACCAGCGCCCGCGCGGTCGCCGAGCACTACGGCCCGGACCTGCTGGACGGCTGGCTGGTGGACGAGGCCGACGCCGAGGTGGCCGAGCAGGGCATCGAGGGCATCGCGGTGCGGGCCCGTCCCCTGCTGATGACCGACCTGGAGGCCAGCGCCGACATCGCCCGCGCGGCCCTGCGCCTGGCCGAGGAGCTGCGGTGAACGGCTCCATCGAGATCTTCGGCGTGCCCGGGCTGCCGGAGGTGCGCCAAGGAGACGACCTGGCCGCGCTGATCGCCGGGGCCTGCTCCCCGGCCGACGGGGACGTGCTGGTGGTCACGTCCAAGATCGTCAGCAAGGCGGAGGGGCGCATCCTGGCCGCCGCCGACCGGGAGAAGGCGATCGACGCCGAGACCGTGCGGGTGGTGGCGCGGCGCGCCCACCCGGGCGGGGAGACCCGCATCGTGGAGACCCGGCACGGGCTGGTGCTGGCCGCCGCCGGGGTGGACGCCTCCAATACCCCGCCCGGCACCGTGCTGCTGCTGCCGGAGGACCCCGACGCCTCGGCCCGCCGCATCCGCGCCCGGCTGCGCGAGCTGACCGGGGCGCGCGTGGCGGTGCTGGTCACCGACACCATGGGCCGGGCCTGGCGGATGGGTTTGACGGACGCGGCGATCGGGGCGGCCGGGCTGCAGGTGCTGCAGGACCTGCGGGGCCGCACCGACCCGCACGGCAACCGGCTGGAGTCCACCGTGACCGCGGTGGCCGACGAGATCGCCTCGGCCGCCGAGCTGGTCAAGGGCAAGCTGGCGGGGGTGCCGGTGGCGGTGGTGCGCGGGCTGGGCCACCTGGTCACCGACGAGGACGGGCCCGGGGCGCGCGCCCTGATCCGCCCGGCCGCCGAGGACATGTTCCGCTACGGGTCGGCGCAGGTGCTGCACGCCCGCCGCACCGTGCGGGAGTTCACCGACGAGCCGGTGGATGCGGCGGCGGTGCGGCGGGCGGTGGCGGCGGCGATCACCGCGCCCGCCCCGCACCACACCACGCCGTGGCGGTTCGTGCTGCTGGAGTCGGCCGAGACCCAGGCCCGGCTGCTGGATGCGATGCGCGAGGCGTGGGAGGCCGACCTGCGCGGGGACGGTCTCGGCGAGGAGTCGATCGCCAAGCGGCTGCGGCGCGGGGATGTGCTGCGCCGCGCGCCCTACCTGATCGTGCCGTGCCTGGTGATGGACGGGGCGCACAGCTACCCCGATCCGCGCCGTTCGACGGCCGAGCGGGAGATGTTCTTGGTGTCGATGGGCGCGGGCGTGCAGAACCTGCTGGTGGCGCTGGCCGTGGAAGGGCTGGGCTCGTGCTGGGTGTCCAGCACGATGTTCTGCCGGGACGTGGTGCGCCGCGTGCTGGACCTGCCGCAGAGCTGGGACCCGATGGGCGCGGTGGGCGTCGGCCGTGCCGCCGCGCCGCCCCGGGAGCGCCCGCCGCGGTCCCCGGACGCCTTCATCGAGGTCCGCTGAGCGGGGCGCGGGCCGCGCGGACCGGCACGCCGAGGAGGGCGAAGCGCCGGTCCGCGCGTCCCGGCCCCTCGCTCGCCGGTTCTCGGCCGGGTGCCGGTCTTGGACGCCACGGCGCGGTGAACGCCGCTGCGAGGCGCCTCGGACGGCCGTGGCGTGAGCGCAGGTCCGTGGCGTCCGGCACGGAGCCGGTCACTTCCAGGAGCGGAGTGCGCGGTCGATCTGGCGCTGGGTGGGGAGCCTCAGCGGCCTGGGCGGGTCGGGGTCCAGGCCGTGGCGGCGGGCGTAGCCGCCGTTGATGGTGCCGTCCGGGGCGCGGAAGCCGTAACGCTGCAGGGTGTCGCGGGTGGCGCGGGAGCGCAGCGCGGAGGCGAACGCCTCGACGGCCTCGCGCCGCTGCGGCTCCTGGGCGATGACGGCCATCGGGTAGTCCACCATCAGCGTGCCCTCCCGCGGGGTGAGGACGACCGCGGGGTTGGGCCGGTGCGTTTCGTTGTAGGCGACCACGGCCTGCTCGGTGGTGACCACCAGGGGACGGTCGAAGCGTTCCAGGGAGGTCAGCTCCTCCAGCATCGCCTCCATGTCCTTAGGGGCGGTGCGTTTCAGCTCGTCCAGGAATTCGCCGCGGGCACCGGCGACCTGCTCCAGGGCGATCATGGCGAAGGTGCCGCTGGTGTTGGCGGACGGGTCCAGCATGCGGCGGGCCAGGGTCATGCCCCCGGCGAGGGGCGAGCGCAGCAGCCGCCAGCTCGGCCTCACCCCGGCGGCCTGCAGTTCCCGGCCGGCCGGACGGGTGGTGGCCAGCACCACCGGGGAACCGGCCAGCGCGGTGGGCACCTGCGGCAGCAGCGACTCTGCGGCCCCGGCCCGGCGGGCGACGGTGAACCAGATCGCCGACTCCGGCACCCACCCGTCGGCGCTGGCCCGGCCGGCGGCCAGGTCGGCGGCGACCTTGGCCGACCCCTCGGCGACGATCTGCACCTCCACGCACCGGTCGGCCACCCGGTGGTGCTGGGTGCCGAACCGGTCGGCGATGTCGCGCAGCGCCGGGGCGATCTCCGGCTGGGCGGCCACCGTGACCGGCAGCGGCGGCCCCGGGCAGGGCTCGGTCAGCGTCACGTACGCCCAGGCGCCGCCGCCGATGACGGCCAGCAGCACGGCGATGAGCGCCGCGAGCGCCCGCGGCCGCCGCCACGGCGCCGCCTTCGGCGACGGGGACGCCGCGGGGGATACGGCGGGGGGTACTTCGTCCGAACGCACCTGCTTCCTCCGGTCAGCCGACCGCAGTGGACCGCCGCCGGGACGAGCCCCGCCCCGGCCGGGCGCTGCGGGACCACGGCCCCCTGGCCGGAAGGCCGGACGGCCGCGACGCGGCGGGAGCCGTCCGGCCCGACCATCGAAAGGACCGCCCCAAGGAAACCAGACGCCCGCCTCGGTGCGAAGACCACCCGGCCTTTTGTGGAAACGCCGGTCCTCTGGCGGGAGCCGGACGGCCGCCACGGGCCGTGGCGGCCGTCCGGGGCGGCCGTGCCGGTCAGGTGACGAGCGGCAGGTCGATGCGGCCCTTGGCGGCGAGGGCGAAGTGGCCGACGCCGTCGGTGCGGCGGGCGGCCTCGATGCGTTCGGCGGGCGGCCGCTCGTACAGGGTGGTGCGCTGGACGGCGGGGCGGCCGGCGCGGGCGGCGATCTGCTCCAGGGAGGAGATCGTCTTGAACGAGCCGTGGTCGGAGCCGGCCATGCGGCTGATGGTCTCCTCCATCAGGGTGCCGCCCAGGTCGTTGGCCCCGCCCTGGAGGATCTGGGCGCACAGGTCGTCGCCGAGCTTCACCCACGAGCACTGGATGTTGTCGATCGCGCCGTGCAGCAGGATGCGGGCCAGGGCGTGCACCGCCCGGTTCTCCCGGGCGGTCGGCCCGGGGCGGGCCAGCCCGGCCAGGTAGATCGGGGTGTTGTGGTGCACGAACGGCAGCAGCACGAACTCGGTGAAGCCGCCGGTGCGCTCCTGGATGGAGCGGATCAGCCGGATGTGCGCCACCCAGTGGGCGGGGGTGTCCACATGCCCGTACATCATCGTGGACGTGGTGGGGATGCCCAGCTCGTGGGCGGTGGTGACCACCTCCACCCAGGCCGAGGTGGGCAGTTTGCCCTTGGTGAGCACCCAGCGCACATCGTCGTCGAGGATCTCGGCGGCGGTGCCGGGCAGCGAGTCCACCCCGGCCTCCTTGGCGGCCTGCAGC
Organism: Thermomonospora sp. CIF 1; assembly: GCF_001896795.1. Lineage (NCBI taxonomy): Bacteria > Bacillati > Actinomycetota > Actinomycetes > Streptosporangiales > Thermomonosporaceae > Thermomonospora > Thermomonospora sp. CIF 1. Next base: position 429,574 of record NZ_MOYN02000023.1, read on the forward strand.
CAGTCCCGGATGGACATGTCGGCGCGGGAGGCGCCGTTGACGACCTCCATGGGGCTGTAGGCGTGCAGGTGGATGCCGGGGGCGCGGCGCTTGACCTCGCGGGCCAGGTCGAAGTAGGCGGTGCCGGGCAGGTCGGGGTGGATGCCGCCCTGCATGCAGATCTCGGTGGCGCCGGCCTGCCAGGCCTGTTCGACCCGCTGCCCGACCTGCTCCAGCGACAGCGTGTAGGCGTCGGCGTCGGTGCGGCGCTGGGCGAAGGCGCAGAACCGGCAGCCGGTGTAGCAGACGTTGGTGAAGTTGATGTTGCGGGTGACGATGTAGGTGACCTCGTCGCCGACGGCGTCCTTGCGCAGGTCGTCGGCGAGGCGGGCCAGGGCCTCCAGTTCGGGGCCGTCGGCGTGCAGCAGGGCCAGGGCCTGCTCGTCGGTGATGCCGGCCGGGTCGCGCTCGGCGGCGGCGAGGGCGGCCTTGACGTCGGCGTCGAAGCGCTGCGGCGCCCGCACCCGCTCGCCGATGGCCCGCCAGTCGCCGTAGATCTCATCGAAGTCGCCGCGGCGGTCGCTGGAGCGGCCGGTGGTGTCGATCTCCACGTGCAGCTCGGTGCGGCCGGCCGCCTGCGGGAACCCGCCGTCCGGCTCCTGCCAGGGCAGGCCCCGCGGGACGGCGTCCGGGCGGGCCAGCCCGGTGACCGGGTCGGCCAGCGCGGCGACGTGCGCGGCCACCCGCGGGTCCAGCCAGGGTTCGCCGCGCTTGATGTACTCGGGGTAGACGGTCAGCCGTTCCCGCAGCTCAAAGCCGTGCTCGGCGGTGCGGGCGGCCAGCTGTTCGATCTGCGGCCAGGGCCGTTCGGGGTTGACGTGGTCGGGGGTGAGCGGGGAGACGCCGCCCCAGTCGTCGATGCCGGCCCGCAGCATCAGCGCGTACTGGTCGTCCACCAGGTTGGGCGGGGCCTGGATGCGGGCCTTGGGGCCGAGCACCAGGCGGGTCACCGCGATGGCGGCGGCCAGTTCCTCCAGTTCGGCGTCGGGGACGCCGCGCATCTTGGTGTCGGGCTTGGCGCGGAAGTTCTGGACGATCACCTCCTGGATCGCCCCGTACTCCCGCATGGTCTTGCGGATGGCGAAGATCGCGTCGGCGCGTTCGGCGGGGGTCTCGCCGATGCCGATGAGGATGCCGGTGGTGAAGGGGACGCTGCTGCGCCCGGCGTCCTCCAGCACCCGCAGCCGCACGGCGGGGTCCTTGTCGGGGGAGCCGTAGTGAGGGCCGCCGCGCTCGGTGAACAGGCGGGTCGCGGTGGTCTCCAGCATCATGCCCATGGACGGGGCGACGGGCTTGAGGCGCTGGAAGTCCCGCCAGGTCAGCACGCCGGGGTTGAGGTGCGGCAGCAGTCCGGTCTCTTCCAGCACGCGGATGGCCATGGCCCGCACGTAGGAGAGGGTGTCGTCGTAGCCGTGCTCGTCCAGCCACCGGCGGGCCTGCTTCCAGCGGTCCTCGGGGCGGTCGCCGAGGGTGAACAGGGCCTCCTTGCAGCCCATCGCCGCGCCCTGCCGGGCGATCTCCAGCACCTCATCGGGGCTGAGGTAGGGGGCCGGCAGGCGGTGGGGGACGGTCGCGAAGGTGCAGTAGCCGCAGCGGTCCCGGCACAGCCGGGTGAGCGGGATGAAGACCTTGCGGCTGTAGGTGATGACGCCGGGGCGGCCCGCCGCTTGCAGGCCCGCATCCCGGGTCCGTGAGGCGTACTCCAGCAGTCGGTCCAGGTGGGGTCCGCGGGCGTGCAGCAGAATGGTCGCCTCGGAGTGGTCGAGGGCCTTGCCGTCGCGTGCGCGGGCCAGCGCCCGTCGTAGTGCCGACTCGGTCACCGTGCTGGCAGAGTCCATGGCCAGCACTCTATGCCAAACGTCATATTCGGCTTCTACCCGGCCCCTGCCGCATACCGGTCAGCGCACCCCGTGGCGGTCTTTATTCCCGTCCTCGGCGGCGGGCGGTGCGTCCGGACGTACCAGGGTCAAGCTCGGGAAACGCGCGACCAGGTCGGCGGCGGAGGCGCGCAGGGCCTCCAGCACGACCCGCACCGACGGCCGCACCTCGGCGCCCACGACCGTCCAGACCACGATGTAACGGCGCAGCGCGGCGTCGGCCAGGTCGCGCACCGCCACGCCGGGGAAGCGCTCGGCCCGCCCGACGTCCGGGAACAGGCACACCGCCCCGGCCCATCCCACCATCGCCATCATCACGTGGATGTCGTTGGTGCGGTGCCGGATGCGCGGCCGGTACCCGGCCAGGTCCACGCAGGCGCGTTCCAGCAGTTCGGCGGAGTTGGTACCGGGGTGGCCGGTCACCCAGGGCTCTTCGGCCAGGTCCGCCAGGCGCACCGGGCCGCCGTGCGCCGCCGCGGGGTGGGCCCGCGGCAGCGCCAGCCGCATCGGCTCGATGATCAGCTGTTCGGCCGACAGCTCGGAGCGGCGGGGCCGGGGCAGCACCGAGTACTCGTCGGTGATCACGATGTCCACCTCGCGCAGCACCAGCGCCTGCAGCACCCGGGTGAACTCCTCGTCGATCACTTCGATGGTCAGCTCCGGGTGCCGCTCGGCCAGGCCGGGCAGCACCGGGGCGAGCAGGTTGATCAGCGCGGTCTGGTACCCCACCACCCGCACCACGCCCACCACCCGGCCGGAGGCGGCGGCGGTCTCCTCCTCGGCCTGCTGGGCGCGGGCCAGCAGCTCCTCGGCGTGGGAGGCCAGCACTTCGCCGGCCTCGGTCAGCCGCAGCCGCCGCCCGGCCCGCTCGGTCAGCGGGACGCCCACCTCCCGCTGCAGCTGGGCGAGCTGCTGGGAGACCGCAGAGGGGCTGTAGCCCAGGGCTTGCGCCACCGCGCCGACCGTGCCGCGCAGCTTGAGTTCGCGCAGGATCCGCAACCGGCCCAGGTCCAACATCGTTCAGTGATTCTTACATGTTCCATACAGAAATCGTCGCTGGACCTGAACAATCGGGGCGGTCACACTGGAGACGGCGACCCGGGGCGGCGACCCCGTCCCCCGTCGCGACCCGCGCGGGAGCTCACCTTTCTCATTCCGAACCCCTCCGGTGTCCCGGACCGGCCCGGACGCAGGGCCGGCTCCCGGGGCCGCGGGGTTCACCGGACCTGCACACAAAGGAAGCCCCCATGTACCTCGTTCTCGGCTTGCTCCTCGCGCTGGCCATCGCCGGGCCGCTGCTGGGCGCCGACACCCGCGACGGCCTGGACTGGACGCCCGGCGACTTCTGGCTGCGGCGCCGCGTTCCCGGACGCGACCGTCCCCGCCGATCCGGCGTGGAAAGGCCCGGCAAGAACGCACGGACCTCGGTTCCCCCCGTCATGGGGGACGGCCGCCGGACGGCTCAGGTCGACCAGACGACCCGCTGCGCGGCCTAAAAGGCCTGTCGGCAAAGTCCCGAAAGCACCGACCCGGCCGGGCTCAGTCGCCTCCGGCGACGCCCCGCCGGGTGGCCTTGCAGCCGGCATCGCGCGCCCGGTGGATTCCGTGCAGCCGCCCGGACGATGCGGCCGGGACAGCTCGCCCGCCCCCGGCGGGCTCTGGCGGCCGGGAGTCCAAGGCGCACGGCCCAAGGTCCGCGCCGAGCTCGGTCCCGCGTGCAAGGCGCGACCGGTCCGGATCCGCCGCCCTTACACGTCCGAATCTCGCCAGCGTCAGGCGATCGCGCCGACCAGAGTGGAAGACGCGCGGCAGGGCGGCGATCCCGCCCCGGTCGCGACCCCGCGCGGGAGCTTTCCTCTCACATCCCCCCTCCCCGAGCCCGTCGGTATCCGGCCACGCCCCGAGGGCTCGCGGAATCTCACAGTGCGGAAGGTCTCATGTGCGTCGTTTTCGGCTTGCTCATCGCGCTGGCCGTCGCCGGGCCGCTGCTGGGCGCCGACAGCCGTGACGGCCGGGACTGGGCGTCCGGCTCCTGGCCGCGCCATCGCGCCCCGGGGCGCGAGCCGCCCTCAGCCCGGGATCAAAAGGCCCGGTAGTCCCGCACCGGCATGCGGGGCCCCCGGCGCGGGGGACGGGTGCCGCACAGCTTCACCAGCCGGGTGACGCGGTGGCGGTGCCCCGCATAGGGCGCCAGCAGCTCCAGCATCCCGGCGTCGTCCACCCGGCGGCCCGCCAGCGCCCAGCCCACCAGGGCGGGCAGGTGGTAGTCGCCCACCGAGACGGCGTCGGCGTCCCCCACCGCCCGCTGCCGGATCTCGGCGGCCGTCCACGCCCCGATCCCCGGCAGCGACCGCAGCCGCCGCTCGGAGGCGTCCTCCTCCAGCCGGGACGCCACGCGGGCGGCGTTCACGATGGTGCGCGCCCGGACCGCCTCCACGCCCGCCCGGTGCCACTCCCAGGAGGGGATGCGCGCCCAGCGGGCGGGCGGTGGAGGCACCCGCATGTCCGGGGCGCCGGGGGCGGGCTCACCGAAGCGCCGCAGCAGGTACCTCCAGGCGCGTCTGGACTCGGCCAGCGGCACCTTCTGCTCCAGCACGGCCGGCACCAGCGCCTCGAACACCCGGCCGCTGCGCCCGATCCGCAGCCCCGGCCGCAGCGCCTGCCACCTGCGGACGACCGGGTGCACCGGGCGCAGCGAGTCCGGGTCGTCGCGGGCGCCCAGCAGGTCCGGCAGCTCCTCCAGCAGCCGGCCGGCGCCCGGCCCCCACGCCTGCGCCTCCACCTCGCCCAGGGCGGGACGCGCCAGAACGCGCAGCGTGCCGGGGCCGTCGGGGGTGAACGAGGCACGCCAGATCGCCCCGTCCGGCGTCACCCGGTAGGCCGGGTCACCGCGGCCCCGGCGGTGCGGCTCCAAGGCGGCGGCCACGTCCAGCGGCCAGGGCGGACGCCATATCCGGGTGCGGCAGGGGATCACGCCCCTACCTAACCAGGCCGACGCGGCGCCGTGCGGACCCGGCCGCCGGATCAGGCGTCGTGGGAGAAGCGGACGGCCATGGGCGGCAGCTCCACGCCCGGCCACACCCGCAGCCCGTTCAGCAGCTCGTTGCCCGGCCCGATGGAGGCCCCGTCCCCGATCACCACGTCCACCAGCACCGCGCCGGAGCTGATCCGGGCGCCGCGGCCGATCACCGAGCGCACCACGCGGGCGCCGGACTCCACCACCGCCCCGCTGAACAGCACGCTCGACTCCACCTCGGCCTTCTCGCCGATGCGCACGCCCTCGCCGACCGTGGTGCCGCCGCCGACCCGGGCGCTGGGGGCGATGAACGCCCCGTCCAGCACCAGCACCCCGTGCTCGGCGCCGGAGACCACCGGCGAGGTCATCGCCCCGTTGACCAGGTCGCAGGCGCCGCGCACGAACGCCGCCGGGGTGCCCACATCCAGCCAGTAGGCCGCCTCCACATAGCCGATGATCACCGCGCCGTCGGCCAGCAGCGCGGGGAAGAACTCGTACTCGGCCGACACCACCCGGTCGGGCGGGATCTCATCGATCACCGAGCGGCGGAAGACATAACAGCCGGCGTTGACCTGATTGGTCGGCGGGTTGGGAGACTTCTCCACAAAGGCCAGCACCCGGCCGTTGGGAGCGGTCGGCACCGCCCCGTAACGGCGCGCGTCCTCCACCAGCGTCAGGTGAAGGGTGACCGCGGCGTCGGCCTTGCGGTGGGCGGCCAGCTGGGCGTTCAGGTCGTGGCTGGAGAGGATGTCGCCGTTGAGCACCAGCACCGGATCCGAAGGCCCGCAGGTCAGCGCCTCGGAGGCGTTGCGGATGGCGCCCGCGGTGCCCAGCGGCTCCTCCTCGGTGACGTACACGATCTCCAACCCCAGCCGGGAGCCGTCCCCGAACACCTCGTGGAACATCTCGGCGCGGTAGGAGGTGGCGAACACGATGCGCCGCACCCCGGCCTCCCGGGCCCGGGTGAGCTGGTGCTCCAGCAACGGGACGCCCGCCATGGGAAGCAGCGGCTTGGGTGTGGACAAGGTCAGCGGTCGCAGCCGGGTGCCCTGTCCGCCCACCAAAAGGATTGCCTCCACAGCGTTCCCTTCCGGATAGTTCGAAGCTTCACCAGGCGTCAGAGCCTATTGCAGGCCCCTCCCGGTGATCGGGGCCGCCGCGGTCCGGAAGGCGCACGGGTGGGAAAGGTTCACCGTTCCTTTTCTCGTGATCGGCAAAACCCGTCAGGGGGCTATTCCGGCAGGCCCACCGCACGCCGGCAGGACCGCAGGTGCGCCTTCGGCGGAGGCGGCCCGGGTGAAACGCCGGGAACGGCGCAGGGCGGCCTGCGACGGCGCCGCCCGGCGGGCCGGATCGCCGATCAGCTCCCGCAGCGCGGCGGCGATGCCGGCGGCGTCCGGGCTCGGCGTAGGCGACCACATCGCCCCCGACCTCCGGCAGGAACGAGCAGCGCGTGGTGAGCACCGGGGCGCCACAGTCCTCCCTGGGTCCTCTCGCCGGGATCGACCCTTTCGAGGGCCTACGCCGAACAGGGCCTGCGCGACGGCCGTTCTCGCGAGGACCCCGCGCCGGAGAACACCACACCCCGAATGCGTCAGGGCCGCTTGCGCGCCCGCACCAGCACGATGCTGCCCCGCTCGTTGGGGGCCCGCCGGTCGGCCAGCGCCACCAGCGGCACCAGGGGGGCGGCGGCGTTGAAGCCCACCCGGCCGCCGTAGGCCGACAGCGACAGGTACAGCCGCTCGGCCGCCGCGGTGCGGAACTGGTAGGAGTAGGTCACCATCTCCAGGCCGTGCTCGCCCATGAGCTCGCCCAGCGAACGGTGGGTGTAGGTGTGCTGGACGTGGTACTTGGCCTTGTGCGCATCGCGCAGCTTGGGCCAGGCGTCGGCGCGGCTGAGCACGTCGGCGGACAGGAACAGCTCCCCGCCGGGCTTGAGGACCCGCGCCATCTCCGCCAGCGAGCGGGCGCCGTCGGTGAAGTGCTCGATGGCGCAGACCGACAGCACCGCATCGAAGCTGGCGTCGGCGAACGGCAGCGCCAGGGCGTCCCCCTCGATCAGCGCCGGGGCGTGCGCCAGCGTCTTGCCGTAGAGCATCTTGGAGCGGGCCAGGTCGAGCGAGACCGCCAGCGCGCCGCGCCTGCGCGCCCGCCCGGCCCAGTACCCATCGCCGCCGGCGACGTCCAGCACCTTTTTGCCGCGCAGGTCATCGCCCATCCACCGCAGCAGCGTCCCGGCCTCGCGGAACCGGCAGATGTGCACCTGGTGGCCGAAGAAGGCCACCGCATCAGCAAGCTTCATGATGCGGGCCAGCCTATTGCCTCTCCATTGCCTCAGTGGCCTTCACCGCGTCCATCCGCCCCCGCGCAGGACCCCCTGCGGCTCGCCTACCCTAAGGCGGGTGATTTCCAAGCAGCGGGCCATGGGCGCGGTTCGGGCCCTGTTGGTGCTGTCCGCCGTGGCCTTCTGCGCCTACAGCCTGGTGTCCCAGTGGGAGGAGACCACTCAGGCGCTGGCGCGGATGTCGTGGACGGCGCTGGTGGGGGCCTTCCTGGCCGGTGTCGGCGGGCTGGTGGCGTGGATGCTGGGCTGGCGGGTCTTCCTGGCCGGGCTGGGCTCTCCCCTGCCGCTGGTGGCCGCCTCGCGGCTGTCGTTCATCTCCGGGCTGGGCAAGTACGTGCCGGGCAAGGTGTGGGCGCTGGTCACCCAGATGGAGCTGGGCCGCCGGTACCGCATCCCCCGCATCCGCAACATCAGCTCCTCCCTGCTGGCCATCGCCTCGACCACCGCGTCCGGGCTGGCGGTGGCGGCGGTGACGCTGCCGCTGACCTCCCCGCAGGCCACCGCGGACTTTTGGTGGCTGTTCCTGCTGGCGCCGGTGCTGCTGGCCTGCCTGCATCCGCGGATCGTCACCTGGGGCATCGACCTGCTGCTGAAGATCGCGCGGCGTCCCCCGCTGGAGCACCCGGTGAGCCTGGGGGTGACGCTGCGGGCGGTGGCCTGGGAGGTCGTGGGCTGGGCGCTGTTCGGCCTGCACACCTGGCTGATCGCCGACGCCGCCGGCGGGGACGGCCACGGCCTGCCGCTGCTGGCCACCGGCGCTTACGCGCTGGCCTTCACCACCGGTTTCCTGGTCTTCATCGCCCCCAACGGCCTGGGCGCCCGGGAGGCGGTGATCGTCTTGACCCTCTCGCCGGCCCTGCCCCCCGGCGCCCCGCTGGTGGTGGCGCTGGTCTCCCGGGTGCTGCTGACGCTGGCCGATCTGGCCTGCGCGGCGTTGGCGTTCGCGGCGGGACACGGCGACGGGAATGAAGTGACCCCTCACAGACTTGAGGGGGATAGACAGCCGATTAAGGAGAGATCGTGAGCGCACCGATCAAGGTGACCGACGAGACGTTCGATGAGCTCGTCCTCAAGAGCGACAAGCCCGTGCTGGTGGACTTCTGGGCCGACTGGTGCGGCCCGTGCCGGATGATCTCGCCGATCCTGGACGAGATCGCCGCCGAGTACGCCGACAAGCTCACGGTCGCCAAGCTGAACGCCGACGAGAACCCCGCCACCGTCGCCCAGGCGGGTGTGCAGGGTCTGCCCACCCTGAACCTGTACGTCAACGGCGAGGTCGTCGAACAGATCGTCGGCGCCAAGCCCAAGCGGGCCCTCCTGTCCACCCTCGCCCCGCACCTGGGAGTCGTCGCCAAGTAACCACCCGCACCCATCCGCCCGGTTCCCGCCCGTCGGGGACCGGGCGTCGCATCATTGAGGCCCTTGCAGAGCCCTCAGGAGCGCGACGGCCCACGGGGGAAAGTCCCGCCCGCTTTTCCCGTCCTTCCCAGAGGGAACATCCCCTCGGACGGCGGTGATCCCGGCCCATAGCGGGCTGACCTTCCGCCGCCGGACGGGAAACATCAGACGTTGAGCGCCACGCAGACCCACTTGCCGCCACAGGCCGGCCGCTCGATCCACAGGTCGCGGACGAGCGCTTCGACGATCATCAGCCCCCAGCCCCCGTTGTCATCGAAGCCGCCCGGGTCCGGGTCGAGCGTCTCGGGAGTCAGCCGTGGAGGCGGCTTCCGCTCGGGCATGTGCGGATCGGCGTCCCAGACCCCCAGCACCAGCCCGCGGGGCCGATGCCCGAGAAAGACCCGGATGCTCCCGCCCCGCTCGCTGACCGCCAGCGCGTTGGTGGCCAGCTCGGCCGCGACCAGCTGCGCGTCCGCCACCGCATGGGGGTAGCCGAACTTCTCAAGCTGCGCCTTCACGTAGGTGCGCACCGCACCGACCGCCGCCGGCGTGGCCAGCAGTTGCCGCCCGAACCCCACCTCCGTTACGTTCACGACAATCCCCTTCACTCTGTGTTTTGTGGCTCGAGACACAGAGTGCCCCAACATTGGGTAGCGTTCTGCTTACCCTGAGAAGTCCGGGAAAAGCTGGGAAAGGGGAGCGATCACGGATGCGCGTGGGCCAGCCTCCGGACCCCAAGTCCAACCTGTGGAACTTCATCGCGTTCTACCTGCGGTTTCTCCGTAACCAACGGGGACTCTCACTGGAGGCCATGGGTCGGATCATGGGCTGCAGCCGATCATCGGTTTCCCGCATCGAGCTGGGTGAGACCCGGCTGGACACAAAACAGGCAATTCTGATCGACCGGGCCTGGGACATCGGCGGGCTGTTCCAGACGCTCATGTGGTACGCCTCGATCGGACACGACCCGTCGTGGTTCAGTCAGTACCTCGACAAGGAGCGCAAGGCCGGAGTGATCAAGACGTACGAGGCCAACGTCATCCCCGGGTTGTTCCAGACGGAGGACTACGCACGAGCGCTTCTCAGCACCGGTGATGTGCCCAACGCAGAGGAGGTGCTGCAACGCAGGATCGGCCGGCAAGAGATCCTCGAGCGTGAGGTCCCCCCGTTCGTATCAGCGATCTTGAACCAGAACGCGCTGGAGTGGCCTGTCGGCTCTCCAGAGATCATGCGTCGTCAGCTGGCGCGTGTCTTGGAGCTGTCGGAACGGAAGCGAATAGTCGTCCGCGTAGTCCCCCGGACCTGGGACGTCGGAGCTTTTCCCGGCCTTGACGGAAGCTTCCTGCTCATGGCTGGAGATGACTTCGGAGAAGTGGCCTACTCGGAGTCTCCTGGATGTGGCCGGTTGGTCTCGGCACCCTCTGACGTACAGTCGTATGTGATCCGGTGGAACCAGATCAGCGCCAAGGCGCTACCTGAAACTCCCTCAAGAAAGCTGATCGAGAAAGCGATGGAGTCCTTCGAATGACCAACAAGATCGTTTGGCGCAAGTCCAGCCGCAGCGGCACTCAGGAGGGCAACTGCGTCGAGGTCGCCGCACTGCCCGAAGGCATCGGCCTGCGCGACTCTAAGAACCCCGCCGCCGGGCACCTGGCCGTCTCCCGCCGGCACTTCACCGCTTTGGTACGCAAGATCAAAAACAGCTGACCGAACACCAGCGTCCTTCAACAGAAGCGACGGAGGTCATGCGATGACCGCCTGGCGGAAGTCCAGCCACAGCGGAACGAATCAAAGCACGTGCCTCGAGGTCGCCGTGCTCCCCAGTGGGATTGGCCTGCGTAACTCCAAGAACCCTGCCGCCGGTCATCTCACCGCCTCTCCCCATTGTTTCGCCGCCCTACTGCAGAGAATCCGGAACAGCTAGGCTCATCAGACACCGAAACCCTTCCAGCGATCCGGATTTCCACATTTAGAGACACACTCGATTCAAGAGCGGTGCGAGCCACGCCGTGAATGGCTCCACCACCGTAGAGATACCGCCCCATGCAGCTCCGCCCCTCAGCAAGCAGGGCAGCCAACACCGGAAAGCCGAGCTTCGCCAGCCGGCGAAGTTCACCATCCTAGATCGTCACCAAAGCTGAGAATAATTCGGATCGGCGGCAGTCAAAGTCGCCGATCCGAGCATTTCGTAGAGCGCAGCGATGGTCGTCTCGGCCCACCAGAAAGGGATCGTCCTGTTAGCCTGTGGAAGATCCAGGCGGACGAACAACAGACCTGCTCAGGCCGTGATGATCTGCTCTAGCAGCTCTTCAGGGCTCCAGCCGTTGAGTTTGCTGATGGCGTGCAGCGCGTCCGCGAAACGCTGCGGGAAGTCGATGTAATCCGTGGCGAGTGGCAACAGAATACGACCTCGCACGCCGCCCTGGCCGTCCGGAAGGCGCCAGATTTCCTTGACATTATCCTGACTGGCCTCCAGCTCCCAGCCCTTGGCCGCCAAGAACTGCGATACGGCCACCGGGGCCACCGCCGAGGCCACCTCGCGGTAGGAGGCTTCACGCGCGAACAAGGTCACCCCCTGTCTCCTCCGCCAAGCGTCTAACGTCCACGGACCACCACCCGCCCCCACCGAAAACGACGGACACCGGCGGTGCCGACCGGAATGGGGACGGCCGGACTTTCAATACTCGTCCCAGAGAGTTCCGGTGTGAGAACGGAACGGGCGCATGGCAGTCCACCGGCAGACTCGGGTGCGCCAGAGCGTTCCTACAGCTCGCTGAGCCGGGCGTCCAGGGCGGCCAAGTCGGGCAGGAACCATATGTGGCCGGAGCGGTTGGACTCCCGGACGAGGGCGCGCAGGGCCGTGCTGGTCTCCAGGTGGTGGGAGATGTCGCCGATGATGGCCAGGCGTAGCCGGTAGTTGACGAATTTCTGCATGATTTCGCCGGCGAGGCGGGTGCTCAGGGAGAAGAAGCTCTCCTCCAGCCTGTCGGCGGGCACGGCCACCACCTCGGCGCCGGCGAAGGCCGCGCCGATCAGGTCCAGGGCGTCCTGGACGGTCGCCACCGGGGGGCCGCTTTCGTCGCACACCAGGACCTGGACGCCGGCTCTTTCCTGGATCACGTCAGGCATTGCCGTCCCTTCCGGTGAGCAGGCCGTTCTCGCCGTCGAGCACGGCGTCCAGCAGGCGGAGCAGGTCGGCGGTGGCGGTGGCGCCACCCATGATCACGATCTTCAAGCGGGCTTGCTCCTTGTCGTGGATCGTTTGGACGTGCAAAGGGCCGGTGGGGTCCGCGGTGGTGTTCGCTCCGGCCAGGACCAGCGTGCCCAGCCGGTCGGCCGCGGCCCGGTCGATGCCGTCGATCTGCACGATGCTCGACACCTCCACCCGCGCGGCCCGGGAAGGGCGGGCCGGGAGCGTCCGTCCGGTGAGCCTCTCCAGGTCGGCGGGGGCGATGCGGTACTGCTTGCCGATCCGCACCGCCTTGAGCCGGCCGGAGCGGATGTAGCCGCGCACCGTGCGCACGTGCAGGCCGAGGAGACGGGCAACCTCCTCCACTGAGTACAGTTTTTCACTCATCGCTCCCTAACCTAAACCTAATTAGGGAGCGATAGGGACTTTTGAGGACTGCAAGACGCTCCCGCAGTGATCCTCACGGGATGCGTCAGGCGTCAGCCGGCGAGAGCCGGGCGCGCCGGAGGGAAACCGTCCCCTCCCGGACGGCGATCACGACAGATCAGCCGGTCACCCGGCCAGCAGGCTCTTCACATAGGCGTCCCACAGCGGGGCGTCGTCCACCGGACGGACGGCGGCGCGCAGGCGCTGCGGCTCGCCGGGAGCGTAGAAGCGGTTGAGGGCCTCGGTCAGCGAAGCCACATCGTCGGGGTCGCACAGCAGACCGTCCACCCCGTCGGCGACCTGCTCGGGGAAGCTGCCGACGCGGGTGGCGATCACCGGGATGCCGTGTTCGTGGGCCATCCACACGTTCTGGGAGGCCGTGGCCGAACGGTAGGGCAGCACCAGCGCGTCGGCCTCGGCGAACAGGGCGGGCACCTCGGCGGCCGGGACGTAGCCGGGGCGCAGATCGACCCGCTCCTCCAGGCCCAGGGAGGCGATGAGCGCGCGGGTGTCGTCCACGCCGCCCCAGAACTCGCCCGCCACGGTCAGCCGCACCTGGGGCGGGCCCGCGGCCAGGGCGCGCAGCAGGACGTCCAGGCCCTTGTAGGGGCGGACGATGCCGAAGAACAGCAGGCGGTTGCGCACACCGTCATCCGTACCGGTCCGCGCCGGCGCCCGGGCGGGCAGGTGCGGGGGCATCTCGGCGACGGTCACCGGACGCGCGGTGAGAGTGCGGGCCAGCTCGGCCTGCTGCGCCGAGTGGGTCAGCACGGCGTCCACGCGGCGCAGCAGCGCCTTCATCAGCGGCACGTCATAGGGCTTGCGCTCGTGCGGCAGGACGTTGTGGCACAGCGCCACCGCACGGGCCCGCCCGCCCACTCCCCGCAGGATGCCCAGGTAGGAGGGGACTTGGACGGGGGTGAGCACGGCCAGCACCACCAGGTCGGCCGAGCGCAGGCGGCGTCCGGTGCGCAGCCAGCCGTCCGGGCGGTACCAGGCCAGGTCGCGGCGGGTGCGCGGGAACGGCTCGCCCTCGGGGGCGTCGATGGTCTGCTGCCCGGGGTACAGGAAGGACGGGTACTGGGCCCTCCAGGACTCGATCACCACGTCGTGGCCGGCCCCGGCCAGGCGGTGGGCCAGCTCGGTGGTGTGGTGGGCGCCGCCGCCCTTGTAGGGGAAGGCGGGGCCGACGATGGCGATCCTCACGTGTCTCCCCGGGAGCGGACGATCAGGTCGGCCAGCAGCGCCAGCGAGGCGATCAGCAGCCCGGAGATGAAGATCATCACGGTGTTGTTGGCGAAGTAGCCGAAGTGGACGACCATGTCGAAGATGCCCTTGGCCACGCCGATGCCCAGCAGCCACAGCGCCGGGGGCATCAGCACGGCCAGCGGGTTGAAGTACATGACCATCCGCAGCACCTGCAAGATGTAGCGGTAGGCGTCCTTGAAGAAGCGGAACTTGGACTTGCCGGCCCGCTTGTAGTAGTCGATCGGCACGTACCGCACCGGGTGCTGGTTGGCCAGGAACGCGATGGTGATCGTGGTGACACAGGAGAACCCGGGCGGCAGCAGCCGCAGGTAGGGCAGCGACACCTCGCGGCGGAAGGCCCGCATCCCGGAGTTCAGGTCCGGGATCTTGGTGTTGGTGAGCCGCTCGGCGACCTTGCGGATGAACCACTTGGCGGGCACCCGCAGCAGCTTGTGGCTGCCGGCCTCGGTGGTGCGCGCGCCGACCACCTGGTCCACCGACGGGTCGTCGTCGAGGATCTCCACCAGCTCGGGGATCCGCTCGTTGGGGTAGGTCATGTCGGCGTCGGTCCACACCACGATGTCGCCGCGCGCCTGCTGGGTGCCGATCCGCCGGACGGTGCCCGAGCCGCTGTTGTGCTGGAAGGCGATGACCCGCATGTTGGGGAAGCGGGGCTCGGCCTCCCGCAGCCGCTCCAGCGTGCCGTCGGTCGAGCAGTCGTCGATGGCCAGCAGCTCATAACTGTGGCCGCTGGCGTCCATCGCCTTGCAGATGCGCTCGACCTCGTCGATGACGTGGTCCTGCTCGTTGTAGCAGGGCAGGACGATCGTCACGTGGACATGCTCGGATCGGCTGTCGGGCTCGGTGCTCACGCAGCGCGAGAATACTCCCTTGCGCCGCCGCCCATGTCCGGCTCACCGGGCCGGGGCCTTACGGCAGCGGTTCGGCCATCCACACATCCATGCTCAGCGGCCAGGTCCCGTTGGGCGGGGAGGTCAAGGTCCGCTCGTCCTGCCGGGTGCGCAAGTGGAGGATCTGCTCGGCGGCGCCGTAGCCGGCCACGTCGGCGGGGGCCGCGCCGAGGACGGCCGGACGGCGGCCCTGCGCGCTGATGCGGTCGATGACGCGGCGCACGTCCGACTCGGTCGCCTCCGGGACGGTGCGGGCCGCGGGGATGCCGCACATGCCGCGGATGACCTGGATGAACCGGTCGGCGGTGACGCGCTCCACGATGATCACCGACCGGCCGGGGCCGATCTTGCGGCACATCGAGCGCACCTGGGCCAGCTCGCCCTGCTCGGTGGGGCGCAGCGCCAGCGGCCAGGAGACGGCGGCGATCGGGACGACGATCGCCAGCGCGCCGGCCAGCGCCACCGGCACGGCCGCCGGGCGGTGCCGGCGGCGCAGGCGCCGCACGCACCAGGCCAGTCCCCACAGCGCCAGCAGCAGCATCCCCGGCAGCACGACGCACGCCAGCCGGCGGGAGGCCCAGGGGTGGTCGGGGGTGATGCCGGGCCGGTACAGGGTGGTCACCGTGGTCCAGGCGATGACCATGAACGGCAGCACCCACTCGCCGTTCTCCCGCCTGAGCAGCCGCCGGGCCAGCACCGCCGCGCCCAGGGCGGCCAGCAGCAGCGCGGGCACCCCCACGTACCAGGCCACCCAGTGCAGCGACAGCTCCGAGTACTGCCGCCACCCGTCCAGCGGCAGCCCGTTGATCCGCTGGACCTGCTCGATGAACGACACGTTGAGCCGGTCGTCTTCGGTGCGCGGGGCGCGCCGGACGGTCTGCAGCCAGGGGCGGACGGCGAAGGCGGCGAAGACGGCCACCGCGCCGAAGGCGGCCAGGTCGGGCAGGCGCCCCCGGGCGAGCGCGGCGCCGGCCCGCCGCAGCCGGGCGCCGGCGGGCGGCCACCGCAGCGCCGCCGCCAGCGCGATCGTGGCGGCGACCACGGCGGTGGCCAGCATCAGCGCCGGGCGCAGCGAGTCGCTCAGGTACTCCAGGTAGGGGCGGGACTTGGTGTAGCCCTCCAGCAGCCCGGCCCCGGCGCCCAGGGCCAGCCCGGCGGCCAGCGGCGGCCAGGTGGGGCGGCGGCGGGCGGCCAGCAGCCCGGCGAACACCACCACCGGCAGCACGTCGCGGATGCCGTCGATGCGCACCAGCAGGACCAGCCCCAGCGCCAGCCCGCCCAAAAAGGCCCGCACCCGGGCCGCCGCCGTCTCCAGGTCGCGGACGTCCAGCAGCAGGCTCAGCCCGCCCAGCAGCAGCACCAGGGCGGGCAGTTCGCTGTAGGTGGAGCGGGCCAGCCACTGCATCGGCAGCAGCAGGGCCAGCGCCAGCGCGCCCAGCGGCGCCCAGCGGGGGCCGACCAGCCGGGCGGTCAGCCCGCCGAAGGCCAGCACCGCGCAGGCCCCCAGCAGCGGGGCCGTCATCAGCATCGCGCCGGTCCCGCCGATCCAGCCGCCCAGCGCGAGCACCATCGGCAGCCCGGCCATGAACTGCGGGACGACCTGGTCGCCGACCTGGTAGAAGGCCGGGCCGCCGTATTCCAGCGCCGGGTCGTGGCCGCCGAAGGCCCAGTGCATGGGGTCGATCGGCAGCCGCCCGTGGTCTTTGAGCCAGGTGGCGAACTGCACGTAGGAGGCCGGGTCGCGGCGCACCACGACCTGTTCGGCGCACATGGCCGCCTCCAGGGCGAAGAAGGCGACGGCCACGGCCACCACCCCGCCGGTGGACCACCAGGAGACCGGCCCGCGCAGCCCGACCGTCAGCTCCAGGCGGGTGCGGTCCCAAAAGCCGGCCTTGAGGGTGAGGAAGGCCACCGGCACGAACAGGGCCAGCGCCGGGCCGAGCCGGTAGCGGCCGGCCATCAGCAGCGGCAGCGACACCGCCAGCCAGGCCACGATCAGCAGGGCGGGCGCCACGGTGAGGCGGGCCAGCACCCGTCCGGCGCGGGTGGAGCGGCCCCGGGCGGCGGGGTCGTTGGGGAAGGGCATCGGCAGCCGCAGCTGCGCGACCCGGCGTCCTGCGGGGGCGCGCTCGCTCATCGGGTGCTCGCTCAGCTGCTGCGGTTCGTCCACTGAGAGCGCAGGGTATCGGGCCACCGGGGGCGGGGTGGAGCCGTACGCTCAGCGGCATGGCTGACTACGGACCCGCACGGCTGCTGGAGCGGCGCCTGATCGACAACCCCTCGCGCCCCCTGCTGACCTTCTACGACGACGCCACCGGCGAGCGCGTGGAGCTGTCGGCCAAGACGCTGGCCAACTGGGTGGCCAAGACCGCCAATCTGCTGGTGGACGGGCTGGGGGCGCAGCCCGGCGACCGGGCGGCGCTGGTGCTGCCGCCGCACTGGCAGAGCGCGGTGTGGCTGCTGGCGTGCTGGTCGGCCGGGCTGGTCGCCGAGCCGGTGGAGCCCGAACGGCTCGGCGAGCTCGAACCTGCGGGCGCGGGCGGCGCGTATTTCCTGGTGGCCGCGGAGGAGGTGCTGTCGGTGCCCGGCTGGTACGAGGAGCACGCCGCCGACGCCGAGGAGGTCATCGGCCTGTCGCTGCATGCGCTGGGCCGTCCGCTGAGCGAGTGCCCTGCGGGGGTGCTGGACTACGCGGTGGAGGTCCGCGGGTACGGCGACCGCTTCGCGCCGCCCGTCCCGGTGGACGCGAAGGCCCCCGCGTTGCGGGTGGCGGAAGAGACTTCCGCGGCAAACGTGACATTTGCCACACTATCCGCCGGAGAGCTGGTGGACCGGGCCGCCGATGCCGCCGCCGCATGGGATTTGGACGCCGGTAGCCGGGTGCTCTCCGACCTGCCGTTCACGACCCTGCAAGGGGTGCTGGTGGGGGTTCTCACCCCCCTGGCGGCGGGGTCGTCGGTCATAATTCAACGAAATCTCGACGAGTCCGCCCTTGATCGACGAATTTCTGTGGAGCATGTGACAGCAGTGGCCGGTGTGCTGGGATGGGACGGGCCGTCCGGCTCCGTCCGCCGGCTGGTCCGCTAGCCGGCAGGCCGGCCCACCGCGTCCGAACCCGACCCCCCGAGTCGGGGGCCCCACGCCCGACCGCAGGAGCCCATGAACAGCAACCCGATGTACATGGAGTACGTCGACGACGACGAGCCGCCCCCAGTACGTCGACGCGGCTGGCGCATCCTCGGCTGGGTCGCCGTCGGCCTGTCGGTCGCGCTGGTCGGCTCCAGCCTGGGCGTCTACGGCTACTACCGGAAGCTCAACGGCAACATCGCCCGCGAGAACATCAACTACGGGCCGCGGCCGGAGAAGCTCAACGACGCCATGAACATCCTGCTGCTGGGCTCCGACACCCGCACCGGCGCCAACGCCAAGTACGGGCGCGGCATGCAGAACGACCCGCCGCGGTCGGACACGATGATCCTGCTGCACCTGTCCCCCGGCGGCGAGCAGGCCATCGGCATCAGCTTCCCGCGCGACCTGATGGTGCCGATCCCCTCCTGCAAGAGCCGCGACGGCCAGGTGGTGCCCGCCTCCAGCGTCGCGATGATCAACGAGTCGTTCACCCGGGGCGGGGCCCCCTGCACGGTCAAGACCATCGAGAACCTGACCAACATCCGCATCGACCACTTCCTGCAGGTCGACTTCGTGGGCTTCAAGAACATCACCACCGCCGTCGGCGGGGTGGAGATCTGCCTGCCCAAGGACGTCAACGACCCGCAGTCCCGGCTGCGCCTCAGCAAGGGCCGGCACATCGTCAAGGGCGAGACCGCGCTGGCCTACGTGCGCACCCGCAAGGCGCTGGGCAACGGCTCCGACATCGACCGCATCAAGCGCCAGCAGCAGTTCATGGCCTCGCTGGCCAACAAGGCGATGAGCGCCGGGGTGCTCAGCAACCCGGTCAAGCTGAACGCGCTGCTATCGGCGGCCACCAAGTCGCTGACCACCGATGAGGACCTGGACCTGCAGGCGATGACCAAGATCGCCCGGGGGATGCAGGGGCTGACCGCCGGCAAGCTGCGCTTCGTCACCGTGCCGTGGACCCAGTACCCGCCCGACCCCAACCGGGTGGCGCTGCGCCAGCCCGACGCCGACCAGTTCTTCGCCGCGATCCGCAACGACACCGGCATCCCGCAGAAGAAGCGCACCGCCCCCAAGATCTCGCCCAGCCGGATCCGGGTGCGGGTCTACAACGCCAGCGGCATCGACGGCCAGGCCCGCCGCGTCGCCGACCAGCTCGAGGCGCAGGGCTACCAGGTCGTCGGGGTGGGCACGCTCACCACCCGCCGCACCACGCGGATCCTGTACGGGCCGGGCGCCGGGCGGGAGGCCCTGGCGCTGGCCGAGGCGGTCCCCGACGCCGACGGGCAGCCCGTCGCCCGCGCCAACGGCACCGCCGGCATCGTGGACCTGGTGGTGGGCCCGGACTGGACCGCCCTCAAGCCCCGCCAGACCGGGATCCCCCGTCAGCAGGACGAGGTGCGCGGGACCGACGATGTCTGCAAGACCTGACCCCGCGCGCAGATCACCGTCCCGCCCCGGGCGGGCCTGAGCTTTTTCCGCCAACCGGTCGCCCGATTTGCCCGTTCCGATCTTCGGTCTTCCGGTAACTTCGGACGGCGACCGACCCCCTTCACGGACGTCTGGACCTCATGACTCAGATCCTCCAGCCCCGCTCCCCCCTCGCGGGCACCCCCGAAGGCACCGCCGCGGACCGGCCGGCCGCCCCCGCGCCGAAGGACGCCGCCGCCCCGCGCAAGAAGGAGCGCGACCCGTTCTTCGACAACGCCAAGTTCCTGGCCATCCTGCTGGTGGTGATCGGGCACTCCATCGTGGGGCTGCGGGACGTGCCGCTGGCGAGCACGCTGTACCTGGCGATCTACATGTTCCACATGCCGCTGTTCATCGTGCTCACCGGCTACCTGTCCCGGAACTTCACCTTCGGGTCCGGCAAGGCCCGCAAGCTGATCGTGGCGCTCGGCGTGCCGTATGTGGTGTTCGAGTTCGCCTACTCCATCTACGACTGGCAGGTCGGCGGCAACAAGCTGAAGATCAGCCTGCTGGACCCCTACTACCTGACCTGGTTTTTGATGGCGCTGTTCCTGTGGCGGCTGTCGACCCCGGTCTGGCAGCAGATCCGCTGGCCGCTGGCCATCGCGGTGGGCATCTCGCTGCTGTCGTACATGGACGACCTGGGCGATGACCTGGAGCTGCACCGCACGCTGGGACTGCTGCCGTTCTACGTGCTGGGGCTGATGCTGCGGCCGGAGCACTTCGAGCTCGTCAAGCGGCCCATCGCCCGCCTCTTCGGGGTGGCGGTGCTGAGCGGTGCCGTCGTGGTGGCCTACTTCGCCTACCCGCGCATGAACATCGACTGGGTGTACTGGAAGCACGGCCACGCCGAGCTCGGGGTGAGCAACCTGGTCGGCACGGGAATGCGGCTGGCCATGATGATCTGCGCGGTGATCCTGGTGGCCGCGTTCCTGTCGCTGGTGCCGCGCCGCCGCACCTGGTTCACCGGGCTGGGCGCCATGACGCTGTACGCCTACCTGCTGCACGGGTTCTTCACCCGGCTGCTGAAGTTCACCGACTTCCGCGAGCTGGCGTTCTGGCACACCGTGCCGGGTGTGCTGACGATGATCGTGATCGCCGCCGTGGTCGGCACGCTGCTGTGCACCCCGCCTGTGGTGAAGACCATGAGCTGGCTGCTGGAGCCGAAACTCGGCTGGGCCTTCACCGGGCTGCGCAGGCCCGGCCAGCCGGTGCGGCGCAGCCGTTCCTGAAAGGCCGCGGGCGGGCCCGCCGGGCCTCGGGTTCGCCCGCGGTGATCGTCACAGCCGCACATCACATCGCACCGAGTCCGTTAATCTTGCCTCTACCAGGCATTCACCCGAAACCGCCGCCCCGGTGATGGGTTTGGTAACTGTGCGCTTACCTCGCGCGTCGCGCCCAGGGAGGACCGTGTCACCGCTGCTGAGCGTCGTTGTCCCCTTTTACAACGCCGAGCCCTATCTGTCCGGATGTCTTGAGTCGCTGCGGCGGCAGACCCTCCGCGATATCGAAGTCGTCATGGTCGATGACGGCTCGACCGACGGCAGCGCCACCATCGCCAAGGAATTCGCCGAACGCGATTCCCGGTTCCGGTTGTTCCAGCAGGACAATCAAGGCGTGGGGCCGGCCCGCAATCTGGGCGTCGCCCAGGCCACCGGCAAATACCTCACCTTCGCGGACGGCGACGACAAAGTACCCGAACGGGCTTACCGGCGCCTGGTGTCCTCCCTGGAGCACTCCGGCTCCGACCTGGCCTGCGGCAATGTGCACCGGCTCAAGAACGACGAGCCCGTGCAGTCCGATGCGCACCGGGGCCTGTACGGCAAGACGAGCGAGGGCGTCCAGATCGCCCAGCGGCCCGTCCTGCTGCGCGACCGCTCCTGCGGCAACAAGGTCTTCCGCCGCTCTTTTTGGGACCGGCTGGACTTGCGTTTCCCGGCCGGCCGCTGCGAAAGCGCCCCCGTCATCACCCGGGCGCTGGCCCTGGCCTCCGCCATCGACCAGCTCAAGGACACCGTCTACCTGTGGCGGGAAAGCGGCCCGATCGGCGAGTACGACCCGGTGGAGCTGGCCGAGCGGCTGCGCGCTGCGGGCCGGGTGCGCAGTGAGCTGGCCGGATACGCCCCGCAGCTGCTGACCGGCTACGACACCGAGGTGCTGGTGCGCGCCGATCTGGAGGCGCTGCTGACCGCGCTGCCGAAGATCCCCGACGAGCACCGCCCCGAGCTGGTCGCGCTGGGCGCCGAGCTGGCCGGGCTGCTGGACGGCCAGATCCTGCGCGCGGTTCCGGCCATCACCCGGCTGCAGCTGCACCTGCTGTCCCGCCGCCGGCTGCCGGAGCTGCTGGAAGTGCTGCACTTCGTCACCATCGGCGGGCTGAAGGAGGCCCCGGTGGTGCGCCGCGGCCGCAAGCGCACCTGGTACGCCGCCTACCCCTACTTCGAAGACCCCGAACTGGACATCCCCGTCGAGGTCTACGACGTCACCGACGAGCTGCTGCCGGTGGCCCGCCTCGACAAGGCCACCTGGGTGGACGGGCGGCTGCGCGTGGAGGGCCACGCCTACATCCCGCGCCTGGAGTCCGGCTCGCCGGAGGACTCGCGCATCCGGCTGTGGCTGCGCGGCCCGCACCGGCTGCTGCGGATACCGCTGAAGGTGGAGCGGGTGCGCCGTCCCGACGTGACCGCCGCCAGCGGCCAGGCCGTCGCCTCCCACGACTGGGCCGGGTTCGTCACCCACATCGACCCGTCCTCCTTCAAGGTGCTGGGCCGCTGGCAGACCGGCGACTGGAAACTGGGCCTGGAGGTCTCCTGCCAGGGCATGCGCCGCCGCCGCACCCTGGGCGCCCCCACCGCGGCGAACCGGCGCTGGCCCCAGGACATGGAGATCGCCCCCGGCGTGCATGTGCACGTCCTGGAGCTGGGCCGCAGCATGGTGATGCGGGTCCGCAGCGTCACCGCGCGGCTGACCGGCCACCGCCTGGGCAAGGACGCGCTGGAGCTGACGGGCTGGGTGACGCAGGACCCGCGCAGCGGCCTGATCGCCACCTCCGAGCAGAGCCGCGAGCAGGTGCGCGGCGAGGTGGAGACCGAGCCGCGCCCCGACGGCCGGCTGGGCTTTCGCGCCCGTCTCCCGCTGAGCGGGCTGCTCGCCGAGGGCGAGGGCGGCTGGGAGCTCTCCCTGGGCGAAGAGCACAAGGTGCTGTTCGGCGAGGACCTGGGAGAGGCCAGGTACCTGGTCCGCGACGGGGCCGAGCCGCTGGAGCTGGCCCTGCTGCGCAGCCGCTTCGGCAACCTGCGCGTGGTGCTGCGGACGCCGCGCCCGGTGGTGACGGGGGCCAAGTGGTCCGGTGACGACGAGCTGACGCTGGAGGGCACCTACTGCGGCTCCGACCGCCCAAGCCACCTGCTGCTGCGCCACCAGCGCTTCGCCGAGACCTTCCGGCTGCCCCTGGCCTGGGACGGCGACCGCTTCGCCGTCTCCTTCCGCCCGGCCGCCATGCCGTTCTTCGGCATGCACCGTCCGCTCGGCAAGGGACGGTGGGACCTGCTGGTGCCCACCCCGGGCGGCGGCGAGGCGCCGGTGCTGGTCGAACGCGGCCGTCTCCGCCTGATGCCCGGCCCCCACCGCGCCGGGGTGCACGAGTTCAACCTGCTCACCTACTCCGCCGAGGCGCTGCGGCTGCAGGTCAAGGTCGTCCTCGGCGAGGACGCCCAGGGGCCCTACGCCCAGGCGCAGCTGCGCAACCACGCCTACCCGCGCTACCGGCGCGAGCCGGTGCGGGACCTGGCGGTGTTCGACGCCTACCGGAGCCGGCAGTACTCGTGCAACCCGCGCGGCATCTTCGAGGAGCTGCGCCGCCGCGACCTGGGCATCGAGTGCGTGTGGGTCAGCAACGACGGCCAGTTCCCCACCCCCGAGGGCGCCCGGGTGGTGCTGACCAACAGCCGCGAGCACTACGAGGTGATGGCGCAGGCCCGCTTCATCTTCGCCAACTGGTCCCAGCGCCCCTGGTTCTCCAAGCGTCCCGGGCAGACGTACGTGCAGTGCTGGCACGGCACGCCGCTGAAGAAGCTGGGCTATGACGTCCACGACATGCCCTACAAGCGCACCCAGGGCGTGATCTGGATGGAGTACGACGTCCCCCAGTGGGACCTGCTGCTGTCGCAGAACGCCTTTTCCATCCCGCTGTTCCGCCGGGCGTTCCGCTACGACGGCGAGGTGCTGGAGAGCGGCTATCCCCGCAACGACCTGCTGCGCCGTCCCGAGCGGCACGAGCTGGCCGCCCAGGTGCGACGGCGGCTGGGCATCCCGGCCGGCAAGCGGGTCATCATGTACGCGCCCACCTGGCGGGACGACCTGTACCTGGACCTGAGCACCCGCGCCTTCCAGCTCAAGCTGGACATGGCCGCCGCGCAGGCCGCGCTCGGCGACGACCACGTGCTGCTGCTGCGCACCCACTACCTGGTGACCGACCGTCCCAAGGCCGAGCTCGGCGACTTCGTGATCGACGTGTCGAACTACCCCGACATCGCCGAGCTGTACCTGATCACCGATGTGCTGGTGACCGACTACTCCTCGGCGATGTTCGACTTCGCGGTCACCGGGCGCCCGATGGTCTTCTTCACCTACGACCTGGAGCGCTACCGCGACCACGTGCGGGGGTTCTACTTCGACTTCGAGGCCGAGGCGCCCGGCCCGCTGCTGCGGACCTCTGAGGAGGTCATCGAGACGCTGCGGGACCTGGACCGGATCTCGGCGGGCTACGGCGACGCGTACGCGGCCTTCGCCGCCCGGTACTGCCCGCACGACGACGGGTACGCCGCCGCCCGCGTATTGGATCACCTGTTGAAATAACGGGCGATTACGATAATTCAAAGTCTCCGGTATCTAAAACTGTCGTACCGGTAACCTGTGCTTTCCAGCCCACTTCGGGCCTGTTCGTCCGGATTTGGAGGATCCGGCAACCCCCCAGCCCCAGACCGCCCGCCGCGCTTCCCGGCGGTGGTCTGCGGGACCCCGATGAAAGGAATGCGCTCGATGGCCTTCACGCTCGAGGACGTTCGATCGAGAACGTACAAGGCGCGTGACGCTTGGTGGACGGTACTGCTGGTCGATCCGCTGGCCTCCCGGCTGGTGAAGTTCACCGCGAACCGGACCGGGATCACCCCCAACCAGCTCACCACCGGGGCGCTGCTGCTGGGCCTGGGCGCGGGCGCCTGCTTCGCCACCGCCGAGTCCACCTGGCTGCTGGTCGGCGCGCTGTTGTACCACCTGTCGTTCGTCCTCGACTGCATGGACGGCAAGATCGCCCGCCTCAAGGGCACCGGCTCGGTGTTCGGCGCCTGGCTGGACTACATCTTCGACCGGGTGCGGGTGCTGGCCTGCTCCATCGCCCTGATGGGCGGCCTGTACGCGGCCACCGGCAACGTCGCCTTCGTGTGGACCGGGCTGGCCGTGGTCTTCTTGGACATGCTGCGCTACCTGGACGCGCTGGAGATCTACAAGGTCCGCTCCCAGATGCGCTCGCGGCTGGTCAAGGCCCAGACCCGGGCGGCGGAGCTGGAGCTGGCCACCCGCCGGCTGCCGTCGGAGTCGGAGATGGACTCCATGCTCGGCGGCGACTACGACAAGCTGATCAGCGAGCTGCCCAAGCCGCACGAGCTGATGCAGCAGGGCTTCCACAAGCGGTTCCCCTGGTACGCCCGGGTGCGCAACGGCCTGCTGCGCGGCCGCATCCGCCCGCACCTGATCAGCGGCATCGAGTTCCAGATGTCGGTGTTCATCATCGCCCCGGTGCTGGCCGTGCTGATCGGCCCGACCGCGGTCATCTGGACCGCCGCGCTGGCCGGGGCGGGCCTGCTGTTCTTCGAGCTGGTGATCATTTACAAGTTCTACCTGTCCAGCCTGGACTTCGCGCGGGTGTCCGCCGAGCTGGAGGCCAAGATCGCCGAGTACGAGGCCCAGCTGCCGGCCGAGTCCGAGGTGCCGCTGGGCCGGGCCGTGTGAGCCTTCCTCGCGTCGCCTTCATCCGGCCGCAGACCCTCCGCCCGCCGACGGGGTCTGCGGCCGGTCGTCGTTACGGCCGGTGCTCCCCGGCGACCACCGTCTCCTCGGCGGCCGGCGCGGGTTCCTTCTCGCCCTCTTCCCTCTCGCCGTCTCGGACGGCCGCCGGCTCACCGGGCTCGTCCCCGGCGCGTCCGGCCGGCTCCTCCGGGGCGGCGTCCGCGGAAGGGACGGGCCCGGGGCGGGACTCGGGGATCAGGGCGAAGGCCGCGGCCAGGGCGGCGAAGGGGACGGCGGGCAGCACGTAGCGGTAGTCGAAGTCGGCGGTGGCGGCCGGAACCACCAGCAGCGCCAACGACACCGACCAGGGCAGCAGCACCCGCCCGCCCAGCCGCCGGATCCGCACCACCATGCCGACCAGCCCCACCAGCAGGAACCCGCCGAGGACGGGGCCGGGCAGATACACCGCGCTCTGGTAGTCGCGGACCCACCCGCCGTACGGCTCGACGACCCGCGGCTCCGCCGTCCGCCCCCCGTAGGCGTAGGCGACCGCGGCGTCCTTTTCGGTGAGGGACGCCCCCGGCTGGAAGTGGTATTTGTCCTCCGTCCAGGGCGTCGGGTAGGGGTCGCGTCCCCAGGCGAAGGCCCGCAGGGTGTCGCGGACGATGACCGCGGCGTAGTCGCCGGGCTGGGCGGCGATGGCGGCCCAGGCGAACTCCCCGGCCAGCTCGTTGGCCCGGGGGTCTTCGATGCCGCCGGGCAGGTGGTTGAAGCCGGAGTCCGGCCCCCACATCGCCGCATAGGCCGGCGCCATCCGGGTGCCGGACGGCAGCCGCTCGGGGCACAGCACCGCCACCTCGGGCCGCGGCCTGATCAGCGAGCAGTCGGCGAAGTCGACGGTACGCCCATACAGCCAGACCTGGTCGGAGTCGCTGAGGGCGAACCGGCCGTGCGCCGAGGAGTACCAGGACATGTAGCCCACCACCGGGACCGCGCAGGCCAGCGCGGCCGCCGCGACCGCCCGCCACCCGGCGCGGCGGGCCAGCATGCCCACCGCCAGCACCGCCAGCAGCGGCAGCCCGACCGAGCGGGTCAGCGCGGCGCACGCCATCAGCAGCCCGACCAGCGCCCCGGTCCACCAGCGCATCCGCACCCGCCACAGGGTCACCGTCACCGCCGCCGTCAGCAGGAAGGTGAACAGCAGGTCGGCCATCAGCAGGTGCTCCAGCTGGATCTGGAAGGCGTCCAGCAGCACCGGCGCGGCGAAGACGGCCCCCAGCAGGCCGGGCAGCAGCCTGCGGTGCGGCCAGGCCGCCCGCGCCGCCCGCCGCACCAGCGCATAGACCAGCACCCCGATGGCCACGCCCAGCGCATGCTGCACGATGACGACCACCAGCAGGCTGTGGGCGGGGCTCAGCAGCCACAAGAACACCGAATACCCGCTGGGCCGCAGGGTGGAGGGCCGAAACAGCAGCGCCGCCTCCAGGTAGGCGTAGGAGTCGCCGAACCACAGCACCGACGGGTAGCCCAGCACGGCGAGCCAGCGCACTCCCACCGCCACCGCCAGGACGACCGCGAACGGCCCATGCGCTACGACGAGCCCGCCCAGCCCCGCCACGACCGCGCGGACGCCCCGGACGATCGGCCGTGCCGCGTTCTCCACGTCTTTCACGCCGCCCTCTCCAGCCCACCACCGCCCCGCCGCCCGCTCAGGACGGCGGCGCCCGGCCCCAATCAGTTGACGCGTGCCTCCCTGCGACGGGTTCGCACGAAGGTTCCCAGAACCCACGGCACGCCGGGGCGTTTTTTCAAGATCGTCAGATCAGGATCTAGATCATTCCGGCAGGCGGCACCCACCGCAAACACCTGCAGAAATGGCGCACCGCACCAGGAATCGCCCCACGTGTCCACGACCGGGCAGAGCGGGCGCGGCGAAGGGTCCACCGTCCCGGTGGCACGGAGGCCTCCGCCGGGAGGAGGATCGTCGCATGGAGATGTTCACCGACTGGCGCACCTGGGAGCGGGCGCGCGCCGAGCTGCAGGCCCGTTCCCTGGCGGCCGGCGATCTGGAGGTGCTGGAGCGGGCCGTGGCGGCGGCGCGCCGCTGGCACGGTTCGCAGCAGCGCCCCTCCGGCGCCCCCTACCTGGAGCACCTGCTGGAGACCCTGGAGGTGCTGGTGCGCGGCGCCCAGGTCACCGACGTGGAGATCCTGGCCGCGGCGGTGCTGCACGATGTGGTGGAGGACACCGAGGCCACCGTCTCCGCCGTGGAGGCCGAGTTCGGGCCGGTGGTGGCCGAGCTGGTCGACTGGGTGACCGCCCCGCCGGCCACTGGGCGGGGACGGCAGGCCAAACGCGCCGCCAAGGCCGCCTACCTGCGGCGGCTGCGCGAGGCCCCGCCGGAGGCGATCACGGTGAAACTGGCCGACCGGATCAGCAACGTGCAGACCCTCGACCGGATGCCGCCGGACTTCCAGCGCCGCTACTACGCCGAGACGGTCACCTACATCCTGCCGCTGGCCCAGAGCCTGCCGGATGCGCGCGGGCGGTGGTTCACCGGCTGGTACGAGTCCTGGCGGCGGCATTTCGCCCATCTGGGATGATCTTGCGCATGGAACGGGAGTGGGTGGCCGAAGAGAGCATCCGGATCGAGGCCGAGCCCGCCCGCGTCTACGCGGCGGTGGCGGAGCTGCGGCGGATGGGACGCTGGAGCCCGGAGTGCTTCGCCGTGTGGACGCGCCGCGGCCTCGCCGAGGAGGGCACCAGGTTCGTCGGCTTCAACCGGATCGGCTGGCGGGTCTGGTTCACCACCGGGCGCGTCACGGCGGCGGTGCCCGGCCAGGTGTTCGCCTTCCGGGTCAGCAGCTTCGGCATCCCGGTGGCGCTGTGGGGCTACCGGCTGGAGGACGTCGGCGGCGGCGCCACCCGGCTCACCGAGTACTGGGAGGACCTGCGGCGCAACCACCGCGGCGCCGCGCTGGTCTCGCTGCTGGGCCGCATCTTCACCGGGGTGGCGGCGGGCGATAGGGCCGCACTCAACCGGCGGGGCATGCGCACCACCCTGGAGCGGATCAAGGCCGCCTGCGAAGGGCCGTGACAGAAAAACAAGAACCTGTTCTACTTGTGGTGTGAGCACCCATCTCATCCAGGGCCGCAAGGTCGCCATGCCGGTGCAGATCCGCCGGGCCGCCGTGGCCTCGGCGATGTTCGCGGTGCCGGCCGGCACCGCGCAGCAGATCATCGACTACTCGGGCCTGCAGGTGCTGCGTCCGCTGCCCGGGCGGGCGATCTGCTCGCTGGCGTTCGTCCGCTACGTCGACGGCGACCTGGGCCCCTACCACGAGTTCGCGGTGGCCTTCCTGGTCCGCGACCCCCTGGGCGGGTCCGGCCCGGGGCGGAACGTGGGCGTGTTCATCCACTGGCTGCCGGTCGATCAGGGCTTCACCTTGGAGGCCGGCCGCTCCATCTGGGGCTTCCCCAAGCTCATGGCCGAGCTGCCGCTGGACCTGGACGGCGCGGTCAGGCGCTGCGCGGTCCGGGTGGACGGGCAACTGGTGGCCGCGGTGGCGATCCGCCCCGGGCTGCCGGTGCCCACCCGCGGCGCCGCGCCCGAGGTCGTGGCGTTCTCCTGCCTGGACGGCGTCACCCGCCGCGTGCCCTGGTCGGTGCGGCCCGAAGGGGTCCGCTTCCGGCCGGGCGGGGCCGTGGTACGGGTCGGCGACCCCGCTGGCCACCCGGTCGCCGACGAGCTGCACCGCCTGGGCCTGCACCGGGCCCGCGCGCTCAGCAGCACCACCGCCGCGCAGGTGCGCATGACCTTCCACGACGCCCAGCCGCTCGGCTGAGACCTCGCTTCCCGGCGAGCGGGCCGGATCGCCCGGCCCGCTCGCCCGGGCATGACCGCTACCGGCTGCGACCCGCGTAAGCTTTGTCTTTCGTGCCTTCGCGAAAGGAAGCAGCCCGCATGTCGTCGTCCCAGGTCACCGGACGGCCGACCACGGTCAAGGACGCCGAGATCGCCGTCGAGCAGCGCCGCGTCGACCAGGCGCACGCCCGGCTGGAGGAGATGCGCGCCGAGGCCCAGGCCATGATCGAGGAGGGCTACCGGCAGGCGCTGGCCGGCACCAAGGGCTCCCTGGTGGACCGGGACGCCATGGTGTACCAGGCGGCGCTGCGCGTCCAGGCCCTCAACGTCGCCGACGACGGGCTGGTGTTCGGCCGGCTCGACCTGGCCGACGGCCAGACCCGCTACATCGGCCGGATCGGGGTGCGCACCCGCGACCACGAGCCGATGGTCATCGACTGGCGCGCCCCGGCCGCCGAGGCGTTCTACCGCGCCACCCCCGAAGACCCCCAGGGCGTGGTGCGGCGGCGAGTGCTGCACACCCGCGGGCGCACCGTGGTGGACCTGGAGGACGACCTGCTCGACCCGTCGGCCGCCGACTCGCTCACCATCGTCGGCGACGGCGCGTTCATCGCCTCCCTGGCCCGCACCCGCGAAGGGACGATGCGCGACATCGTCGCCACCATCCAGCGCGAGCAGGACGAGGTGATCCGCGCCCCCGCCGACGGCACCGTGCTGGTGCGCGGCGCCCCCGGCACCGGCAAGACCGCCGTCGCCCTGCACCGGGTGGCCTACCTGCTGTTTCGGCACCGCCGCCGGTTCGGCTCGCGAGGGGTGCTGGTGGTCGGCCCCAACCGGCGCTTCACCGCCTACATCGAACGGGTGCTGCCGTCCCTGGGCGAGGGCTCGGCGACGCTGCGCTCCCTGGGCGACCTGGTGGAGGGGGTGTCGGCCACCGTCCACGACCCGCCCGAGCTGGCCGCGCTGAAGGGCTCGGCGGCGATGGCGCCGGTGCTGCGGCGCGCGGTCACCGACCATCCCCCCGGCGCCCCCGACAAGCTGCGCGTCGTGCACGGCGGCGTGGTGGTCGAACTGGGCCGTCCCCAGCTCGACAAGCTCCGCACCTCGCTGCACCGGCGCAGCACGGGCAGCGTCAACGCCTCCCGCCGCCGCGTCGCCGAGGCGCTGCTGGACGCCCTGTGGGAACGCTACGTCCACACCGGCGGCACCGAACCCGAACCGGACGAGCCCGTGCAGGGCGAGCTGGCGCTGTGGGAGGGCATCCTGGCCGAAGGCGGGCTGGCCCCGCTGGATGAGCAGGACCGGCCCTCCTCCCCCGCCGACCGCACCTCCCGGGAGGCGTTCGTCAAGAACGTGCGCGAGCAGCGGGCCTTCACCGACTTCCTGACCGCCTGGTGGCCGATCCGCCGCCCTCTGGACGTGCTGCGTTCCCTGGGGGATGCCGCCCGGCTGCGCCGCGCCGCCGGACGCGACCTGGACCGCGCGCAGGTGGAGCTGCTGGCCGCCTCCTGGCGGCGGGCCCTGGCGGGCGATCCCCCCACCCTCAGCTACCAGGACATCGCGCTGCTGGACGAGATCGACGCGCTGCTCGGCCCGCCGCCGCAGCCCTCGCGCGCCACGGCCCGCGAAGAGGACCCCTACGTGGTGGACGGGATCGACATCCTCACCGGCGAAGTGGTCGCCGACGAGGACTGGGAGCCGGGGCTGCAGGAGCTGACCACCACCATCGAGCGGCTGGAGCGCGCCCGCCGCGTGGACGACGAGGTCGCCGACGTCCGCCCCGAGTACGCCCACATCGTGGTGGACGAGGCCCAGGACCTGTCCCCCATGCAGTGGCGCATGCTCGGCCGCCGGGGCCGCCAGGCCACCTGGACGATCGTCGAGGACCCCGCCCAGAGCGCCTGGGAGGACCTGGAAGAGGCCCGCAAGGCGATGGAGGCCGCCCTGGACGGCCCGGCCGCCCGCCGCGGCCGGAGCCGCAGGCCGCGGCGCCGCCCCCGCCACGAGTACGAGCTGACCACCAACTACCGCAACACCACCGAGATCGCCGCGGTGTCCGCCCGGGTGCTGCGGCTGGCGCTGCCGGAGGCGCGCCCGGCCCGCGCGGTCCGCTCCTCCGGGCACCGGCCCGTCATCGACCTGGTCCCCGAAGAGGAGCTGCAGGCCGCCGCCCGGCGGGCCGTGCGGACCCTGCTGGAGCAGGTGGAGGGCACCATCGGCGTCATCGTCCCGCTGCCCGGCGACGCCTGGGGCGAATCGGACCGCCGCGCCCTGAGCGCCGGCTTCCCCGAGCGGGTTCAGGTCCTGGACGTGCTGGAGGCCAAGGGCCTGGAGTTCGACGCCGCGGTCATCTGCGCCCCGGAGACCATCGCCGCCCAGTCCCCGCGCGGCCTGCGGGTGCTGTACGTGGCGGTCTCCCGCGCCACCCAGCGCCTGACCGTGCTGACCGCCGACCCCGTCTGGCGGCGCCGGCTCGCCGGCGGGGAGAGCGCCCGTTAGATGATGGGCGGCCGCCCGGTGCGGGTCATCCGCCAGGCGGTGCGCCAGGAGATGGGACGGCGCGGCCCGGCGGGCGTGCGCCAGCCCTCCAGGAAGCCCTTGAACCAGGGCTTGAGGGCGGCCGGGCGGCGCTCGCGCAGCACCGTCATGGCCACCCACACCGCGCAGTAGGCCAGCGCCAGCGGCCACGGCAGGTTGCGGCGGGCCAGCCACACCCGGTTGCGGGCGTTGTAGCGGTAGAACATCGCGTGCCGGGTCGGCTGCACCGCCGGGTGGAACATCACCGCCTCGGCGTCGTAGAAGATCCGGTACCCGGCATCCAGGGCCCGCCAGGCCAGGTCGGTCTCCTCGTGGGCGTAGAAGAACTCCTCCGGCAGCCCGCCGGCCGCCTCGAAGGCCGAGCGGCGCACCGCGCACGCCCCGCCCAGGAACGTGGTGACCTCCGAGGAGCGTTCGGGGTCCCCGGCGCGCAGCCGCGGCACGTGCCGGCGCTCGCCCGGGCCGCCCTCGGGGTCGCGGATGCGGAAGGAGACGATGCCCAGCGACGGGTCGGCGGCGAAGCGGTCCCGCAGGTGCAGGCCGAGCCGGTCGGAGGCGTACCAGCCGTCGTCGTCCAAGAACAGCACGATGTCCCCGGTGGCCTCGGCCACCCCCCGGTTGCGGCCGGCCGGGATGCCGACGTTCTCCGGCAGCCGGACGATCGTGACGCGCGGGTCGGCGAAGACCGCATCGTCGCCGGGCGTCCAGTCGGCGGGCACGCCGTTGCCGACCAAGACGACCTCGACGTCGACGTCCTTTTGGTCCAGGGCGCTGCGCAGCGCCCGCGCCAGTTCGGCGGGCCGGTTGCCCATCGTCAGCACCACGACCGAAAAGCGCATCGTCTCCTCCGGCCGCAGCCCGGTCCCCGCGCCGCCGTGCGTTCTCAGCTCGCTCAACCGCCCCTCCCGCATCTGCGTCCGGCTGCAGTCTTTCACTTGCCCGCCGCGTCGCGGGCGGCTTGCCGCAACTCGCCGCTCACCGGCCTCCCGCACCGCCTCAGCGCAGCCGCCGGGAGGCGACCACGCTGATCAGGTGCAGCAGGGTCTGCACCACGGCCACCGCCGCGACCAGCCCGGTCAGCACCCGGGTGGTCACCGGGGTGTGCCCGCCGATCAGCACGTCCAGCACCCCGGTCAGCGCGATCAGCAGCGACAGCTCCACCGCGCCGATGATGCGGTGCACGCCCGCCGCCGAGGCCGCCTGGCGGGCCAGCGCCAGCCCGGTGGAGCGGGGCCGCAGCGCCCGCTCCCCCAGTGCCGGGACGACCGGCAGCCCGCTCTTGGCGCGGGCCACCACCACATTGTCGGTCTCGGCCTTGATCAGCACGGCGCCCAGCGCGGCGACCAGCCCCAGCTCCAGGTAGCCGCCGGAGGCCCACTCGCCCTGGGCGCGGGCGCCCAGCCCCACCAGCAGCGCCGCCTCCGCCAGGTAGTGGCCGATGCGGTCCAGGTAGACGCCGGTCGCCGAGGTCCGCTGCAGATAGCGGGCGACCTCCCCGTCCACGCAGTCCAGCAGCAGGTAGACCTGCACCAGCAGCGCCCCGGCCAGCGCCGCCCACAGCGGGTGGCCCGGCAGCGAGACCACCACGCCGGCCGCGACGCCGACCAGCATCATCAGGTAGGTCAGGTGGTTGGGGCTGAACCCCATCCGCAGCGCCGCCCACGACACGTACGGCGACAGCGACCGCATGTACAGCCGCCCCGCCCAGTGCTCCTCGTTGCGGCGCTCCTTGAGCCCCGGCGGCTGCCCGTGCGCGCGAACGTCGGCGACCGTGGCGGTGCGCCGGGACCGTACTTCAGCCTCCGTAGGAGCGGACATACTCGCCTACCGACTTCAACGCCGCGTCGTGGTCCAGGTTGAGCCGTTCCAGGATCGTGTAGCGGCCGGGGCGGGTCTGCGGGGCGTACACCACGGCCTCGGCGAACTGCTCTTCGGTCAGCCCGATGTCGCCGGGCAGCTTGGGCAGGCCGTGCCGGTCCAGGCACTCGATGATCTCCGCCAGCCGCCCGTTGCGTTCGCCCAGGAAACGCTCGCGCAGGAAGTAGCAGAAGGCCGCGCCGATCCCGGCCAGCTCCCCGTGGTTGGCGGTGCCGGGGAAGAGCTGGTCGATGGCGTGCAGGATCTCATGGTCGCCGCCGCTGGCCGGGCGGGAGGAGCCGGCGAAGGCCATCGCCATGCCCGACAGCACCAGCCCTTCGGCCAGCACCGTCAAGAACCGGTCGGACTCGATCGACTCCCGCTGGAACAGCAGCGCCTCGGCGGCGGTGCGGGCCAGCGTGAGCGCCAGCCGGTCCACCGGCTCGCCGCAGTCCTCGGCCGCCAGCAGCCAGTCGTCCACCGCCGAGAAGTTGGCGATCACATCGCCGATCCCGGCGCGCACCATGCGTTCGGGCGCGGCCCGCACGTAGTCCAGGTCCACGATCATGGCCAGCGGCATCGCCACGCCGAAGGAGCCCTTGCCCTTGTCGTGCCGCAGCGAGGCCACCGGCGAGCAGATGCCGTCGTGGGCCAAATTGGTGGCGACCGACACCATCGGGATGCCGGTCAGCGTGGCGGCGTACTTGGTGGCGTCGATGGTCTGCCCGCCGCCGATGCCCACCACCGCCTCGTACCAGCCCGAGCGCAGCTTGGCCGACAGCTCCACCGCCGCCTCCACGGTGCCGCCCGCCACGTGGAAGACCTCGCAGGACTTCAGCGACGGCCGGACCTGCTCGGCGATCGCATCGCCCTGGCCGGGCCCCACCGCGATGGCCACCCGTCCCTCGGTGGCGATCCGCCGGTCGGCCAGCAGTTCTCCCAACGCCGCCACCGCGCCCCGGCGCACCTCCACCGACAGCGGCGCCGGCAGCGACCGCATCAGCTGTGGCATGGATTCAGTACCCCTTGGCGATCCGGCGAGCCTTCTCCAGGTCGTTGTGGTCGTCGACCTCGACCCACTCCACCGCGCCGATCGGGGCGACGGCGATCTTGCCGCCCCGGTTGACCAGCTCCTGGTAGCCGTCCTCGTAGTACAGGTCGGGGTTGGCCTCCCAGGTGGCCTTGAGCGCGTCGGCCAGCTTCTCGGCCGCCGACGGCTCGATCAGCGTGGCGCCGATGTACTCGCCGTAGGCCTGGGCCGGGTCCATCTGCTTGGTGATGCGCGCCAGGTTGCCGTCGGCGTCGAGGGTGACCTTCATCTCCTCGTCGGCGAGCTTCTTCACGTTGTCCACGGCCAGGACGATCTCCGGCCCCCGGGCGGCCAGCAGGGTCTTCTCGACGCTCACCGGGTGGACGGTGTCGCCGTTGACCATGAGGACGCCCTTGGAGAAGTGCTCCCGGGCCAGCCACATGGAGTAGGCGTTGTTCCACTCCTCGGCCTTGTCGTTGTGGACGAGGGTGATGGAGACGCCGTACCGCTCCTCCAGCGCCGCCTTGCGCGCGGCCACGGCCTCGGCGCAGTAGCCGACCACGATGACCACGTCGGTCAGCCCGACCTCGGCCAGGTTGCCCAGGGCGATGTCGAGGATGGTGGTCTGGCCGTCCACCGGTACCAGGGCCTTGGGCAGAGTGTCCGTGTAAGGCCGCAGCCTCCGGCCCGCGCCCGCCGCGAGCACCATCCCGATCATGCCGTGCCTCCATCAGCGTTCACTTTGGACTCCTCCGCCCGGTCCTGGGGGGCGGCTTCCGCCTCTTCCTCCAAGTCCACCTGCACGCCACCGCCGCCCCGGCTCGCCCGTACCCAGGCGACCACGCTCTCCACGACGAACAGCAGGCCCAGGTAGCCGGTCAGCACCGCGTAAGCGGCCGCCAGCTGCCCGTACAGGCCCGCGAACGCCGCCACGAGCATCCGGCCCTCCCAGCCGAGCCCGGCCTGGAAGACCCGGCGGTGCGGCCACAGCCGCTGACGGGTGCGGTAGACGGTGTCGTAGTGGTGATAGGCGAGGACGGCCAGCAGAGCGTAGATCAGCGGTGCCGAGACGTCCTGCGCGAATCC
Source organism: Thermomonospora sp. CIF 1 (assembly GCF_001896795.1). Classification (NCBI taxonomy): domain Bacteria; kingdom Bacillati; phylum Actinomycetota; class Actinomycetes; order Streptosporangiales; family Thermomonosporaceae; genus Thermomonospora; species Thermomonospora sp. CIF 1. Next base: position 465,010 of record NZ_MOYN02000023.1, read on the forward strand.
CAAGACGGCCAGGTAACCATACTCGATACCACGGATGATGGTCGGGACGATCCAGTCAATCCGCCCGTTATGCCGGTGGGCCGCCGAGGGGCCGATCAGCAGCAGCGCCACCACCGGTGCGTACAGCAGCGGGATGGCGCGCTCCTCGGCCCCGGTGACCGCCAGCAGCGCCGCCGTGGTGATCGCGGCCAGCACGGTGCCCGGCAGCGGGACCATCCGGCCCAGCGTCAGCTGCCCGATGGCCGTGCAGAGGGGGCCGTCGTCCCGGTAGGCCTGCAGGCGTCCGGGAGGGGCGGCCACGGGCGCGGCGGGCCGGGCCTCGGTGAAGGGGATCGTCATCGGGTCAGCGACCTCAGCATCCGTCCGGTCAGGGTGTAGGCGGCCGCCACCGCGCCCCAGGCCAGGAGCGCGATGAAGGTCACCCGGGCGTTCCACAGCGCGGCGGTGACCGACACCACCGCGAAACGCTCGCCGATCGGGAAAACGATCATCTTCTTGGCCCAGTAGGCCGGGCCGGAACGGGTCCGCGCCATCACCCGCCGCGCCAGTCCCAGCGGGCCGGTGGGCCGGGGGGCCGCGGCGGGCGGGGTCAGGCCGTCGCCGGGCGAGGTGAGCGGGATCACCGGCGGCGCGGGGGCGGCCTGCCGGCGGGCCGCCCGGGCGGCGCCGAAAGAAAAGTCGATCATGTGGCGGCAGGTCTGCACGACCATCGCGGCCACCGCCAGCGCCCACACGTCCCCGCCGTGCACCGAGCTGCCGGCCGCGGCGGCGGTGGAGCCGACCGCCAGCCCGACGAAGACGGTGTACTCCTTGGCACGGTCGAAGGTGGCGTCCAGCCAGGCGCCGAAGGTGCTGAACTTGCGGGTGTAGCGGGCCAGCTGCCCGTCCACGCAGTCGAAGACGAACGCGAAGTAGTACAGCACCGCCCCGGCGACCATCCCCGCGCGGGTGCCCGTCGCAAAGCACACCGCCGCGCCCACCGCGATCGCCATGGACAGCGAGGTCACCATGTTGGGGGTCGCCCCGATCCGGGCCGCCAGGCGGGCGATGTGACGCGAGTAGGTGCTGACGGCGAAGGTGGTGAAGAAGCCGTCGTTGCTTTTGACCGCGGCGTCCAGCCGCACCCGGTCCTCGTCGATCGCCTCCACCGCGGCGCGGGCGGCCCGCACCTGCTCGGCGTCGCGCACCTGGGCGCACACCAGCGGCGGGGCCTGCAGCGGCGTCACCGTCACCCCCTCGCGGACCAGCCCCACCAGCAGCAGCGCCGGCAGCGGGGAGGCGGCCGCGCCGGGCAGGGCGTCGGGGGTCTCCAGCAGGGCGGCCAGCCGGTCGGCGACGCGGGCCAGCGTGATGCGGCGGGCCGGCGCGACCCACAACGCCCCGCAAAAGACCCGGTTGGGGGCGGTGACCTGGTGGAAGGCCGTCCCGGCCGAGACGATCCGGCCGCCGCCGACCCGCAGCGGGGGCGCATCCGGGCCGGCCTCATCCGGCGGCGCGGTCACCGCCGCGGCCACGCCCGTCCGCGTGGCGATCAGCCTGGCCAGCAGTTCCCCGCTGGCCACCGTGCCGGCCGGCAGCACCAGCAGCGGCTCCACCGCGCCGCGCGCCAGCTCGGCGATGACGCGCAGGTCCGCCGCCGGGGAGTCGGAGTCGATGATCTCCGAGGCCGGCAGGCCGCCGGTGTCGCGGACCTTGCGCAGCAGTGCCGCCGCCTCCGGACGGGCCAGCACCCGCACGTCCGGTACGTTGAGCGAAGCGAACTGGCCGAGCAGCCGCTGCAGGAGGGTCGGAGCGTTGGGGCCGCTCTCATATGGCAGGTCCGCGACGGGATCGGTCGCGAGCACCAACGCCACGGTCATCGGCACCTTCCAGCAGCGTCGGAAGACGGGGGTTCGAATAGGTCAGCGTAGCGGCTGCCGACCACTGCAAAGGGCCACACGAGGCATGAGGTGACAGTGACGACGATTGCGGTTGTTCTGGCCGGCGGCACCGGGCGGCGACTGGGCGCGGCCGCCCCCAAACAGCTGCTGGAGGTGGGCGGCCGGCCGATCCTGGAGCACGCGGTCGCCGCCTTCGCCGGTCACCGGGGCATCGACCGGATCCTCGTGGTGATGGCGCGCGGGCATGTGGCCGCGGCCGCCGAGCTGCTGGCGCCGTACCGGACGGGCCGCGCCGGCGGCAAGGTGTCGCAGATCATCGAGGGCGGCGCCACCCGCAGCGAGTCGACCCTGGCGGCGCTGGCCGCGCTGGCCGACGAGCCGGAGGAGACGCGGGTGCTGCTGCACGACGCCGCGCGTCCGTTCCTGCCCGGCGAGGTGATCGACCGCTGCCTGGCCGCGCTGGAAGAGCACCAGGCCGTGGCGGTCGGCGTGCCCGCCACCGACACCATCGTGGCGGTGCGGGACGGGCTGGTGGAGTCGATGCCGCCGCGCCACACGCTGTCCCGCTTCCAGACCCCCCAGGGCTTCCGGCTGGGCGTGCTGCGCAAGGCTTATGAGGCGGCCGCGGCCGACCCGGACTTCGCCGCCACCGACGACTGCGGCGTGGTGCACCGCTACCTGCCGCAGGTGCCGATCCGGGTGGTGGACGGCGATGAGCGCAACCTGAAGGTCACCCACCCGCTGGATCTGGTGCTCGCCGAGCACCTGGCCGCATCCCCCCGATCCCCCGAGGAGAACCAGTGATCTTCGATACCGACCGGCCGGTGGTGATCGGCCATCGCGGCGCCGGGTCCGGTGAGGTGCTGCTGCCCGGCTCGGCCGAGGCGGTCGCCGAGAACACCCTGGAGTCGATCCTGGGGGCGGTGCGCGCCGGGGCGTCCTGGGTCGAGATCGACGTGACCCGCACCGCCGATGACGAGCTGGTGCTGCGGCACGACCCGACCGGCACCGACGGGGCGTTCCTGGTGGAGCGCACCGCCGCGGAGTCGGGGCTGCCGCGCCTGGTGGAGGTGTTCGACGCGCTGCCGCCGGAGGTGGCGCTGGACATCGACGTCAAGACCGTGCTGGAGGACGCCGTCGATCCCCCGGCCCGGCGCACCGGGGCGCTGCTGGCGCCGCTGCTGCGGGCGGAGGCGCGGCGGCGGCCGTTGATGGTGACCTCCTTCGACCCGTCCCTGCTGCTGGGGCTGCGCGAGGAGGTGGCCGGGGTGCCGATGGGGCTGCTGACCTGGCTGCGGTTCCCGCTGTGGCATGCCATCGCGGCCGCCGCGGGGCTCGGGCTGGAGGCGGTGGGGGTGCACACCGGCTCGTGCGGGCTGGCCGCTCCCGACCCCCGGCTGCGCCCGCTGGAGCACAGCGTGGACGTGGCGCATAAGGCGGGGCTGGAGGTGCTGGCCTGGTGCCCCTCGGCCGAGGAGGCGCCCGACTACGCCGCCGCCGGGGTGGACGCGCTGGTCGTCAACGACGTGCCGGGGGTCATCGCGGCGCTGTCCGGCACGGGGGACGAGCCCGCGGAAGAGGCCTCGCAGGCCGCTGAGAGCGCCTGAGGAACCTTGAGAACGTTCGGGGAAAGGGGCCGCGTCCACTCCCCGGCTTCCTCGTCCTGGTCCCGCTCTCGGGAAGGGGCGGGCGAAGGTTGCGGCGCGGGCCGACCCGCGCCGATCACGCCGGGCACGATCCCCTGGCCCGGCGGAGCGCAGGGGCCGTGCGACGCAGGGGTGCGGCCGATTCGCCGGCGCGAAGGCCACGCCGCGGCGGCGAGCCCACCGGCGGGCCGGCACCGGCGCGACCGGTTCTCTTCAGCAGGCCGAAGTCATTCCTGCGAGAAAGCCGGTGAAGCCCATGCGGTGCACGCCGTGGACGACCGCGGCCGATCCCGGTGCCGGCGCCGGATCGGCCGCCTCCCGGCCCTGGGGTCAGCGCAGAACGCCCCTGCGCGCCCGGCTCTGCCGCGGGGTCAGTCCTTGGCCGGCCGGTTCTGGCCGAGTCCCCGCGGACTGGTCAAAAAGCCCACTCCCCAGGAGATGTGCATGGTCGCATACACCAGCGGCAGCCACAGCCAGGACTTCAGCGGCAGGCCGCGGCCGGTGACCAGGCTGCCCCCGACCATGATCACCGCGACGTAGCCGCCGGGCAGCAGCCAGCCCGGCCAAAAGCCCAGCAGCCCCAGCACCGTCCCGGCGGCCATTCCCAGCACCGCCAGCGGCGGCGCCAGGTAGCGCATGTTGAGCGTGCCCTGGTGCTCGCGGCCGACCACCCGGCGCCAGCGCCCGGTGTGGAAGTACTGCTTGGCCAGCGACTTCAGGTCGGGCCGGGGCCGGTAGGTGACCCGCATCCGGGGGGTGAACCACACGATCCCGCCGGTCTTGCGGATGCGGTGGTTCATCTCCCAGTCCTGGGCGCGCACGAACGTCTCGTCGTAGCCGCCCACCCGCTCCAGCGCGCTGCGCCGGAAGGTGCCCAGGTAGACGGTCTCGACCTCGCCGGCCTCGCCGCCGGTGTGGAACCGGGCCGACCCGACGCCGATCTTGGAGGTCATGGCGCGGGCCACGGCCTTTTCGAACGGGGTGACGCCCTCGGCGGCCATCAGCCCGCCGACGTTGTCGGCGCCGGTCTCCTCCATGGTCTCCACCGCGGCCCGCACGTAGTCGGGGGGCAGCAGGGAGTGCCCGTCCACCCGGACCACGATGGAGTACTGCGACGCCTTGATGGCGATGTTGAGCCCCTGCGGGGTGCGTCCGCTGGGGTTGGGCACCACGATGATCCGGGGGTCCTCGGCGGCCAGCTTCTGGGCGATCTCCTCGGTGCGGTCCCGGGACGGGCCGACGGCCAGCACCAGTTCCATCTCGCCCGGGTAGTCCTGGTTGAGGATCGCCCGGACCGCATCGGCCAGGTGCCGCTCTTCGTTGAGCACCGGCATCACCACCGACACCGCCGGCCAGGTGCGATGTGCTGCTTCGGCGCTCTGCGCGTGGGGTGACGGATTCATCTGCACTCTCGGGGACGAACCCGGCACTGCCGACCGGGTCAAAGCCGCTACCTCTCTATTGAGCCAACCTGCGCCTTGGTGAGCCTTTTACGACACGCCGTTTGCACGATTCAGGACGGGCGCACCACGGCGAGCGCGGTGCGGCGCCCCGGGCGGCATGGCACCGGGCACCGCCGGGCCCCCGTTCCCCGAACCGCTGAGCCCGCGTGCCGAAAGGGCTCAGTGGGCCGCCGAGACGGACCTGTGGCGGCCTGGTGGCCGACACGGCCGGACAGATCCGGTGTAAGACCTCGATCGGAGTCCTCCTGCGGGGCCGGCCGGCGGTCGGGCCGAAGGGTCGGGCGATGCGTCCGATCATCCGGCCCCTCGCCGGGAGAGGTCAATTCGGCGCCACGTTACTCCAACGACACGGAGTGGAGGTAGCGAACGCAGCGGTGTCCACCACTTTAGGGTGGGGACATCCGCGGCAGGAAACGCACGGACGAGGGGGCACTGGCCATGCCGGACGTAGGCGACTCCGATCCGATCGAGCGCTACTTCCGCCCCCGTCCGGAAAGCCCGACCGGCCCGGAGGAGGGCACCGTCCCCGAACGGCCCGGCGAGGGGGTCACGGTGGACGGGGTGCCGGCGCCCAGGGTGACCGTGGAGGCCGCCGGCGGCGGCCCGCGCCGGCCCCGCCGCTCGATGAGCCACCGTTCGGCCGCCGGCGCCCGGCGGCAGCGCCGGTTCCTGATGACCGTGGGCGCGATGTCGGCGCTCGTGCTGGTGACCTCCGGGGGGGCCTGGGGGTTCCAGAACTATGTGACCGGCGCCCTGGACAAGGTGCGGGTCGGCGGGCTCGGCGACGGCGGCGGCCCCAAGGGGGCGATGACGATCCTGGTGGCGGGCGTGGACCGCCGGGACGGGCTGACGCCCGAGCAGCAGAAGGCGGCCCGGCTGGGCCGGGCCGAGGGCGAGCGCTCCGACACGATGATGCTGGTGCACATCTCGCGCGACCACGACCGGATCTCGGTGGTGAGCCTGCCGCGCGACTCGCTGGTGATCATCCCGGCGCACCGCTCCAACGGCTCCGAGGGCCCCAAGGGGACGCCGATCCCCGCCCGCTACGGCAAGCTGACCTGGGCCTACCAGTACGGCGGGCCGGATCTGACGGTGGCCACCGTCAAACGGGCCACCGGCGTGCCCATCGACCACTACATCGAGGTCAATTTCTACGGCTTCGTGAACATGGTGGACGCCATCGGCGGCGTGGACGTGTGCGTGGAGAAGGCCGTTTACGACAAAAAGAGCGGGCTGAAGCTGCCCGCCGGCACCACCCACGTCAACGGGCTGCAGGCGCTGGCCTTCGCCCGGGCCCGCTACAGCATCGGCAACGGCAGCGACCTGGGCCGCATCGAGCGCCAGCAGCAGTTCATGGCCTCCCTGCTCAAGCAGGCGCTCAACACCAAGACCCTCAGCGACCCGGTCAAGTCCACCCGGTTCCTCAATGCCGCATTGAAGACGCTGCGGGTGGACGAGAAGCTGGCCAAGAACCTGCCCGCCCTGGCCGATCAGATGAAGGACCTGTCCACCGACAACGTCACCTTCGTCAAGATCCCGCTCAAGAGCGAGAATTACATGACGCCGATCAACGGGTCGGCGCCCCAGTCCACCGTGCTGTGGGACCGGGAGAAGGCCGAAGAGGTGTTCGCCAAGATCCGGCGGGATCAGCCGTTCGATCCTCCCTCGCCCAAGCCGGCCTCTCCCTCGCCCACCGTGGACCCCGACGCTCCCACCGTGCAGCCCCGTGACATCAACGTGGTGGTCCGCAACGGCGTGGGCACCCCCGGTCTGGCCGCCAGGGCCGCCGGCGACCTGCGCCGGGTGGGTTTCGGCACCTCGGTGCCGCCCGGGGTGGCCCGCACCGGCCTGCGCACCACCCAGATCCACTACGGGTCGGCCAATGTGGACGCCGCCAAGACGCTGGCCGCCGCCATCCCCGGCGCCCGTCTCAAGAAGGTTCCGTCCCTCGGCGACACCATCCAGGTCATCGTGGGTTCCGACTGGAAGGGCGCCAAGAAGGTCAAGATCGCCTCACTGCCCGGCGCGCCGTCCGATGAGGACACCGGCCCTCAGGTGAGCACGGCCTCGCAGAAGCTGTGCAAGTGACGATCACGACGGCGGCCCCGGCCGGTGGTGCCGGCCGGGGCCCCGGGTGGACGCCCGTTTCAGCGGTCGGCTACTTCTTCAGCAGTTGGCGGGCCATCACCATCCGCTGAATCTGATTCGTCCCCTCATAAATCTGCGTGATCTTCGCATCCCGCATCATCCGCTCCACCGGGAAATCCCGCGTATACCCATACCCACCCAGCAACTGCACCGCATCCGTGGTCACCTTCATCGCCACATCCGACGCCAAACACTTACACGCCGAGGACACAAAGGTCAGATCCGGCACACTCTCCCCACGCATCACCCGCTCAGACTTGACCGCCGCATGATAAGTCAACTGCCGCGCCGCCTCGATCTGCATCGCCATATCGGCCAGCATGAACTGCACACCCTGAAAATCAGCGACCGGCCGACCGAACTGACGACGCTCCTTCACATACCCCAGCGCATAATCCAACGCCCCCTGCGCAATCCCCAACGCCTGGGCGGCAATGGTGATCCGCGTGTGATCCAACGTCGCCAACGCCGTCTTGAACCCGGTGCCCTCCGCCCCGATCATCCGCTCGGCCGGCACCCGCACATCCTCCAAGATCACCTGACGGGTGGGCGACCCCTTGATCCCCAGCTTGCGCTCCGGCGGCCCGAACGACACCCCCTCATCGTCCTTGTCCACCACGAACGCCGAGATCCCCCGCGCCCCCTTACCCGGATCGGTGACCGCCATCACCGTGTAGTACTGCGACACCCCCGCATTGGTGATCCACATCTTCACCCCGTTGAGCACCCAGGCATCCCCATCACGCACCGCCCGGGTCTTCATCGAGGCCGCATCCGACCCGGCCTCCGGCTCCGACAGCGCATAGGAGAACATCGCCTCCCCCCGCGCCACCGGCGCCAGATACCGCCGCTTCAGCTCCTCAGAACCGGCCAGCAGCAACGGCATCGTGCCCAGCTTGTTGACCGCCGGGATCAACGACGAAGAGGCGCACACCCGCGCCACCTCCTCGATCACGATCACCGTGGCCAGCGCATCGGCCCCGGCACCCCCATAAGCCTCCGGGATGTGCACCGCATGCAACTCCGCCGCCACCAGCGCATCCAACGCCTCCTGCGGAAAGGCGCCGCTCTCATCCACCTGCGCGGCATACGGAGCGATCTTGGTCTCAGCCAGCTCACGCACCGTCCGCCGCAGCAACTCATGCTCCTCCGACGGGGCGTACGCGGGAAAATCGGCACTCATACCGCGAATGCTACCCGTCGGTAACCAAAGTCGGTCCGGCGCCTTCCCGCCACCGGCCGCGGGCCCGCGGCCGGTGGCGATGACAGCGGCGGCGAGGCCGCGATAGAACGGGGTTCGCCCCGCCCGACACCACGGTTGGAGGTACGAGCCGCGTGGAGGCTCTGGCGAGCACCGATCCGCAGATGGTCGGCCGGTACCGGCTGGAGGCCAGGCTGGGCGCCGGCGGGATGGGCCGGGTCTTCTTGGGACGTTCGCCCGGCGGGCGGGCGGTGGCCGTCAAGGTGATCCGGCCGGAGCTGGCGGCCGACGCCGAGTTCCGGCGGCGGTTCGCCGCCGAAGTGGCGGCGGCGCGCCGGGTCGGCGGGTTCCACACCGCCCCCGTGGTGGACGCCGACCCGGACGGCGACCCGCCCTGGCTGGTCACCGCCTACGTGCCCGGGCCGTCGCTGGCGAAGGTGCTCACCGAGCACGGGGCGCTGCCCGAGGAGGCGCTGCGCGGCCTGGCCGCCGGGCTGGCCGAGGCCCTGGAGGCCATTCACCGGGCCGGGCTGGTGCACCGCGACTTCAAGCCGTCCAACATCCTGCTGGCCGAGGACGGGCCGCGCGTCATCGACTTCGGCATCGCCCGCGCCCTGGACGGCACCACGCTCACCCGCACCGGCGGCACGGTCGGCACGCCCGGCTTCATGGCGCCCGAGCAGATCACCGGGGATCAGGTCGGCCCGCCCGCCGACGTGTTCGCGTTCGGGACGGTGCTGTCGCGCGCCGCCGGCGTCGCTCCCTTCGGCAAGGGACCCGCCCACGTCCTGCTTTACCGGATCGTCTACCAGGAGCCGCAACTCGACGGGCTTCCCGGCTGGGTGCGGGAGGTGGTCGCCGAGTGCCTGGACAAGGACCCCGCCCGCCGCCCCACCGCCGAGGAGCTGCTGAGCAGGCTGGCCCTGCCCGCGGGCGAGGCCGACGCCGAGACCGTACGGCTCCCCGAGCGGTCCCGGCCCGCATCCGCAGAGGGGACGCCCACGCAGCCGCCGGCCTCCACCGTCGCCCCGGACCAGGTCCGTCTCCCCCAGGGGACCGGGCAGCCGGGCGAGGCCCGCTTCCCCCACATCAGGCGGAACGTCGCATACACCCTCGGGGAGTGCTTGTTCTATCTGCTTCTCGTCGGGATCGGGGCATTCCTGCTGAAGGAATTCGCGCCCCTGGTGCCCTCAGCGATCGGCCTGGACTGGGTGGAGACAACCGGGTGGCGGGGGGCGCTGAAGACGGTGTTCGTGCTGCTCGCGGCCTGCGTGGGCGGGCTGCTGGCCCTCTGCGGCGTGTTCATGTTGAGCCCTCCCTCGATAAGGGCCTCCCTCGGGCCGACCGAAAACGTCATTGACCAGACGGGGATCACCCAGATCTACGGCAAGCGCTTCAAACACACCGACTTCTACCCCTGGGAGCGGATCGGACAGCTCCAGGTCCGCCACTACCACGACGCGCTGGGGGCACCGAAAGACTCCTGGGGGCTGCTGATGCGGTTCGTGCCCGACGCGCAGCCGCCCATCTTCTACCGGTGGGAACGGGACGCCGGCGGCAAGCAGACCGGCTGGATGCTCATCCTCAGCGGCAAGGAGGTGCAGGCCACCCGGGAGGAGGTCGAGGCGGCGGTACGGCGTTTCGCCGGTTCCCTATGGGAAGCGCCGGACAGTTCCTGATGTTGTGCCGGGCATGAACGAGCGATACGCCGACCCGGATGTGATCACACGGCTGCTGGAGAAGTCACGCACCTGGGCCTTTGTGGGGCTGTCCGACAACCCCGCCCGGACCGTCTACGACCAGGCGCGCAAGCTGCAGGGACGGGGCAAGCGGATCATCCCGGTGCACCCGCAGGCCCAGGCGGTGCTGGGCGAGCGGGCCTATGCGACGCTGGCCGACATCCCCGCCGACATCGAGATCGACGTGGTGGGCGTGTACCGGCGGGCGCAGTTCGCCGGGAAGGTGGTGGACGAGGCGATCGCGCGGGGCGCCGGGGCGGTGTGGATGCCGTTCGACGTGATCGACGAGGCGGCCGCCGAGCGGGCGCTGGCGGCCGGACTGGACGTGGTGATGGACCGCTGCCCGGCGGTGGAGTGGGCGCTGCGCCACTGAACCTCAGGCGCCCTCGGCCCCCTGGGACTCGCGCAGCCGGGCGCCCTTGGCCTTGGCCTGCCGGTACAGGTCCTGCTGGAAGTCGCGCATCTTGGCCTGCAGCTCGGGGTCGGAGGCGGCCAGGATGCGCACGGCCAGCAGCCCGGCGTTGCGGGCGGCGCCGACCGCGACGGTGGCGACCGGGACGCCGGCGGGCATCTGCACGATGGACAGCAGCGAGTCCAGCCCGTCCAGGTGCTTGAGCGGGACCGGGACGCCGATCACCGGCAGCGGGGTCACCGAGGCCAGCATGCCGGGCAGGTGGGCGGCGCCCCCCGCCCCGGCGATGATCACGCGCAGGCCCCGCTCGGCGGCCTGCGCGCCGTAGGCGATCATGTCGTGCGGCATCCGGTGCGCGGAGACCACATCGGCCTCATACGGGACGCCGAACTCCTCCAGCGCCTCGGCGGCCTGCTTCATGACGGGCCAGTCGGAGTCGCTGCCCATCACCACGCCGACCAGCGGTGCCGTCATCTTCCCTCCTCGGCCGGTCCCAGCGCCGGGCCCCACCGCAGGTAGGCGGCGGCGTGGCGGGCCCGCTCCAGCGTCTCCTCCAGGTCGTCGCCCAGCGCGGTCACATGCCCGATCTTGCGGCCCAAACGCACCTGCTTGCCGTAAAAGTGCACTTTCACGGCCGGGTCGCGGGCCATCACGTGGATGTAGCGGGGGTAGATGTCCGCGTCATCGCCGCCCAGCACGTTGGCCATCACCACATGGCGGGCGGTGGGCTCGGCAGAGCCCAGCGGCAGGTCCAGCACGGCGCGCAGGTGCTGCTCGAACTGGGAGGTGCGGGCGCCCTCGATCGTCCAGTGCCCGGAGTTGTGCGGGCGCATCGCCAGCTCGTTGACCACCAGCCCGCTCTCCAGCTCGAACAGCTCCACCGCCAGCAGGCCGGTCACCCCGAGGCGTTCGGCGATCTCCAGGGCCAGCCGCTGGGCCTGGACGGCCCGCTCCTCCTCCAGCCCGGGGGCGGGGGCGATCACCTCGTGGCAGATGCCGTCCCGCTGCACGGTCTCCACCACCGGGTAGGCGGCGCCCTGCCCGTGCGGGGAGCGGGCGACCAGCGCGGCCAGTTCCCGGCGGAACGGCACGTGCTCCTCGGCCATCAGGGCGACCCCCTCGCCGAGCAGCCGCTCCACCAGGGCCGCGGCGCCGGCGTCCAGGTCGTCCAGGATCCACAGGCCCTTGCCGTCGTAGCCGCCGCGGGTGGCCTTGAGCACCAGCGGCAGCCCCACCTGGTCGGCGAACGCCCGCAGGGCCGCCATGGGGTCGTCGGCGGGCAGCGGCGCATAGCGCGGGCAGGGCGCGCCGATGGCGCTCAGCCGCTCGCGCATCACCAGCTTGTCCTGGGCGTGCAGCAGGGCCGCCGAACCGGGGCGGCAGATCGTGCCGGCCGACTCCAGTTCCTCAATCAGGGCGGGCGGGACGTGCTCGTGATCGAAGGTGACCACGTCACAGCCCTTGGCGAAGGAGCGCAGGTCCGCCGCGCTGGTGTGCTCGCCGATCCGCACGTCCGCGCAGACCAGCGCGGCCGAGTCCTGCGGGGAGGCGGCCAGGACCCGCAGCGGCGTCCCCAGTCCGATCGCCGCCTGCTGGGTCATCCGGGCCAGCTGCCCGCCCCCGATCATCCCCACGACCGGCATCCGCCCTGGTTCTCTCACGCCGAGAAGGTTATCGGCCCGCTCGCAGGTGAACGAACCCGGCGTGGACGGCGTCTCACCTGGTGTGGGCGGCGTGCTCTGGGGCACACCCGGTGCCGGGCGGCCGCCCGGCGCACCCGAAAGATCGCGCTTTGGGCGCCCTCGCCTTCGGGTGGCTCTATTCTCGATGGGCGACACTGCCCCGCGGCCGGAAGGACGGTTCTTCTTCGTGAGCCTGATCGCCAATCTCTACCGGCGGTTCGAGCACCTGGTGCGCGAGCTCGCGAAGTTCGGCAGCGTGGGCGCGATGGCGTTCGTCATCACCATCGGCACGGCCAACGCCCTGCAGTTCGGGTTGCATCTGGGGCCGCTGAAGTCCAACGCCGTGGCCACCGTGGTCGCCACCACGTTCGCCTACCTGGCCAACCGGTACTGGACGTTCCGGCACCGCGACCGGTCCGGGATGGGCCGCGAGTATGTGCTGTTCTTTGCGTTGAACGGCGTCGGGCTGGTGATCACCAATCTGGTGATCGGGTTCACGCACTACGGGCTGGGCCTGGACGACCCGGTGGCCTACAACGCCTCGCTGATCCTCGGTACCGGGATCGCCACGCTGTTCCGGTTCTGGTCCTACAAGAAGTGGGTGTTCCTGCCGGTGCAGGCGCCGCCGGTGGACCCGGCCTCCGGGCTTCCCGAGCCCGCCGAGGCCGTCCGGCCGCAGGCGGCCGGCGGCAAGCCGGTGAACGGGGCGGCCGTGAACGGGGCCGCCTCGCACGGAGCCTCGCACGGAGCATGGCGGGCGGCCTCCGGCGGCGCCCGGGTGCACGAGCACGCCCCCTCCTCGGTGGGCGATCGCCGCGGCTGAAAGACCCCGGCGCCTATCAGGTGGGGCCCACCACCACCGGCTCTTCGGCCAGCTGTATCTCGTTGACCTGGCGCAGGAACACCGCGAACACCGCCGGACGGGCCTGCAGCAGCTCCAGCCGGCCGCCGTCCACCACGGCCAGCGAGCGGGCCAGGTACAGGCCCAGCCCGGTGCCTTCGCCGCCGCTGACGCTGCGTTCGAAGATCCGGCGTTCCAGTTCGGGAGGCACGCCGGGGCCTTCGTCGCCGACCTCCACGACCACCGAGCCGGCGCTGTTCTTGGTGGTGATGGTGACCGTGCCGGCGCCGTGCACCAGCGAGTTGTCCAGCAAGGTGGCCAGGATCTGCGACAGCCCGGCCGGGCTGACCAGCCCGACCAGTCCGCGTTCGCCGGTCAGATGGATGTCCCGGCCGGCGCGGCGGAAGATCGGCCGCCACTCCTCCACCTGCTGGGCGACCACATCGTCCAGCCCGACCGGCTGGGCGGTGCCGGTGCGGTCGTGCCGGGCGCGGGCCAGCAGTTGCTCCACCACCGCCACCAGCCGCTCGGCCTGGGAGAGCGCGGCGGCGCCCTCCTCCCGGACGACCTCGGGCTGGTCGGCGGAGCGGACCATCTCCTCCAGCCGCATCGACAATGCGGTCAGCGGGGTGCGCAGCTGGTGGCTGGCGTCGGCGGCGAACTCGCGGCTGGCGGCCAGCAGGTCGGCCACGCGCACCGCGCTGCGGTCCAGCACCTCGGCGACCCGGTCCACTTCGGGGATGCCGTAGCGGCGGCGGCGCGGCCGGGCGTTGCCGGTGCCCAGCCGGTCGGCGGTCTCGGCCAGATCGCGCAGCGGCAGGGTGAACTTGCGGGCCTGGAACATGGCCAGCGCCACGGTGACCGCCAACCCCAGCAGCGCCAGGCCGCCGATCAGCAGCAGCTGGCGCAGCGCCTGCTCGTGCACCGCGGCGGCGGGCTGGGAGACCTGCACCCCGATCCCCCCGGCGGTGCGCGAATGGGTCAGCAGCTCGGTGCCCTTGGGGGGACGCTCCCCGGCGGTCATCACCGTGTCGTCCGGCAGGGTTATCACGATGTACCGCCCGGGGTACCCCTGGGCGACCCGGTCGGCGGTGACCATGCGACCGGTGCTCAGGCTGAGCTGCACCCCGCCGAGGATCGTGGCGGTCTCGCGTTCGAGCGACCGGTGGGCCTCTTCGTAAATGAGACGGTGCGTGGTGTAGGCGAGCGGGACGCCCAGCAGCAGGATGGCGACTACCGCCACCGCGAGGGTCGACAGCAGCAGCCGGCGCCTCATGGGGCCTCCTTCGGTCGAATGGATCCGCGGCCGTGGCGGCGGGCGGGACCGGTGCTCGGGACACCGCCCGCCGCTGCACGGCCACGGCCTGAATGTCGGACCTTCTCCGGTCGGCCCGCGGCCGACGCCGGCCGGTCATGACGACGACCCGGCGCGCGCTGCGCCGCGGTCGCGTCGCCGGGGCGGAAAAGGTCCCCATGAACCCTTCTCGACATCGCCGCCGGCAGAGCGCGGCGTCCCCGCGCGGCCGGGCCGGGTGCGCCATGCGGCCGCCGGGAACGATCCGGCTGAAAAGGGTTCGATGAACCTTTTCAACACGCCGCCTCCGCACGCCGGGACGGGGCCTTGCAGTCAGGGACGCTGCCGCGACCTGGAACGTCGCGGCAGCGGAGACCGCCCGGGCCCCGTCCCCGATGCCTTGGGCCAGGTGTTGGAAAGGGTTCAGTCACCGCGCTCGAAGCGGAACCCGACGCCTCGCACGGTGGTGATGTAGCGCGGGTTGGCGGCGTCGTCGCCCAGCTTGCGGCGCAGCCACGAGATGTGCATGTCCAGGGTCTTGGTGGAACCCCACCAGTTGGTGTCCCACACCTCCCGCATGATCTGTTCTCTGGTGACGACCTTGCCGGCGTCCCGGACCAGCACCCGCAGCAGGTCGAACTCCTTGGTGGTGAGCTGGAGCTCCTGATCGCCCATCCAGGCGCGGCGCGACTCGGCGTCGATCCGCACCCCTTGCACGATCGGGGTCTCGGTGCTGCCCCGCCGCAGCAGGGCGCGCACCCGGGCCAGCAGTTCGGCCAGCCGGAACGGTTTGGTGACGTAGTCGTCGGCGCCCGCGTCAAGCCCGACGACGGTGTCCACTTCGTCGGCCCGGGCGGTCAGGATCAGGATGGGCACGCCGTGTCCTTCCGAGCGCACCCGACGTGCCACTTCCAGCCCGTCGAGCTCGGGGAGCCCGAGGTCGAGCACGATGAGGTCGACCCCGCCGCCCAGCGCCCTTTCGAGCGCCTGGGGGCCGTCGGGGCTGACTTCAACGGTGTACCCCTCGCGCCGCAGTGCGCGGGCGAGAGGCTCGGAGATGGAGGTGTCGTCCTCAGCGAGCAGTACAGACGTCATGTGGGCATCGTATGGCTATTCATGAATGTTTCCGGGGCCACCGCGGGCCTCTTGACCTGCGGTTTGCCACGTGTAGTACATCCGCGAACACAGATATACCCCCCAAACCGGGAAGTAACCGTACGTGACTCCTCCCACGCCGGAAGTCACGCACCCGGCGCGCAGCGCTCCGTCGCCCGGCAGAACGGGCGTTGTGCCGCCCTTGTGGGCGGCTTCGCCGGGAAGCGGCCTGCGCCGCGGGGCGGCCGTCCCCAAACACCTCCGCGAACCGCCGCGAAAGGCGAGCGTCCCGGCATCATCGGCGATTCTGGGACTAAAGGTCGGCAACGGGTCGTCTTCTCCGCCGCTGCATCCCGTACGCCGGCCATGGCGGCGGGGACGCCTTGAGGGCCCGGCCGTCAGATGCGGCGCAGCACCTGGATCGAGCACCCGGCCACCGGCAGTACGTCACCGGCTTTGACGACGGCCGCGTCGTCTTCGGCCGGCCGGGCGTCGGCGGTGTCCAGAACCTTTCTCCAGGAGGCGCCGTAGTGTTCGGGCGGCAGCGTGAAGCACAGCTCACCGGGGTGAGCGTTGAAGATCAGCAGGAACGACTCGTCCCGGATGCGCCGGCCGTGCCGGCCCGCTTCGCCGATCGCCTCCCCGTTCAAGAAGACCTGCAGGGCCTTGGCGCGCGGCGCGCGCCAGTCGCGTTCGGTCATCTCCCGGCCGTCGGGGGTGAACCAGCCGATGTCGCCGTGGGGTGAGGCGGCCGTCCCGGCGAGCGGCCGCCCCCGTGCGAAGCGGCGCCGCCGGAAGATCGGGTGCGCCGCGCGCAGCCGGGTCAGCTCGCGCACGAAGTCCGGCAGCCGGCGGTCCTCGCGCAGCCGCCGCCAGTCCACCCGGGCGTCCTCGCCGTCCCGGCGGCAGGCGCCGCCCAGCTCGTCCCCCTGGAAGAGCAGCGGCACCCCTTGCGACAGGAACAACGTGGCCAGCAGATTGCGTTCGTGGCGTTCGCGCAGGGCCGGAGCGCCGGCGGGCTCCGCGCGGCCGCGTTTTCGGGAACGGCCGCCGCGACGCGCCCGGTCGCCTGGGGCGAAGCCGTCGTGACCGGTCACGAAGTTGATCGAGGCGCTGGGACGGCGGCCGTCGCCGGCGTACAAGTCCGGGGAGCCGGCCAGCCGGGAGGCGAGGTCGAGCACGGTGCCCGGCCGGCCGCGCCAGTAGCCGCGCACGGTGTCGCGGTAGCGGACGTTCCACTCGGCCCACAGCGGCGGCAGGCCTCCCGCCCGGCGGCCGTCTTCGCCCGCACCGGGCGGCGCGGCGATCAGCTTGACCCGGGAGACCACCGGGTCCTGCTGCACCAGGTCGAAGAAGGCGCTCAGGTGGCCGGCCTCGCCCGGCGCGGCGGTCAGGGCGAAGCGGAAGCCGTCCACGTGCATCTCGGTGACCCAGTACCGCAGCGAGTCCATGATCATCTGCAGGACGTGGGGGGAGCGCATCAGGAAGCCGTTGCCGGCGGCGCCCGCGTAGTAGCGCGGGTCGTCGTCCGACAGTCGGTAGTAGGAGGGGTTGTCCAGGCCTTTGAACGACAGGGTCGGCCCCAGGTGGTCGCCTTCGGCGGTGTGACTGTAGGCCACGTCCAAGATGACCTCGATGCCCGCCTCGTGCAGGGACTTGACCATCGACTTGAACTCCAGGACCTGCTCGCCCCGGCCGCCGGAGGCGGAGTACTCGTTGTGCGGGGCGAAGAAGCCGATGGGGCCGCCGCCCCGGCCGGTGCGCGGGCGCCGCCGCGCCGGCGGGTCACCGCGGACGAACTGGTGCACCGGCATCAGCTCCACCGCGGTGACGCCCAGCTCGCGCAGGTACTCGGTCATCACCGGGTGGCCCAGCCCGGCGTAGGTGCCGCGCATCCGCGGCGGGATGTCGGGGTGGGCGATCGTCAGGCCTTTCACATGGGCCCTGTAGATCACCGTCTCGCAGTGGGGGGTGCGCGGCGGGCGGTCGTCCCCCCAGTCGAAGTAGGGGTTGACCACCACCGAGCGCATGGTGTGGGGGGCGGAGTCCAGGTCGTTGCGCGACCAGGGGTCGCCGAAGGCGTGGCCGAAGCACGCCTGGTGCCAGTCCACCCGCCCTTCGATCGCCAGGGCGTAGGGGTCCAGCAGCAGCTTGCTGGGGTTGCAGCGCAGTCCCCGCTCCGGCTCATACGGGCCGTGCACCCGGAAGCCGTAGCGCCGGCCGGGCATGACGCCCGGTAAGTAGCCGTGCCAGACGAAGCCGTCCACTTCCGGCAGGGTGATGCGGGTCTCCCCGCCCTGCGGTGCGGTGTCGTCGAAGGCGTCGTCGAACAGGCACAGCTCCACCCGTTCGGCCGCCTCGGAGAACACCGCGAAGTTGGTTCCCGCCCCGTCGAAGCGGGCTCCCAGGGGATACGCCTGCCCCGGCCAGAGATCACCCACCGGTCACCTCCTCGATGCGAGGGGTCCCTTCCCCGCCGGCCGGGCTCCACACGGCGGGACGGGGCTCTGGCCAAAGCGGACATCCATCGGTTACCTTAGGGAAGCCTTACCTAATGAGGCTGCCCCGACGGCTGTGCGCCCCCGCGCCCTTCTGGGAGGTCCCCGACCGGATGTACGTGTGCATCTGCAACGAAGTCACCGAGGACGACGTGCACAACTGCATGGCCGCCGGTGCGGGGACGGTCCGGGAGGTCAAGGCGGCGTGCGGCATGAAGCCCGGCTGCGGGGTGTGCACCCGGCGGCTGTATGCCATGGTCCGGGAGAACCGCGCCGCCACGCCGGTGCAGGCCGTCGACGACCTGCCGCCGGTCGAGGAGGCGCCCGCCGATCCGTTCGCTCCCACGCCCATGGCGCCGCTGCAGGGAGTGCAGGTCCCGCTCGGCATGCCTGCCGTTCCGGGCTCGTCGGCCGCATAGGCCACCACCGCCGCCGAGAGTTTTTGAGGAGGATTCCCGCCACTCACCCCTAACCGGCATAACGCGCACTCCACCCCGGGATGGGCGGTTGTCCTGTGATGTTCATTGCCAACCGGGGGATTTATGCTGTCCTAATAAGCCTTCCGCGTGGAAACATGGACCGCATGGAAGGCGACAAGGAGATCATCGCGCTGCTCAACGAGCAGCTCACGGCCGAGCTCACCGCCATCAACCAGTACTTCCTGCATGCCAAGATGCAGCAGAACTGGGGCTACACCAGGCTCGCCAAGCACACCCGGGACGAATCCTTCGACGAGATGCGGCACGCCGAGCGGCTGACCGACCGCATCCTCTTCCTGGAAGGCCTGCCCAACTACCAGAAGATCAACCCGCTGCGCATCGGGCAGACCGTCTTCGAGCAGCTGGAGGCGGACCTGGCGATCGAGATGGAGGCGGTGGCCCGGCTGCGGCACGGCATCGAGCTGATGCGCTCGCGCGGCGACATCACCTCCGCGCGGATCTTCGAAGACATCCTCGAGGACGAGGAAAAGCACATCGACTACCTGGAGACCGAGCTCAGCCTCGTCCGCTCCCTGGGTGAGCAGAACTACCTGCAGCGCCTCACCGACTCCCCGGACGACGCCGACTACGGCGACGCCTGACCCGAAAGCCGGAACGTCGGCCGTCCCCTCCGCTCTCGCCATGCCGACGCACGGGCGGGACGGCCGGAGGCCGAGCCTCAGCGGCCGGTGGCGCGGCGCAGCACATAGGGCTGGATGATGCCCAGGCCGCGGGCGGGACGGCGGACGATGCGGGTGACGGTGTAATCCTCCGACTTCTCCAGCGCGGCGGCCAGCTCGGCGTCGATGACGACCGTGCCGGGACGGGCGATGGAGGTCAGCCGGGCGGCCAGATTGACGGTGGTGCCGAAGACGTCGCCGCGCATGGGCAGCACCGGGCCGTATGCCACGCCCACCCGCACGTCCGGCATCTCGGTCTCGTCCTTGATGGCCTCGGCGATGCTCAAGGCGATCTCCCCGCCCAGCTCGGGGGAGTCGGCGCTGAAGAGCACCTCATCGCCCAAAGTCTTGATCAGGCGCCCGCCGCGGGAGGCCACCACGTCGGCGGTGGTCTCCTCAAAGCGCTCCACCACCCGGGCCAGCTCCGGTTCCTCCAGCTCGCGGCTCATCTGGGTGAAGGAGACCATGTCGGCGAACCCGACGGTGGCCAGCGGGCGGGTGGCGTCGGACTCGCCGGCGGTGGCGGCCAGCGCCAGCGCGCGGGTGCCGGCGGCGGCCAGCTGGCGCCGCCAGGCGTGCACCACCAGCGGTTCCAGCTCATCGATGTGCTTTTCGGCCAGCTCGGCCAGCGCGCGCAGCGACTCGGGGGTGGGCGGCTCCAGCTCGTCTTGACCGGTCAGGCTGGTGAGCAGGTCCACCTGCCATTCGGCCAGGCGGGTCATGGTCTGGCCGAAGGCGCGCACCAGGCGGATCACCCCGTCCTCATCCAGCACGCCCTCGTCCATCAGGCGCCGCAGCTGGCACAGGGCGTCGATGTCGCGGTCGGTGAAGGCCACCGCGTCATCGCTCAGGTGCGGGTAGCCCAAGGCCCGCCACAGCCGCTGGGAGAACTCCTTGGTCACCCCGCCGAGGCGGATCGCATCCACCCGGTTGTAGCGCAGCTCGCCGCCCAGCAGCAGCTCCTCGAACCGCCGGGGGTCGGGCAGGACGCCCTCCTCCCCCTCCGGCCGGGGGCGGCCGCCGCTATCGCCGCTCGCGGACGTCATCGGCCGGACCCCCGACAGGCCGGTACGGCTCGGCGCACGGCCGCGTCACCGCCGGGACCTCGTCTGTCTTCACCCGTCCCAAGTCACCACCCGATTCGATCACCAGCAAGGGGCACGTACCGACCCACGCCAGATATCGTGACAGAAATGAGGCCGGATTGGTGCCCCAAGCGTGAAACATCCCACTTCCGGTCACCGAACGTGCACCACATCGCCGGCCCCGACCGTCTGCTCGCCCTCCGGCGTGACCACCACCAGACAGCCGGCGGCATCGACGTCGGCGACACGGCCGGTGATCTCCTGGTCGCCGGGCATCACGACGCGGACCTGCCGGCCCAGCGTGGCGCACAGGTCCCGGTAGGCGGCGCGCAGGCCGCTGCCCTCTGCGTCGCCGCCCTGCGCCGTCCACCGCCGGTACCAGTCCTCCAGCTCGCGCAGGATCGCCCGCAGCAACGCCTCCCGTTCCCGGAAGGCGGCGCCCTCCAGCAGCAGTGAGGTCGCCGTCGGCACCGGCAGTTCCCCTTCGCGCAGGCTCACGTTCAGCCCGACGCCCATGACCACGGCGTCCCCCACCCGCTCGGCGAGGATCCCGCCCAGCTTGCGGTCGCCCACCATCAGGTCGTTGGGCCATTTGAGGCGGACGTCCAAGGCGGCGGCCCGCCCGTTCCGCCGCGCGGAACCCTCGGTGAGGTCCTCGGTGACGCGGCCGGTGACGCGGCGCAGCGCCTCGGCCGCCGCCAGCCCGGTCAACAGCGGCAGCCAGCCCAGCGCCGCCGCCTCGACGGGCGGGCGCAGCAGCACCGAGAACGTCAGGCCCGAGCGCGGCGGCGCCGTCCAGGACCGGCCCAGCCGTCCCCGCCCGGCGCGCTGCGACTCGGCGACCAGCACCGCCCCTTCCGGCTCGCCCCGGCGGGCGGCCTCGGCCAGATCGACGTTGGTGGAGCCGGTCTCGGCGACGACCCGCACCCGCCGCCACAGCGACTCGGGCCGCACCAGCATCCGGTTGAGCGCCCGCTCGTTCAGCGGTGGCCGGGCCAGGTCGGTGAAGGGTGACTCGCTCACACCCCCATCCAACCCCACGGGCGTCAGCCGGTGTTCTGCAGCCCGGCGGCCACGCCGTTGACCGACAGCAGCAGCAGCTCCTCCAGGCGGGCGCGTTCGGCGTCGTCGGCCACGCCCTCCCGCAGCGCGGTCAGCGCCCGCAGCTGCAGCAGCGACAGGGCGTCCACATAGGGGTTGCGCAGTTCGACCGCGCGGGAGAGCACCCGCCGGTTCTCCAGCAGCCGCCGGTGCCCGGTGACCGCCAGCACCAGGGAGCGGGTGCGGTCGTACTCGGCCAGCACCCGCTCGGTCAGCTCCGGACGGCCGCCCAGCGCCAGGTAGCGCTCGGCGATGGCGCGGTCGGCCTTGGCCAGGCTCATCTCGGCGTTGTCGAGCATCACCGCAAACAGCGGCCAGGACCGGTAGGCCTCCTGCAGCTCCGCCAGCCCCGCCTCGTCGTCCCCGCCGCCGAGCACCGCCTCCAGGCCGCTGCCCAGCCCGTACCAGCCGGGCAGGTTGACCCGGGTCTGGGTCCAGGCGAACACCCAGGGGATGGCGCGCAGGTCCTCCAGGCTGCGGGTGGCGGTGCGGCGCGCCGGACGGGAGCCGATGCGCAGCCGGGAGATCTCCTCCAGCGGGCTGACCCGGGCGAACCACTCGGCGAAGCCCTCGGTCTCGATCAGGGCGCGGAAGGCGGCCTGGGCGGCGGCGCTGATCCGGTCGGCCAGCGGGCGGAAGCGCACGGCGGCCTCGTGGGCGCGGGCCTCCACCGCCGGAGTGGAGGCCAGCATGATCGCGTTGGTGACCTGTTCGATGTGCCGTTTGGCGATCTCGCGCTGGCCGTAGCGGGCGAAGATGACCTCGCCCTGCTCGGTGACCTTGAACCGGCCGTTCACCGAGCCGGGCGCCTGCGCCAGGATCGCCCGGTTGGCCGGGCCGCCGCCGCGGCCCAGCGAGCCGCCGCGGCCGTGGAAGAGGGTGAGGGTGATGCCGTTGCGGGCGGCCCAGGCCGCCAGCGCCGCCTGCGCGTCATACAGCCGCAGCGTGGCGCTGGTGGGGCCGAGCTGCTTGGCCGAGTCCGAGTAGCCGAGCATGACCTCCAGCCGCCGCCCGGTCTCGGCCAGCCGGCGCTGCACCGCCGGCAGCTTGAGCATGCCCTCCAGCACCGACGGGGCCCGGTCCAGGTCCTCGCCGGTTTCGAACAAGGGCACCACGTCCAGGACGGGGGCGTGGTCGCCCAGGGATTCGGCCAGCTCGTAGACGGCGGCGATGTCGTCGGCCGAGCGGGTGAAGGAGACCACATAGCGGTGGCAGGCCCGCACCCCGAAGCGCCGCTGGATCCAGGAGACGACGCGGAGGGTGTCGAGGACCTCCTCGGTCATCTCGCTGAGCGCCCCGCCCGCCCGGACCTCGGCCAGGGCCTTTTCGTGCACCTGCGAGTGCTGGCGGATCTCCAGCTCGGCCAGGTGGAACCCGAACGTCTCGGTCTGCCAGATCAGGTGCTGCAGCTCCCCGTAGGCCTGCCGGACGGCCCCGGCGCCGGCCAGCGACTCCTGCACCAGGCGCAGGTCGGCCAGCAGCTCCTCCGGGGAGCGGTAGGCCATGTCGGCGTGCCGGGCGCGCGTGGCGGCGATGCGCTCGGCCACATACAGCAGGTACTGGCGGTGCGGCTCCTCCGGGGAGCGCTTGGCCAGCTCGGCGATCAGCAGGGGGTAGGCGGTGCGGGCGGCGTCCAGCGCGTTGCGCAGCGCGGCCGACGGCGGGGTGGTGGCGGAGCTGACGGTCAGCCGGCGGCCGATGCGGGTGCAGGCGTTCTCCAGGGCGCGCAGCACGTGGTCGGACTGGATCAGCACCGCCTCGCGGGTGATCTGCGCGGTCACATACGGGTTGCCGTCCCGGTCGCCGCCGATCCAGCTGCCGAAGCGCAGGTAGGCGTGGGCGCGGGGCGGGCGGGCGCCGCTGGCCGGGCCGCTCGCCCCCACGTCCAGGGCGCTGTCGAGGGCGCGGTACAGCTGCGGGACGACCCGGAAGATGGTCTCGTCGAAGGCCGCCATCGCGGTGCGGACCTCATCCAGCGGGTCCATCTGGGTGTGGCGGCGCAGCGCGGTGCGCCACAGCAGGTCGATCTCCTCGCGCAGCTGCCGGCGGATCTCGTCCCGCTCGGCGGCGCCCTTGCGGGGGTCGTTGAAGTCCTGCAGCAGCGCGCTGATCCGCATGATCGCGGTGACCACGGCGCGGCGGCGGGCCTCGGTGGGGTGGGCGGTGAAGACCGGCCGGAACTCCAGCCCGTCCAGCACCTGCGCCAGGCGGTGCTCGCCGGTGCCGCGGATCTGCGCCACCGCCGCCGCCAGCGAGCCGGAGACCGGGTGGGCCGGGTCGGTGTCCCGCTCGCGCAGGGCGCGGATGCGGTGGTGCTCCTCGGCCAGGTTGGTCAGGTGGAAGTAGACGGTGAAGGCCCGCGCGACCAGCTCGGCGCGCTCCAGGTCCCAGCCGGCCACCAGCGCGGCGGCCTCGTCGATGGAGACGCGGCCCTGGCGGGCGTCGATGACGGCGTGCCGCAGCCGCTCCACGTCCTCCAGCAGATCCGGGCCGCCGTACTCGACGAGGATCTCGCCCAGCATGGCGCCCAGCAGCCGGACGTCCCGCCGCAGCGGCTCGGGCATTTCCTCGCGCAGCGCTTTGCGTTGCTCCGAGGGGACCTGGCCGGCGGCCGAGTCGCGCATATTGGTAGCCACGAGGCCAGCGTAGCCATCCGATCCCCCCGCGAAACGGACGGACCGACCGGTAACCGGGACCTGACGGAAGTTCGCCGGTGGCACCTGGTTACTCTTTTCAGCCATGGCGATGCATGCTCCCGAGCCCACGGGCGATATCGACATCCACACCACCGCCGGCAAGATCGCGGATTTGGAGCGCCGCAGGTACGAGGCGGTGCACGCCGGTTCGGCCAAAGCGGTGGAAAAGCAGCACGCCAAGGGCAAGATGACCGCCCGGGAGCGGATCGACGCGCTGCTGGACCCGGGGTCCTTCGTGGAATTCGACGAGCTGGCCCGGCACCGTTCCACCAACTTCGGGATGGACAAGCACCGTCCCTACGGCGACGGCGTCGTCACCGGCTACGGCACCATCGACGGCCGGCACGTGGCGGTCTTCAGCCAGGACT
Source organism: Thermomonospora sp. CIF 1 (assembly GCF_001896795.1). Taxonomy (NCBI): domain Bacteria; kingdom Bacillati; phylum Actinomycetota; class Actinomycetes; order Streptosporangiales; family Thermomonosporaceae; genus Thermomonospora; species Thermomonospora sp. CIF 1. The sequence goes on from NZ_MOYN02000023.1 coordinate 489,318, forward strand.
TCACCGTCTCCGGCGGGTCGCTGGGCGAGGTCTTCGGCGAAAAGATCTGCAAGGTCATGGACCACGCCCTCAAGACCGGCTGCCCGGTGATCGGGATCAACGACTCCGGCGGCGCCCGCATCCAGGAGGGCGTGGTGGCCCTCGGCCTGTATGCGGAGATCTTCAAGCGCAACGTGCACGCCTCCGGCGTGATCCCGCAGATCTCGCTGATCATGGGGCCGTGCGCGGGCGGCGCGGTCTACTCCCCCGCCATCACCGACTTCATCGTGATGGTCGACAAGACCTCGCACATGTTCATCACCGGCCCGGACGTGATCAAGACCGTCACCGGTGAGACCGTCACCATGGAGGAGCTGGGCGGCGCCCACACCCACAACACCAAGTCGGGGGTGGCGCACTACCAGGCGGCCGACGAAGAGGACGCCTTCGAATACGTCAAGGCGCTGCTGTCGTACCTGCCGTCCAACAACATGTCCGACCCGCCCTCCTACGACGTGCAGGCCGATCCCACCGAGCCAGCCCCGGAGCTGGACACGCTGATCCCGGACTCGGCCAACCAGCCCTACGACATGCACACCGTCATCGAGCACGTCCTCGACGACGGGGACTTCCTGGAGATCCAGCCGCTGTATGCGCCCAACATCATCGTCGGCTTCGGCCGGGTGGAGGGCCGCTCGGTGGGCGTGGTCGCCAACCAGCCGATGCAGTTCGCCGGCACCCTCGACATCGCCGCCTCCGAGAAGGCGGCCCGGTTCGTGCGCACCTGCGACGCCTTCAACATCCCGGTGCTGACCTTCGTGGACGTGCCCGGCTTCCTGCCCGGCACCGACCAGGAGTACGGCGGCATCATCCGGCGCGGCGCCAAGCTGCTGTACGCCTACGCCGAGGCCACCGTCCCGCTGGTCACCGTGATCACCCGCAAGGCCTACGGCGGCGCCTACGACGTCATGGGCTCCAAGCACCTGGGCGCCGACATCAACCTGGCCTGGCCGACCGCGCAGATCGCGGTGATGGGCGCCCAGGGCGCGGTCAACATCCTCTACCGCCGGGAGCTGGCCGCCGCCGAGGACCCCGAGGCGCTGCGCGCCCGGCTGATCACCGAGTACGAGGACACGCTGGCCAACCCCTACATCGCCGCCGAGCGGGGCTATGTGGACGCGGTGATCAAGCCGTCGGAGACGCGGGGCCATGTGATCCGGGCGCTGCGGGCGCTGCGCGACAAGCGGGCCTCGCTGCCGCCCAAGAAGCACGGCAACATTCCGCTGTGACCCGGCGACTGCGATTCGGCAATGTCGTTTCCGGCCCCGGCGGGCCGGCAAGGAGGCTGCATGAGCGCTGAGGGCAGGCCGTTCCTTCAGGTCATCCGAGGCGACGCCACCGCGGAGGAGGTCGCCGCCCTGGTGGCGGTGCTGTCGGCGCGGGCCGCGGCGGCCGCGCGGTCCGCCGCCGCTCCGGCCCGCCGCTCGGGCTGGGCCGACCGGTCCCGGATGATGCGCCGGCCGCTGCCGCACGGCCCCGGAGCCTGGCGGGCCGCCGTCCTGCCGCACTGACCTTCCGGACGGTCTCCGGGCGCCTTTATGGGCGCCGCATTGCGGACACGCCCGGCGCCTGGCGGTTTGCCCCACCGGCCACGCAGGTCAACGGGGCCGCGGCGAAGCAGGGTCCATGGTTTCGCTCCGCAAGCGTGCGTACGCGAATAAGGTAGGAAGCCCATGGCTACCTCGGAGCATGTTCCCCAGCCTGCCCGCTACGCCGTCTTCGTGGACGCGGGGTACCTCTACGCTGCCTCGGGGGCACTGCTCCTGGACGCCACGTCCCGCCGCGAGTACCGGGTGGCGGCCGAACAGCTCATCAACGCCCTCATCGACTACGCCGCCAAGGAACTGCGCGGCGAGCTGCTGCGGGTCTACTGGTTCGACGCCGCTCCGCGCCGCCAGCCCACCGTGGACCAGCGGGTGATCGCCAACCTGCCGCGGGTGAAGCTGCGGCTGGGAAACCTCAACGCCCAGGGGCAGCAAAAGGGCGTGGACGCCCAGTTGCGCGCCGACCTGGAGGCGCTGGCCCGCCATCGCGCCATCACCGACGCGGTGCTGCTGGCCGGGGACGAGGACATGCTGCCGGCCGTGGAGGCCGCCCAGCGCTACGGGGTGCTGGTGCACCTGTGGGGGGTGGAACCCACCCACGGCTCCAACCAGGCCGAGTGGCTGGTGTGGGAGTCCGACACGGTGGAGGTGCTGTCGGCGGACTTCCTGCGCCCCTATTTCACCAAGGCCAAGGCGCTGCCCGTCCCCCCGGCCGCCGCATCCCGGGAGGCGGCGGTGCACTCCAAGAACTCCTCGGTGCCCTCCCCGGCCCAGGTGTTCGCCGGCCGCTCCCCCTCCACCCGGCCGATCCCCGGCGTCGGGACGCGCCCGGGCGGTGCGCTGCCGTCCTCGGGCCACAACGGCAAGCTCGGCCCGGACCGCCACCAGATGGAGGAGATCGGCGAGCACGTGGCGCAAAAGTGGATCTTCGAGCGGGGCCGCGACAACATCCGCGACCTGCTGCCCGGCCCGATCCTGCCCCCGGTCATCGACAAGGAGCTGCTGATCGAGGCGGAAAAGGAGCTGGGCCGTTCGCTGCGCCCCTACCAGGAGGCCCGCACCTGGCTGCGCGACGGGTTCTGGGAGCGGGTCTACCGGGAGTTCGGCATCGGCATCGGCAAGTCCGGCTGAGCCGACCAGGCGGTCCGATTCCCGCCAGCCCGGCGCGGCGGCCTGGGGTTTACTCGAAGACGTGCTGGATTTCGACTCCTGCTACCGGGCGATCAGCGCCCGGGACGCCCGGTTCGACGGGCGGTTCTTCACCGCGGTCACCTCGACCGGCGTCTACTGCCGCCCGATCTGCCCGGCGCGCACCCCGGCACGGCACAACGTGCGGTTCTACCGGGACGCGGCGGCGGCCGAGGCGGCCGGGTTCCGCCCCTGCAAACGGTGCCGGCCGGAGGCCGCCCCGGGGTCGGCCGCCTGGGACTTCAAAGGCGACCTGGTGCGGCGGGCGCTGCGGCTGATCGAAGAGGGCGTGGTGGACGAGCAGGGGGTGCGGGGCCTGGCCCGGCGGCTGGCGGTGACCGAACGGCATCTGCACCGGCTGTTCACCGCCGAGCTGGGCGCCTCGCCGCTGGCGGTGGCGCGCAGCCGGCGGCTGCGGCTGGCGTTGCGGCTGCTGCGCGAGACGTCCATGCCGGTGACGGACGTGGCGTTCGCCGCCGGGTTCGGCAGCGTCCGGCAGTTCAACGCGACGCTGCGCGAGGTCTACGGGCAGACGCCCTCCCAGCTGCGCGGGGCGCGGCCGGCCGCCGGCTCCGGGCTGGAGCTGCGGCTGGCGGTGCGTCCGCCGTTCGACGCCCGCGCCCTGCTGGAGTTCCTGGCGTCCCAGGCGATCCCCGGGGTGGAGGAGGCCGGCGCGGAGCGTTACGCCCGCACCGGCCCGGGAGGCTGCCGGATCGAGCTGCTGATGCGGCCGGACCATGTGCTGCTGCGCGTCGACGCCCCCGACCTGCGGGGCGTGGCCCGCCTGGTGGCGCGCTGCCGCAGGCTGCTGGACCTGGACGCCGACCCGCAGGCGGTGAGCCGCACGCTGGGCGCCGACCGGCTGCTGGCCCCGCTGGTGGCGGCGCGGCCGGGGCTGCGGGTGCCGGGCGCCTTCGACGGCTTCGAACTGGCCGTGCGGGCGGTGCTGGGCCGCCTGGCGTCACCGGCGGCGGCCGGCGCCCTGGCCGGACGGCTGGCGGCCCGCTGCGGGCGGCCGCTGCCGGAGCCGGCGGGCACGCTGACCCACTGCTTCCCCACCGCCGCGCAGGTCGCCGGCGCCGACCTGTCCGGCCTGGGCCTCAGCGACGCCCAGCGGCGCGCGCTGCAGGCCCTGGCCCGCGCGGTGGCCGCAGGCGAGCTGGATTTGGACGGCGGCGCCGACCCCGCCGAGACCGCCCGCCGGCTGCTGGAGCTGCCCGGCTTCGACCCGTGGACGGCCGAGTACGTGGCCATGCGCGCCCTGGGCGACCCGGACGCCTTCCCCGCCACCGACCCGGGCCTGCGCAGCGCCGTGCACGCCCTGGCCGCAGACGGCGCGGCCTCCCCCGCCGAGCTGGTCGGACGCGCCGAACGCTGGCGTCCCTGGCGCGCCTATGCGGCCATGCACCTGTGGACGTCCCTGCCGGCGATCCCGCAACGGACTTTGGAGAAGGTTTGACGATCAACACGACCGTGCTGCAGACCCCGATCGGCCCGCTGGCGCTGCTGGAGCACGACGGCGCCCTGGTCGGAGCCGGTTTCACCGCCGACCCCGCCGAGCTGCACGCGCGATTGCACCCGTCCCTGCGCGCCCTGGAGCTGCGGCCGGTCGGCGACCTGGGCGCCATCACCAAGGCCCACCTCGCCTACTTCGACGGCGACCTGACCGCCTTGGACGCCCTCCCCGTCCACCACCCCGCCTCGCAGCGGCGGGAGCGGTTGTGGCGGGCGCTGCGGCGGGTCGGTCCCGGGCAGACCGTGACCTACGCGGAACTGGCCGTGCTGGCGGGCATGGACCGCACCGCCGCCCGCGCCGCGGGCCAGGCGTGCGCCCAGAACCTCATCGCCCCGGCCATCCCCTGTCACCGCGTCCTGCCCTCCGGCGGCGCCCCCAAAGGACGCCTGGGCGGCTACTACTACGGCCTGGAACGCAAGGCGTGGCTGCTGAGCCACGAATCGGCCGTCACCGGTGGGCGACCTGACGCCAGTGCGGCACCAGCTCCTCGATGAGGGCCTCGGTCTCCGGCTGCAGGTGGTCCATCAGCGGGTCGCGGCCGAGCCTGCGGCGCAGCTCGTCCACCACCACCTGCACCTGGGTGGCGTCGCCGGTGGCGTGGGTGGCGCGCAGCAGGTCGCGCCACAGGCCCTCGTCGTCGGGGACCATGCGCAGCCCGGCCCGGGCGGCGTTCACCGCGCCGTGGGCGTCGCCCTCCTCCAGCCGCAGCACGGCCAGGCGGTGGGCGACGTCGATGACGCGGGCGGTGGCCTCGTACTCCAGCTGGTCGGCGGCCAGCCAGCCGTAGCGGCCGCGCGGCCGGTCGGCCAGCAGCGGGCCGCGCACCAGGTCCAGGGCGTAGGACAGGTAGGCGGTCTCAGAGGCCGGTTCGGCCGCCGAACGCCACACCAGCCAGCGGAACACCGACCAGTCCACCCGCACCTCCGAGCCGAGCCGGATGCGTCCGCGCTCGTCGTAGTAGAGGTTGGGACGGCCGCGCGAGTCGCGGCCCAGCCAGTCGGAGACGCGGGCGATGCAGGCGTCGCGCACCCCGGCGCTGACGCCGCGCGGCCAGATCGCCCCGCTCAGCACCGTGGGGTGCACCCCGCCGGGATGGGTGGCCAGGTACACCAGCACCTCGGTGCACAGCGCCCGGCGGCTTTCGTCCATCGGGCCCGGCGCGTCCACCTCGATCGGGCCGAGCAGCCGGATGTCCACTTCGGGACGGTGGTCGAAGGACGGCGGCTGCTCCCCGTCGGCGGGGCCCGGCAGCGGAGCGCCCTGGGTGCGGGAGGCGGTGCGGAACAGGTCGGCCACCGCCTGGTAGTGCTCGGGGCGCACCAGCTGGGCCTGCACGTCGAAGCCCAGCACCCCGGCGTGCAGCCGGCCGTCGGCGGTGACGTCCCAGGTCCAGGTGGCGCCCGGCACCTCGCCGGCGACCAGGTAGCCGGAGGCCATGCGCCGGCCGGTGCGGGCCAGCGCCACCAGGCGGGCCGTCTCGGCGTCGGTGGGCTGGTCGGCCATGATCAGGTAGTGCGGCATCCACGCCTCGCCGAACACGCCGCGGCAGCGGCCGGTCAGCACCGAGTCGGCGCCGGAGGCGGCCAGCGCCTGGCGCACCTCCTCGCTGCGGCCCTCCAGCTCCGGCAGCGCCTCCTGCAGGGAGGCCACGGTGCGGATGCGGTCGGGGGCGATCTCGGCGAGGTTGCGCGCCAGGTCGGGGTCGAAGCCGACCAGGGTGATGCGCATGTGGTCCGACCAGCGGTTGGTGGCCAGCTCCAGGGCGATGGCGGCCAGCGCCGCCCGCCGGGTCTCCTCCGGGCCGCGCACCGCGATCAGCCCCTGGGCGGCCTCCAGGTCCACCAGGATCCGGCCGTTGGCGTTGGTGCCGATGGACACCAGGCCCGGGTAGGGGGCCAGCACGTCGCCCAGCGCGGCCTCCCGCAGGGCGGGCAGCGTGTCGGCCGACAGCCGCCACACCTGCCCGTCGTCGAAGGCGCGCCAGGGCTCGGGCGGGTTGGGGTCGGCGGGGGCGACCCACAGGTCCAGGCTCTCGGCGCCCAGGTGGACGCCGTAGACGGTGGGCAGGGTGCGGCCCCGGTCGGCCAGCGCCCGTGACAGCTGGCGCAGGCTCAGGTCCAGCAGCTGGGCTCCCTCGGGGTCCTGGCCGACGCGCAGCGCCTCCTCGGCGCGGGCGGCCTCCCCCTCGGGACGGGCGATCATGGTGCCGAATCCGCGGTGCCACATCTGCTCGCGGCGCCGCCGGCCCAGCGCCGTCAGCACGCCGGCGGCCAGCAGCGAGGCCGCCGCCAGCCCGTGCGGCCAGCCCAGGTCGATCGACGGCAGCGGCAGCCCGGTGACCGGCGGCGGCCCCTCGTCGGCGGGTTCGAGCCGGTGGGCGTGCGGCTGCTGGGCCGGCTCGTCCGGCCGGGCGGGGGCCTGCTCGGCGGGACGCTGCGGGGCCTGCGCGGCCGGCGGCTGCGGGACCTGTTCGGCGGGCGGCGCAGGGGTCTGTGCGGCGGGTGGTTGCGAAGGCGGAGCAGACGGCGCGGGCGGGGCCTCTTCGGGGGCCTGCCGGGGTGTTTCCCGCCCGTCCTGGCCGCGGGGTTCGGGGTCGGGCTTGGGATGCCCGTAGCGGAAGTACTCCTCCAGGTCTTCGACCGGCACGACCTGGACGCCGACGGCGTCGGCGGGCATCTCCAGGATCCAGCCGGGCCGGATGAGGCTGGCGTAGGTCAGCTTGCTGCCGTCGGGCTGCACCCGGCCCTTGTTCAGCTCGTAGATCTCCTTGTAGCGGCGGCCCTCGCCCAGGCACCGCTCGGCGATCTCCCACAGGCTCTCGTGGTGGCGGCCCTGCGGCGGCTGCACCCGGTAGATCTTGGTGGTCTGCGTCTTTTCGGTCGGTTCGGCCGCGACGCTCTCGGCGAGGGCGCGCGCCCCTTCTTCGGCCGTGCCGGACGGCTCGGCCCGCGCAAGCGGCGTGGTGGCCGCCACCGGCCGGAAGTGGTCGGTCTGCACCGCGGCCACCGGCGCGGTGGAGGGCATGTCCCGGCCCGAGAAGGCGGGCATGACCGCACTGGCGGTGGTGAACAGCAGCAGCGCGGCCAGCACCAGCCGGTGCACCAGCGGCTGCAGCCCGCCGGCCAGCGGCACCCGGACCGGCACCCCGACGCCGCGGATCCCGGCGTGCACCTCCACCAGGACGCAGATCACCAGTTGCAGCCAGGCCAGCCACACCAGGGTGACCAGCACGGTGATGATCGCCGAGGGGCCGATCCGGCCGGTCAGGTCCTCCAGGGTGGGCATCCGCTCCGGCAGCGGCGAGCCGAAGGCCAGCAGCAGCGCGCACGGCACCCCGACGACCAGCGCCGACAGCGCCACCAGCGCCCCCAGCCCGGCCAGTATCTCCCCGGCGCTGCGCCTGCGGATCCCGACTGCATCGCGTGGTGACATCGTGCCTCTAGGGGGTCTCGCCGGTCTCTGGATGGGCGGATGCCGTCGAGGTCATCGTAAAGTGCCCCAGCCCCGGCACGATGGCCAGCAGCTGCGGCCGCACCCGGATCGTCACGGTGATGCGGACCTCCTCGGCTCCCGGCAGGCAGTCGCGGTCGGCGACCTCCTGCCCGTAGGCGTCCAGCAGGTCGTAGGCGCTGGCGCAGGCGGCGGCGGCGTCGATCCTGGGCTCGCCGGTGGCGCGCAGCGTCTGGACGTCGATTTCGTTGGCGCCGGCGCGGGCGGCCTGTTCGGCCATGTCGGCGGCGCGCTGCCGGGCGTGGATGGCCAGCCCGCCGTCCACCAGCAGCCCCGCCAGCAGCAGCACCGACGGGGTGAGCAGCACGGTGTACATGGCGATGGTGCCGCGGTCGCCGTCCGTCCCGGCCCGCCGCAGGGCTCCTCGCAAGACCTTCACCGGCCCTCCGCTGCAAAGTCGGTGCCCCGGTAGCTGTAGGTGTCGATGGGGGCCACGGCGTTGCCGGTGAACGTGCGGGTGGCCGGCAGCCCCAGGAACATCAGGTCGCCGAGGTCCACGGTGCAGGTCACGGTGACGGCGACCCGCCCGCCGGGCCCCCACTGCCGGGTGTCGGTGGCGATGGCGGGGCCTCCCCGGCACCAGTGGGTGCCGCGCAGGGTGTCGGTGCCGACCCGGTGGGCCAGCCGCCGGGCCTGCTCGGCGCTGCGCGCCACGGAGGCGGCGCGCACCGCGTCGCGGGCCGCCCCGTCGATCTGGCTCTGGGCGTCCACGTAGCGGCCCACGGCGGCCAGCAGCATCAAAAACAGCACGAAGATGGGCGTCATCAACACCAGTTCCAGCGACATGCCGCCGCCGTCGTCCCGCCCGGCGCGGCATATCGCGCGTCTGCTGATCGCCGGCATGGTCACTCGCAGTCGATGTCGCCGTCGTCGGGCCGGAAGCATTCGACCGGGCCGCCGGCCCGCTGGCGCACCTGCAGCGCCCGGCTGCTCAGGAACGGCACGACCCGCACCGCCGTGCCGCTGACCTCCACCCAGCGGTTGTCGTCGGCGTCGGCGTCGGTGACGACCCGCAGGTCGCTCAGCAGCCTGGACCCATAGCCGCGCACCGAGCGCACCGCCCGTTCCCTGGCCTCGGCCCGCCAGGAGCCGCCGGGCTCGCTGCGGGCCACCCGCGCCCCGCTCTGGGCCGCCGCCAGCGCCACATGCCGGGCGTGGAAGATCATCGTGAACTGCACGACGCTGAGGATGACCAGGATCAGGATCGGGGTGAGCAGCGCCAGTTCCATCGACGAGGCGCCCAGGTCCGAGCGCCTGGCCCGTGCCGTGGCCGCCATGCCCCGGTCATTTCTCGTATTGGGTGCTGATGTTGTTGGCGGCGTTGCCGACTTGCGTGCGGACGACCCCGTAGACCGTCAACGCGATGGCGGCCAGCATGCCGGTGATGATCGCCCATTCGATCGCGGACACCCCCAGCCCGCGGTCGGCGGTGCGGGCCCGGTGGATGCGGACGGCGAGCATGGCGCGCAGGTAGATGAGGACGGGGTTGTCGAAGAGGTTCACGAGGGCTCCTCGGGGTCGAAGGTCACACACAGGGGGTCATGTCACCAGTATTCGGATCAGCGCCGGAAATCCCAGGAACACCAGGAAACCGAAGCAGAACAGCAATTGGGCGATCAGCATCGACTGGGAGCGTTCGCCCGCCTTGCCCTCCAGCTCCGACAGTTCCCGGCTGCGCATGGAGGCCGCCCGCGCCGCCAGCGATTGGCGGATCTTGGCGCCGTCGTCGGCCACCAGCGTCAACGCCGCCGCCAGGTCGCGCAGCTCGGCCACGTTCACCTCCTCGCCCAGCCGGCCCAGCGCCTGCCAGGGGGTCTGCCCGACGATCCGGGCGTTGGCCAGCGCCTCCCGGATCCGCACCATCGCCCAGCCGTCGCCCACCTGGGCGGCCGTCATCAGCGCCTCCGGCACGCCCCGGCCGCCGGCCAGGTTCATCGCCACCAGGTCCAAAAAGGCCCCGACCACATGGCGGAAGTCGCGGCGGCGCTGCGCGGCCTCCTGCCGCAGCTGCAGGTCCGGCAGGAAGAAGAAGAACCCCGCCATGATCAGCGCCATCCAGGCGGGCACCGCCAGCGAGTCGCCCAGCCCCACCAGCGCCGCGTACCCCACCAGCACGGGCATGAAGATCAGCGCGGCGGCCGGCAGCAGGAACTTGGTGGCCAAGAACCCCTCGTATGAGCGTTCCAGCAGCGCCAGGTCGGCCCGCACCGACCGCTGCTCCCAGCCCCGCGACTCATAGAAGCGGACCAGCGCGCGTCCCACCCGGGCGCGCAGCCCGCTGATCTCCTCCATGCCGGGGGAGACGCGCCGCTGCCGTTCGGCGGTGTCCTGCGCCCGGGCCCGGTCGAAGGCCGCCAGGCTCGCCGCCAGCCCCGGCCGCGCCGGGAACAGCGCCCGCACCAGCAGGTACAGCCCCAGCCCGACGGTGGCCCCGGCCAGCATCGCCATCGTCACGCCCGCTCACCCCCCTCCGGGCCGGAGGCGCCGTCCCCGCACCGGGAGACCGGGACGCGCTCCGCGCAGCCCACGACCGTCACGACCGGCCACCTCCCGCGGGTCCGGCACCGCCGCCGCCGGCGTCCATGGCGTGGCGGCCGCGCAGCGGCGGGGTGAGGGTGCCCTGCCAGCCGGCCACGGTGGCGGGGACCTCGCGGGGCACGCCGGGACGGGCCTGTGCCGGGGCGCTCAGCAGGCGCTGCGGCATGTCGTAGCGGGCCAGGCGGCGCAGCCACAGGAACGCCGCCGCATACAGGGCGAGCACCACGCACAGCACCATCTGGCCCAGCAGCCCGTCGTAGGGCTCCACATAGGAGCGGTTGAAGATGGTCAGCAGCAGCGCCGTGCCCACCGACACGCCCACCACGACGTTGACGCTGCGCCGGGTGGCCCGCCGGTCGGCCTCCACCCGGCGGCGCATGTCCAGCTCGGCGCGGGCCGAGGCGGACAGCGCGGTGAGCATGTCGCGCAGCCCGGGGCCGCGCAGCCGGGCGTTGAGGATCAGCGCGGCGACCACCAGGTCGGCCGAGGGGTCGTTGAGGTCGTCGGCGAAGCGGCGCAGCGCCTCGGGCATCGGCATGCGGGTGTGCAGCCGGTCCACCAGGGTGCGCAGCGGCTGCTGCAGGGCCGGGGCGGCGGCCCGCACCGAGGAGGGGATGGCCTGTTCCAGCCCGACCGCGCCGGCGATGGTGTCGCGCAGCGACTCGGTCCAGGCGGCCAGGGCCTCCAGCCGGGCCATCGCGCGGCGCTCCTCGGCGGCCCCGCCGACGAGGCCCTCCCAGCCCAGCACCAGCAGGGCGGCGCCGATGGCGGCCACCGGCCAGCGGGTCACCACCAGCACCGCCACCCCGGCGAGCACCGAGACGGCGCTGCGGGTGGTCAGGGTGCGGATCAGCTCTTGGCGGCCGCGCCGCCGCGGGGGCTTGCCGGGCCGCACCGGCAGGCCTCGGATCGCCGCCGCCAGCAGCACCAGCCCGCCGCCGGCCAGGCCGCCGGCGACGATGGCGGCCAGCACGTCCGGGGCGAAGATCACCAGCCACCTCCCGTCGCGGCGTCATAGCCGTAGGCGGCCAGCTCATCGGCGCAGGAGATGGGGGCGGCCGGCACCACGTGCCCGTCGGGGCCCATCGCGAACACCTCCGACGACAGCACCCGCTGGTCGCAGCCGGTGACCTCGCGGACGCTGGAGACGAAGCGGCGCAGCCGGCCGCCGCGGCCGTAGTCGTTGCGTTTTTCGATGAAGACCACGAAGTCGATGGCCCCGGCGATGAGCATGTGGGTGGCCTCCACCGGCAGCCGCTCTTCGGCCTGGATGGCGTAGGTGGCGATCCGGTTGAACACCTCCATGGAGGAGTTGGCGTGGATGGTCGACAGCGACCCGTCGTTGCCCTGGGTCATCGCGTTGAGCATGGTGACGATCTCGTCGCCCAGCACCTCGCCGACGATGACCCGGGAGGGGTTCATGCGCAGCGACCGGCGCACCAGCTCGGCCATGGAGATGGCGCCCTGCCCCTCGGAGTTGGGCAGCCGTTCTTCGAAGGCCACCACGTTGGGGTGCAGGTCGGGGAAGGCGTCCAGCCCCAGTTCCAGGGCGCGTTCCACGGTGATCAGCCGCTCGTGGGGCGGGATCTCGTTGGCCAGGGCGCGCAGCAGGGTGGTCTTCCCGGCGTTGGTGGCCCCGGCGATCATGATGTTCTTGCGGGCCAGCACCGCGGCGCGCAGGAAACGGCCCAGCTCGGGGGTGAGGGTGCCGTTGCCGACCAGGTCCGACAGGAAGACCTTGCCCAGCCGGGCCCGGCGGATCGACAGCGCCGGGCGCACCGTGACGTCCATGACCGCCGACAGCCGGGACCCATCGGGCAGCCGCAGGTCCAGTTGGGGGTTGGCGGTGTCGAAGGGCCGGGAGGACAGTCCCGAGTAGGCGGCCAGGATCTGGATGAGCTCGATGAGTTCTTCGTCGGAGTCGGCGACCGGCTCGCCCATCACCTCCCGCCCGTCGGCGTAGCTGATGAACACCCGGTCGCAGCCGTTGATGTCGATGTTCTCGATCTCGGGGTCTTCCAGCAGCGGCTGCAGCCGGCCCACCCCGAACAGCGCCGCGTGCACCGCGCCGGCCAGCGCCTCTTCCTCTTCGGCGCTGGGCGGGCGGCGGCCGGCGGCCAGTTCGGCCCGCGCGTACTCCTCCAGCACCTGGGCGATGAGGGCGCGGGCGAACTGCCGTTCGTCCTCGGCCGACATGGGGGGCAGCCCGCTGGCGGCGTCCAGTCTGCGCTGGGCGGCCAGCCGGTCCCCCACTTCCTGGCGCAACCGTTTGACCAGCGCGTGATCCACTTATCGCCCCCTCTCGCGCAGCTGCGCTCCGGACGCCGCGTCCGGCTCGGGTTGCGGCGCGGCGGCGCGGCGGCGTTCGTCGGGACGCGGCACGCCCGGCGGCCAGGGGGTGCGGCCGGCGGCCTGCGGGGCGGCCGGCTGCGGGCCGCGGGGGGTGGCCGACAGGCGTCCGACCAGGGTGGCGGCGACTTCGCGGGCCGAGCGGATCAGCAGGGAGCGGTCCAGCCGCCCGCCCCAGCGGCCGCTCAGCATCTGGGCGCCCTTGGGGTCGAGGGCGAGGCCGCCGAGCACGGTGGCCGGCAGCTGGGAGCCGGTGACGATCCGGTCCACCTCGGCGATGGTGCTGCGGAACTCGCGCGGGTCGGCCAGCACCACGATCCCGATCGGCGGGCCCTCGGGCAGGTCCTTGGCCAGGGCGTTCACCCGTTCCCGCAGGTGGGCGACCTGTTCCAGGGTGGCGCGGCACAGCAGCACCACCATGTCGGCCTCGCGGATCAGATCGATCAGCGGGGAGCCGGCGCCCAGCCGTCCGCAGTCGGCCAGCACGTCCACCGGGGCCAGCCCGGCGAAGGCCCGGCCCAGCGGCCCCCACAGCCAGGTCATGCCCTGGGCCTGCTCGGCGGTGGTGATGCCGACCAGCACGTCCAGCCCGCCCACCAGGCGCTGGCAGTGCTCGGCGATCTGCTCGGGGCGCAGTCCGCGGCGGGCGGTGGCGGCCAGGCTGAGCAGGCCGCGGGAGGGGTTGAGCATGGCGGTGCGCCGGTCGTCGTCGCCGGCCGCCGGCAGCCGGTAGACCAGGTCGCCGCCGGCCTGGTCGCACTCGGCGACCAGCACCGGACGCGGCCAGACCGCCCCCAGCGCCACGGCCGCGGTCGTCACCCCGGGCGCCCCCTTGTCGGCCGCGAGCGCGATCAATGCCACGGTCAGCCCCCGGTCGGGTTGTCGGTGCGGCCGCTGGGCGCGCCGCCTGGGCTTTGCTGTCCCGGGGAGGGAGTGCCCGCCTCACCGGAGGGCGGGGCGGCCCCGTCCTGCCCGCCCGCGGGGTCGGGCGGGTTGGACGGCTTGCCGGCGGGCTTGCCGGCGCCCGGCTGCGGCACCCTGGTGCCCTCGGGCACCAGCGCCACGGCGACCGCCCCGGCGGAGGCGGCCTGGGTGAGCTGCGGCGCGTCGGCGGGCGGCACCGCCACGTCCACCATCGTCTGGTCGCCGCGCAGCCGTTCGTCGTCGCCGCCCTCGATGCCCACCACGATGGCGTCCGCCGACAGCAGCGTGCCGGGCCGCGGGCCGGGGCCCTGGCCGCTGCCGACGGCGTACACGCTGACCCGCTGCCCGGTCTGCAGTTTGGCGGCGGGCATCTGGCCGGGTTTGAGCGCCAGCCCGACCACCACCCGGCCCTGGGCGGCGTCGTTGACGGGGCTGACCATCCCGTCGGTCAGCAGCGCGCCCGCCACCAGCGGGACGGCGGCATAGCCGGTGACCACTTTGTGACGTTCCGACCAGCTGATGTACTCGATGCCGGTGTCGCCGATCTGGACCTCCCGCAGCGCGCTCATCGGGATCTGCTGGCCGGCCGCCACCGGCTGGGCGATCTGGATGGCCGACACCCGCTGACCGCTGACGATCACCAGATAGGCGCTGGTCAGCGCGCCGCCGAGGATGAGCAGCACGGCCAGTGCGGCCAGCGCGGGCTTGCGTTCGCGGGGCGGCACGGGCAGCCGCTGCCCGGTGGCGGCGCCCAGGCCGCCGCGCCCGAGCCCGGCCGTGCCGGCGGGACCGCCGTTCGAACCGCTGGTGACCGTCGACTGACTGGCCTTCATGGGCGTGAATACTCCGATACGGGGGCTGATCGAGCGATCCATGCTCTCGATGCGGGCAAGGCCGCGTCAATGGATTCGTCGAGGATATGCCCTCTTGTAACGCGCGTGGGCTTGGTTACCAGCAAATTCAATGATCACATAATGGCTTACGAGCCGTCACGGCGTCCGCTTACTCGCTTCGGTAAGGCGGATGTCGGTTAACTGGCGTCACATATGTCGCAGACGTCTCAAGCCACCGGGCGGCCCAGCGCGATCACCTCGGCGCTGTCCAGGCCGGCCAGGGCCGCTCCGGGGACCAGCAGCTTGGAGCGGCGCAGCCCGCTGCCGATGACGACCTCGGGCGCGGCCGCGACCGCCTCGTCCACCAGCACCGGCCAGTCCTTCGGCAGGCCGATGGGGGTGATGCCGCCGTACTCCATGCCGGTGAGCCGGGTGGCCTCCGCCATGGGGGCGAAGGACGCCTTGCGCGCGCCCAGGTGGCGGCGCACCGCCCCGTTGATGTCGGCGCGGTGGGTGGCCAGCACCATGCAGGCGGCCATGCGCACCTCCCCGCCCCGCTTGGCGGCCACGATGACGCAGTTGGCGGACGCGCCGAGGGGCACCTTGTAGTGCTCGCAGAACGCGGCGGTGTCGGCCAGCTCCGGGTCGATCTCGGCCACCATCGCCCGCTGCGGCGGCGCCGTGCGGACGGGCTCGGCCAGCAGGTCCGGGCGGGTTTCGGCGGGCACCCAGTCCAGTTCACCGATCATGGGCCGATTCTCCCACCGGCGCCGGCAGGCCGATGAGCGTCCCCAGCTCGGCCACCGCGCGCTCAAACATCGCCGCCCGGTGCTCCAGGACGCCGTTGAACTGGCCGAACAGCTCGAAACTGACCCACCCGTACACCCCTGACCAAGCGGTCATCGCCCGCATGATCACCTCGTCGGGCAGCCCCGGCATGACCTGCCGGCGCACCCGCTCCAGGTCCTCGGCCACGGCCGCTGGAAAGCCCTGCTCCGCCGCGGCGGCCCCGGGCGGGGCGGCCAGCACCCCGGCGCGGTGGGCGTCGGCGACGATGCGGCAGAAGACCAAGGTGGCGCGCAGCGCGGGGGCGACGGTGTCCTGCGGCGCCCGGTAGCCGGGGACGGGGGACCCGTACAGCAGGGCGTACTCGTGCGGGTGGGCCAGCGCCCAGTCACGGACGGCACGGCAGGCGGCCCGCCAGCGTCCCCCGTGGTCGGCGGGGTCGCAGCCGGCGTCGGCGCGCTCCACCGCCCGGCCCAGCGCGGTGTAGCCCTCAATGATCAGCGTGGTGAGCAGGTCGTCCTTGCTGGGGAAATAGCGGTAGATCGCCGAGGAGGCCATGCCCATTTCGCGGGCCACCGCGCGCAGCGACAGCCCGGCCGCCCCCTCGGTGGCCAGGTGCCGCCGGGCGAGCTCCACGATTTCGCGGGTCAGTTCCGCGCGCACCCGTTCCCGCACGCCCCGGCTCCTGCTCATGGCGGCTCTCCCTCCGTCCCCGTCGGGCCGGCGACACGCTAGCAGAGCGGTGCAGGCAAATGAGAGCACCGCTTCCCCATCACCCTTCGGTGCCGATATCGCGGGCCGGGTGTCGCGCAGGCGGCCGGTAATTAAGCTGACCGGCGGGCGCCCGGCTGCGAAAGGGCCGAAGGGCTGGAGGAGTGCATGCGGATCTCGCTCACCGTGCTGACCGGCCGCGGGCCGCGCGACATCGTGATCGATGCGGATTCCGAAATGACCGTGGGAAATGCAACCCAGGCCATTTTCGCAGCCCTGGAGGGCGATTCCGCTGCGTTCGGCGCTTCCGCAGGCCCCGATGACCGATCACAGCGGGCGCTGTGGGCGAACGGCCGGATGCTGGCCCCCCAGGCCCAGGCCGTCCGGGAGCTGCGCGACGGGACGGTGGTGGCCATCGACCGGCGGGCGGCGGCGGCCACGCTGCTGCAGGAGCCGACCGGGCTGGTGGAGGTCCGGGTGGTGGCGGGCCCGGCGGCCGGCGCGGTGCACCGGCTGGGCCTGGGCACCCACACCCTCGGCGGCCGCGACGCCGACCTGATCGTGGACGATCCCGCCATCCCGCCCCGCTCGCTGCGCATCACCGTCCAGCGCGGCTCCGTGGAGGTGGAGGCCTCCTCCCGCACCCGCGCCGTGCTGGACGGGCGGCGCCTGGAGGAGCGGGCGGCATGGCCGTTCGGCGGGATGCTGGCGGTCGGCTCCACCATGCTCAGCCTGGCCCCGTGCACCGCCCCCGACGCGCACCTGGAGCCGCTGCCCGGCGGCGGGCTGGCCTTCAACCGGCCGCCGCGGATCGTCCCGCAGGCGCAGCCGGCGCGCCTGGAGGTGCCGCGCCGCCCCGAACGCGGCCCCCGCGAGCGGCTGCGGCTGTTCGGCGCGCTGCTGTTCTCGGCGTTCGGGCTGGTCATGGCGTATGTGCTGGGCCAGTGGTGGTGGGCGCTGCTGGCGCTGAGCTGGCCGCTGATCCAAGTCGGCGAATGGCTGAGCGACCGGCTGCACGGGCGCAAGTCCTACCGGCGGGCGCTGAAGGAGTACCAGGCGCGCAGCGCGTCCTTCGGCGATGAGCTGGAGGCGCTGCGCCGCAGGGACGAGGCCGAGCGGCGGGCGATGTGGCCGGACCCGGCCGAGATACTGATCACCGCGACCGGTCCCCGGCGGCGGCTGTGGGAGCGCCGCATCAGCGACGACGACGCCCTGCACCTGCGGGTGGGGCTGGCCGACCTGCCCGCCCGCATCGAGCTGGTGGGCGACGAGGAGGGCACGGTGCCCACGCCCACCGCCCGCGCCGTCCCGGTGACGCTGGACGTGGGCGAGCTCGGCGTGATCGGGCTGACCGGGCCGCGCGCCGCCTCGCGGGCGCTGGCGCGCTGGCTGGTGGCCCAGGCGACGGTCCTGCACAGCCCCCGCGACCTGGCCGTCGTGGTGCTGTCGGCCCGCGAGGACGGCGCCGAGCACTGGAACTGGGTGCGCTGGCTGCCGCACTGCGCCCCGCGCCGCGGGGAGGACTGCCTGGCGCTGGTCGGCGCCGACGCCGAATCGGTGGCCCGCCGGGTCACCGAGCTGGCCATCCGCATCACCGAGCGCCGCCGCGACCGGCACGGCGGCGCCGGCCCGCTCGCCGGCTCCCCCGCCGAGCCGGCCGACGCCCCCTTCAACGTGCTGATCGTGCTGGACGGGGCGCGGGCGCTGCGCCGGGTGCCGGGCATGCCGCAGGTGCTCTCCCGCGGCCCCGACTACGGGCTGCACGCCATCTGCATCGACGACGAAGAGCGCCTGCTGCCCGAAGAGTGCGCCGCCGTCATCGCCTGGCAGGAGGACGAGGGGGCGCCCTCCATCGTCCGGCTGCGCGGCCCCGGCCTGGAGGGCGTCGGCCCGGTGCTGGCCGACCAGGTGCCCGCGGCCTGGGCCGAGCGGGTGGCCCGCGCGCTGGCCCCGGTCCGCGACGTCTCCCGCCAGGACGCCGCCGAGACCATGCCCGAGCAGGTCCGGCTGCTGGACCTGCTGGGCATGCCCGACCCCACCCCCGAGCACGTCCGCGCCGCCTGGGACGCCTCGGGAGGCCGCACCACCCGGGTGCCGATCGGCCTGGCCGCCGACGGCCCCTTCCACATCGACCTGCGCACCGACGGCCCGCACGGGCTGATCGCCGGCACCACCGGGGCGGGCAAGTCGGAGCTGCTGCAGACCCTCATCGCCGCCCTGGCGGTGGCCAACCGCCCCGATGAGATGACGTTCGTGCTCATCGACTACAAGGGCGGGGCGGCGTTCGCCGACTGCGCGGCGCTGCCGCACACCGTGGGCATGGTCACCGACCTGGACGGGCACCTGACCGAGCGGGCGCTGCAGTCGCTGTCGGCCGAGCTGCGCCGCCGCGAGGAGATCCTGCTGGCCGCCGGGGCCAAGGACATCGACGACTACGCGGAGCTGCGCGACCGGGCCGCCGCCCCCCGCGGGCCCGGCCGCTACGCCCGCTCCCGCCCGGCCGCCTCGCACGTGGAGCTGCCGCCGCTGCCCCGCCTGGTGCTGGTCATCGACGAGTTCGCGGCGCTGGTGTCCGAGCTGCCGGAGTTCGTGGCCGGCCTGGTGGACATCGGGCGGCGGGGCCGGTCTTTGGGCGTGCACCTGATCTTGGCCACCCAGCGTCCGGCCGGGGTGGTCACCGCCGAGATCCGCGCCAACACCAATTTGCGGATCGCGCTGCGCGTCACCGACCCGCAGGAGTCCACCGACGTGCTCGACTCTCCCGAGGCCGCGCAGATCTCCCCGGCCACCCCCGGCCGCTGCTACGTGCGGTCGGGCACCGCCGTCCCGCAGGCGGTGCAGTCGGCCCGCATCGCCGGCCGCCGCCCGCAGGGCCGGGGCGGGGCCGCGCCGGCCAAAGGCAAGATCACCGTGCGGGACGTCCCCTGGGGGCAGCTGGGCCGGCCGCTGCCGGAGACCGGCCCGGCCGAGGAGGACTCCGGCACCGTCACCGACCTGGCCGTGCTGGTCGGCGCGATCGGCGAGGCCGCGGCCCGCGCCGGCATCGGCCCGCAGCGCTCCCCCTGGCTGGACCCGCTGCCCGAGCGGCTGCGGGTGTCGCTGCGCACCGCCGCCGGCGGCTCGGTGGTGGACGTGCCGCCGATCGAGTTCGGCGTCACCGACCTGCCGGAGACCCAGTCCCGCCAGGCGCTGACGCTGAACCTGGCCGCCGACGGCCACCTGTACATCGCCGGGGCCGCCCAGTCCGGCCGCACCACCGCGCTGCGCACCCTGGCCGGGTCGCTGGCCTCCTCGGTCTCCCCGTTCGACGTGCACCTGTATGCCATCGACTGCGGCGGGGGCGGGCTGCTGCCGCTGGTGGCGCTGCCGCACTGCGGGGCGGTGGTCACCCGCGACCAGATCGACCGCTGCGAGCGGCTGCTGACGGCGCTGGCCAACGAGGTGTCCCGCCGCCAGCAGCTGCTGGCCGGGGCGGGGTTCGCCACGCTGGCCGAGCAGCGCGC
Source organism: Thermomonospora sp. CIF 1 (assembly GCF_001896795.1). Classification (NCBI taxonomy): domain Bacteria; kingdom Bacillati; phylum Actinomycetota; class Actinomycetes; order Streptosporangiales; family Thermomonosporaceae; genus Thermomonospora; species Thermomonospora sp. CIF 1. The sequence continues at coordinate 508,759 of NZ_MOYN02000023.1, forward strand.
CACCGTGGCCTCCTCCGACCGGCTGCCGTGGATGGTGCTGCTGCTGGACCGCTGGGAGGGCTTCGTCGGCGCCTTCGAGCACTACGACTACGGCCGGCTGGTGGACGCCTTCATCCGGCTGCTGCGCGAAGGCGCGGCGGTGGGCCTGCGCGCGGTGTGCACCGGCGACCGCACCGGCCTGAGCGGGCAGATCTCCACCGTCTTCGACCGCCGCCTGGTGCTGCGGATGGCCGACCCCATGGACTACGGCTATGCGGGCCTGAACGACCGGCAGGTCCCGGCGTCCATGCCGCCGGGCCGGGCGCTGGAGCAGCTCGGCCCGGGCCGGCCGCCGCGCGAGTCGCAGATCGGGCTGCTGGCCGACGACGCCTCCGGCGCCGCCCAGGTCGCCGCGCTGCAGGAGATCGCCCGCGCCTGCACCGGACGCTACGGCCGCCTGCCGCGCCGGCTGCGCCCGCTGCACGTGGACGAGCTGCCGGTGCGCGTCACCTACGCCGAGGCCCTGGCGCTGGACCCCGACCACCTGGCGCCCTCCCCGCTGTGGGCGCTGGTCGGCGTCGGCGGCGACACCCTCGGCCCGGTCGGCGTGGACCTGCTCAACCACGGCCCCGCCTTCATGGTGGCCGGCCCGCCCCGCTCGGGCCGCTCCACCGCCCTGCTGACGATGGTCGCCTCCCTGCTGGACCCGGCGGTCGGCGGCGGGCTGGTGCCCGTGCTGCTGCTGACCCCGCGCCGCTCCCCGCTGCAGGCGCTCAAGGGCCGTCCCGGGGTGCTGGGCGTGCTGGACGCCGACGCCACCGAGGACGACCTGCTGGAGGCCATCGGCCGGGAGCACCGCTACGTGGTGGTCGTCGACGACGCCGAGCTGCTGGACGACACCGACCTGGACGACGCCCTGCGCGGCGTGCTGCGCACCGCCCGCGACGGCGAGCACGCCGTGGTGCTGGGCGGCACCACCGAGGACATGAACCGCGGCTACCGGGGCTTCCTGGCGGAGGCCCGCCGCTCCCGCTCGGGCGTGCTGCTGTCGGCGGACTCCCCCGACGACGGCGAGCTGTTCGGCCTGCGCCTGCCCCGCAACTCCGGCGCCCTGGCCGGCCCCACCGGCCGCGGCCTGTTCGTCGTCCAGGGCGCCCACTTCCCCATCCAGGTGGCCCTCCCTCCCGAGGAGTGAGCGCAGGTCCCGCAGAGCCGCCGCCGGCACATCAGGCTCAGGACTTTCATCGAGTCAGGCGAATCATCGGGAAAAGTCACACTCCCCTGATGTCCCGCAAAGGCCCCCGTGATTTCCCGGAGCGATAGAGGATCACGAGGGAGTCCTTCGAGGTTTTGGTGAGGCGGTTACCGGATTTTGGTTTCCCGTTAAAGCGCAGGGCGCCACCGGCATCGGCCTTGAACAGGACCTTTACCGCATAACCGGCTCAGCTGCGGGTGAAGGCCGTCCTCGATCGGCCACTGCATTACCACCGCGGAGCATTGTTCCGAGCAACATGCAGGTACAGACTGGAAGCCGAGACATTTCGGGGCGGCCATCAGCCGCAGGGTCACCGTGAGGTTGCGATGAAGGCCATCGGACGGCTCGGGACGACTCCCTCAGAACGCGGCGACACGACCTCGGTGAGCGGTTCGCCGGACATCCTGGCGCTCGATGACGGCTCCTTCGCCGTCATCGGCGTCGACATCACCGACCGGCTCGGACGCCACCCGCTGCCGGACGCGCGGTGCGCGCCGAACGAGCGGATCGTCCAGATCACCCGCGCCACATTGGTTCACGCAAAGAAAGATATTCCGGACGAGTGATGCATCAACCACCTGCATGGATTCTGCAAGACGCACACCGCCTCACCCTGGAGGAGTTCCAGCAGGCGTTCGGCGAGGCCTGGAGCCGGCTCAAGCGGCGCTTCCTCAAGGTCGAATGCTGGCAGTCCTACCGGGAGGCCGACGGCGTCCGCTCGCAAAAGGCGTACCAGGAGGGAAAAGCCGAGCTCGCGCGCGAACTGCTCCGTGAGGAGGCCAAAGGCGATCAGCCGCTGTACGAGGAGGTGAACGCCCGGAATCTGGAGTTCACGCGCATCCGGTTGATCTCTCTCCCGCTCACCGACTACCTGCGCTACGAGATGATCAACTATGAGATCCGCCGGGCTTTGGGGGAGAACATCGAATTCGTCACACCTCCCACACCCGTCACCGACTATTTCGACTTCCTGTTGTTCGACGATCACACCGCTCTCATCCACGACTACGGCCCCGGACCGGTGGGCCACCAGGTCGGCGGCTGGGTCACCCGGGCCGCCGAGCCGCTGAAGCATCTGGAGAAACTGGCCTGCGAGCTGCGCACCTATGCGCGACCGTGGCCGAACGTCGGGGAAAAGGGACTTCCGGGACGAAAGACCGTGGACATCGCCGCCCAGTCGCGTAGATGAAGGTGGATGAAGGTAGCCTTCGCAAGCTTGATCCGAGTGGGCCTCGCCATCGTCGTGGGACTGGTGGCGGTGCTCCTGATCGTCTGCGGTCCCATCGTCTACCTGCTGGGCCTGGACGACGAGGAGCTGAACGCCGGGCCGACATCGGCCAGGCAGTGAGCCCCGTGGGCATCTTCTTCTCCGGGGTGGCGTTCCTGGGCATCGCCGCGGCCCTGCTGCTGCAGGGCCGCGAGCTGCGCAATCAGCGTGAGGAACTGGCCATCGCCCGCCAGGAGCAGATCCGCAGCAGCGAACTGGCGATGCGGCAGCTGCACACCGACCTGATCAAGATGGCCATCGAGGACAGCGAGCTCCGCTCGGTGTGGCCCGCCCCGGCCCCGGGCCATGAGACCACCCGCAAGGATCACTACTGCAACCTGATCCTCAATCTGCAGAAGGTCGCCTACGAGACGGGCACCATCGAATTGCAGGAGCTCCGCAGCGCGCTGCGCTTTTTGATGACCAGCCCCGACATGCGCTCGTTCTGGACGCGCAGCCGCGCGGCACGGGTGTCCGTGACCGCCGACGACGAGGCCGAGGACACCTTCACCGCCGAGGTCGACGCCGCTTACGCCGCCACCATCGCCCCTTGACCGAGCGTCCGGCTCATCCCGGAGGCCCGCCGGTCGCATGGCCATCTCGCGACAAATATGGCCTACGTCGATCGAGCTGCGAAATTCAAGGCAGCAGGTCACGAGGAAACTATCGCCATATCTTGATCAACTCCACCTTCTACGCCAGAGACGGTGGAGGGGCCGGCGAAGCCGAAAAAGACTTCTCAAAGACGAAGGAGATGCACTGCAAAGCCAGGGGAACAAAATGCCGCGACCTTCCTGGAACGGGAGACGAGGCATACTACTGACACGAACTCGATCAGATCACCAGCGTTCTATGCTTGAAGCGGGTTGTTGCCTCATTCCGGCACCGGAACATTTTGATTGAGATCACCTTAAGCATATATATTGAAAAGCCCGACGCCGACCCTCAGTATGAACAGGATGGAATCGAGCTGGCCCGATCTGTTGCGTCGTCCCTGGCCGTCAAAGCCAAATGAGGCGACGGCGTCCGTGCGTAGGTGACCGTGATGTCCGGGATCTAAGGCGCTGGTCATCGACTGCGCGCAGCAGGCCGTTCAGCTCGGTGGTTGCTTCCTCGTCCTGCCAGGCGGCCAAGACCGCTTCGGTCAGCCGCCCGTGGATTTCGGCATCGCCCGCGCGCTGGGCATCATCACCTCCGATGTCGGCAACCCGATCGGCACCCCGTCTGCATGGCCCCCGAGCAGTTCCGGTCCGGGACGATCGGCCCGCACACCGACATGTTCGCCTGGAGTGCCACCATGCCGTGCGCGGCCACCGGCGTGCACGTCTTCAACCCCGGAGGCCTCCGCGCCCCCGCCGCCATCATCCACCGGGTGCTGAACCACCATCCCGGCACCAGTCCGCTGCCCCGGCCTCTGCGCGACCTGGTCGCCGCGGCCCTGTCCAAAGACCCCGCCGAACGCCCCACCGCCTTGGACGCCCCGGTCACCCTGCTCGGCAACCGCCCCCGGTGGGGCACCGCGCCCGAGAACCCCCGCCCCGACTCCGCACGCCCGCAGAGCGCGTCCCCGGCCGCCGATCCGGCCCCGTTCGGCGCTCCCTCACCAGCCACGCCGGCGCGGTCTGGTCGGTGGCGTCCGGGCAGATCGACGGGTACCCCCTCGTCCGGTCCAGGGGTGACGACCGGACCATACGGCATGGGACCTGACCACCGGGCGGCCGGTGTGCACACGGCTCCTCAGACGGTCTTCCTTCCGGGAAGATCCTGCCGGTGGCGTCCGGGCAGATCGGCAACGCTCCCACCGCCCTGCCCGGCGACGCCGACCCGGCCATGTGGATCAGGGAGCTGACCACCAGGCGGTCACTCGGCAAGCGACTTGTTCGGCCGGCACCTCAATGGCCACTCCGATTTCGTCAGGTCGGTGGCATCCGGTTGGATCAACGGCATCCCCATCGCCATCTCCGGCGGAGAGGACCGGATCGTGCGGGTATGGGACTTGCCCAGCCGGCAGCCGCTCGGCCGACCTCTCACCGGCCGCATCCAGGAGATCCGGTCGGTGGCGTTCGGAGAGATCGGCGGCGCTCTCATCGCGATATCCGGTGGGGACGACGGGATCGTGCGGGTGTGGAGCCTGCAATCACCTTGGTCGGCTCCGCATCCCTGAGTGTCGGGGACCTGAGGTGTTGGTTCAGCCTCATTGCGCCGCGCGGTTTCGGCGGTGACGGTCCGGCGATCGCCTTGAACAGCGTCGCCGGGTCGGTGGCCTCCCCTCGCTCAACGGTGCGCACACCGGCGGCGAACCGGCTTGTGCCGCCGTACAGGGCGGCAGCGAGGGGACCGGTGGTGCCATGGTCCCCTCGCCGGCGTTTCGGCCCACTCCACCAGGCCGTTTCTGCTCGTCCCTTTTCACGCCCGCCCGTGGCACTGAGAACAAGGCGCCGGGAACTTCCTGCCGCGTTCTTGCGTTCGCAGGCCTCGATTACATCCCACTTTCCCCGCGCGGGGCGACCGGCGGCACCGCTTCTCACCGGTCTTCAACGCTCCTCAACGCTGCTGCACGATCATGCACGACACCGGCATGCACGTGCATTCGGAGGCCGAATACCAATCGGTATCAAGGAATCCTCAAAATCTACATGCGCATGACATTTGTGCTACGTCACCATTAACATCGGAGGCCACCAGCCGGCGGAGGCGCTCCACCCTCACGCACCGGCCAAGATCAAAATTCCGCCCGTGGCACGGCGGTTTCATAGCAAAAACCGCAAAGAGGACAAAGATGTCATCGACCGGTCTTATCGGCCTGCCCTTTTCCGGGAGCGGCCTTCTCCGCGATCACTCTCTCGTAAGACCCGCCGGTCGCAGCCGGTCATTGCGACTCCGGCGGTCGTCCACCCTGTTCCGGCCGACCGGGCCCGGCGGTCTGGAGAGGGCATGGTGACGGTGGCCGGAGAGCTGGGGGCGACCGGCCGGCTGCTGGCGGAACTGGTCGAGCCGGTCTCGTTCGACGTGGCCGGCATGGACGTCCGCGAGGTACGGCGGCTGCGCGAGAGCAAGCAGCAGAAGCTGACCGGGCTGCGGGCCCGGCTGAATCTGCTGATCACCGGGGCGGTCCAGTTCGAGCTCGACCGCATCGGCGACGACGGCGTGGAGGTGATCGCCGCGGCCGCCGGGATGGCGCCGGAGGAGGTGTGGCGGATCCTGGCCGGGGAGTACCGCACCTCCCCGATCTGGTGGCGCCGGATCGAGCGCGTGCTGATGCTGTGCCGGCCCTCCCAGGAGCCCGAGAAAGTACTGCAGGCCCAGGAGCTGTTCGTGCAGATCGCCCGCCTGGACAAGGAGGTGGGCATCCTGACCCAGCGGGCCGCCGAGCTGCTGCGCCGGCGCCGCGCCGCCCAGCTCTACCCCGCCGGCACCGGACGCCACCCCGATGAGGGCGACGGCGGCAAGGCACCGGCGCCGCGGCCGGCCGAGGCCGACGGCAAGCAGGAGGCACCCGCCCCCGCAGAGAGCGAAGCCCCCGAGACACGGCCCGCCTCGTCATGGCAAACCCCGGCGATTCCGGACCTGCACGGCCATGACCAGCGCCCCGACCCGCTGCAGGCCACCACCGAAGCCGAATTCGTGGCGGCCATGCGGGCCTACCGGATCTGGGCCGGCAACCCCAGCCTGCGCCAGATGCAGGACCGCTGCGGCGGGCAGATCTCCTACTCCACGTTCCGCAACATGCTGGCCGGCACCACCGTGCCCACCCAGCTGGCCACGTTGGAGACCTTCGTGCGAGTGTTGGGCGGCACCGCCGAGGACCTGCAACGCTGGACCACCGCCTGGCGCCGCTTCGCCCTCAGGCAGTCCACCTCCTCCGGCCCGTGACCGTCCCCGGCGTTTCGGACACGCCGTGAGCGGAGGAGGGCCGGGGCGTTGCCGCGGGAGCCGAAGTTGCCGGGACACGCCGTGAACGGGGGCGGGGAGGGCTTGGAGCAGGGCGGGGATGCGCAAGCGCCCCTCTCCGTTCGATCTGGCCGACGAGCAGTGGGCGTTGATCGAATCGCTCCCGCCACCGGAGCACTGAGGTTTTCTCCACGATCTGGCGTTCTGAAGACGCGGCCACGCGCCGGGGGCAGGGCGAAGATGCCTCGTGAGGGCGCAGATGGAGCCTCACCGAGCAGGCTGTGGGATTTGCCGGTTCACGAGTGGGGCCCCGCCTGCGGCCTTGTCAGGAAGCGCCACGTTGTAAGGCGGCTGCCGGCTTCGTTGAGAAAGCCTCACCGCAGCTCCTGTGCCCCGTGCCCAGAGGCTCACGGGTTCAGCGGGACGTCGCCGTGAGCGGGCGAGGGTCCAAGAGCGACGAGAGGCGTTCCAGCAGGTGCGGGTTCACCCGGTAGTACACCCAGGTTCCGCGTCGCTCGGAGACGACCAGGCCGGCCTGTTTGAGCACCTTCAGGTGGTGGCTGATCGTCGGGGCGGTCACGTCGAAGGCGCCGGTCAGCTCGCACACGCACACCTCACCGCCCTTGCGGCAGGCGATCAGTGACAGCAGCCGCAGCCGCACCGGGTCGGCGATCGCCTTGAACAGCGGTGCCAGCTCGGCGGCCTCCTCCTCGCTCAGCGGTGCGCACACCAGCGGCGAGCAGCACGCGTCCGCATCTGGGGACGTCACGACCGGCAGTTCTTGATTCGACACCCTTCTAATTTGACATCCGTCTAGATGGAGGCGCAAGCTGAGGTTCAGGCGCTGATTAGACGTTCATCGAATCAGCGCGGATCTTCGGCGCTCAGGAGGAAGCCCATGTCCCGCGTCCAGCTCGCCCTGCGTGTGCCCGACCTGGAAGCCTCGATCGGCTTCTACAGCAAGCTGTTCGGCACCGGGCCCGCCAAGGTCCGGCCCGGCTACGCCAACTTCGCCATCGCCGAGCCTCCGCTCAAGCTCGTCCTCATCGAAGGCGCCGGCGAGGACGCCACCCGGCTGGACCACCTGGGCGTGGAGGTCGAGGACTCCGCCCAGGTCGGCCACGCCGCCCGGCGGCTGAAGGAGTCCGGGCTGGCCACCGTGGAGGAGAACGACACCGCCTGCTGCTACGCCGTCCAGGACAAGGTGTGGGTCACCGGCCCCGGCGGCGAACCCTGGGAGGTGTATGTGGTCAAAGGCGACGCAGACACCCTTGCCAAAGCCGACGACTCCGCCTGCTGCACGCCCCGGGACTCCGGTTCCGCCGGGGCCGCGGTGGGCACGGACTGCTGCTGACTCGCTCCCTGGGAGCACCGCCTTCCTCCGGCGCCCCGCTGCGGAAGGCGGTGCGGGCCGGAAGGCAGACCGCAGACACCCGGCCTGTGGCGCGGCGCCGGGCGGAAAGCCGCCGGTCCTCTTCAGCGGAGCCGGGCGATCATCGTGGCGATATCCGCCCAGGCCAGCGCCGGAATGAGCCCCTTTCAACGCAACGTCTCCGCAGGTCGGGACGGAGACGTCGCTGTTAGAGACGATGCGGTGACCCGGCACGCCGCAGTACCGGAGGCCACCCGGGCTCCCGTCCCCGACACCTTGGGCCACGTGCTGAAAAAGGTTCATGGGCCAGGCCCGGTGAGCCTTGTCCAACACGTGGTCTTCGGGGCCCGGATGGTGTTCGAGACCGTGACGTTGCAGGTCACCGCATCGTCCTCGACTGTGACGCCCCGCATGCGACCTGCAGGAACGGCATGTGGAAAAGGCCCAGCGTCCATGGCCGTCGCCTGCCCGCCGATGGGACGGTTCTCGGACGATCAGACCGGCGGGGCCGAACGCATCAGCGGACGCCGGTCTCGGCCATGCCCGACGCCCCACCGCCGCGGCCGCAGGAAGCTCCAAGCCTGCTTCAGGGAACTCGTGGAGACGGCTGTTCATCGGCCGCCGTCAGGCGGGAGCGGCGGGAATCCCGCGGCACTGATCCACCAGCAGCCGGTAGAGGTCGTCGTGCTCAGAGTCGTCCGGGACGTTGATCACGATCCCGGAGCAGCGCCCGGCATACCAGTCGCTGAGGATGCCGGGCATCTCCTCGAAGGTTCCCTGGGGGACGAGCATCGCGATGACGTCGTCGCTCATGAGATCGGCGAGGTTCGCCCAGTCCTTGCGGCGGGCCATGTCCGACAGCGCCGCACCGAGGTCGCCGAGGCCGAACTCCTCCAGTTGCCTGCGGTAGGCGGGGGTGCTGTAGAGGAACGCCAGCTCTGCACGGCGTTCCCGCCTGACCCGGGCGAGTTCACGGGAATCTTTCGCGATCAGCGGATACGGCCCGACGACGACCGCGGGGCCGTTGTCGTCACGTCCGGCCTCCCGTGCCCCGCGGGCGAGGGCGGGAAGGATTCTGCGCTCGAGCATCCGGGGGTGGGAGCTGGTCGGATGGCAGACGAAGCCGTCGGAGACCCGCCCGGCCAGGGCGCACATCTCGGCGTTCACGCCGCCGGTCCAGATCTGCGGGGCGGGATGGTCGATGGGGCCGGGGTTGAAGTACGGCTGGAGCCGCTCGAACCGGTAGTGGCTGCCGGTGTGCTCCAAGGGCTCGCCGGTCTGGAAGGAGTGGAAGATCGCGCGCAGCGAGGCGACGTAGTCGCCCAGCCGCGCGACGGGATCGGACCACGGGGTGGAGAACCGCCCGACGATGTTGCCGCGGACCTGGGAGGCGATGCCGAGCTGGAACCGTCCCGCCGACAGTTTCGCCAGGTCCCATGCGGCGTAGGCGGTCAGCATCGGGCTGCGCGGGAACGCCACGACCATGCTGGTGCGGATCACCAACCGCGAGGTGTGGGTGATGGCCAGGGCCGCGACGGTGAAGGCGTCGTGGATGGTCTCGGGGACGTGCAGCACGTCATAGCCCAGGCTCTCGATCCGCTGGGCGTACCGTCCGACCTCGCTCAGCGGCAGGCGGGGCGGGCACGAGGCAATGATCTCCAACGAGCGCCTCCGTTCCTGATGATGCGCGGGACGGGCTCCGGCGAACACCGGCCCGCCCGGCAGCAGGGTGGCGCTTCGGCCGGCTCCCGGGTCGCCGAGTTCCCGCTCATCGGACTATGCGGTCTCACCGAGCAGGCCCCAGTGAGAACTCGCCGCTGGACAGCGGGCACGGCCCCATGAACCCGTCCGTCTTCCACGACCGGACGTGCCATCGGCCCGGGGCGAACCCGTCGAGGATCACATCGGTGACGATCGTCCGGTCCTTCCCGCCGGTCGTGCCGGGCCGGAGGGGCGCCCGGTATCGGAAGCCGAAGCCCAGACGCTGCTGACGTACAGCGCGATACTCATTCCCGGACTGCTTCAAACTGAGGACTACGCCCGCGCCGTCATCAGGGGCATGCTCCCGGAACTCTCCTCTGAAGAGGTGGAGCGGCGAGTCATAGCCCGGATGGATCGGCAAGCCGCCCTGAGCAAAGAAAACCCGTTGCGGCTCTGGCTGGTCGTGGACGAGGCCGCACTCCGACGCCAGATCGGCGGCCCTCAGGTCATGCGCACGCAGATCAAGCACCTGCTGGAGTCTTCGGAGCGCCCAGAGATCACACTCCAGGTACTTCCCTTCGAGGCAGGCCCTCACCCAGCGATGCTGGGAGAGTTCATCATCCTCAAGTTCGAGGATCCACCTGCGCCAGACATCGTCTACATCGATGGCCTTGCTGGCGACCTATTTGCAGACGATGATTCAAGTATCAAGCGGTATGCCACGGCCTTTGAGTACCTGCGTGCCATCGCGTCCAGCCCGTCAGCTTCGCGCGAGGTTTTGTCATCTCTGATCCGAAACATCTGATTGAGAGGTACCCAATGCACACGCTCAACCCCTCCCAAGCCAAATGGCGTAAGAGCAGCCGCAGTAGCGGCAATGGCGCCTGCGTCGAGGCCGCCCGACTGGAGACCGCCATCGGACTGCGCGACTCCAAGAACCCCGACGCCGGACACCTCACCATCTCCCCCGAAGCCTTCGCCACCCTCCTGACCCGCATCAAACACGACGAGCCGACCATCTGACCCTCACGTCACCAGCCAGCCGGTGACGCAGCCTCCGAGAACAAGCACAGCAAGCGGGCCGCAGGACCGTCCCTCCGCTCGTCCTAAATGATCGGCCTGCGGCCCCAAGCGCTAAGCCGCCTCACCAACCCCATCCCTCAAGCCATATTCGCGAGCTGAGGGGTGACGACTCCTCTGCTTCCCTTCACACTGGATGTGACGAACACTCCAGCCGCTGCGTCCAAGGAAGAACACCATGGACCTTCTCACTACCTGGCGTAAGAGCAGCTATAGCGGCAACACCGGAGGCGGCTGTGTAGAGGCCGCCCGAATCGCTCCTACCGCTTGGCGCAAGAGCACCCACAGCGGCGGAAATGGCGCCTGTGTCGAAGTTGCCCGAATGAACACTGCCACTTGGTGCAAGAGCAGTCACAGCGGCGGCAACGGCGACTGCGTCGAAGTCGCCCGGCTGAAGACCGTCATCGGACTGCGCGACTCCAAGAACCCCGACGCCGGACACCTCACCATCTCCCCCGGAGCCTTCGCCACCCTCCTGACCCGCATCAAACACGGCGAACTGACGGCCTGACCGCCTCTCTCCCGCCCCGACCGGCCATGCGGCCTCTCGAGAACAAGCACGGCAGGCGGATCGCAAACCGCCTCCTGTGCTCCGGGCATCGAGCGAGCCCAGCGAGCAGGTCATCTCTGCGAAGCCTCCGCCCCTCCCCGCCTCCGCGTGGACCAGGCGAGGCGGCTGCCGGCCGAGCAGGCCCGAAAGGAACGGCCCGCCATCGGGAGTCCCCTCCCCTCCCGATGACGGGCCGGTGGCCGGCGTCCTGCACAAGGCAGGAGAGATGCACGGGTCTGGAAAATCCCGTTCGGTGAACGCAACGAAGACTCGGTCCCCTGCACACCGCGGCGGTCTTTGACGCCCCGCGTCAGACCGCAGGCCTGGCACAGCCTATATCGCACCTCACTTCATCGGATATGTAAAGCCGTCGCTGTCCGTAACCCTACCTTCGCTCAACGCAAGACGCGCCCCGAACGGGGAGCACGGGCTCGGCGGGTTCGCCGGGAACCGGCCCGGATCGCATGCCGAGCACCCCGGCCGGCCTCCTGTTTGAGCTGCTCAACGGGGCTATGGCTCGCCTCTGGGACGCACCTTGGCGCTCAGGGCCGTCCAGAACGACGCACCAATCAGTCATGTCACTTCTATGCAGAAATCATCATTCGCGCAAGTGACCGCAATACCAATAACGGTCACCCTTTCGGCCTCTTGGGCGGGAACACCAAGGATGGCCCACACGTCCGAAACCTTGATCAGAAAGTCGCGGCAAATGATCAGACCCAGGCATGTGAGATAAAGAGGCCAAAACCATTACATTCTTCTGCTCTCGTGCTTCAGAGAGAATGCGATCTTGTGCGCTGTCTCGGAGGCAAGTCCGCAGGGCACGCCGCCGCACGTCTCGGCACCGCCCTTCGCTCACATCCGCCCGAGAGCGGCGGGCACCGTGCGCTCGCCCCAGAGTCTGGGCGCTGAGCAGCTTCAACATCGAAAGCCGGTGTCCCGAGGCCCACGGCATGCTCACATGGCCGCGTCCAGGGCGGCCCGGCACCCGCCCGCCGACGCGAAAAGCGATCACCGGGTGAGCCGGCGCGGCGCATCAGCGCTTCTTCAGAAACCGGATCGCTTCCGTTGGCGGGCACGCGCCCAGTCTTGCGATGTCGATCGCGATCAGGCGCCATGGTGCGCGTTCACCTTGTGGGGCCCGCCGTGAGCCGCCAGGACGATGCCCCCACCGGCTCTTGCGACAGTTCGAACCCGTCCTCGAACACCCTGCGCACCACCAAAAAGCCGCAGCCGAGAGGGCCAAGCACCCGGCCACTGCTTCGCTCACCACCGGAGACGGCGCGTCCCGGCCTCCGGCCCCGCGCCCGGTCCGCGTTCAAGAGGCAAAGGAAGACACGCCACGCCGCGTCGCGATCGTGGAATCTTTACTGGGACGGGACCAGCGGTGCGCTGCGGTCCTCGGCGAGTGCGGGAAGGGCCGCGGCCTTGTGGTGTCCGCCTCGTCTCCCGCTTTGAACCCCGCCGTCCGTCCGGTCCGTCATGTGAAAGAGCCATCACGAGGAGAGTGCCGGATGCGTTTGCTGGAGCGGGACGATGCGCTGGGCCGGCTGCGGGAGGCGACGGAGCAGGCCGCGGGCGGCGCCGGGCGCGTCGTGGTGGTCGGCGGGGAGGCCGGGGTCGGCAAGACGACCCTGGTGCGGCGGTTCGCCTCCGAGCTCGATGACGGGGTGCGGGTGCTGTGGGGGGCCTGTGACGACCTGACGGTGCCGCAGCCGCTGGGACCGCTGCTGGAGATCGCCGAGCAGACCGGGGGGCTGCTGCTGCCGGCGGTGCAGGGCGGCGACCCGCGGGAGGTCGGCCGGACGCTGCGGGCCGTGCTGGCCGAGGACGTGCCGCGGGTGTGCGTGCTGGAGGATTGCCACTGGGCCGACGAGGCCACCTTGGACGTGCTGGCGCACGTGGCCCGGCGGCTGCGGGGCCTGCACACGGTGCTGCTGGTGACCTTCCGCGACGAAGGGCTGGGCGCCGACCACCGGCTGCGGGCGGTCATCGGGTCCATCCCGCCCGACGACCTGGTCCGGGTGCCGCTGCGTCCGCTGTCGCGGGCGGCGGTGGGCGAGCTGGCCGGGGCGGACGCCGACGTCGACGCCCTGTATGCGGCCACCGGGGGCAACCCGTTCCTGGTCACCGAGATGCTGGCGGCCGGCACCGGGGGCGAGGCCGGGCCGGTGCCGCCGACGGTGCGGGACGCGGTGCTGGCACGGGCGGCGCGGCTGGGCCCGGCGGCGCGGGCGCTGCTGGAGGCGGTGTCGGTGATCCCGGCCCGGGCCGAGCTGTGGCTGGTGGAGGAGCTGCTGGGGCCGGTGGCGGAGGCGGTGGAGGAGTGCGAGCGCTCCGGGCTGCTGGTGGTGGAGGGGCAGACCCTGCACTACCGGCATGAGCTGGCCCGTCTCGCCTACGCCCGCTCCCTGCCGTCACTGCGGTCGGTGGAGCTGAACCGGGCGATCCTGCGGGCGCTGGAGGAGCGCCGGCAGGACCCGGCCCGCCTGGTGCACCACGCCGAACAGGCCCACGACCACCGGGCGCTGGCCCGGCACGCGATGACCGCCGGGCGGCGGGCGGCCCGCAGCCGTTCCCACCGCGAGGCGGTGGCGTTGTTCGAACGGGCGCTGCGGCACCCGCAGGCGCTGGAACCGGCCGAACGCGCCGCGGCTTATGAGGCGCTGTCGGAGGAGGCCTACATCGACGGCCGCTCCGACCTGGCGCTGAGCGCCCGGCAGTCGGCGCTGGCGCTGCGGCGCGAGCAGGGCGACCTGCGGGCGGTCGGGGTGAACCTGTGCCGGCTGTCGCGGCTGCAGTGGTGGACGGGGCGGCGCCGCGAGGCCGAGGAGACCGCCGAGCAGGCGGTGGAGCTCCTGCGGCGGCTGGGGCCGTCCCGGGAACTGGCGCTGGCCTACAGCCACCAGTCGAACCTGCTGATGCTCGTCCAGCGCACCGGCGAGGCCATCACCGTCGGGGAGAAGGCGATGGAGCTGGCGCGGGTGCTCGGCGACACCGCCACGCTGCTGGACGCGCAGACCAACGTGGGCTCGGCGCGGATGTTCCACGACCCCGATGGCGGGCGCGAGCTGCTGCGGCGGGCCGGGGAGACGGCACTGGCGTGCGACCTGGAGGAGGATGTGGACCACATCGCCTGCCGGGCCTTCCACAACATCGCCTCCATCGACTTCGACCACTTCCGGCTGCGGGAGGCCCGGCCGCGGATCGAGCACGCCCTGTCGGTGGCCCGCAAGCTGGAGCAGTGGTGGTTCGAGGCCGACACGCTCATCCTGCGCGCGATACACGATCTGGCCTGCGGACGCTGGCAGGCCGCCGTGACGACCGTGGAGGAGCTGCTGGGGAGCGCCGAGCTGCCGAGTGTGTCGGAGGCGCCGGCGCTGCGGGTGCTGGCGGCCGTGGAGCTGCGGCGCGGCGGCCGGCAGGCGCACTCCCTCATCGAGCAGGCCTGGCGGCTGGCCCGTCCCACCGAGGAGCTGCAGTGGATGCGGCCCGCGGCGGCGTTGCGCGCCGAGGCCGCCTGGCTGGTCGGGGACGTGCGCGGCGTGCGGGAGGCCACCGACGCGGTCTACCCGGTCGCCCTGGAGCACGGCCACGCCTGGGACATCGGGGAGCTGGCGGTGTGGCGGTGGCGCGCCGGGCTGCTGCAGGCCGCCCCGCCCCGCTGTGCCGAACCTCACGCGCTGTCCATCGCCGGGGACTGGGAGGGCGCGGCCGCCGCCTGGGAGCGGATCGGCGCCCCCTATGAGCGGGCGCTGGCGTTGTGCGACGCCCCCGACCCGCAGGCCGTGCTGACCGGGCTGGGGATCTTGGACGAGCTGGGCGCGTCCGCCCCGGCCCGGCTGGTGCGCCGCCGCCTGCAGCGGCTGGGGGTGCGCAACGTGCCCCGCGGGCCGCGTCCGGCCACGCGCGCCCATCCGGCCGGGCTCAGCCGCCGCCAGGCCGAGGTGCTGGAGCTGGTGGCCGCCGGGATGTCCAACGCCGAGATCGCCAAGACCTTGTTCCTGACGCCCAAGACCGTCGAGCACCATGTGTCGGCGATCCTGCGCAAGCTGCGGGTGGATTCCCGGGCCGCCGCCGCCGAGGCCGCCCGTTCGCTGGGGCTCGTCCGTCCCCCGGCGGCGAGCGGCTGACCTGGGGACCGGCCTGAGAATCCCATGGGTTATACATGGTGGAGGATTGACCGATTCGCACCTTGCAGCCGGGGTGGGCCGCCGGCCGGGGGGAGCTTTACACGATGCCAGCCTTCAAAAAGCCGTTCGGCTTCCAGCCGCTCGAACAGCAGCTCGCCCAGCGGCAGGCCGAGCAGGAACGGCAGCCGGTCAAGCACGGCAAGTACATCGACCATCCCACCGCGCGTTATGTCCTCATCCTGCTGCTGACCCTCGTCGTGGTCGTGCACGTGGGCGGTGCCATCGTGCTGGCCCTGCTGGGCATCCACTAGGGCCGCGGAAGGCGGGGCGGGTCGAGCGGCCATCCCCCCACGGGGACCGGGGGCGGGCACCCGTACCGTTGACAGGATCTGGCGTTACCACGGGCGCCCGGGGCGCCCTTCGACAGGAGGTTCAATGTCCGCAAGTCATGCTGGACGGCCCAGCTCGTGGCTGGTCGTCGCGCTGGGCCTGATCGGTTTCACCATCGGCGGGGTCGCCCTGTGCATCGGCCCGAACTGGGTGCTGTTCGGTGTGGGCGTGGCCGTGACGGTGGTGAGCGGCGTGCTGGGCCTGGCGGTCGGCATCATGTCCGATGTGGTGCTGGACAAGCCGCGGGCGGTCTCCGGCGGTACCCCGGCGGCCAAGTCCGGCAGCTGACCCCCGAGAAGACGGCGAGCGCCCGCCTCCCGGATCCGGGAGGCGGGCGCTGTCATGTCCGGCCCGTCAGGCGAAGTAGCGCAGGTAGACGTAGACCCACGCCATGAAGGTGGTCAGCAGGGTGACGGTGATCCCGTACCGGGTGAACTCCCAGAACGAGATGCGGTGACCGCTGCGGGCGGCGATGCCGATGGCGACCACGTTGGCGCTGGCGGCGACGGCGGTGCCGTTGCCGCTGAAGTCGGCGCCCAGGGCGAAGGCCCACCACAGGGCCTGCCCGGTGGCCGCGTCGGGGGCCTCGGCGACCAGGCCCTCGACGATGGGCGCCATGGTGGCGGTGTAGGGGATGTTGTCGAAGAACGCCCCCAGCACCGCCGAGCCGAACAGCAGGGCCGTGGCGGCTCCGAAGAAGTTGTCGCCGACCGCCTCCACCGCCCAGGAGCCGGCGGTCTCGATGACCCCGGTGTGGACCAGCCCGCCGACCATCACGAACAGGCCCATGAAGAACACCAGGGTGGGCCACTCGACCTCGCCGAGGACATCGTTGATGTCGGTGCGGGCGACCAGGATCATCACGCCCGCCCCCAGCAGGGCGACGATCGAGGGCTCTATGTGCAGCACCGAGTGCAGCCCGAAGCCCAGCATCACCAGGGCCAGCACCACCAGGCAGCGCGCCAGCAGCGCCGGGTCGGTGATCGCCCGGCGTTCCTGCAGGGCCATCACCTCGGCCACCCGGTCGGGGTTGTAGTGGAACGACTTGCGGAACAGCACCCACGCCAGCAGCACGAACGCCACGCAGATGATCACGACGATGGGCGTCAGGTGCACCAGGAAGTCGTTGAAGCTCAGCCCGGCGCGGCTGCCGATGATGATGTTGGGCGGGTCGCCGATCAGCGTGGCCGCGCCGCCGATGTTGGAGGCCAGCACCTCGGCGATCAGGTAGGGCTGGACGGGGATCTGCAGCCGGTTGCAGACCACCACGGTGACCGGGGCCACCAGCATGATGGTGGTCACGTTGTCCAGGAACGGCGAGGTGATCGCGGTGATGGCCACGAGCATGACCATCAGCCGGTAGGGACGTCCCCGGGAGCGTTTGGCGGCCCAGATCGCCAGATAGTCGAAGACCCCGGTCTGCTTGATGATCCCGACGATGATCATCATGCCGAGCAGCAGGAAGATGACGTTCCAGTCGATCCCCTCGTGCTCGGAGAAGAACACCTCGGCGCCGGGGATGAGCTTCAGCGCCGCCATCGCGCCGGCGGCGATGAGCACGACCTTGACCTTGTCGGCCTTCTCGGTCGCGATGAAGAAGAAGGCGGTGACGAAGATGGCCAGGGCGAGGGTCGCGCTCATCGGCCTCGCCCCCCGCCGTTCACTCCTGCGGTGCGCTCAGCGCCAGGCTGCCCAGCAGCCGGTCCAAGGTGACGGCGCCGGTCATCGTCCCGCCCCGGTCCACCACGACGACCAGCGGGGTGCGCCGGCGGGCCATGAGCGCCGCGGCTTCCAGCAGCGTGGCGTCCTCCCGCACGGTGACCGGGCGGAAGTCCTGGTCGTGCAGGAAGTCGCCGATGGTGAGCTCGCCCAGTTCCCGCCAGAACAGGTCGGCGTGCGGCTCGTCCACGGTCCGGGCCAGCGCCGGGTCCTCCTGGTAGGACCGCGGCACCAGCATCCGGAGAATCTGGGTGCCGGGCACCACCATGCGGGGACGGCGGCGTTCGTCCACCACGATGAGTCCGGGCAGTCGCCCCAACGCCATGACCCGCACCGTCCGGGTGACCGAGTCTCCGACGGCCACGGTCGGCACCTGTATGGCGATGTCGCGTGCTCGCATGGCGTCCTCGCGGGGGGTGGACGTTCGTGATGACCCAGGCGGCCCGCCCTGCCTCCGCGTCCGATGCGCCGGGCGGAGCGGGCGGGAACAGCGCGGCGGGGAAGCTGAGCAAGGCCATCACTGCTCGTACCGGCGCCCGTCGTGGATGGGGGTCGTTGAGACGGTGATGTCTTTGCTCACAGGCGTTCCTTCCTCGCTGTCTACAGATCTGCCATGACAGGGTTTCCGATCAAGGAAGCCGACCGGTATGGGTGACAACCCCCATATGGGCACTTACGGAGCATGTATTCACCATGACGGACAAACCTCACAGCCCTCCGCCTGTGACCTGCAGTCCTCTCATTGAAGGTATCGCAGAGTGAGAACATCGTGACTTTCTGTTTTCACGGTGCTGATTCACAAGAAACCTCTCGCTGATGCAGTGGGCTGACATGCAAGCCCACATCGCGGAGAGGACGGCGTTATGAGCGAAACTCCCCGACAGTCCATCTACGAGGCCATCGGAGGCGAGGACGCGCTGATCGCGGTGGTCGACGACCTTTACCGCAGAATCCTCGACGACCCCCTGCTGAAGGGCTTTTTCACCTCGGTGAACATGCCCCGGCTCAAAGGACGGCAGGTGGAGTTCTTCGGCCAGGCCCTGGGCGGGCCGATGACCTACACCGGAGCCTCGATGCGCAAGGCGCACGCCGGGCTGGGCATCGGCCCCGAGCATTTCGCGGCGGTGGCCGGGCATCTGAAGGACGCGCTGGCCGGCGCCGGCGTCCCCGCGGACCTCATCGAGGAGATCATGAACCTGGTGGCGCCGCTGGCCGACGAGATCGTCACCGTCCCCGCGTCCACCGGCTGACCCGCCCGGTGGCGGCCGGACGAGCGGTGCGCCCGGCCGCCACGGAAACCGGCCCCGCCGCCGGATCTCCCCTCCACACCCGGCGACGGGGCCGCGCGGCGCCCGCTCCGGTGAGCGGCCCTGCGGGCCGGCGGCGTCCCACGCGCAACGGGCGCCTCACCGGACAGGACGCACGAGTCGCCATGATAGATGACCGTTAAATCAATCTTGCTGAGATTTCCTGGGACGACCGTCTGCTCGGTCCCGGGCACCGGCCGCGGTGGGCGAGCATGATGGCCATGGAGATCAAGACAGTGGGCTACGACCACCCCGACGCCGCCCGGCTGATCGACGGCATTCAGCAGGAGATGGTCGTGCGGTACGGAGGCCCGGACGAGACACCGGTCGAACCCGCCCAGTTCTCCCCGCCGAACGGGCTGTTCCTGGTCGGCTACCGGGACGGGGAGCCGGTGGCGTGCGGCGGCTGGCGCTCCCACGGGAACGGCACCGTCGAGATCAAGCGCATGTACGTGGTGCCGCAGGCCCGCGGCAACGGGTACGCCAGGCGCCTGCTGGCCGAACTCGAGCACACCGCCCGCCGGGCCGGGCACCGCCGCATCATCCTGGAGACCGGCGAGAAGCAGCCCGAGGCGGTGGCGCTGTACCGGTCGGCGGGCTACGGCGACGTCCCGCCCTTCGGGCACTACGCCTGCGCCCCGGGCAGCATCCACCTCGGCAAGGACCTCGACACCCCGGAAGACTCCGGCTGAGGCCGCGTGGAAGGGCGCGCGGCGCACCCCGCGGCCGCGCGCCCGAAGACCGAACCCTTTTCAACACGTGGCCCAAGGCCCCGGGGGTGGGAGCCTCGAGGGTCTCCGATGCCGTGACGTTGCAGGGCACAGCTTCGCCCCCGCCTGCGAGGCCTCGTCTCGACCTGCGGAAACGGTGCGTTGAAAAGGCTTGCTCACGCTCCGATGCTCCAGCGGTCGCCCCCGGCCACCACGTGCAGCAGCGAGCCCGGCTCCAGGACGAAGGAGGCCTCCCGATGATCCCACCCCACGGAGGCCAGGCAGGGGCCGCGGGTCAGGTCCTCGGTGAGGAGATGAACCTGAAGATCCTCCCACTTCTCCGAGGTGAAGCGGCGGAGGCGGAGCTCACGGCGAGGACCGGTGTACACGATGACCTCATCGTTGGCGCTCTCGATGAACGTGTCGAAGGAGCGCACCGGCAGATCGCCCTCCCCCAAGGGGGTGACATCGATGAACCAGTCGCGATCGGGGTTGTACCGCCTCTCTCCATGGGTTTCGATGGACCAGTTCCACCGAGCGTCGACGACGAGGATCATGGGCCCCTTGATCGGGAAGGTCGCCTCGACCGTGTCGGCGAGCACTCCCAGCTCGCGCCAGCGGAGGTCATAGCCCTTGATCCTCACGCCCTTTCGGCTGTTGGCGACTTTGGCGATCGCCGGCGGCCCGGTGTAGAGGAGCACCTCGCTTTCCTTGCCGGTGGCGCTCCGGTGCAGTAGGACGGCGTCGTGGGTCTCGTAGAAGGCCAGGTGCCAGACGGCATCGGAGGTGACGGACAGGTAGTTCAGGGAGCTGTGCCGCTCAAAGTGGAACCTGCCCTCTTCTCCGTGGAGTTCGTAACTGTTGAAGTAACCCTTATCGGAGGAGCGCTTCTTGCGCCCCTTGACCACGGTTTCTCCCAGCTTGCGCAACCCGACTCTCCAGGCGACGTCGTCGGGCTTTTCCTGCCTGATCTCCAGGATGGAGTCATAAGGCAGCTCCGGAGGAATGGGGACGACCTTGTTGCCCTTCCCCTCGATGACCGCCAGCGGGATCTTCACCCCTTCGCCCAGGTCTTTCCCAAAGTGCTCGAGCCGCCAGGAGGAGTCCTCAGAAATAATCTGCACCAAAGAATTTTGGTGCAGCGTGAACGTGGCCTCTTGCTTTTCGGACGTCCGGCTTTCCGGCCCGTTCAAGCCGACCTCATGACCGATGCGCAGGTCGTCGGTGAGCTGCCGGAAGACGACGCCGAACTCACCGGAGAGGGCCTTGGCGCGGACGGTGCAGGACGGCCCGGTGTAGCGGAACAGCTCGCTTCTTCCTCCCCCGCCCTCCACCAGGCCCGCCGAGGAGCGGACCGGGATCATCGCGGTCGTCATGGGCTCCACCCGGATCGACCACGAGCCGGCCGCCTCGACCTTCAGCACCGCCGGGCCGGGCAGTGGAACGAAGTCCGACCCTCCCATGGAAAGCCGGCCGAGCGCGCACATGTCCGTGCCGAATTCGATGATCTCGCCGAGGAGAAGAGCGTGGGGCACCTGTCCTTCAAAGCCGGTGCCGTCGTGCTCGAACCGCGCGAACCCCTTCGGGCCGGTGTAGACGAAGTATCCACCCCCCTTCCCGCTGATTTCTCTGCCGAAGCGTTCCAGCGACTGCGCGTCGAAAAAGGAGATCTCCCAGTCGGCGTCGCGAGGGGCGTCAATGCTGAGATAGGGGTATCGGTCCCCCGGGTAGAGGCGCCGGCCGCGGCCCATGCGCCGACGCCGCCCGCGTATCGCGATCGGCTCTGCCGCATTGGACTCGACTCTGTACAGCACGTAAGGCGGAAGATTCTCAGGCCGCCGCAGAAGCTTCGGGCCCCGACCGGAGAGCACGACCACCGGCGGACGGACCGGGCCGCTCCAGTCCAGCCTCGCGGCCTCGGGGGGCACGGTGTAATCTTTGCCGCCATGCCGGCGCGGCCTGCTCACCCATCTTCCCACCAGGGCGATCTCAAACCTGGCCAGCGCGTTATAGGCGTCCCGGAGAGCGACCTCAGCGCACATGCCTCCTGGTATGGATACCAGTGAGGGGGGAAGCACCATCTTGCGTTCCCCTTTATCCAGCTCACTCTCCAGCAGCCATGTGTAAGCGCTCCGGTAGTTTTTCCAGGGAACCTTCGCATGCGCTACTTCACGGGCGATCCTGATGGCTCGCCTGATCCTTTGCAGCTCCCAGTGCACAGACTCGTCGTCACTTTTCTCCTTATATTCGAAACGAAGCAATTCCACGGCCCAGGAGATCTGTGATATCTCCTTCTTCACCCGCCGTTGCAGCAA
Organism: Thermomonospora sp. CIF 1; assembly: GCF_001896795.1. Taxonomy (NCBI): domain Bacteria; kingdom Bacillati; phylum Actinomycetota; class Actinomycetes; order Streptosporangiales; family Thermomonosporaceae; genus Thermomonospora; species Thermomonospora sp. CIF 1. Next base: position 530,428 of record NZ_MOYN02000023.1, read on the forward strand.
CTTTTGCTTCAGCATGCGCACTCCGCGATCACCAGAACTGACGGCATGATATGCGCCATCGCCCGCCTGCACCGAAAATCAACGGCCCCCACTTGCGGATGACAGAAACACACTCATTTCGGAATGCCCGAAACACGGAGAGGCGATGCAAAGACACGCAGTCGGCACGGCCTCAACCTGCCCGGCGCGCTTTCCCGCGCACGATTTCAGCCGCCGGGAGCGCCGCGTCCCGGCCGTACCGTCCGGATCACGGCTGCGACCACACCTGTGAGCGCCCCTCTGGCGGCATGGCAGAAAGGCCGGTGAGGCTCCGGATGGAGGGCGCGGGGACGGGCCGTTCCAGATCGCGCCCTCTCCGGCGGGTCAGCGGCGGGTGACGGAGAAGGTGGTGCAGGACGAGCCGTCGGATTCGATGGTGCCGCTGATGCGCGAAGGACGGTTGACGGGGATCCGGGCGACCAGGTCCACCATCAGATAGTTGGCGGGACGTCTGATCCAGCGTTCGCCCTGCAGACGGAGAACACCATCGTCGGTGTAGGTGCCCTTCATGAGATAGGCACCGGAGGGAACTCCCGGATTGCTCGGATGGGCGAAGAAGCGGAAGACCGCCTCCAGCCCGTTATCGGAGGACCTCCTGATCCTCAGCCGCATGCCGGTCAGTCCCTGAGTGCAGGTGTAGGTGCCCTCCCACAGGCCGAGCAGGCCCGCCACCCTCCTGCGGCCCTGCGGCGTCGCCGAAGGCTGCGGCGTCTGTGTCGAAGGGACGGGTGCCGGCGGGTTCACCGCGCCGCTGTGGGGAGCGGCCGGCGGCGCGCTCGTCCGGGCGACCGGGGCCGGTTCCTCGCCGGAGCCGGAGGAGACCGCATACAGCCCCACGGCGGCCAGGCAGATCAGGGCGAACGCCGCCGCGCCCGCCACGGCGACCTTCGTCTTAGCGCGTCCGGCGGGCTGTTTCGCGGCGTCGGCGTAGCCGCCCGGGATGGTCGCCGCCCCGTAGGGGGCAGCGGCTCCCCCGGCACCGGGCTGCCCGGAGCCGTAAGGCCCCTGCCATCCACCGGGACCGGCGGGAGGCCACCCTCCGGCGCCCGGTCCCCATCCGGCGGCCCCCGGATACGGTCCGGCCGGGCCGCCCGGCGGCGCGGGAGGCGTTCCGGCAGGAGACCATGGAGCCGCCCCGGACGTCCCGAAAGATCCAGGTGTTCCGGGAGGCGCGGGCTCTCCGGAGGGTGCGAGCGGCGGCCCGAAGGGCGCAGGCGCCCCGGGCTGCTCAGACGGTGTGGAAGCCCCAGACGGCTCACCGGGCGCCGGCGGCATTCCCAAGGGCGCAGGTGATCCAGGCGGCCCAGGCTGCGGCCCGAACGCCGCGGGCGCCTCGGGTGCTCCGGGCATCCCGGACCGGTCGGGCGGCGCAGCGGCTCCCGGCGGTGCTCCGGACGCGCCGGCGGACCCGGCCGAGGGCTCCACCGGCGCGGGCCCACCGAACGGGCCGGGCGCCCCAGGGTGCTCAGCGGGCATGGAACCCCCCAGCGGCGTCCCGGACGCGCCGTCAGGCACAGGCGGCGCCCCGGAAGAGGCGAACGGCCCCGGTGGCGGCCCGAAGGGCGCAGGCTCCTCGGGCGCCCCCAACGGCGCAGGCCCGCCGAACCCGGCGGGCGCCCCAGGCGGCACAGGCGCCCCGAACGGCGGCTGGGCCGCCCCACCGGACGGCACGGGCGAACCGGATGCTCCAAACGAGGCGGGTTCCCCGGGCCGGTCAGCCGGTGCGGGAGCTTCGAACGGCGCTCCGGACGACTCGCCCGGTCCGAAAGAGGCGGACGGATCAGAGGCCACCCCGGGCGGCGGCCCGGTGGGTCCGGAAGGCGCGGGCGGACCGGACGGCGCCCCGAGGGGGGCGGATGCTCCGGACGGCCCGGGTCGGTCATACGGCATGGACGCCTCCAGCGGCGCCGCGGCGGACCCGGCTGAGGGATCCGCGCCGGAGGGTGCGGCAAGCGGCGGCACGGGCGCCCCGAACGGGACCGATCCGCTGGACGCCCCGAACGACTTGGGGAACGTTCCGGGCGAGTCGGCGGGAGCGGGCGCCGGAGCGGCGAGCTCGGGGGCCTCCCGTTCGGCGATCATGGCGGTCACCGCGGGGGGCAGCCAGGGGCCGGCGGTCTCCTGGGGGGAGGCCGCCGACAGCCGCTCCAGCACCTGGGAGACCGAAGGGCGGGCGGCGGGGTCCTTGGCCAGGCAGGCGGTGACCAGGTCGTGCAGCGGCTGCGGGAGGGCGGGCAGGTCGGGTTCGGCGGAGGTGATGCGGTGCACCACCGTGGCGAGCGAATCGCCGTCGAAGGGGCCGCGGCCGCAGGCGGCGAAGACCAGCACCGAGCCCAGGGAGAACACGTCGCTGGGCGGGCCGAGGTCGGTGGCGCCGCGGGCCTGCTCGGGAGACATGAAACCGGGGGTGCCGATCACCGAGCCGGCGGCGGTCAGCGCGGTGGCGTCGACGGCGCGGGCGATGCCGAAGTCGATGATCCGCGGGCCGTCGGCGGCCAGGATCACGTTGCCCGGTTTCAGGTCGCGGTGCACCAGCCCGCAGGAGTGGATGGCGGCCAGGCCCTCGGCCAGCCCGGCGCCCAGCCGCAGCACGGTGTGCAGCGGCAGCGGGCCGTGCGCATCGACCGCCTCCTGCAGCGACGGGCCGGGCACATAGGCGGTGATCAGCCAGGGCGGGTCGGCGGTCGGGTCGGCGTCCACCACCTGGGCGGTGTGGAAGCCGCCGACCCGGCGGGCCGCCTCCACCTCCTGGGCGAAGCGGCGGCGGAAGCCCTCATCGTCGGACAGGCCGGGCAGCACCAGCTTGACCGCGACCGGGCGCCCGCCCGGGGAGCGTCCCAGGAACACCTGTCCCATGCCGCCGCCGCCGAGCCGGCCCAGCAGCCGGTATCCCCCGACCACGGGCGGGTCCCCCGGCCGGAGAGGTTGCAGTGCCATAGCGTCCGTCCGTCGCCCGTTCGTCCCGATGCCGGCGCCCGGGCGCCGGCGGTGCCGCCTGTCGTCCTGCGGCCGTTTTCAGTGAACCACCATTCCAGCAGCGCGGTGGGACCGACGGCAAAATGCCGATTCCGGACACGGACGGTCCGGTGCGGTCAGCCGGCGTCCTCGCGGGGCCGGGCGCCGGGGTTCCAGGGGGTCGTCGCCTGCAGCACGGCCTCGGTGAGCGCCTGGGTCCGCAGCCCCGTCACCTCCCGGTACTCGGGGTCGGCGACCATGCGGCTGAAGGCCTCGCGGCTGGGGTAGCGCACCAGCATCACCGCGTCCCAGGCCTGGCCGTCCTCGGCGACCAGCGCCGTGGAGCCCTCCCCGGCGTACAGCACCTCCACGCCGTAGCGGGCCGAAAAACGCTTGGCGACCTCGCGGGCGTACTCGGCGTACGGCTTGCGGCCGCCGGGGGCGAACCGCAGCAGGTTCAGCATGACCACCGGGCCGCCGGGGTCTTCTTCCAGGAACTTCTTGAGGGCCTCTCCGGTGGGGTTCACGGCCATGGGCGTCTCCTGCTCCTCCAAGCGCAACGACGCGCCGAGTGTAAGTGCGTCCTTGAGCCGCGCCGCCGCGCCGGGGCCGCCTGCCCACCGCCTCGGGGGCGGTGCACAAGACGGCCGCCGTGCGGTTGTGGGACGGCCCAAGCCGGGGCTCAGGCGCGGCGCATGGCGGTGATGCCCGCCTGCAGCCCGACCAGCGCCATGGCCACGGCCGACAGGACGCCGTAGGCGACGGTGGCCGAGACCGGCTCGCCGTTGAAGAGGGCGCGTTCGGCGTCCACCACATAGGTGAGCGGGTTGAACTTCGACAGCACCTGCAGCCAGGCCGGTCCCTGATCGACCGGCAGCAGCATCCCGGCCAGCAGCAGCAGCGGGAACAGCAAGGTCTGCTGGACGATCCAGAACAGCGACTCTTTGTTCTTGGACGCCAGCGCCAGCGCGTACGACAGGCCGCCCAGTCCCACGGTGAAGGTCGCCACGATCAGCAGGGCGGGCACGGTGCCGAGCGGGTCGGGGCGGAAACCGAACGGGACGGTGACGGCGATGATGAGCAGCGCCTGCCCGATGGAGGGGACGATCTCCTTCAGCGCGCGGCCGACGATCAGGGCGGGCCGGCGCAGCGGGGAGACCAGCATCCGCTCGTGCGAGCCGGTCTGCATCTCATACAGCAGGTTGGAGCCGGTGGCCGAGCCGGCGAACAGGCACGACATGACGATGATGCCGGGCACGAACCACTGCAGGGCCGCGCCGCCGCCCACGCCGTCCGGCAGCAGCGGGCCGAACAAAGCCAGGAAGAACAGCGGCTGCACCATCGCGAACACCAGCGAGAACGGGTCGCGCAGGAGGGGGCGCAGCTCGCGGGTGAAGACGACGGCGATGTCGGAGAGCATGGTGGTGCGCACGACCGTCCCGGCCTCGTCCGCGGGCCCCTGGGGGAGGGCGGTCCTTTCTTGTAGTTCGGTCATGCCTTCTCCTCGGTGGCGGTCGTGGCGTTCTCTTCGCGGAGGCTGCGGCCGGTCAGGTTGAGGAAGACGTCGTCGAGGGTGGGGCGGGCGACCTCCACGGCGGCCACCGCGGCGCCCGCGTCCTCCAGGCGGCGCAGCAGCCCGGGGACGAGGCGGGAGCCGCCGTCGACGCGGATCCGCAGGCGCGCGCCGGTGCGTTCCAGGCGGGCGCCGGCCGGCAGGCCCGGCCGCTCGGCCGCGACGCGCCGGGCGTCGCCCTCGCGGTCGAAGGTCAGCGTGATCAGGTCGCCGACGTGCTCGGCCTTGAGGCGTTCGGGGGCGTCGTCGGCGACCAGCCTGCCGCGGTCGATCACCAGCACCCGTTCGGCCAGCTGCTCGGCCTCATCCAGGTAGTGGGTGGTCAGCACCACGGTGGTGCCGTGCTCGGCGCGCAGCCGGCGGATGTGGTCGGCCAGATTGGCCCGGTTCTGCGGGTCCAGCCCGGTGGACGGCTCGTCCAAGAACAGCAGGCGGGGGGCGTGGATCAGCCCCATCGCGATGTCCAGCCGGCGGCGCTGGCCGCCCGACAGCGACGAGACCACCCGGTCGGCCACCTCCGTCAGCTCCAGGGACTCGATCAGCTCCTGCGCCCGGGCGCGGGCCGCCGCGCGGCTCATCCCGTAGGCGCGGCCCTGGCTGATCAGCTCGTCCCGGCCGCGCTGGCCGTGCGCGGCGGCGTTGCCCTGGCCGACATAGCCGATCCGGGCGCGCACGCCGCGCGGGTCGGCCACCACGTCGTGCCCGGCGACGTGGGCCGTGCCGGAGGTGGGGGTCAGCAAGGTGGTGAGCATGCGCAGCATGGTGGATTTGCCGGCCCCGTTGGGGCCCAGCAGCGCCACCAGTTCCCCGGCCTCGACGGTCAGGTCCAGGCCGCGCACCGCCTCGACGACCTGTTTTTTGACGACGAAATGCTTGGTCAATCCGCGGGTGCGGATCATCGGTGCGGTCATGCCCTCACGCTAAGGAGGGTTCCGGTCAATATCTGTCCGGAATAGACCGGCATGATGGGGCCATGGCGAGCACGAGCGCGCGCATGCTGCGGCTGCTGTCCCTGCTGCAGACCCGCCGCTACTGGCCGGGGCCGGAGCTGGCCGCGAAGCTGGGGGTGAGCGAGCGGACGCTGCGGCGCGACATCGACCGGCTGCGGGAGTTGGGGTATCCGGTCGACGCCGAACGCGGGGTCGGCGGCGGCTACCAGTTGCGGTCGGGGACGGCGATGCCGCCGCTGCTGCTCGACGACGAGGAGGCGGTGGCGATCGCGGTGGGGCTGCGCTCGGCCGCCGCGGGCGCGGTGGGCGCCGGCGTCGGGGAGACCTCGGTGCGGGCGCTGGCCAAGGTCATCCAGGTGATGCCGCCCCGGCTGCGGCGGCGGGTCCAGGCGCTGCAGGACTACACCGAACCCGGCACGGGCGGTGCGGGCCCGGCGGTGGACGCCGAGGCGCTGACCGTGCTGGCCCAGTGCTGCCGCGACGGCGAGCGGCTGCGCTTCGCCTACCGGGCGCGCGACGGCCGGCAGAGCGCGCGGACGGTCGAGCCGCACCGCCTGGTCGCCCTGGACCGGCGCTGGTACCTGGTGGCCTGGGACCTGGAACGCCTGGACTGGCGCGTCTTCCGGGTCGACCGGCTGGGCGACCCGCTGCCGGCCGGCGAGCGTTTCCGCCCCCGGCCCATCCCCGGAGGGGACGCCGCCGCGTTCGTGTGCCGCCGGCTGGCCGCCGCTCCCAGCCGTCACCGCGTGGTGGTGGACGTGCAGGCGCCCGCCGCCCGAGTGCAGCGCGCCCTGGGCGTCTGGGGAAGGGTCGAGGCCACCGGCGAGCACTCCTGCCGGCTGGAGATGAACACCGACTCCCTGGACTGGCCGGTCATGATCTTGGCCATGCTGGGCGCGGACTTCCACGTCGTCCGGCCGCCCGAGCTGCTGGAGCGGCTGCGCGCCACGGCCGCGGCCCTGACCCGTTCGCTGGAGCGGCCCGCAGGCGGCGGATGAGGGCCGCCCGCCTCAGCGGGTGGCGGCCTCGATGTTCTGCTGGGAGCGCTTGATGTCCCGGCTGCCCTCCTCCAGGGCCAGCGCCATGCGGTCGAAGGTGGCCTTGGCCTCCTGCCAGGCGGCGCGGAAACGGTCGGCGCCCGGCCCCCACCAGATCTCGGTGCTGCTCACCGTGCGCCCGTTGAGGTCCTTGATCAGCGCGTCCAGGTTCCTGGCGTGCTTGCTGAACATGCGGGAGAGCTCTTCCAGAGCCGCGATGTTGGCGCCCCGCCTGTCGCTCATTGCCCCGTTCCTTCCGTCGGCACCGGTGACATCACTATTTACGCGCATGAGCGGCGCATGTGGAAGGCGTTCGGCCGAACCGGTCGCGGCAACAAGCGGCCGCCGCTCAGCCCACCGACTCCGGCGCCGCCGGCTGCGGAGCCTGCGGCGGGAGCGGAGGCGGCGGGTAGTCCCCCGGGTCGTTGATCGGGTCGGCGTCCGGGTCCACCACCTGCTCACCGACCAGCGTGATGCGGCCGCCTTCGGTGGCGAACTCAAAGCGCCGCCGCACCCGCTGGGTCATCGCCCGCTCCCCGGCCGGGGTGGCGTACTCCACCTCGGTGTACTCGGTGGCCTCCAACGTGATCCGGTCGCCTTCGTGGACGACGGTGGCCTCCTCCAGCCGGGTGCGCGCCGCCGTGAACGGAGGCCCGCCCGGCAGCGGCGCCCGGTTGCGGGTCTTCAGCCGGCGCAGCGCCTCCTGCTGCCGCCTGGCCAGCTCCGGCGCGATCCGCACCCCCAGCACCTCCGACGGCAGCGGCCGGGTGCGGGACCGCTGGACCAGCGCCTCGGTGCGGCGTTCCAGCATGGTGCGGGCGGCGGCGGTCAGCTGCTGCTTGGTCTCCTCGTCCACCGTGACCGGGCCGGCGGGTCCGGCGGCCGACGAGTGCGTCAGCAGGCAGGCGGCCAGCAGCACGACGGCCGGACCGGCCGCCTTGCACAGGCGGGTCGGGCGGCGAGGCATCCGGGCGGCTCCTGCGATCACCACGCTGCGGCGCCACCGGCCACGGCCGAGACGACGGCCCATGGCGCCGATCGATTCATCCCCATCGAATGGTCAAACGCTAGCCAAGACGGAAGATACACCCGCGGCCCGAAGACCCGCCGCGGGCAACCTTGTTCCCAAAGCCCTTCCGCGCCGCCGTGCCGTGGTCGAGTCCGGCGCGAGTGTGTGGGCGAACGATAAAAGCGGGGGCTTACGAAAGTCACCGAACGCGGTTATCTAGACTGCCGAGCAGGTTTGCAAGGGTCGCCGGTCCGGCACGGAGCCGCCGGTCAGAGCGGGGTCCGCATTGGGAGCGGCACCTCGGGAGGAGACGTAGGTGCGCAAAGTCCTGATCGCCAACCGCGGCGAAATCGCCGTACGCATCGCCCGTGCCTGCCGGGACGCCGGCCTGGCCAGTGTGGCCGTCTACGCCGAGCCCGATCTGGACGCGTTGCACGTGCGCATCGCGGATGAGGCTTATGCGCTGGGCGGGCAGACCGCCGCCGAAAGCTACCTGGACATCGAGAAGATCCTCAAGATCGCGGCGGATTCGGGCGCGGACGCCGTGCATCCCGGTTACGGGTTCCTGGCGGAGAACGCCGATTTCGCCCGGGCCGTCATCGACGCCGGGCTGATCTGGATCGGGCCGCCGCCGGAGGCCATCACCGCGCTGGGCGACAAGGTCAAGGCCCGCCACATCGCCCAGAAGGTGGGCGCCCCGCTGGTGGCCGGCACCAAGGACCCGGTGTCGGGGGTGGAGGAAGTGGTGGCCTTCGCCGAAGAGCACGGGCTGCCCATCGCGATCAAGGCCGCCTACGGCGGTGGCGGACGCGGCCTGAAGGTCGCCCGCACCCTGGAAGAGGTCCCCGAGCTGTATGAGTCGGCGGTGCGCGAGGCGATCGGCGCGTTCGGCCGCGGCGAGTGCTTCGTGGAGCGCTACCTGGACAAGCCCCGCCACGTGGAGACCCAGTGCCTGGCCGACAAGCACGGCAACGTGGTGGTGGTCTCCACCCGTGACTGCTCGCTGCAGCGCCGCCACCAGAAGCTGGTGGAGGAGGCCCCGGCCCCGTTCCTGACCGACGAGCAGATCGAGCTGCTGTACTCCTCCTCCAAGGCCATCCTCAAGGAGGCCGGCTACGTGGGCGCCGGCACCTGCGAGTTCCTGGTCGGCCAGGACGGCACGATCTCCTTCCTGGAGGTCAACACCCGGCTGCAGGTCGAGCACCCGGTCACCGAGGAGGTCACCGGCATCGACCTGGTGCGCGAGATGTTCCGCATCGCCGCCGGCGAGGAGCTGGGCTATGACGACCCGCCGGTGCGGGGTCACTCCATCGAGTTCCGCATCAACGCCGAGGACGCCGGGCGCAACTTCCTGCCGGCGGTCGGGACGCTGCGCACCTGGCGTCCGCCCTCCGGCCCCGGGGTGCGGCTGGACTCCGGGTACGAGGAGGGCCAGACCATCCCGCAGGCGTTCGACTCGCTGATCGCCAAGCTGATCGTCACCGGCGCCACCCGCGAGCAGGCCATCGAGCGGGCCCGCCGGGCGCTGGCGGAGTTCACCGTCGACGGCACGCCCACCGTGCTGCCCTTCCACCGGGCGGTGCTGGAGGACCCGGCCTATGTCGGCGAGCCGTTCGCGGTCCACACCCGCTGGATCGAGACCGAGTTCGACAACACCATCGCCCCCTACCAGGCCGACCCCGCCGAGGAGAGTGAGGCGGCCGAGCGGGAGCGCATCACCGTGGAGGTCGGCGGCAAGCGCCTGGAGGTCACGCTGCCGGCCGGGCTGGGCGCCTCGGGCGGCGCGGCGGCCGGCAAGGCCGCGCCCGCCCGCCGCCGCGGCGGCCGCAAGGGCGGCGGCGCGTCGGCCGGCGGCGACTCGCTGGTCAGCCCGATGCAGGGCACCATCGTCAAGGTCGTCGTCGAAGAGGGCCAGACCGTGGCCGAGGGCGACACCGTGGTGGTGCTGGAGGCCATGAAGATGGAGCAGCCGCTGACCGCCCACAAGGCCGGCACCGTCACCGGCCTGTCGGCCAAGGTCGGCGACACCGTCGCCAACGGCGCGGTGATCTGCGAGATCAAGGACGCTTAAGGCCCGGCCCGGTTTCCGGCCCGCCGGTCTCGTCATGCCGCGAAGACCGGCGGGCCGTTTCGTCTCCCCAGGCCCGGACGGCGCCCGGATACGGGGGTTTCGTCCCAGGCCAGGCATGGTTCCCGCCTGCTGGGTAGGGGCAGCCCAAAGGAGGGAGCCACCTGTGAAACTGGCCTTTCTACGTCCTCTGTATGAGCAGCCGGGTCCGTTCGTCTCGCTGTACCTGGACACCCGGCGGCACACCGTCGAGGCCACCAAGGCGCTGACGCTGCGCTGGCGCAACGCCCGCGAGGAGCTGCAGCGGCGGGGAGCCGACACCGCGACGCTGGAGGCGATCGCGGACATCGTCACCGACCGGGACAACCCCGCCCCCGGCCGGGCGCTGCTGGCCGCCGGCGGCCGGGTGATCTACCAGGAGGTGCTGCCCGAACCGCCGCTGGAGGTGATCGCGCACGTCGGCGACCTGCCGGAGGTGATGCCGCTGCTGGAGCGCCGGGAGGAGCCGGTGCGGCACGTGTGCGTCAAGGCCGACCGGCAGGGCGCCGAGATCGTCAGCGTGGGCGAGCGGCGGCGGACGGTCACCACCGTCGAGGGCATCGAATGGCCGATCCGCAAGGTCAACAGGGGCGGCTGGTCGCACTCGCACTTCCAGCGCAGCGCCGAGGACACCTGGGAGACCAACGCCCGCGAGGTCGCCACCGAGACGGCCCGGCAGGCCGACGCGGTGGACGCCGAGGTCATCATCGTCAGCGGGGACGTGCGCGCCCGCGAGCTGGTGATGAAGGACCTCGGGGAGGCCTACGCCCGCCGCGCGGTGCTCGCCGAGCACGGCAGCCGCAGCCCCGGCGCCGATGAGGCGGCCTGGGAGAAGGAGGTCCGCTCGATCCTGCAGCGGGTCATCGACGAGCGCCATGACGCGGTGGTGGCCCGTTTCCGGGAGGCCTACGGACGCGGCGACGCGGTCGCCGGGCTGAACGACGTGGCCGAGGCGCTGCGCGACGGCCAGGTGGAGACCTTGCTGGTGGTGCGCCCGCTGCGCGGCGAGCTGTGGTATGGGCCGCACCCGCACGAGCTGGGCGTCTCCCGGCGGCAACTGCAGGACCTGGGCGTCGCCGAGCCGCGCCGCGCCACGGCCGGGGCGGTGCTGGCCCGCGCGGCCGCCACCACCGACGCCGAGATCGTCTTCACCGAGGCCATAGATCCGCCCGACGGGGTGGGCGCGGTGCTCCGCTACCTGGCCGCGTGAAGCGGCGGCCCGGGTCCGTCCGGCTATCTGAAGAGGCAGGCATGAGGAGATGGGCACCATCGTCGCCCGATCCGCCGCGGTGGCGGCGGCCGGGCTGCTGCTGTTGGTCGCGCTGATCGCGCCGGGCGCGCCCGCCCGGTCCGACACCGTCGGCCAGATCACCGAGGGGCTGCGCTCCTCCCGGCTGTATGTGACCACCGAGGCCCGCGGCGCGCTGGACGCCGCGGGCCAGGCCCGGGTGCGCCGGGCGCTGGAGGCCGCCGACCGGGCCGACGTCCGGGCGGTCGTCACCCGGGCGGGGGTGGACCAGCGGACCTTGATCGGGATGCTGCGCGCGGTGCAAAGCCGCCTCGACCGGGGCGGGACCTATGTGGCGATCACCGCCGACGACCGGATGCTGGCGATCTCCGACCGGATGTCCGGCACGGAGCTCAACCGGCTGATCGCGCAGACCGGCGGCGGCATCGAAGAGCGGCTGGTGGCCTTCAGCCGGCTGGCCGAGGACCAGGCCATTGAAAGCGCCCGCTCCGGCGCGATCACCACGTACGTGATGCTGGTCCTGCTGGTCCTGGTGGCGGCCGCGGTCACCGGGCTGATGCTGGTGTCGCGCGCCCGCGGCCGCAGGCGCCTGGCCCGGCAGATGGCCGAGCTCAAAGACAGCGTCCAAGAGGACGTCACCAGGCTGGGCGAGGACATCGCCGCCTTGGACCTGCGCGTCACCGACCCCGGGCTGGACCCGGCGGCGCGCGAGGACTACGCGCGTGCGCTGGACTCCTACGACGCCGCCAAGGCGGCCGTGGCGGCCGCACGGCGCCCCGAGGACATGCGCGAGGTCACCTCGGCGCTGGAGGACGGCCGCTACCACATGGCCGCGGTGCGCGCCCGGCTGGCGGGCGAGCCCGTGCCCGAACGCCGCCCGCCGTGCTTCTTCAACCCCCAGCACGGCCCGTCCGCCCGGGACGTGGTGTGGGCGCCGCCCGGCGGCACGCCGCGCGAGGTTCCGGCCTGCGCCGCCGACGCCGAGGCGGTGGAGGGCGGCGCCGATCCCGACGCCCGCCTGGTCCCGGTCGGCGGCACCCGGCGGCCCTACTGGGACGCCGGCCCCCTTTACGCCCCCTACGCAGGCGGCTACTACCGTGGTTTCGGCGGCGTCGACCTGCTCAGCGGCATGCTGATCGGGACGACGCTGGGCGCGGTGCTCACCCCCGGCTGGGGCTTGGGCGCCCACGGCGACCAGCTCGGCGGCGACGCCGGCGACCTGGGCGGAGGCTGGGACTTCGGCAGTGGCGACTTCGGTGGTGGTTTCGGCGGCGACTTTTGACCGGCGGACTTTCGGCGGGCACGTCCTGACGCGGGTGCGCCGGCCCGGGCGGGAGGCGCGGTGACCCGTCTGCCCGGCGACCCCTCGCCGTGGCGGCGGGCGTGTTATGCGCTCGGCTTCCGGCTGCCGCCGGAGAACCGCGAGTGGGTGTGGCACGACCTGACCGACGCCGGGTGGCGGGGCCGGCTGCTGCTGCGCCACCTGGCCGTCATGCTTCCGCTGTGCGCCCTGCTGGCGCTGCTGCCGGGGGCCTGGTGGCTGCGGGTGGCGGTGCCGTTGCTGGCCCTGCTCACCAGCGCGCTGACCGTCCTGGTCAGCGCGGACGACCTGCGGCGGGCCCGGTTGCGCCGCCACGGGCTGCCCCCGGCCGGCCGGCGCGGGTAGCGGCGGCCGGCCCGCCGAGACGCAAAGGGCCCGGCGCGTCCCCGGCCGCCCGCACGGGCCGCCGGTGAGAACGCACCAGGCTCGATCGGCGCCGTGGCGGCGTCCGCCCGGCCACGGTCACTGCGGGTGGGTGCGCCCGCGCCGGAACGCGGCGACCAGGGCCACGCCGATCACGGCCAGGACGATCTGGAAGAGCAGTTCGATCCAGTCGATTCCGCGGGTGGTGGCGACGCCCACCCACTGGGCCAGCGCGGTGCCCAGCAGGGCGGCGACGATGCCGACGCCGATGGTGAGCAGGATGCCGATGGGCTGCCGTCCCGGCAGGATCAGCCTGCCCAGCGCCCCTATGATCGCGCCGACGATGATCGCGGTGATGATTCCGGTAACGGTCACTCGGCTTGACCTTTCCTTGAGTCTTGCTGTCCCGCCACGTGTGCCCGCTGAAACCGGTTTCTCACCTCTGGTGCCGATATTGGCTGCTCATCGCCGTATGCGGCGGCCTTCCCGGGCGCAGCGGCCCGCTGCGCGTTCAGGTAGATCCCAGGTCAGGATTTCCCAGCGCCGGGCTCGCCGGCCCGCCGGGTGAGAGCCGCCGGCGCGCTCCCCGCCGCGGTGCCGCCGAAGGCGGCGGGGCGGAAAGCCTCAGAAAGCCTCAGTACGCCGACTCCTGCATCAGCCGGCGCGACGCCTCGGTGATGCTGCCCGACAGCGAGGGGTAGACGGCGAAGGTCTGGGCGAGCTGGTCCACCGTCAGGTGCTGCTGGACGGCCAGCGACACGGCCAGGATCAGCTCGCTGGCGCGGGGGGCCACGATCACCCCGCCCAGCACGATGCCGGTGGAGGGGCGGCAGAACAGCTTGACGAAGCCGTCCTCAAAGCCCTGCATCTTGGCGCGCGGGTTGCTGAACAGCGGCAGCATCACGCTGCGGGCGTTGACCTCCCCGGCGTCGATCATCTTCTGGGTGACCCCGACGGTGGCCACCTCCGGGTCGGTGAAGATGTTGGCGGCCACCCAGCCGAGCTTGAGCGGCTGGACGGCCTCGCCGAGGGCGTGCCACATGGCGATGCGGCCCTGCATGGCGGCGACCGAGGCCAGCATCATCACCCCGGTGCAGTCGCCGGCGGCGTAGATGTGGCTGACCGAGGTGCGGGAGACCTTGTCGACCTGCACAAAGCCCCGCGACAGCTTGACGCCGGCCTTCTCCAGGCCGATGCCGCGGGTGTTGGGCTCCATGCCCACCGTCATCAGGCAGTGCGAGCCTTCGACCTTGCGGCCGTCCTCCAAGGTGACGACCACGCCGTCGCCGGTGCGTTCCACCGCGGCGGCCCTGGAACGTGACAACACCTTCATGCCGCGGCGCAGGAACACCTCCTGCAGCACACCGGCCGCGTCGGCGTCCTCGGTCGGCAGGATGCGGTCCCGCGAGGAGATCAGCGTGACCCGCGAGCCCAGCGACAGGTAGGCCCCGGCCAGCTCGGCGCCGGTGACGCCGGAGCCGACCACGATCAGCTCCTCGGGCAGCTCCGTCAGGTCGTACAGGTGCCGCCAGCTCAGGATGCGCTCACCGTCGGGCTCGGCGCCCGGCAGCACCCGCGGGGTGGCGCCGGTGGCGATCAGGATGATGTCGGCCGGCAGGTCGGTGCCGTTCACCGTCACGGTGTGCGGGTCGCTCAGCCGGGCCTCGCCGCGCACGATCCGCACATCCTCATAGGCCAGCCGCTCGGCCACATCGAAGGACTGGGCCCTCGCCAGGTCCTTGACCCGCTTGTTGACCTGGGCGAGGTCGACCGTGAGGCCGCCGACGATGCCGTCGGGGCCGCCGTCGAAGCGCAGCCCCAGCGAGGCCGACTCGCTCATCACCCCCATCCGGGTCGAGGTGGCGATGAGCGTCTTGGAGGGCACGCAGTCGGTCAGCACACAGGCGCCCCCCAGCCCGGTGCGCTCCACGATCGTCACGTCGGCGCCGAGTTGTGCGGCGACCAGTGCGGCCTCGTAGCCGCCGGGGCCCCCTCCGATGATCACGATGCGGGTCATATCGTCCATTGTTTCGTATCAAGACAAGTGAACGGTCCGGTCGGGATACGGCGCGGGCCGCTCCCCCGGCGGCCCTTGAAGGCCGTACGCTTGACAAGCGTGGCTCTGTACGCGGCGTACGCCTCCAACATGGATCCGGCGCAGATGGCTCAGCGCGCGCCCCACTCTCCCCTGCGCGGCACCGGCTGGCTGCAGGGCTGGCGGCTGACGTTCGGCGGCCAGGACGTCGGCTGGGACGGTGCGCTGGCCACCGTGGTCGAGGACCCCGACGAGCAGGTCTTCGTCGTGCTGTACGACGTCCCCTCCTGGGACGAGCAGGAGCTGGACGCCTGGGAGGGCGCCGAGCTCGGCGTCTACCGCAAGATCCGGGTGCGGGTGCAGACCCTCGACGGCGACGTTCTGTGCTGGACCTACGTGCTGGACGACTACGAAGGCGGCCTGCCGTCGGCGCGCTACCTGGGCATCCTGGCCGATGCGGCCGAGGCCGCCGGGGCGCCCGACGACTACGTCAAGGAACTGCGCAACCGCCCCTGCAAGTCGCTGGGCGATCCCCCGCTGTGAGATCGCGGCGGTAAGGTCTGGCGGGTGAGCAACGACGCCCTTGCCCTGGCCGAGGCCGCCGCCGCGAAGCTGCGGTCCCGGTCCTTCGACTCCTTCGACGTGGCGCTGGTGATGGGCTCCGGCTGGGTGCCGGCGGCCGACGCGCTGGGCGAACCGGCCGTCGAACTGCCGGTGACCGACCTGCCGGGTTTCGCGCCGCCCGCCGTGGCCGGGCACGCCGGGCGGGTCCGGGCGGTGCAGTCGGGCGGGCGCCGGGCGCTGGTGTTCCTGGGCCGCACCCACCTGTATGAGGGCCGCGGCGTCGAGGCGGTCGTGCACCCGGTCCGCACCGCGCTGGCGGCCGGGGTGCGCACGGTGGTGCTCACCAACGCCGCCGGGGGACTGCGGCCCGAACGGCAGCGCGTCGGCGACCCGGTGCTCATCAGCGACCACCTCAACCTGACCGGCGCCAACCCGCTGCGCGGGGCCGACTTCCTGGACCTGACCGAGGTGTACTCGCGGCGGCTGCGCGCCCTGGCGCAGGAAAGCGACCCGTCCCTGAGCGAGGGCGTCTACGCCGCGCTGCGCGGCCCGTCGTATGAGACGCCCGCCGAGGTGCGGATGCTGCGGACGCTGGGCGCCGACCTGGTCGGCATGTCCACCGTGCTGGAGGCGATCGCGGCCCGCCGGGGCGGCGCGGAGGTGCTGGGGATCTCCCTGGTCACCAATATCGCCGCCGGGCTGGCCGAGCGTCCCCTCGACCACGCCGAGGTCCTGGAGGCCGGCCGCGCCTCCGCCGCCCGCATGGGCGAACTGCTGGCCGCCCTGCTGCCCAAACTGTGACAACCGTGGACGAGCTGCGTCAGGCCGCCGCCGAGTGGCTGGCCCAAGACCCCGACCCGCAGACCCGCGCCGAGCTGCGGGCCCTGCTGGAGGCCGGCGACACCGCCGCGCTGGCCGACCGGTTCGGCACCCGGCTGCAGTTCGGCACCGCCGGGCTGCGCGGCGAGCTGGGCGCCGGCCCGGGCCGCATGAACCGGGTCACCGTCATGCGCGCCGCCGCCGGGCTGGCCGCCCGCCTGAAGGCCGAGACCGCCCGGCCCGGGGTGGTGATCGGCTACGACGCCCGGCACGGCTCGCGGCGGTTCGCCCTGGACACCGCCGCCGTGGTGACCGGGGCGGGCCTGCGGGCCTGGCTGCTGCCGCGTCCGCTGCCCACGCCGGTGCTGGCGTTCGCCGTCCGGCACCTGGGCGCGGACGCCGGGGTGATGGTGACCGCCAGCCACAACCCGCCGCGCGACAACGGCTACAAGGTGTACTGGGGGGACGGGGCGCAGATCCTCGCCCCGCTGGACGGTGAGATCGCCGCGGCGATCGACGCGGTGGGCCGGGTGGACGAGCTGCCGCTGGGCGCCGAAGGCGACTGGACGGTGCTGGGCGACGACATCGTCGGGGCCTACCTGCGGGCGCTGGACGCCCTGCCGCTGGGGGACGCCCCGCGTGAGATCTCGATCGCCTACACGCCGTTGCACGGGGTGGGGGCGCAGGTGCTGCGGCGGGCGTTCGCCCGGGCGGGCTTCCCCGAGCCGACGGTCGTCGCCGAGCAGGCCGAGCCGGACCCGGATTTCCCGACGGTGGCCTTCCCCAACCCCGAGGAGCCGGGGGCGATGGACAGGGTGCTGGCGCTCGCCGAGCGCACCGGCGCCGACCTGGCCATCGCCAACGACCCCGACGCCGACCGGTGCGCGGTGGCGGTGCCGGCCCCGGGCGGGTGGCGGACGCTGACCGGCGATGAGGTCGGCGCCCTGCTGGCCGAGCACGTGCTGCGCCACACCGGCGGCGCCGACCGCCTGGTGGTCACCACGATCGTCTCCTCGTCCCTGCTGGGCCGGATCGCCGCCGCGCACGGGGTGCGCTACGCCGAGACCCTCACCGGCTTCAAGTGGATCATGAAGGCCCGCACCGCCCCCGACGACCGGCAGGTCTTCGGCTATGAGGAGGCCCTGGGTTACAGCGTCGGCGGCGACGGCGGCGTCCCGGTCCGCGACAAGGACGGCATCGGCGCCGCCCTGACCGTGGCGGCGCTGGCCGCCGAGGCCAAACGGGACGGGCGCACCTTGGTGGACCTGCTGGACGACCAGGCCCGCCGCTACGGCCTGCACGCCACCGGCGCGCTGTCGGTCCGCGTCACCGACCGTTCCCTGATCGGCGCCGCGCTGGACCGGCTGCGCCAGGCGCCGCCCGCCGCGCTGGGCGGACGCGCCGTCACCGAGGTCGAGGACCTGGCCCGCGGCGCCGGCGGCCTGCCGCCCACCGAGGGCCTGCGGCTGCGCCTGTCCGGCCCCGAAGGCCGGGCCCGCGTGGTGGTCCGTCCCTCGGGCACCGAGCCCAAGCTCAAGTGCTACCTGGAGGTCGTCCTCCCGCCCACCGAGGACGTGCCACAGGCCCGGGCCCGCGCCGAAGCCGCCCTCCAGGCCATCCGCACCGACCTGCGCACCGCGCTGGGCCTCGCCTGAGAGGCCGACGGGCCGGCCGTCGGCATGGGGTGCTGCCGAAAGGCGCATGCCGAGCGCAGGTCACCCGCATGCGTCACTGCCGGCAAAGGCCTTCCATCCGGTTATCCGCGCCGGAGCCAAGGCCCGCCTGTCAGCTGAGAACCCCCAGGAAAACCGTCACCGTCAAAAGGGCGGCGGGCACGAGCAGGGCCGCGAGGGCGGGGAGCGACCAGGTGACGGTTCCGGGCTCCTTCCGGGCGGGGCGGGCGGCGCGGGCGGACAGGTCGGTGAGCTGTTCGACGGCGTGGTCCAGGAAGGTGCGGCCGGCGAGGTGGGCGGCCACGTCCGCGGGCAGCTCGCGGGCGCGTTTGCGCAATCGGCGTTCCTCGCGGGCGCGGGCGCGCGGGGAGGTCTGCAGGGACCAGGCGCGCAGGGTCTGCTCGGTGCCGCCGGGGCCGGTGAAGCGGACCGTCAGGGTGTGGTCGGCCTTGAGCTCGCGGACGGCGGGCCAGGGCAGGCGGGCGTCGCGCAGCGGGTTGCGCACCCGCAGGCCGGTCTTGTCGGCGCTGACGCGGGGGCGCAGGCCCAGCACGTAGGCCAGGCCGCAGCCCAGCAGGATGGCGCAGGCGGCGACGGCGGAGGCCAGGGTGCGGCCGCGCCAGGCGATGTCGGCCAAATTGAGCGCGGCGAACGCCAGCCAGGCCCAGGCCCCGGCCCGGGCCGCCGGCGAGCGGAACACCACCGGCTGCCCGGCGGTCATGGCAGGGTGCGCGAGCCGGTCCACTTGAGCTGGGCGAAGCCGGGTTTGATCACGCCGTTGATGAACTCCAGCCGCTCGTCGAAGCCGATGAAGGCCGACTTCATGGCGTTGACGGTGAACCACTGCAGGTCGTCCCAGTCGTAGCCGAAGGCGTCGACCAGCTTGGCGAACTCCTCCGACAGGCTGGTGCCGCTCATCAGGCGGTTGTCGGTGTTGACGGTGACCCGGAAGTACAGCCGGCGCAGCAGCCCGATGGGGTGTTCGGCGATGGACTTGGCGGCGCCGGTCTGCACGTTGGAGGTGGGGCACATCTCCAGCGGGATGCGCTTGTCGCGCACGTAGGCGGCCAGGCGGCCCAGCTTGGGGTGCGGGGTGTCGCGGTCGGTGATGTCGTCGACGATGCGCACCCCGTGGCCGAGCCGGTCGGCCCCGCACCACTGGATGGCCTGCCAGATGGACGGCAGCCCGAACCCCTCCCCGGCGTGGATGGTGAAGTGGGCGTTCTCCCGCTGCAGGTACTCGAAGGCGTCCAGGTGCCGGGTGGGCGGGTAGCCGGCCTCGGCCCCGGCGATGTCGAAGCCCACCACGCCGGCGTCCCGGTGGCGGACGGCCAGCTCGGCGATCTCCATGCTGCGGGCCTGATGCCGCATCGCGGTGACCAGGGTGCCGATCCGGATGCCGTGCTCGCGTTCCCCCTCGGCGAAGCCCGCCAGGACGGCCTCGACCACCTCGTCCAGGGACAGGCCGCCTTGGGTGTGCAGTTCGGGGGCGTAGCGCACCTCGGCGTAGACGACGCCGTCGGCGGCCAGGTCCTCGGCGCACTCATAGGCCACCCGGCGCAGCGCCTCGGCCGACTGCATCACCCCGACGGTGTGCCGGAAGGTCTCCAGATAGCGCTCCAGCGACCCGGAGTCGGCCGCCTCGGCGAACCAGACGCGCAACTGCTCGGGGTCGTGGGTGGGCAGCCCGCGGTATCCGCCCGCGCGGGCCAGCTCGACGATGGTCTCCGGCCGCAGCCCACCGTCCAGATGGTCGTGCAGCAGCACCTTGGGGGCCCGGCGGATCGCCTCAAGCGTAGGTCGACCTGTCATCTTTCGCACAGTACCCGAGGCCGCCGCGCCTCCCCAGCGCATTTTCGCCGCGCCCGCGGGCGTGCCGCCACAGTCACCGGTCACATCCGTAGTGTGACATCACACGACTTTTATGTGTTTACACGATACACATGCTATCTTCATCACCACTAGATCAACAGAGCAGACCGCTCCGGAGACCTCGAGCCCGGCCGGCTCATCACGGTCACAGCCCGTCAGCACTGCGGAACCGGAGGCACCGATGCCCCACGGCGACGAAACCGCGAAAGGAACACGCCAGTTAGCGGGTTTTTGACGTCCGAAAACCCATTACCCGCGCTCTCGAGAGCCGCCGCCTTTCGCCCCGCATCCGCCGGCGCCGCACCGTCCGCGCGACCACTCGATGCCCGAGTTCGACGCCCGGACGCCCGTCTTGGATGACACCGAACTTCTGCGACTTTCATCACGGTGCAGACGGCCTCCCGCAAAATACGACCGTGGGATCCTTATTCCCATATTCGGCGCCCCCAGCTTTGTCCTTTTTGTCCGAACTGGAGAACACGTCCGTGAGCGCGATGCCGCAGACGCGCGCCCCCCATGCGCCCGAGCGCAACAGCCCGCGCCGATACTCGGCCTACCGCGAGGCCTCCGGCGCCTGGGGACTTCTCCCGCAGCCGCCGGACGACAAGGAGAAGTACAGCTACGTCAAGCGGAATCTGTGGGTGCTGACCGCCTCGTCACTGGTCAGCTTCTCCTGCCTGGTGGTCAGCCAGTACCAGCTCGCCCGTTCCTCACCGTGGCTGTGGGCGTACGTTCCGTTCCTGATCTTCACGATCCTCTACTACCTGACTTCGCTGCGCGTCAACGCCTTCACCCGCGACTTCGATCTGGAAAAGCACAAAGAACTCGTCCGCTCATGGTCCCCGCGGGAATACCCGTCGGTGGACGTGTTCCTGCCGGTGTGCGGAGAGCCCATCGAGGTTCTGCACAACACCTGGACGCATGTGCGGCGGATGGCCGACCACTACCCCGGCGTCGTCACCCCTTACGTGCTGGACGATTCAGCCAGCCCGGAGCTGGCCGCCATGGCCGCCGATTTCGGCTTCGTTTACGGCAGCCGCCCCAACCGGGGATGGTTCAAAAAGGCCGGAAATCTGCACTTCGGGTTCGGCATCTCCAACGGGGAATACATCCTGATCCTCGATGCCGACTTCGCACCGCGCGCCGATCTGCTCCACGAAATGCTTCCCTACATGGAGGCGAATCCGCGCCTTGGGATCGTCCAGTCGCCGCAGTACTTCCGGGTCCTGGACTCGCAGAACTGGATCGAACGGGGGGCGGGCGCCGTCCAGGAGCTCTTCTACCGCTCCATCCAGGTCTCCCGGGACCGCCGCAACGGGGCGATCTGCGTCGGCAGCTGCGCGATCTACCGCCGCAAGGCCCTGGAGGAGAACGGCGGCACCACGCTGATCGGCCACTCCGAGGACGTGCACACCGGCTTCGACCTGCGCCGGCTCGGCTGGGACCTGCGCTACCTGCCCATCCCGCTGTCCACCGGGGTGTGCCCCGACACCCTCGGCGCCTTCTACAACCAGCAGTACCGCTGGTGCTCCGGCTCGATGAGCCTGCTGGGCAGCAAGAAGTTCTGGCAGACCAAACTCCGGCCGGCCACCCGCATGTGCTACATGTCGGGGTTCTTCTACTACATCCACACGGCGCTGTTCACTTTCGTGGCGCCGCTGATCCCCATCACGCTGCTGGTGGCCATGCCGGAGAAACTCCGGGTCGAGCACATGATCATGATCCTGCCCAGTCTCATCTACAACGCCCTGATATTCCCGATGTGGCACCGCTGCGAATACCGGCTCGAAGCGTGGGCCGTGCGGATGATGTACGGCTGGGCGCACGTCTTTGCGATCTGGGACATCCTGCGCGGACGGCAGATGGGCTGGCAGCCCACCGGCTCCTCGGGCGCCAAGAAGAACAAGACCCGGCGTTTTTGGATCGGCGTCATCGTCTGGAGCGGCGGCACGGCGCTGCTGTGGGTCGGCCTGGCCATCTGGCGGATCCTCACCCTCTACCCGCCGGACTTCGCCCTGGTGTTCGCCTCCGGCCTGTTCTACGCCGCGATCGTCGTCCGGATCCTGGTGCAACCCCGTAAGGAGATCGAAGCCGCATGAGCCCCCTCATCCGGACGAGACCCCGCATCGTCCTCAGCGCGCTGCTGGCGGTCCTGCTGCCCGCCGGCACAACCGCGTGCACGGCCGAGCAGAGCAGCGCACCCAGGGCGCCTCGGACTCAGATCTCGGTCGGCACCCCGTTCACCCCCTACGACATCCGGCCCCTGCTCAAGCCCAGGAAGAAGTACATCGGAGTCGCCATCGACGGCGTCTCCCGCTCCATCGCCCCGGTGGCGGCCTTCAACCGCGGGATCGGCAAGAAGGTCAACATGGTGACGATCTACGCCGCCGTGAGCGACCATTTCGACAGCCGGGGCGCCCGGCGCATCTGGCGGGCCGGCGCGATCCCGCTGATCATGTGGGAGCCCTTCTCCCCGTCGCTGGCGACGATCGCCCGAGGAGCGATCGATGACCACCTCCGCCAGTTCGCCACGGCCGTCCGCGCCCTCAACATCCCCGTGGCGATCAGTTTCGGCCACGAGATGAACGGCTTTTGGTACCCCTGGGGCACCCGCAAGAACTCCCCCGCCGACTTCGTCCGCGCATGGCGTCACATCCACCGGGTCTTCAGCGAGACCGGGACCACGAACGTCATCTGGGTATGGAACCCCAACGTCATCAACCCGGTGCCCCGGGTGGCGCTGCGGCCGTACTACCCCGGTGACTCCTATGTGGACTGGATCGGGCTGATCGGCTACTACACCCTGACCGGGGCGCACACCTTCACCACGCTGTTCGGGCCGACCATGCGGCAGGTGCGCCGCTTCAGCGACAAGCCGTTCATCATCACCGAGACCGCCTCCCAGCCCGGACCGCGCCGGGTGCGCGATGTGGCCGACCTGCTCAAGGGCGTGGCGTCCTCCCGCGACGTCATCGGTTTCATCTGGTTCAACTACCGCAAGCGCGCCGACTGGCGGCTGCCCGCCCGCTCGCCGGAGCTGCTGACGTTCCGGCGCTACGTGGCCGCCGACATCTTCGGCTTCGACCCGACCAGGTCATGACGGGGCCATGATCATGTCTTCCACCGCGCACCCCCCGTACCCGCCCGCCGACGAGCCGCTTCCCTGGCCGCCTCCGGAGCCGGCAGACCGCTCGCCGCAAGAACCCGCGCCCGCGTGGCCGCCGCCTCCCGCGCACCCCGGCGGACCCCGCGCGCGGCCGGAGCAGCCCGCCCCGGCCGAACGTTTCAACCACGCAGAACACCTCCCCCCGCCGCGGCGGCCGGCCCCTTCAGAACACCTCGCCCGGCCGGAAGGCCCCCGCCGAGCGGGCGGCGTCGAAGGAAGCGAGCATTTCGCTCCGCCCAGGCCTCCCGTTCCCCCCGCGCCGGACCCCTACGGACGGCCGGGACACCCCGGGCCGTCCGGCTGGACGGACGATTTCGGTGAGCCCTCGGTTCCGCCCGACCGCCCCACCCGGCCGGAGCATCCCGTGCCGCCCGAGCACACCGGCCGGGCGGCGGATCTCCGTACTCCGCCCGGGCATCCCCTCACCCCTGCAGGCCCCGCCCGGGCCGGACGGCCCGGTGAGGCCGCACACTTCGCGCCATCCGGACCGCCGGCCGCTCCGGCAGGTTCCGGTGCGGCCGGGGCACCCCCCGCCGGCCCGGCGGTGGTGGAACGACCCCCTCCGGCACCCGGCGGCCCCGCGGCCCCGGCGGGCCCGCAGGGCGGCCGCGGTTACCGGGTCCCGCCCTCTCCCGACATGGGGTGGACGGCGGCGCCCAGCCGGCGCCGGGACCGGGTGAGCCGTGCGCTGCTGCTCACGATCCTGCTCATGCAGGCCCTGCTCAGCCTGCGGCTGCGCAACGCGGTGTCCCCGGACGAGGCGTTGCTGCTGAACACCGGCCGCCAGTACCTGGACCGGATGCGGGAGGGCACTGCGATCACAGAGGCCGACACCGCCTCCTCCTACCTGCACCCCATGGTCGCCGCGGCGATCGACGGCCTGGCGGGACCGGCCGGGGCCCGGCTCTTCAGCCTGCTGTGCCTGCTGGGGGCGACCGCCGCGCTGTACTCGCTGGCCCGCAGGCTCTTCAACGAGCGCGTGGCGCTGTTCACCGCCGCCTCCTTCGCGGTGGTCGAGCCCACGCTCTTCCTCGGCAACTTCGTCAGCCCCGACCCGCCGGCCATCTTCATGCTGGCGCTGGCCGGCCGGCTGGCCGCGCGCCTGGACCGCAGCCCGGCCTGGCACGTCCTGCTCGTGGCGCCGGCGGCGGCCCTGGCGGTGCTGATCTCCCCCACCGCCGTGCTCCTGCTGCCCGCGGTGGTGCTCCTGGCCGTGCTGGTGGCCGGACGCGGCCACGGGCCGGGCCGGTCGCTGGGCTGGGGGGCGGGCCTGGTCGCCGTCCTCGGGGCGACGCTGGCCGCCGCCGCGGTGGGCGTGGGCATGCCCGTCGCCCCGGACCCGGCCGCGACGGGCACGGACGCCCCGCAGACGGTGCTGCGGACCGCCGCGTCGCTGGGCGGGCTGCTGTTCCTCCTCGCCGTGCTCGGCACGATCTTCTACACCCACCGGGACCGGATGGGCGAGGCCCCGATCCTGCCGGATGAGCGGCCATCGCCCTCCCGGGCGTGGCGGCTCGCCCTCGGCACGGTGCTCAGCGGGGCCGCGCTGGCGGTGCCCGGGTACGCGCTGCTGCAGCACACCTCGGCCGATCTGCACCGGCAGCTCGGCTACGGGCTGCTGCTGGCCGCCCCGATGGCCGGGGTCGGCATCGCCCGGATCATCGGCCCGCACTTTCGCAACCTGCAGCTGGGCATCGCCGCCTGGATCGCGCTCCTGCTCTTCGGCATGGCCCAGTCGGAGCGGTTCTACTACGAGTGGATGGACTACCGGCCGGTGGCCGACGCGCTCCGGCCGCTGGTCGGGCCGCAGGGCCGCTACCTGAGCCCTTCGCCGGAGCTGCCCGCCTACTACCTGGGGTCGCGCACCGAGCGAGAGCAGTGGGCCGATCCGCAGGAGCTGACCTACACCGATCGCAGGGGACGCACGCTCCAGGGGACGGCGGCGTTCCTGGCCGCCGTCCGCGAACGGCACTTCGACATCGTCGTGCTGGGCGGCCTGACCGCCCCCGACCCGCGGCAGCGGGCGGCGGTGGTGACCGGCAGGCGCTACTACATGGCCGTGGAGATCCCCTTCTCGGTGGGCTCCCGCTCGGGACGCTATGAGATCTGGGTCAAGCAGGACACCGGCCCGCCCGCCCGCAGCCCGTCCTGAGCGGCGGGGCGGCGCGGGCCCTCAGGCGATGCGGTCGATCACCAGCGGCAGCAGGTCGGGGCTGCCCTCGGGCTCGATCGTGATGGCGCCGTCGAGGGCCTGCAGGGCGCGTTCGAAGCGGGCCGGTTCGTCGGTGTGCAGGGTCAGCAGCGGCTGTCCCGCCCTGACCTCCTCGCCCGGTGCGGCGTGGCAGACCACTCCGGCGCCGGGTGAGACCGGGTCCTCCTTGCGGGCCCGGCCGGCGCCCAGCCGCCAGGCGGCCACTCCCACCGCGTAGGCGTCCAGCCCGGTCAGCACGCCGGAGGCGGGGGCGGTGAGGGTGTGCGACTCGCGGGCGACGGGCAGCGGGGCATCCGGGTCGCCGCCCTGGGCGCGGATCATGCGCCGCCAGACGTCCATGGCCGAGCCGTCGGCGAGGGCGTCGGCGGGGTCGGCGGCGTCCAGCCCGGCCGCCGCGAGCATCTCGCGGGCCAGGGTGAGGGTCAGCTCGACCACATCGGGCGGGCCGCCGCCGGCCAGCACCTCCACGGCCTCGGCGACCTCCAGGGCGTTGCCGACCGCGCGGCCCAGCGGGCGGTCCATGGCGGTCAGCAGCGCCACGGTCTTGACGCCGTGGTCGGTGCCGATGGCGACCATGGTCTCGGCCAGCTCGCGGGCGCGCTCGACGGTCTTCATGAACGCCCCGGAGCCGACCTTGACGTCCAGCACCAGCGCGCCGGTGCCCTCGGCGATCTTCTTGGACATGATGGAGGAGGCGATCAGCGGGATCGACTCCACCGTGCCGGTCACATCGCGCAGGGCGTACAGCTTGCGGTCGGCCGGGGCCAGCCCGCTGCCGGCGGCGCACACCACCGCGCCGACCTCGCGCAGCACGCTCAGCATCTGCTCGGGGGTGAGCGAGGCCCGCCAGCCGGGGATCGACTCCAGCTTGTCCAGCGTGCCGCCGGTGTGGCCCAGGCCCCGCCCCGACAGTTGCGGGACGGCGGCGCCGCAGGCCGCCACCAGCGGGGCCAGCGGCAACGTGATCTTGTCGCCCACCCCGCCGGTGGAGTGCTTGTCGGTGGTGGGACGGTCCAGCGCGGAGAAGTCCATGCGCTCCCCGGAGCGGATCATGGCCTCGGTCCAGCGCGTCACCTCGGCGCGGTCCATGCCGTTGAGCACGATGGCCATGGCCAGCGCGGCCATCTGCTCGTCGGCGACCTCACCGCGGGTGTAGGCGTCGATGACCCAGTCGATCTGCTGCGGCGACAGCCGGTGGCCGTCGCGTTTGGTCACGATGACGTCGATGGCGTCCACGGGGCTCCTCGCGGGTTCGGGGCTCAGGCGAGCCGGGTGAGGTCGTCGGGGCCGAAGGCGTCCGGGAGCACCTGCGACATGGGCACGATGCCGCGGGCGGTGGCCAGCAGCAGGTGCGGCCCGCCGTGCTCCCACAGCAGCTGGCGGCACCGGCCGCAGGGCATCAGCGGGTCGCCGTTGCCGTCCACCACCGACAGCGCCACCAGGCGGGGACGGCGCGACCCGGCCGGCAGGTCGGGGCCGTAGAGGGCCGAGACGAGGGAGCACTCGGCGCACAGGCCCAGTCCGTAGGAGGCGTTCTCCACATTGCAGCCGGTGATCACCCGGCCGTCGTCGGTCAGCGCCGCCGCGCCCACCGGGAAGTTCGAGTACGGCGCGTAGGCGCGCTGCATCGCCTCCCGGGCGGCCTCCCGCAGGCGCGCCCAGTCGATCTCCGTCATGGGCCTACCGTACGTGAGCCGCCGCCGCCCACCGCAGGAGACCGAATTCACATTTTCGGACATCTGCATAAGGGATCCCCGGCATGATCACCACCATAAAGCCACCTCATGACCGTCCGTTACAGGCGACGATGAGTTGAACGCGGCGATTGTCTCCATATGTCGGCGTTTGGATAACGGTCTTCCCACAACTTGGTAGGAGCATGGCGGGAGGCCCGTCCGGATGGTGATGCTGAGGCCCGAGCGAGCGATTGAAACGGGCCTTGCGCCCTGTTGCATGCGCTTAGGAGGCATGGTGACTACGTTGATGCGGCTGGTCGCCGGGGCGGCCGGGTTGTCTTTGCTGCTGGCCGGGTGCGGGTCGGCGCCCGAGGAGGATTCCGGCTCCGGCACCGCCGCCTCGGACTTCTCGGCCTGCATGGTCACCGACCTCGGTGGCATCGACGACCGGTCCTTCAACGCCTCCTCCTGGGAGGGCATGCAGGCGGCCGCCAAGAGCACCGGCGCAAAGGTCAACTACGTGGTCTCCACCAGCGAGAACGACTACGTCCCCAACATCACCCGGCTGATCTCGCAAAAGTGCGACCTGATCGTGTCGGTGGGCGGGCTGATGGCCGAGGCCACCAGCCAGGCGGCCAAGTCCAACCCCGACCAGAAGTTCGCCATCGTGGACTCCTCCTCGGTGCCGCCGAACGTCTACGGCATGGAGTTCAACACCGCCCAGAGCTCCTTCCTGGCCGGTTACCTGGCCGCCGCGATGTCCAAGACCGGCAAGGTCGCCACCTTCGGCGGGCTGCCCATCCCGCCGGTGACGATCTTCATGGACGGCTTCTACGAGGGCGTCCAGTACTACAACGAGCAAAAGGACAAGGACGTCAAGGTCCTGGGCTGGGACCCGGCCAAGCCCAAGTCCGGCTCGATGGCCAACTCCTTCAACGACCAGGCCGCCGGCAAGCGCATCGCCGGCAACTTCATCCAGCAGGGCGCCGACATCATCTTCCCGGTCGCCGGCGGCACCGGCCTGGGCGCCGCCGCCGCGGCCCAGGAGAGCGGCGGCAAGGTCAGCGCGATCTGGGTGGACACCGACGGGTGCGTGTCGGCCGCCCAGTACTGCGACGTGTTCCTGACCAGCGTGATGAAGAGCGTCGCCAAGGCCGTGCAGACCACCGTCGAGACGGCCGCCAAGGGGCAGCAGCTGAGCGGCTCCTACCTGGGCACCCTGGAGAACGGCGGCACCGGCCTGGCGCCGTTCCACCAGTTCGAGGACAAGGTCCCCGCCGAGCTGAAGCAGGAGCTGGAGCAGATCAAGCAGGACATCATCTCCGGCAAGATCAAGATCAAGTCCGCCAACCAGCCCAAGAGCAGCTGAGCGGCGCACCGGCTCGGCCCGGCGCGGCGGCGCCGGGATGAGGTTCGCTCTTCACCGAGGTCGTGGGGCGGGGCCGAACGCTCGGTCCCGCCCCACGGGCACGCCGGGGCAGGTCCCCGGCGGCACCCCACAGGGAGGTCGGCGGTTGACCCTTGAACTGCGCGGGATCACCAAGCGCTTCGGCTCGCTGGTGGCCAACGACGGCATCGACCTGGAGGTCCGCCCCGGGGAGATCCACTGCCTGCTCGGCGAGAACGGCGCCGGCAAGTCCACCCTGATGAACGTGCTGTACGGGCTGTATCAGCCCGACGCGGGGCAGATCCTGATGGACGGCCGGCCGCTGACCATCAACGGCCCCCGCGACGCCATCGCCGCCGGCATCGGCATGGTCCACCAGCACTTCATGCTCATCCCGGTGTTCACCGTCGCCGAGAACGTCATGCTCGGCGACGAGCGCACCGGGCCGCCCCGCTGGGCCCGCTCGCTCGGCCCGTTGGCCCGCCTGGGCTGGTCCGGCCCGGTGGGCTGGCTGGACCGCCGCCGCGCCCGCCGCGACGTGGCCGAGATCTCATCCCGCTACGGCCTGCAAGTCGATCCGGACGCCCTGGTGGCCGACCTGCCGGTGGGCGTGCAGCAGCGGGTGGAGATCATCAAGGCGCTGATCCGGGACGCCCGGGTGCTGATCCTGGACGAGCCCACCGCGGTGCTCACCCCCCAGGAGACCGAGGAGCTGTTTTCGGTCATGCGCTCGCTGCGCGCCTCCGGACGCTCCATCGTCTTCATCACCCACAAGCTCAAGGAGGTCAAGGCCGTCGCCGACCGGATCACCGTGATCCGGCGCGGCGCGGTGGTCGGCACCGCCGGCCCGGAGGCCTCGGAGCGGGAGCTGGCCGGGCTGATGGTCGGCCGCGACGTCCGCCTCACCGTCGACAAGGCCCCGCCGGCCGTGCCCGAGGACGCCGAACCGGCCTTCCAGGTGCGGGACCTGACCGTGCTGGACGAGTCCGGGCAGCCGGTCGTGGACGGCGTCTCCTTCGACATCCGCGCCGGGGAGATCCTGGGCATCGCCGGGGTGCAGGGCAACGGGCAGACCGAGCTGACCGAGGCCATCTTGGGGTTGCGCCCGGCGGCCGGCGGAAGCATCCGGCTGGACGGCCGGGAGCTGACCGGCCGCTCCCCCCGCCAGGTGCTGCGCGCCGGGGTCGGCTACATCCCCGAAGACCGCGGCCACGACGCGCTGGTGGCCGACTCCAGCGTCGCCGAGAACCTGGTGCTGGACCTGTTCGACCGCCCGCCGTTCGGCCGCCGCGGCAGCATGGACGTGCGGGCCGTCCGCGCCAACGCCGCGCACCGGGTGGAGGAGTTCGACATCCGCACCTCCTCCATCGACGCCCCGGTGGGCACCCTGTCGGGCGGCAACCAGCAGAAGGTGGTCGTGGCCCGGGAGATGTCCCGGCCGCTGCGGCTGCTGGTGGCCTCCCAGCCCACCCGCGGCGTGGACGTGGGCGCCATGGAGTTCATCCACCGGCGGATCGTGGCCGAACGCGACCAGGGCCGCCCGGTGCTGATCGTCTCCACCGAGCTGGATGAGATCTTCGCGCTGGCCGACCGCATCGCGGTGATGTACCGCGGCAAGATCATGGCGATCGTCCCGCCGGAGACCTCCCGGGAGGACATCGGCTGCCTGATGGCCGGCACCTCCCCGGACGCCGCCGGCCCGCCCGAGGGTGCCGCAGATTCACAAAAAGACGCGGCCGCGAAGGACGGTGACGCAGATGAGTGAGCAGACGGCACCGTCTGAGGCCGACCAGACGGTGCGGCAGACGCCGGAAAAGGAGCGGACGCCGCAAAGCGGGCGGCTTCGCAGGCTGGCCGCCCATGTGGCGGCCGGGCCGCCCTGGGTGGTGACCGTGCTGGCGATCGCGCTGGCCCTGCTGGTCGGCGCGGTCCTGATCATCGTCTCCGACTCGGAGGTCACCACCGCCTTCGGCTACTTCTTCGCCCGTCCCAGCGACGCGCTCACCGCGTCCTGGACGGCGGTGTCCACCGCCTACGGGGCGCTGCTGAAAGGCGCGATCTTCAACCCCGGCAACGCCGGGTCGGCGACCGCGGCGCTGACCCCGATCAGCGAGACCCTCACCGAGGCCACCCCGCTGATCTTCGGTGGGCTGGCGGTGGGGCTGGCCTTCCGCGCCGGCCTGTTCAACATCGGCGGCCAGGGCCAGCTGATCATCGGCGCCATCGCCACCACCTGGGTGGGCTTCACCCTGGACGCCCCGGCGGTGATCGCGCTGCCCGCGGCGGTGCTGGCCGGGATCGCGGGCGGCGCCCTGTACGGGGGGCTGGCCGGCTGGCTCAAGGCCGGGCCCGGGGCGCACGAGGTGATCGTCACGATCATGCTCAACTACGTGGCCTACCTGCTGCTGGGCTACCTGATCTCCAGCGAGGTCTTCCGCGACCCGGACAACCCCCAGCCGGTCTCCAAGCCGGTCGCCGAGGCGGCCCGGCTGCCGCACCTGCTGGGCGACTCGCTGCGGGTCAACGCCGGGCTGCTGCTGGCCATCGCCGCGGTGGTCTTCACCTGGTGGCTGCTGAACCGCTCCACGCTGGGCTTTCAGCTGCGGACGGTGGGCGCCAACCCGCACGCCGCCCGCACCGCCGGGATGAGCGTCGGCTACGGGCAGATCATGGCGATGGTGATCTCCGGCGGGCTGATGGGCCTGGTGGGGGTGTCGCAGGTGCTGGGCACCGCCAACGCCCACAACGCGCTCACCCAGCAGATCGACGCCGGGCTGGGCTTCACCGCGATCACCGTGGCGCTGCTGGGCCGGGCCTCGCCGCTGGGCACGGTGGCCGCGGCGCTGCTGTTCGGCGCGCTGCAGGCGGGAGGCCGGGAGATGCAGGCGGCGGCCGGGGTGTCGATCGAGATCGTCACCGTCATCCAGGCGCTGATCGTGCTGTTCGTGGCGGCCCCGCCGCTGGTGCGCGGCCTGTTCCGGCTGCGCGGGGACGGCGGCGCCGGCACCGGCCTGCTGGCGAAGGGATGGAACGGCTGATGCGGATGAAAGGGAGCGGCCGGTGAGCGCGACGCTGACGCCGACGAGCACCCCGGTGGCCGGCACCGGAGGCGACCGGCGGCACTGGTACGTCGGCGGGGCGATGGTCCTGGCCGGGGTGTACGCGCTGGTGGCGTTCGGGCTCGGCAGCCGCACCGACGACGGCGCCACGGCCGTCTTCAACCTCAACATGGTCGGCGACGAGGCGATCAAGGTTCCCGACCTGACGGTGCCGGCCGGGCCGGCCGCCGTGGCGCTGTCGCTGGTCTGCGTGGCGATCGGGGTGCTGCGGGCGGCCCTGCGGCCGAGCGGGGTGCGCCGCTCCCTCGGCACCGCCGTCTACCTGGCCGCGTTCGTCGCCGCGTTCCTGGTGTGGGCGGCCGCCGGGCACAACCTCAACTTCACCTCGGTGCTCAACGCCATGGTGCTGGCCGCCACCCCGCTGATCCTGGGCGCCCTGTGCGGCGTGCTGTGCGAGCGGTCCGGCGTGATCAACGTGGCGATCGAGGGGCAGTTCCTGGTCGGGGCGTTCTGCGCCTCGCTGCTGGCCTCCATCTCCGGCAGCCTGTGGGTGGGGCTGGTCGCCGGGTGCCTGGGCGGCGGCCTGCTGGGCGCCATGCTGGCCGTCTTCGCCAACCGCTACCTGGTGCAGCAGGTGGTGCTGGGCGTGGTGCTCAACCTGTTCGCCGCCGGGCTGACGGGCTTTCTGTACGAGCGGCTGATGCAGACCAACCCCGACTACAACAAGACGATGGCCTTCCCCGCCATCGACATCCCGGGGCTGTCGAGCCTGCCGGTGGTCGGCCCGGTGCTGTTCGGCCAGAACGTGATCTTCTACATCACCGTGGCGCTGATCGCCATCGTCCACATCGGGCTGTTCCACACCCGCTGGGGTCTGCGCACCCGCGCCGTCGGCGAGCACCCCACCGCCGCCGACACGGTCGGCATCCGGGTGGTGGCGATGCGCTACCGCAACGTCATCCTGGGCGGGCTGATCGCCGGGATGGGCGGGGCCTGGCTGACCATCGGCCTGAACATCACCTTCAACAAGAACATGGCCGCCGGGCAGGGCTTCATCGCCCTGGCCGCGCTGATCTTCGGCCGCTGGTCTCCGCTGGGCGCGGTGTGGGCCGCCCTGCTGTTCGGTTTCGCCGGCGGGGTGTCGGTCTCGCTGCAGCCGCTGCAGACCCCGGTGCCGACCGCCTTTTTGTCGATGACCCCCTACCTGGCCACGATCTTCGCGGTGGCGGGCCTGGTCGGTGCCGTCCGCGCCCCCGCCGCGGACGGCGTCCCCTACACCAAGGGCTGACCCCGGCCGCCGGTCAGGAGCCGCCGCTTACGGTGACGACCTGGCCGGTGATGCCGGTGTTGGCGGCCGAGGCCAGGTAGACGATCGGGCCGGCGACCTCGGCGGCCTCCAGCAGCCGGCCGATCGGGGCGCGGGCGCTGTAGATGTGGCCGTGCTGCTCGGTGATCTCGGCGTTGGTGTCGGTGCGGGTCAGCCCCAGCATCACCACGTTGGAGAGGATGTCGCCGTCGGCGCCCAGGGAGAAGGCCGCCGAGCGGCTGAACCCGTGCAGCGCGGCCTTGGCCGCCGCGTAGTACTCGCTGCCCGCGGCGCCGTCGGAGACGAGGGTGGAGGACAGGTGCACCAGACGCCCCCAGCGCTGCCGCCGCAGCACCGGGGCGACCTGGCGGCTGAGCCGCACGGCGCCCTCGATGTTGACGTTCACCGTCCGCGTCCACAGCTCCTCGGGGACGTCCTCGAAGCGGTGGGCGGGGACGGGGGCGTCATCGCCCCACACCACCGCGTTGTTGACCAGCACGTCGATCCGGCCGCTCCACTCCAGCACCGCCTCGGTCAGCGCGGCGGCCGCCTGCGGGTCGGCCATGTCGTAGCGGGTCGCCAGCGCCCGGCCGCCGCCCGCCTCGACCTCCTTGGCCAGGCGTTCGGCCTCCTCCCGCCTGCCGTGGTAGGTCAGGACGAGGTCGGCGCCCTCGGCGGCGAACGCACGGGTCAGCGCGCGGCCGATCCCGCCGGAGGCCCCGGTCACGATGACGGTGCGGCCGTTCAGTCCCAGATCCATCGCATGCCCTCCCGGGGTGTGCTTCCTGCTTGCCCGCGGCCTCAGGGCGAGACCGCACCGCCACGGTGCCGGGGCGGCGGCGCCGCATACAGACCGGGCCGAGACTGGCCCCGCCAGGGCCACGATCCCCGGCGGGCCGGCCGGTAGCGTGGACGGCATGAGCGGCACCGGCAACGCGCGCGGCAATGAGCTGGGGGCGTTCCTGCGCGCCCGCCGCGAGGCCATCACCCCGGCCGAGGTCGGGCTGCCGGCCGGTCCCCGGCGGCGCACCCCCGGCCTGCGCCGGTCCGAGCTGGCCATGCTGGCCGGGATCAGCGTGGAGTACCTGACCCGGCTGGAGCAGGGACGCGACCGCCGCCCCTCCTTCCAGGTGCTGGCCGCGCTGGCGGACGCGCTGCGCCTGTCGGCCGCCGACCGCGAGGTGCTGCGCAACATCGCCAAGGAGGCCAACGGTTCCTACGGCTGCCTGACGGCGCCGTCATCGGCGACCCGCACGGTGCGGCCCACCGTGCGGGCGGTGCTGGAACGCCTGGAACCCGCCCCGGCCGTGCTGGTGAACCCGCTGGGCGACGTGCTCGCCTGCACCGTGGGCTATGAGCTGCTCGCCGGGCCGCTGGGCGTGCTGGAGGGGCGCCCGCCCAATCTCGTCCGGCATGTGTTCACCGACCCGCGGGCGCGGGCCGCCTACCCGGAGTGGGACCGGGTGGCCGACGAGCAGGTCGCTCATCTGCGGGCCAGGACCTCGCGCGGGGACCCGCACGCCGCGGGGCTGGCCGACGAGCTGGCCCTGGTCGCCGGGGCCGCCTTCACCGAGCGCATGCAGCGGCCGCCCGCCGCTCCGCCGCACACCGGGGTGCAGCGCCTGGTGCATCCCGACGAGGGCGAGCTCCGCCTGGCGTATGAGATCTTCGACCTGTCCCCCGACGGTCAGCGCATGGTCGTCTACCTGCCGGCCGACGAGGCCGCCTCCGCAGCGCTGGACCGGATCACCGGCCGCCGCCCCGGCACGCTGCGCGCAGTGCCTCTCCGCCCGGCCGCGCACACCGGCTGACCGCGCCGAAACGCCCGCCCGGCCCGGCCGCCGGGAGCACCGGGACGCCCTCCGGCACGTGCGGCCCCGCGGCAAGGAAACCCGGCACGGATCGACCGGTCCGGCCGGGAGGCCCGCCGGGACGCCCATCCCCGGCGGGCGGACTCACCGGGGCGGGCCGATGGCGCTGCGGGGCCCGCGGGGCCGCCCCGCGGCGGACGGCGAATCG
Source organism: Thermomonospora sp. CIF 1 (assembly GCF_001896795.1). Taxonomy (NCBI): domain Bacteria; kingdom Bacillati; phylum Actinomycetota; class Actinomycetes; order Streptosporangiales; family Thermomonosporaceae; genus Thermomonospora; species Thermomonospora sp. CIF 1. Next base: position 564,819 of record NZ_MOYN02000023.1, read on the forward strand.
GGATACCGGGAATTCACGCCGTGCCGATCGCCCCGGAATCGAAATCCCGACACTCCACGATTCACCCGCCCTCAATTGAGGGACCGGCCTTCTTTCACGTCGCCCGGCCAACGGTCGGCAATGAGCCGATCAAGCAGGGAATTTGTTCTCCACCGGCCGCATGAGAAGTCCGGGCGCGGGTTATTTCTAGCCGTGCCCTGCGTCTTGCCGCACCCGAATCGTCACAGGCACGAGGGCAATTCCGACAAATGGACCAGGAGGTTCATATGATGAAGAGATTGGCCGCGGTCGGCATCATGTCCGCCGCCTTCGGCGGCGCGCTGCTGGCGGCACCGCCGGCCCTGGCCGACACCACCGCCGCCCATCAGGCCAAATCGGGAGTGAGCCACTACGGGCATCACCACCACAAGTGCGACAAGGCCCGCACTCTGGCCACCATCTACAAGTGCGAGCTCGGCGTCTATGACCTCCGCCACTACATTTACAAGGAAGTCCTCGGCTCTCTGAAGGGCGGCCACTACCACGCCTACCGGTACAAGCACCACGGCCACCACGACGGCCACAAGTACGACGGCCACCACGACGGCCACAAGGGCCACGGGGACAAGAGCGGCGCTTACAAGGACTCCTACTACAAGGGCTACGACCAGGGGTACAACGACGGCCGCAGGGACGGGTACCGCGACCACTACGAGGGCGGCCACAACGACCACCACAGGCACGCCTTCGACGACGGCTACCGGGACGGCTACAAGCACGGCTACTACGACAGCCGCAAGGACGGTCCCAAGCACGACGGCCACCACGACGGCCACGGACACCACTGACCAGATGAGGGCGTTGCCATAACGCCCGGCCGCGTCAATCGCATATGGCCATCCGTTGAACGCATCCGGAGGATGGACACCAAGGGGCGGGGATTCAATTTCCCGCCCCTTATCGATGCCTGAAGCGCGAGTTCACAAAAATTGGCGGTGCACGCCGGAGAAAGCCGCCGCCGGAAGGGCGGGCGGCCTTGCCGGCGCCGCAGGCCGGCCCGCGTGAGAACGGCCGTCCCCCGCTCAGCCGCCCCGCCCCCACCGCCGCCGGCGCCCGGCCGGCAGAGCCCGGACGTCCCGAATCCGGCCTTCTTCACGACGCGCCGCGGCCGCGACACACCGGACGCGATATCGCCTTCTGCATCCGTTCTGCGACGTTACCGGCAGTGTGCGAAGTTTCAGCCGTCCGATGTGAGGTAGGCCGTGCACACCACGTCAAGGAGGTCCTTGGCGGGCGGGTATGGGCGACGCCCCAGGCCGCCGGTCAAGGGCCATGCACATGGACGACGGCGCCACCGCGCACTCGCGCGGTGCGCCCGCGCAGTGGAGGTGAACGTAGTGGCTCTGCCTACCAGGCGTCATCGCGGACTCGAGCAGTGGACCCCGTGGGCCGGACGCTCCTGGGACCCGTTCTCAGACTTCCAGCAACTGTGGGACCAGATGGGGCGGTTCTTCGCCACGACGGCCCCCGAGGTCGAGGCCGGCACCTGGCGCCCGCTGGCCGAGACCGAGGAGACCGACGACGCCTACGTGGTGCGCGCCGAGCTTCCGGGATTCTCGCGCGACGACGTCCAGGTCGAGATCACCGGCAATGAGCTGCGCATCTCCGGAGAGGCCAAGGAAGAAGAGCACGGCAAGGTGCTGCGGCAGCGCACCGGCAAGTTCATGTACCACAGCACCCTGCCCGCCGACGCCGACGTCGACAAAGTCGACGGCGAGCTGGTCGACGGCGTGCTGACCGTGCGGGTGCCCAAGATCGAGCAGAGCAAGTCTCGGCGCATCGCGCTCAAGGGCTGAGGACCACCGCCCACGTCTTGCGGTGCGGACACCGCCGCAGGGTCCGCACCGCAGGCGCGGCAGGAGGAGGTGAGGACCGATCATCACGGCATTGATCGTTCCGCTGGTGGTCCTGGTCGGCCTGATGCTCATGCAGTGGCTGGAGACGGCGCTGCTGCCCTCCCCGCCGGATACCGCGCCCGGCCCGCCCGCCTCCGACCCACCGGATGAACGGACCGGCCCGGCCACAACCGAGCAGCGTGAAAAGCACGCACCCGCCACGCCCCGGCCGGCGCACGCCGCGCACCGGCGGGCGCCTGTTCATCGAACCGCCCGGCACGGCCGGGCATCGCTCCATCACCACAGGAGATGACGCGGCGCTCCCGCCCGGGAGCGCCGCCCGCCGGGCCCGGGCCGCCTCAGGCGGAGACGGCGTCGCCCACCTCGGCGCCGGTGGAGCGGCGTCCCTCCCACAGCGCGGTGAGCGCGGTGGCCGTCAGCACGCGCACGCCCACGCCGATGCACCGCTCGTCCACATCGAAGTCCCCCCGGTGCAGGTCGTACTCCTCGGCCGAGCCGGGGGTGCGCACGCCCAGGCGGGCCAGAGCGCCGGGGATGGACTCCAGGTACCAGCCGAAGTCCTCCCCGCCCAGGCTCTGCGGGGTGGGCACGGGGGCGTCCTCGCCCAGCATCCGGGTGGCCGCGTCGCGGAACATCTGCACGCTGTCGGGGTCGTTGACGGTGGGCGGCACGCCCCGCACGTACTCCAGGGACGCCTCCACGTCGTAGGCGGCGGCCACCGACTCCAGCAGCGCCTTCATCATCTCCGGCGCCTTGTGCCAGGCCTCATCGTCCAGGCAGCGGACGGTGCCCTCGGCGATGCCGTCGTCGGGGATGGCGTTGGCGACCGAACCGGCCGCCACCCGGCCCCACACCAGCGACAGGCTGGAGCGGGGGTCCACCCGGCGCGACAGCGCCGCCGGCAGCTCGGTGACGATCTTGGCCAGCGCATACACCAGGTCGGCGGTCAGGTGCGGGCGCGCGGTGTGCCCGCCGGGGCCGGTGACCTTGACGTAGACCTTGTCGCAGGCGGCGGTGATGGGACCGCTGCGCAGCCCCAGCTCGCCGACCTCGATGCGCGGGTCGCAGTGCAGCGCGAAGACCCGGTCCACCCCGGCGATGCCGCCGGCCGCCATGACGTCCAGGGCGCCGCCGGGGTGCTCTTCGGCGGGCTGGAACAGCAGCCGGACCCGGCCGGGCAGCAGCCCGGCGTCCGCCTGGCGGGCCAGGAACAAGCCGGTGCCCAGCACGATCGCGGTGTGCACATCGTGCCCGCAGGCGTGCGCGACGCCGGGGACGGTGGAGCGGTAGGGCACGTCCTTTTCGTCCATCAGCGGCAGCGCGTCGATGTCGGCGCGCAGCGCCACCGTGGGGCCGTCGGCCGGGCCGATGTCACAGATCACGCCGGTGCCCTTGGGCAGTACCCGGGGGTGCAGGCCGGCCGCGGTCAGCTCCCGCACGATCTGCTGGGTGGTGCGGTGCTCGGCATAGCCGAGTTCGGGGTGCATGTGCAGGTCGCGGCGGAAGTCGATCAGCTTCTGGTTCTCCCGGGCCAAGAACGCCTCAAGCTGCGTGTGCAGCGCCGCGCCGTTCCACGACGCGCCCTCTTCCCGCGGCCGTGGCTCATCGGCCACGGCCACCGGCTCAAGTCCGGGCATCACCCCGGGTCCCGGCTGTGTCATCTGTGCCCCCTGAGAATCGGTGTCCCGGTCGCCTGGTCCAGAGCCCTGGCGGGGGTCGCGCTCCCCGCCGGCGGGTGCCGGCCGGGCCGGAGACGAGTAGGAGTCGGCTTCGCTGTCTGCACGTCGTGCCGGTGTCGCTTCCGGCGACGGGTACGAGTGCGGCCCGGCCGCTGGGGCCGGGCCGGCGGCTGCGGGTCGGCGCCCGGGCTCGCGCCCTCCTGCCGGTGGCCGGGGAGCACCGTCAGCTCCCTCCATATGCCACCTCCCGGGGATTGACGAACCTGTCTTCTGCCAGTTCGGTGACGGCGGCCTCCACGACATCCTCAAGAGTGCCGCCCTCGGCGCGGATCGCGCGCTGGCGTTCGTACGGGGCCCCGTGTTCGAGGACCTCGCCGGCCACCTTGAGCTGCTCGGCGCATCCCAGCCGGTCCGCCACGGGCTCCAGTTCCCTGATGAGCTCGTACAGGTCGTCGCGGAGCGGGGTGGTGCTCCCGCTGTCATCGGTGATCACGATGGCGTCCAGGCCGTAGCGCGTGGCCCGCCACTTGTTGTCCCGTACGACCCATGCGGCCGGTCTGGGCAGAGTGTACCCGCGATCCAATTGCTGGTCGAAGAGGGTGACCAGGCTCTGGCACAGGGCGGCGGCCATGCCGACCTCGCGCAGGGTGGGGATGCCGTCGAACATCCGGATCTCGACGGTGCCCAGGTCCGGATGCGGGCGGATGTCCCACCAGACCTCTTTGATGCTGCGGATGCTGCCGGCCCGCAGCAGGGTGTCCATGTACTCTTCGAACTCCGCCCAGTCCGCCAGCAGGTGCGGCGGCCCGGCGGTGGGAAGCTGGCCGAACACCACCGCCCGGCTGGAGGCCAGCCCGGTGTCGTGGCCGCTCCAGTACGGGCTGGAGGCGGTCAGCGCCAGAAAATGCGGCAGATAGCAGGCCAGGGCGTTGACGATGGGGATCGCCTTGGCCGCGTCGCGGATCCCCACATGGACGTGCACCCCGAAGGTCTGGATGCGCCGGGCCAGCCACTGCATCTGCTCGACCAGCTCGGCGTAGCGGCGCACCGGCGCCATCACCGCCTCCTGCCAGCCGCTGATGGGGTGGGTGCCCATGCAGGCCAGATCGATGCCCCGCGGCTCGGTCACCGAGCGCAGCCGCTCGACGGTCTCGGCCAGATCCGCCACGGCCTCGCCGACCGTATGGCAGATATCGGTCACCACCTCGACCGTGGATTCCATGATCTCGTGACGGAGCTTGGGATTTTCCCGCCCGGTGCTCAGCTCGGGCAAAGCGGCCAGCACCCGGCGGGCCTCCTGGCGCAGCAGCCTGCTGTGGGAGTCGACGAGCTGCAGTTCCCACTCCACGCCCAGCGTCGCGCCCCGCGACGCCTTGAAGTCAATGGCCACGGCCAACCTCCAGGCACAATCCTTGCAGGTCGATGCGTGGCACGTGGCGCAATTGGGCCAGCGCATCCCTAAGCCCGGACAAATACCCGATCCGGCGGTGTCCAAAGTGTGGACGTCTCCATGATGCTCCCCGCCCCGCACCGGGCGCCGCGCGCCCCACCCGTCCAGACCTCAGTTGACCCGCCCGGACGGCGGCCGGACGCATTCGGTGGCTCTGGGCGGCCACTTCCCGGCGACCGGAGCACCACCCGATCGGGCTAGTCAGCCGTCCGAAACCCGGGAGATCGGCGCCCGTTTGCGCCAGATCCCGACGCATGACTCATCACCCACCCAACCCTGACGGCATAGCGGGCGTCAACGAAGTTATGACCGGGTACCGGCAATCCGGGATGGTCACTACTCTTCGCGGAGCCATGAGAAACACACCTCGCGCGATCACCGCGCTCACCGCGCCACTGCTGGCCGTGTCCCTGGCCGTGCCATCGACCGCCCTGGCGGCCGCCCGGCCCGTGGCCCGAGAACCGATCGGAGGTCCCCGCCTCGGTGAACGCGGAATCGTGGTGGATGTGGGGCCGGGCGCCAAGGCGCCGCCGAAAATCGCCGCCGGCGCCTACATCGTCGCCGACGCCGGCACCGGGCAGGTGCTGGCCGCCAAGAACCCGCACGGGCGCTTCCTGCCGGCCAGCGCGCTGAAAATGCTCACCGCCGTGGCGCTGATCCCCAAACTGGACCCGAACGCCACCGTCCGGCCCACCCGGGAGACCTGCGAGGTGGAGGGCAGCAAGGTCGGGATGACCCCCAAGCTGACCTACAAGGTCTCCGACCTGTTCCACGCGCTGCTGATGGTGTCGGGCAACGACGCGGCCCTGGCGCTGGCGCAGGCCGCCGGCGGGGTGCGGGCGGCCCTGGACTCCATGAACGCCGAGGCCCGGCGGCTGCAGGCCAACGACACGCTGGCCGGCTCGACCAACGGCCTGGATGTGGACCTTGGGCTGACCGTCAAGACCCAGCACACCTCCGTCTACGACCTGGCGCTGATCATGCGGCAGGGGCTGAAGATGCCGCAGCTGCGGGCCTACATCGGCAAGAACCACCACTACTGGCCCGCCCCGCCCACCAAGGAGCAGCGCAAGAAGGGCAAGAAGATCGGCGGCTACCCGATCTACTCCCACATCCGGCTGCTGCCCGGCCAGCGGTACGAGTACCCGGGGGCGATCGGCGGCAAGAACGGCTTCACCATGGCCGCCGGGCAGACCTTCGTGGGCGCCGCCGAGCGCAACGGGCGCACCCTCATCGTGGCGCTGCTGCGCGGGGAGAACCTGTGGCCGGACGTCACCAAGCTGCTGGACTGGGGCTTCGCCTACGGCCCCAGGGTCAGGCCGGTCGGGGTGCTGGTCGAGCCGGTGGACGCGGCCGCCGGTGAGCCGAGCGCCGCTGCGAGCGCGGCGGCCTCGCCGCATGCGGCGCCGGCCGGGTCTTCCGGCGGCGGCTGGCTGGTGCCGGCGGGCGCCGCGGGCGGCGCCGTGGTGCTGGGGGGCGGTCTGCTGTTGCTGCTGCGCCGGCGCCGGACGGCCGCCGCCGGCCCCGCTCCCGCCCGCGTCCCGGTGCAAAGCGGCCCGCCTCCGCAGCTGGGAGGCCATGTCAGGCGGGTGCCGGGCGGTGACGACCCGCTGAACCCGTCGGAGGGAACCAGGCGCTGAGCGCCCCCGGACCGGCCGGCCCGGGGGCGGTGCCGTCCAAGCGGCTCGCCGAGCGCGCGGCGACGCCCGCGACGCGCAGATCACCCGGCTGCAGGTCGTGGCGCGCAAGCGGGCCGGCCCCCAGAACCGGGTCGGCCCGGGACCTTGACGACGGGCCCTCAAAGCCCGGCGGGATGGGCGGTGGCCCCGGCCGCCTCGGCCCGTTTCGCGGACCGTTCCCGCGCGGCGGCGTCGTCCGGGTGCGGCTCGGCCGCTCCGCCGCGGCCGGCGGCGTCCGCCTCCAGCACCGCGCTGCGGGTGGCGCTCCAGGCGGCGGCGAAGACCACGAAGCGCGCCACCAGGTAGATCCACACCAGCAGCCCGGCCACCACGGCGAAGGAGGCGTACACCGGGTTGCCGGCGGTGCGGGCCACCAGCAGCGCGCCGACCTGCTTGAGGATCTCGAAGCCGACCGCGCCGAACAGCGCGCCGCCGGCGATGCTGCGCCAGGGGGCCCGGGTGCCCGACAGCCGGGAGAACAGCATCAAAAAGATCAGCGTGTTGCAGCCGATCGTCACCGACAGGGTCAGCAGCCGCAGCAGCAGCCCGGCCACCACGGCGTGCTCCAGGCCCAGCCATTGCAGCACCGCATGACTGGCCTGGCCGGTGACGGTGGAGCCGGCCACCGACGTGATCAGCACGACGCCCAGGAACAGCAGCGCGCCGATGTCATGAAGCTTTTTGAGCAGGAAGTTGCCGCCCCCGGTCGGGTCGCCCAGCCAGATGTCGCGCAGCGCCTCGCGCAGCGCGTTCATGCAGCCCAGCCCGGTGTAGATCAGCCCGGCCACGCCCAGCAGGCCGACCGCTCCCCACGCCTGGGCGATCTGGGCCACCTCGATCTCACCGGCCAGGCCCGGCAGCAGCTCGTTGATCGCCTGCACCAGGTACTCGCGGGCCTGCTCGCTGGCCCCCACCAGGTAGCCCAGCAGCGCGTACCCGATGGCCACCAGCGGGAAAAACGACAAGAAGGCATAAAAAGCGATCGCGGCGCCCAGCCGGTTGCCGCGTTTATCCCGGTAACGCTCGGCGGCGCGGGCCATGTGGTCCACCCACGGGTGGCGACGGCGCAGTTCGCGCAGTGCCTTTCCCACCCGGTCGCTCCGGTCCGCCACCCGGCGCCGCACGCCGTCGATCACCCGTGCCATGGGAGATTCCATACCCGCCGCCGACTGGGCGATTCAACGCAAGAGCGGTGCTGTGGATAAGGGCATCCGACCGCCGAATCCCGTTCGATAGGCCGATTCCGCACGTCGGGGCACAGCCGGGGACGCCTCTTTGAGCCGGCGTTCCCGCAAGCCTGGGCCGCGTCCCCGCCGAGTTCACTCCCCCGGCGGTTGTTTCTCCCGCCAGGGACCCGCCTCGCCCGAGCCGAAGGGGTAGTCCCGCAGCGGGCGCCACACGCCGTCCGGGCCGTGCTCATACAGCGAAAAGCCCCACACGGTGAACTCGGCCCGGTAGCCGGCCAGTTCCTTGAAGGCCCGGTCCAGCACCTCCTCGGGCAGGTCGTGGGCCACCGTCACGTGCGGGTGGTAGGGGAACTGCAGGTCACGGGCGAGCGGGCCGCTGCGCACCTTGGCCTCCAGCCGCTCGCAGGCGCCGATGCCGTCCGAGAGCGCCACGAACACCACCGGGGAGACCGGACGGAAGGTGGCGGTGCCGCTCAGCCGGATGAGGAAGGCGCGCTCGCCCTCGGCGACCCGCCGCAGGTGCGCCTCGATCGCCGGCAGCCGGCCGCCGTCCACCTCGGTCGGCGGCAGCAGCGTGATGTGGGTGGGAATGGAACGTGCCAGCGCGTCCCCGAACGACTCCCGCCAGCGCTGCAGCTCGCCGCCGTAGGGTTCGGGGATCGCGATCACCACGCCGATCGTGCGCGGGTCCGCGGCGGCCGTCGCCGCTTCCCCCCGCCGCGGCCGCTCCCGCGTCAGCGGAGCCTCACAATCCACGTCCCACGAATCCCACGCGTTCGCGGACGATCTCCATCGTCCGCGCGGCGACCGCACCGGCCCGGGCCGCCCCGTCGGCCAGGATGCGGTCCAGTTGCTTGTCGTCCTCCAGCAGCTTCTCGGTGCGTTCCCGGATCGGGGTGAAGGTATCCAGCAGCAGCTGGGCCAGGTCCTTTTTGAACTGGCCGTAGCCCTGCCCCTCGTAGCGCCGCTCCAGCTCCGCCACCGGCACGCCCTCCAGCGCCGCGTAGATCCGCAGCAGGTTGGTGATGCCGGGCTTGTTCTCCTCGTCGTAGCGGATCTCGCTGCCGGTGTCGGTGACCGCGCGCATGATCTTCTTGCGCATCGTGGACGGCTGCTCCAGCACCTCCACGATGCCCTGCGGGCTGGAGGCCGACTTGCTCATCTTGACCGTCGGCTCCTGCAGGTCGGTGATCTTGGCCGCGTCCTTAGGGATGTAGGCGGTGGGCAGCACGAACGTCTCACCGAAGCGGTGGTTGAAGCGCTGCGCCAGGTCGCGCGTCAGCTCCAGGTGCTGGCGCTGGTCCTCGCCCACCGGGACCTGCAGCACCTGCCCCTCGCCGGGCTCGGGGGTGTACAGCAGGATGTCGGCGGCCATGAGGATCGGGTAGGTGAACAGCCCGACCGTGGTGGCCGAGGCGCCGTACTTGGCCGACTTGTCCTTGAACTGCGTCATCCGGCTGGCCTCGCCGAACCCGGTGAGGCAGCCCAGCACCCAGGCCAGCTCGGTGTGCTCGGGCACGTGGCTTTGCACGAACACCGCCGCCCGGTCCGGGTCCACGCCCATGGCCAGCAGCTGGGCGGCGGCCACCCGGCTGCGGCGGCGCAGCGCCGCCGGGTCGTGCTCGACGGTGATCGCGTGCAGGTCCACCACGCAGTAGAACGCCTCGTGAGTGTCCTGCAGCGCCACCCACTGCCGCAGCGCCCCCAGGTAGTTGCCCAGGTGGAAGGAGTCGGCGGTGGGCTGAATGCCGGACAGGACACGTGGCGCGGTTACCGAGGACATGGGCACGATTCGATTCTGTCAGGCCCCGTCGCAGGCGAGGTCCCCCAGGCGGCCGGCCCCTTGCGGGGACGCCGCCGACGACGGAGCGGTTTCGGTTCCCCCACGCCGCCCGGGTTCCCGGCCGGCGTGGAACGGCGTCGGCATGACGCGCACGCCCGCCGCGGCGGACCGCCGGCGGGCGACCGCGGTGCGCCCCGCGGGCCCGGCTTGCCGCCCCGGGCCGGCGCACCCGCGCGTCGTGCTCATCATATTCGGCTCCACCGTTCCCGATCGGTTCGCAACGGTTCACAAAGAGGTCAGGGACGAGCGGCGAACCGGACCGCATCCCCGGCGCCGCGGCCGGAACCGGACCATCCGGACCTGCCGCCCGGCCGCGGCGGGCTAGGCTGAGGAACCTCCCCGCCTGCCCTGTTTCCTTTGGAGGAGTCTTCGTGAAACTGCTCGTCACCGGAGGCGCCGGTTACATCGGCAGCGTGGTCACCGCCCAGCTGCTGGAGGCGGGGCATGAGGTGACCGTCCTGGACGACCTGTCCACCGGCCATGCGGACGCGGTGCCCGAGGGCGCCCGCCTGGTGCGCGGCACCCTGCGCGAGCAGGCCGCACCCGTGCTGGAAGGCGGCGGCTTCCAGGCCGTGCTGCACTTTGCGGCCAAGTCCCTGGTGGGCGAGTCCATGGAAAAGCCCGGCCTGTACTGGGACCGCAACCTGGGCGAGTCGCTGGCGCTGCTGGAGGCGATGCGCCGGGCCGGGGTGGGCCAGATCGTCTTCTCCTCCACCGCCGCCACCTACGGGGAACCGCAGTCCACCCCGATCCTGGAGACCGACCCGACCCGCCCGACCAACCCGTACGGGGCCTCCAAGCTGGCGATCGACACGGCGCTGAGCGAGTACGCCCGCATGCACGGCTTCGGCGCGGTGTCGCTGCGCTACTTCAACGTGGCGGGCGCCTACGGCCGGTTCGGCGAGCGGCACACCGTGGAGACCCACCTGATCCCCAACGTGCTGGCGGTGGCCGCCGGGACCCGCCCGTCGGTGAAGATGTTCGGGGACGACTACCCCACCGCCGACGGCACCTGCATCCGCGACTACATCCACGTGGTCGACCTGGGCGTGGCGCACCTGCTGGCGCTGCAGGCGTGCACGCCCGGCGAGCACAAGATCTTCAACCTGGGCAACGGCAACGGCTTTTCGGTGCGCGAGGTCATCGAGGTCTGCCGGGAGGTGACCGGCCATCCGATCCCGGCCGAGGTGGCGCCGCGCCGGCCCGGCGATCCGGCGGTGCTGGTGGCCTCCTCCCAGAAGATCCAGGCCGAGCTGGGCTGGAAGCCCGAGCACGACCTGCACCGCATGGTCGCCGACGCCTGGGCGTTCCTGCGCTCGCAGAGGTGAGCGGGCCGGTGGATCCGCTGCTGGCGGCCTTCGAGGAGGCCTACGGCCGGCCCCCGCAGGGGGTGTGGCACGCCCCGGGCCGGGTCAACCTGATCGGGGAGCACACCGACTACAACGACGGGCTGGTGCTGCCGTTCGCGCTGGCCCAGGGGGTGTCGGTGGCCGCCGCCCGCCGCGACGACGGGGTGCTGGAGCTGCGTTCCCTGCAGGCCGCCGCCGACGGCCGCACCGTGCGAGTGGAGGAGCTGACGCCCGGCGCGGTGGACGGCTGGGCCGCCTACCCCGCGGGGGTCGCCGCCGTGCTGCGCGAGCACGGGGTGGGCGGGGCGTCCCTGCTGATCGACTCCGATCTGCCGCAGGGCGCCGGGCTGGCCTCGTCGGCGGCGCTGGAGTGCGCCGTCGCGCTGGCCCTGTGCCAGCTGCACGGCGTGGAAATCGAACGCGCCGAGCTGGCCCGCCTGGCGCAGCGGGCCGAGCGGGAGTTCACCGGCACGCCCTGCGGGATCATGGACCAGTCGGCCGCGCTGCTGTGCACCGCGGGGCACGCCCTGCTGCTGGACTGCCGCAGCGGCCTGTCCTCCCAGGTGCCGCTGCCGCTGGGTGAGGCGCTGTCGCTGCTGGTGGTCGACACCCGCGCCCCGCACGCCCTGGCCGACGGGGACTATGCGGCGCGCCGGGCCGAGTGCGAGCGGGCCGCGTCCCTGCTGGGGGTGGACTCGCTGCGGGACGTCAAGGACCTGGCCGGGGCGCTGGCGAGCCTGCCGGAGCCGGTGCTGCGCCGCCGCACCCAGCACGTGGTCACCGAGAACCACCGGGTGGAGGCGGCCGTGGGGCTGCTGCGCGCCGGGGCGCTCGCCGAACTGGGCGCCCTGCTGACCGCCTCGCACCTGTCGCTGCGGGACCAGTTCGAAGTCTCCTGGCCGCGGGCGGACGCGGCGGTGGAGGCCGCGCTGCGGGCCGGGGCGCGGGGCGGCCGCATGGTGGGCGGCGGCTTCGGCGGCTCGGTCATCGTGCTGGCCGCCGCCGACCGGCTCGCCGACGTCCGGGGGGCCATCGACGCCGCCTACGCCGAACGCGGCTGGCCCGCCCCCGCCTACCTGGAGGCCGTTCCCTCCGCAGGGGCCCGCCGCCTGCTGTGAAGCGCCGGTGACCTTTTCGGCACGCCGCCGCAGGTCGCACGCGGGGGCGGTGCCGTGGCCGGGAGCGCCGCGGCACCGGGCGCCCGCGGGCTCCCGTCCCCTTGGGCCGGGTGCCGAAAAGGTTCACTCCTCGCCGGCGGCGGCCAAGAGCCGTTCGCGGAAGGCGGCGGCGGTGTCGGCGGCCTGCCGCTCGCCCAGTTCGGCAAAGCCCGCGATGGCCTGCTCCACCTGCTCCAGCGCCTCGGCGAGGCGGCCGACGCCGGCCAGCAGGTGGGCGTGGTCGTAGCAGACCGCCGCCGTCTCCCAGGTCCGCGCCGCCGGGTCGCCGGCGGGCAGGTCGTCGAGGGCGGCGCGCGCCTCCGCCATCGCCTGCAGGCCCTCCTCGGGGCGGCCGCTCCAGGCCAGGCACATGGCACGGCAGCGGCGGGCGCGGACCACGCCATAGGGGTCGCCGGCGGCGGTGAACGCCTCGGCCGCGGCGGCGTACCGTTCGGCGGCCAGGGCGCTGCGGTCCAGGCGCGACAGCGCGTCGGCGGCCTTCTCCAGCAGCCGGGCGGCCGCATGCGGGCGTTCTTCGCGCTCCTCGGCGGCCAGCTCGGCGTAGATGTCGGCGGCGCCCGCCTCGCCCAGCTCTTCTTGGGCCTGGGCCAGCAGGTAGCGGCAGCGGCGCTCGGCGTCGTGATCGGCCAGCTGCGCCAGCATCGGCCCGGCCTCCTCGGCGACCTCGGCCGCCTCAAAGTGCCGCCCGGCCTGCAGCAGCGCGGCGGCCAGGTCCAGCCGGGCGTAGGCGGCCTGCGGGGCGATGCCGGCGGCGGTGAAGGCGGCCACCGCCTCGATCAGGTCGTCGGCGGCGTCGGCGAACCGGCCGCAGGCCATCAGCCGGCCGCCGCGCACCGCGTGCGCCGACGCCCGCAGCGGGCTCTGCTGGACGGGCAGGCGGGCGATCGCCTCATCCAGCAGCGCCAGCACCTCATCGGGCCCCTCGGCGGGCGGCTCGGGCCGCCGGTGCATCACCAGCTGGGCCAGCAGGAACGCCACCTCCCCCGACCACGTGACGCCGTCGCTCTCGCGCAGGGCCGCATACCCCCGCCGCAGCGCCTGCTCGGCCTCGTCCGCGCGGTCCAGGTCGAGCAGCACCCGGCCCCGCAGCACCTGGCCCTCGGCCGCTTCCATGGGGTCGGTGAGGTCACCGGAGTCGAGCACCTCCAGCGCCTCGGCGGCCCGGCCCAGCTGCAGGAGGGCGCCGGCGAGCCGCAGCCGGGCCGCGTCCGCCCACCGGGTGCCGGCGGCGATCTCCTCCAGCCGGGCCAGGGAGGCGGTGAGCAGGTCGAGCCCTTCGTCGACGCGGCCCAGGGCGCACCATGCGGCGCCCACCCGGCCGCGGGTGGACTGCGCGCGGGTCTCGTCGCCGGCCCGCAGGTGCAGCTCGGCGGCCCGCTGCCAGCAGTCCGCCGCGCCCGCCATGTCACCGGCCGTCATGCGTTCCAGGCCCGTCCCGTCGGCCCGCCGTCCGGCCTGGGCGGCGGTCGGCTCGGTCACCAGCTCATCGAAGCGGCGCCAGGCCGCCAGCGCCGCCGGCACATCGCCGCGGGTCCAGGCGTCCTCGGCCGCCTGCAGCAGCTCATCGGGCCCATCGGCCGCGGCGGCCGGCGGCGGGGGCGGCGCCGGGCGGCGGGCATAGGGGGACAGCGGCAGCCACTCGAGGATCGGCTCGGCCTCCAGCACCGCGCGGACCCGGTCGCCCTGGCAGGAGCTGCCGTTGCGGGCGTCGAACCGCCCGGCCAGCTCCAGGGCCTGCGCCGTCAGCTCCCGGTGCAGCTCGGCGGCCGCCACCGGCTCCCCGGACGGGCCGCGCAGCGTCAGTCCCTCGCCGGTGTCCGCCATGCGCAGCACCAGCGCCGCGGCCGCCGCAAAGCGCATCCGCGCATACGGGCTGGGCGCCCGTTCCAGCCACTCCAGGTGGCGCTGCAGGATCTCCAGGCCGCGCGCATGGTTGCCGGTCCGTGCGCAGAACTCCATGTGGTCGGCGATGTCGGCCATGTCGCGCAAGTTCGCGCGGGTCAGCCGGTAGGCGCGGCGGTGCGCCCGGGCGGCCTCCTCCAGCCGCCCGGTGGCCAGGTAGGCCGGCAGCAGCGCGGTGAGGATGTTCTGCGGCTGCTCGGTGCAGTTCAGCTCCCGGCCCAGCACCGGGGCGGCGACCTGCAGGGCCTCCTCGTGGCGGCCCCGCGCGATCAGGTGGCGGACCTTGCCGGTGGGGTCGCAGCCCTCGCAGTCCGACAAGGCGTCCCGGGGCGCGGCGTGCCATTTGGCGAACCACTCCTCGGCGGCCTCCTCATCGCCCACATGCCGGGCCACCACGTGCCGGTAGTGGTAGACGGCCTGCAGGCTGTGCCCGCCGAGCCGGTAGCGCCGCTCCATGTCGTCCAGGACGGCATAGGTGCGGTCCAGCGGGATCTCCGGGAACAGCGTCAGGGAGTTGACGATCCACTTGAACTGCCACAGCAGCACCTGCTCGCCGCCGAACCGGCCGGGGTCGGAGTCATGCTGCGACAGGCAGCGGCTGAAGGTGGCGAACGCCTTGGCCGGCTCCCCGCCGTGCTGGTAGGAGCCGGTCAGCTCCATCCGCACGCGGTAGGCCAGCACCGGGTCGCCGGTGGCCTCGGCCCGGCGCAGCGCGTCCTCGACCAGGACGGTCCTGGCCTCGCCGTAGGGCAGCTCCTCGGCCCGCGCCAGCAGCGCGTGGACCTCCTCGACGCTCACCCGCCCTCCCCCGGCTTGTGCACGGCCCAGTCGAGCAGGCCCAGGAACGAACGGTTCAGCACCGCGGCGTCGGCCGGCCGCAGCGGATGGCGGCCCAGCAGCAGCGCCTGCCCGTACAGCGCCTGCACCGCCACCTCGATCAGCCCCTCCTCGCCGAGCGCGGTGATCCGCCTGGTCAGCGGGTTGCGGTGGTTGAGGATCAGCTGCGGGCGCTCGGCGGCGTGCATGCCGCTCAGCGCGCCCAGCACATCGGCCCACAGCTCGTCGGCCTGCTCGCGGGCCTCCTCCAGCTCGGCGGCGTGCCGGGCGGCCCGGCTGGTCAGGTACAGCGCCGGCAGCGACGCCGGGTCGAAGTCGCGGACGACCACCTCGCAGCCCAGCCGGTCCACGGCCCGCTGTGCGGCGGCCAGGAAAGGCCGCAGCGCCAGCTCGGTGGCCGGGTCCAGCACCCCGAAGGAGGTGGCCAGCTCGGCCGGGTCCAGCCGGCGCAGCGCCGCGTCCGGGTCGATCCGCCGCAGCCGTTCGATGATCTCGGTGTCGTAGACGTAGCCGCCGTTGACCAGGCCCACGCCCTGGGCGCCCGACACCGCCGACAGCCGGCGGAACTCGTCCACATCGGGGGTGTAGCGGCCCTCCGGGTGGCGGCGGCGGAACTCCGCCAGCGTCATCGGCCCGTCGGAGGTCTCGAACTCCAGCCACCGGTCGACGATCCGCAGCATCTCATCGTCGTGCAGGGCCATCGCCTTGACCCCCAGGTGGTGCAGCCGCAGGAACCCGCGCAGCCGGGCCGGGTCGGTCTCGGCCAGCTGCACCAGCCACTGCCGCAGCCGCTCGCCCAGGGCCTCCCGGGTGGCCTCCAGCAGCTCGTCCTCATACAGCGCCTCACGGCCGGCGGTCGGCTTCAGCTCGGTGGCGTCCACCACGCAGCGCACGAAGAACGCCCACTCCGGCAGCAGCCCTTCGACGCTCTCGGCCAGCAGCATCCGCTTCAGGTAGACGCGGTGGCCGCCGCGCGCGCCCGGCGAGACCTGCTGGGGGATGACGAACGCCACCCCGGTCAGCCCGGCCTGCGGCACCTGCAGGTCGATCACGTCGAAGGGCTCGAACCCGAACAGCTCGCGGCAGTAGGCCGCCAGTTCCCGGCGGCGCCGCACCGGGTCGGGGTGGGCGGCCAGCCAGGGCGGGCCGCCGCCGGTGACCTCGCGGCCGTCCACGGTGACGGCATACGGCAGCAGCGATCCGTAAAGGCGGGCCAGTTCGGCGACGGTGGCGGGGGCCAGCAGCTCGGCGGAGCCGGGCCGGGCCCGCAGCGTGACCGTGGTGCCCGCCTCCTCCCGCCGCCCGGGGCCCACCCGGTAGCGGCCGTCGGCGTAGCCGGTCCAGGTGACCGCCGGGCCGCCGCGCGCCGAGCGGGTGACCACCTCGATCTCATCGGCCACCAGGAACGCCGACAGCAGCCCGATGCCGAACTGGCCGAGGAAGTCGTGGCGGGCGAACCCCAGCTCGTCCCGTTTGGAGGAACGGCCGATGGTGGCCAGCAGGCGGTGCACTTCCTCCTCGGTCAGGCCCACCCCGTCGTCGTGGACGCGCAGCGTCCCCGCGCCGTCGGTCTCGATCCGCACCCGGCCGCCACCGCCGCGGGCGGTGATCGCATCCACCGCGTTCTGCAGCAGTTCCCGCAGGTAGACGCGGGGGCTGGAGTACAGATGGCGGCTGAGCAGATCGACCACGCCGCGCAGATCGACTTGGAACGCCTGGTCGGCCACCGATGGTTTCCTCCTGATCGCCCCGGAACGCGAAGGTCAAGCCTAGCGGCGGGCCGCCCGGGGGATCCGGCCACCGGTGAAGCCCTCCGGACGAGCCCGGGCGGGGCGGGGGACGCAACGCCCCCGCCCCGCCCGGGTCACGATGAAGCCGGGTGGAGAACCCGTCAGATGAGGCCGAGGTTGCGGACCGCGTCGCGCTCCTCGACCAGCTCGGCCACCGAGGCGTCGATCTTGCCGCGGGAGAACTCGTCGATCTCCAGGCCCTGCACGATCTCCCACTTGCCGCCGGAGCAGGTCACCGGGAAGGAGGAGACCAGGCCCTCGGGGACGCCGTAGGAGCCGTCCGACACCACGGCCATCGAGGTCCAGTCGCCCTCGGGGGTGCCGTTCACCCAGGTGTGGATGTGGTCGATGGCGGCCGAAGCGGCGGAGGCGGCCGAGGAGGCGCCGCGGGCCTCGATGATGGCGGCGCCGCGCTTGGCCACGGTCGGGATGAAGTCGTTCTCCAGCCACTCCTGGTCGCCTACGACCTCGGCGGCGTTGCGGCCGTCGATCTCGGCGTGGAACAGGTCGGGGTACTGGGTGGCCGAGTGGTTGCCCCAGATGGTCATCTTCTTGATGGACGAGACCGGGACGCCGGCCTTCTTCGACAGCTGGGCGATGGCGCGGTTGTGGTCCAGCCGGGTCATCGCGGTGAACCGGTCGGCCGGCACGTCCGGGGCGTGCGAGCGGGCGATCAGCGCGTTGGTGTTGGCCGGGTTGCCCACCACCAGCACCTTGATGTCGTCGGCGGCGTGGGCGTTGATGGCCTCGCCCTGCGGCTTGAAGATGCCGCCGTTGGCCTCCAGCAGGTCGCGCCGCTCCATGCCCTTGGTGCGCGGGCGGGCGCCCACCAGCAGCGCGATGTTGGCGCCGTCGAAGGCGGTCTTCAGGTCGTCGGTGATGTCGATGCCGGCCAGCAGCGGGAAGGCGCAGTCGTCCAGCTCCATGGCCGTGCCCTCGGCGGCCTTGATCGCCTGCGGGATCTCCAGCAGCCGCAGCCGGACCGGTACGTCCGGGCCGAGCAGCTGCCCGGAGGCGATGCGGAACAGCAGCGCGTAACCGATCTGCCCGGCCGCGCCGGTGACGGTGACGTTGACTGGAGTGCTGGTCATGGCCTTCATCTCCTGGCGAGCCTGACGAGCGCAGGCGACTGGTGGTCGTTTCCGGTTCTCTCGTTGTCGAGATATCCGCAGTCAGCGTATCGCGCGCCGTCTCCCCCGCACTTCCCGCCCCGCGCCTGCCGGAACGCGAAGGCCGCCCCGGGTTCTCCGAGGCGGCCTTCAGCACCCTCACCCCTGCTTGTGCGGGGACGACGGATGACCGTTCCCGATCAGCGACGCCGGGCCGGGATCGCTCCCGCGGTCACGGGAGGCGATCAGGGCGTCACTTTTCGTTGATCTTCTTCTGGAGGTTGACGTCCAGCGCGTGCAGGAACTCCTGGGTGGTCAGCCAGGGCTGGTCCTTGCTGATCAGCAGCGCCAGGTCCTTGGTCATCTGCCCGGATTCGACCGTCTCGATGCAGACCTGCTCCAGGGTCTCGGCGAACTTGATGACCTCGGGGGTGTTGTCCAGCTTGCCGCGGTGGGCCAGGCCGCGGGTCCAGGCGAAGATCGAGGCGATCGGGTTGGTGGAGGTGGGCTTGCCCTGCTGGTGCAGCCGGTAGTGGCGGGTGACCGTGCCGTGGGCGGCCTCGGCCTCCACGGTCCGGCCGTCGGGGGTCATCAGCACCGAGGTCATCAGGCCGAGCGAGCCGAAGCCCTGGGCCACGGTGTCGGACTGCACGTCGCCGTCGTAGTTCTTGCAGGCCCACACGTAGCCGCCCTCCCACTTGAGGGCGCAGGCGACCATGTCGTCGATCAGGCGGTGCTCGTAGGTCAGGCCGCGGGCCTCGAACTCCTCCTTGAACTCGTTCTCGTAGATCTCGGCGAACACGTCCTTGAACATGCCGTCGTAGGCCTTGAGGATCGTGTTCTTGGTCGACAGGTAGACCGGGTAGTTGCGGTCCAGGCCGTAGCGGAACGAGGCGCGGGCGAAGTCCTCGATGGACTTGCGGAAGTTGTACATGCCCATCGCGACGCCGCCGCCCTCGGGGTAGCGGGCGACCTCGAACTGGATGGGCTCGGAGCCGTCGTCGGGGGTGTAGGTGATCGTCAGGGTGCCGGGGCCGGGCACCTTGAAGTCGGTGGCCTTGTACTGATCGCCGTGGGCGTGACGGCCGATGACGATGGGCTTGGTCCAGCCGGGCACCAGGCGCGGGATGTTGGAGACGATGATCGGCTCGCGGAAGACCACGCCGCCCAGGATGTTACGGATCGTTCCATTGGGCGAGCGCCACATCTGCTTGAGCCCGAACTCCTCCACCCGGGCCTCGTCGGGGGTGATGGTGGCGCACTTGACGCCGACGCCGTACTTCTTGATGGCGTTGGCGGCGTCCACGGTGACCTGGTCGTCGGTGGCGTCGCGGTTCTGGATGCCCAGGTCGTAGTACTTCAGGTCGATGTCCAGGTAAGGCAGGATCAGCTGGTCCTTGATGAATTTCCAGATGATCCGCGTCATCTCATCGCCGTCGAGTTCGACGACCGGGCCCGCTACTTTGATCTTGGGCATGCTGTTGCTGTCCCTTCCACACCGGCCAGCAGTCCTTCGTAAGGCTCACTGGGAGGCTATCCAAGCCCGGTCAAAGGTCTAGACCTGGGCCCGACATTTCGCTCTATTGCGTCACATTCTCGCAGGTGGGGGCATGCCGGACGAGCCTTGGCACCCCCTTTGCGACCGCCCGCGGGCGTCCCGGGCCGTCATAGGGTCAACGCACGCGGGGGCCGTCATGTGCCCGCCATGACCGTCGCAGGCCGCGGGCCCGCTCAGTCACCCGGCACCACCCAGGCCACCACGGCGACGGCGACGGCCAGGGCGGTCATGGTCAGCACATCCAGCCACTTCTTGCGGATGGCGAGCATGCCCACCTGGCTTTCCGGCAGCACCAGACGGGCCAGCGCCCCGAACAGCACGCCGGCCGCCAGCAGCGCCGAGCCCTTGCGGAAGTGGTTGGTGGCGTACATGACCAGCGACCCGGCCACTCCGCACAGCGCCAGCACGTACGGCAGCTGGCTCAGCCAGTGCGCCGAGGAGGCGGCCTTCTTGCGCGCCCCGGCGCGCCGGCGGCGCCGCAGCGTCACCTGCTGCGCGCCCTCGCCGGGGGACTCGCCGGGGGACTCGCCCTGCCGGTCCGTGTGCTCGCCGGCCACCGCTCCGTCCTTCCAGTGGCATGCATGAGGCCGCCGCGCCGGGCGGCGCGCCACTCGCGCGTCCGTTCACATGGTGAGAATGGGCGGCCCGTTTTAGGACGATCTGTCCGGAACGCTCCCAGCCGCCGGTCCTCGAGTCTACTCGCCGGGCCCTCAAAGGCGCCGAATCCCTTATGAGATCGGACCTACTCACCAGTAACAGGGTGTGGCAGCCCCATGGACGGGTAACCCGCTGGACAGGGGTCGCTAACTAGCTGGGAGGACTGCCGTGGAGGGGCCGTTCATACGGATCGAAGACAGCGGCATGGTGGTGGCGCTGCGCCCCGAGGTGACGACGGTCGGGCGAGGTAAAGGAGTCGATGTCCGCCTCGACGACCCGAGCGTGTCCCGCCTGCACGCCGAGATCGTCCGGCGCGGGCCTTATGTGTACGTCGTCGACATGGGCCTGTCCCGCAACGGGACCCGGGTCAACGGCCGGCCGATCGCCCGGCGGGTGCTGGAGGACGGCGACGTCGTCAGCTTCGGCACGGCGCGCTGCCGGATGGGGGGCATCCCCCGCGAGGAGGTCGACCCGGACATCGAGCTGCGGCGCGCCGTCGCCCCCGAGCTCACCAGGCGGGAGGTGGACGTGCTGACCGCCCTGTGCCGTCCCGCTCTGTCGGACGCGGCGTTCGTGGCCCCCGCCACGGCCCGCGACATCGCCTCCGAACTCGTGGTCACCGAGGCCGCCGTCAAGCAGCACCTGCTGCGCCTCTACCAGAAGTTCCGCATCCCGGAGGGGGCCAACCGGCGCACCCGGCTGGCCAATGAGGTGATCGCGATGGGCCTGGTCCGGCCGCTGCCGCCGGTGCACGTGCCCCCGCAGAACCGCCCTCCCATGGACGCCAGGGCCACCGGGGAGCTGCGCCGGCCGGGCGCCTCCGGCGTGGCCCACAAGCCGGTGCCGGGCCGCTCGGCGGGCCATCCCGGCCGTCCGCCGGCCGGCACGGCGGGCCGCAGGGCCAGCTGACGGCCGGCGGCGCACGGACGTGCGGTCGTCGCCCCAGGGCAGCGCAGACGAGCGGCGGCCGCACCCGGCGCCGGCCCGGTGATGCATGGCGCGCGTCATGGGGCCGACGCCGCCGGGGTTGGGGGCGAGCCAGCCGGCGACCTCGGCCACATCGGCGGCGACGTCCCCGGCGAGCTTGCCGTTCACCCGGGAGACGCCCACATCCAGCACGGCGGCGCCGGGCTTGACCATGTCGGCGGTGATCAGGCCGGGCACACCGGCGGCGGCCACCACGATGTCGGCGCGGCGGGTGTGCTCGGCGAGGTCCTTGGTGCCGGTGTGGCACAGCGTGACGGTGGCGTTCTCGCTGCGCCGGGTCAGCAGCAGGCCCAGCGGGCGGCCCACGGTGATGCCGCGGCCGACCACCACGACCTCGGCGCCGCGCAGCGGGACCTCATAGCGGCGCAGCAGCTCCACGATGCCCTTGGGGGTGCACGGCAGCGGGCCGGGCTGCATGAGCACCAGCCGGCCCAGGTTGATCGGGTGCAGCCCGTCGGCGTCCTTGGCCGGGTCGATGCGCTCCAGCACCCGCTGCTCGTCCAGGCCCTTGGGCAGCGGCAGCTGGACGATGTAGCCGGTGCAGGCCGGATCGGCGTTCAGCTCGGCCACCGCCTGCTCCACCTGCTCCTGGGTGGCGTCGGCGGGCAGGTCGCGGCGGATCGACTCGATGCCGACCTCGGCGCAGTCGCGGTGCTTCATCGCCACATACGAGCGGCTGGCGGGGTCGTCGCCGACCAGCACCGTGCCCAGCCCCACGGCGACTCCGCGTTCCCGCAGCGCGGCGACGCGCTCTTTGAGGTCGGCGCGGATCTGAGCCGCCGTTGCCTTGCCGTCCAGGATCTTTGCAGTCACAGGCCCAATTCTGCCAGTGCCCCCCACCGCCTCCGGCAGGGGACCGGACCGGCCGCGGCGGCGCCGCAGCCCGGAGACGGCATGACGGACGCTCCCATGCCGGGGCGCGGCACACCGCCGCCGGGGCTCAGTCGGGGCGCCGGCGCAGGGCGATCAGGCGGTCGGTGGCATGCCAGCCGGCGTGGGCGGCCAGCCCCGCCAGCAGCACCGCGGCGATCAGCCCCACGGCCTCTTTGACCTCGGTGAGCGCGAACGCGGACTGCAACACAAAGCCCAGCAGGATCTCCACTGGTCTCCCCCAGGTGCCAGGGCGCCTCAAACGATGGTCATGGGCGCGCAATATCGCCCGAGGGTATCAACACGCCCACCCCAAACTCTCCCAAAACCCCCAAATTGGACAGGCGTTCGGGATGGGGTCAGTGAACTTTTTCACCACCCCGTCCGGCGGGCCGACGCGGGGACCGCACAGGCAAGGGCGGTGCGACGCGGAGCGCCGCACCGCCGGGCCCGAAGGGCGAATCAGTGGAAGAAGTGCCGGACCCCGGTGAAGTACATGGTGATCCCGGCCTTGTCCATGGCGGCGATCACCTCCTCATCCCGCACCGAGCCACCCGGCTGGACGATCGCGCGCACCCCGGCGGCGGCCAGCACCTCCGGCCCGTCGGGGAAGGGGAAGAAGGCGTCGGAGGCGGCCACCGAGCCGGCCGCCCGGTCCCCGGCCCGCTGCACCGCAAGACGCGCCGAGTCCACCCGGTTGACCTGGCCCATGCCGACGCCGACCGTGGCGCCGCCGGAGGCCAGCAGGATGGCGTTGGACTTGACCGCGCGGCAGGCCCGCCAGGCGAACGCCAGATCCCGCAAGGTCGCCTCGTCGGCGGGCTGCCCGGTCTTCAGCGTCCAGGCGGACGGGTCGTCGCCGCCGCCCGGCACCTGGGCGTCCAGCTTGTCGACGGTCTGCAGCAGCACCCCGCCGTCCACCCGGCGGAACTCGATGCCGCCGAGCGGGCCCTGCGGGCAGCGCAGCAGCCGGATGTTCTTCTTGCGGGTGAGGATCTCCAGCGCCTCGGGGGTGAAGTCGGGGGCCACCACCACCTCGGTGAAGACCTCGGCGACCTGCGCGGCCATCGCCGCGTCCACCGGGCGGTTCACCGCGATCACGCCGCCGAATGCCGACACCGGGTCGCACTCGTGGGCCTTGCGGTGGGCCTCGGCCACATCGGCGCCGATGGCGATGCCGCACGGGTTGGCGTGCTTGATGATCGCCACGCAGGGCTCGGCGAAGTCGTAGGCCGCCCGCCGGGCCGCGTCGGCGTCCACGTAGTTGTTGTAGGACATCTCCTTGCCGTGCAGCTGCTCGGCCCCGGCCAGGCCGCCCTGCCCGTCGGTGTAGAGGGCGGCGCGCTGGTGGGGGTTCTCGCCGTAGCGCAGCACGGCCTTGCGCTCCCAGGTGCCGCCGAGGAAGTCCGGCCAGCGGGTGGACTCGGCGACCTCGTCGGGGGCGTAGCTGCCGGCGAACCAGGAGGCGACCGCCACGTCGTAGGCGGCGGTGTGCGCGAACGCCCGGGCGGCCAGGCGGCGGCGCTCGGCCAGGGTGAAGCCGCCGGCGCGCACCGCCTCCAGCACCTCCCCGTAGGCGGACGGATCGACCACCACGGCCACGTTGGCGTGGTTCTTGGCGGCGGCGCGCACCATGGACGGCCCGCCGATGTCGATCTGCTCGACGCACTCTTCGGGGCCGGCCCCGGAGGCCACGGTGTCGGCGAACGGGTACAGGTTCACCACCACCAGGTCGAACGGCTCGATGTCCAGGTCCGCCAGCTGCCGGCGGTGGTCCTCCTTACGCCGGTCGGCCAGCAGGCCGGCGTGCACCCGCGGGTGCAGGGTCTTGACCCGGCCGTCCAGGCACTCGGGGAAGCCGGTGAGGGTCTCCACCTTCACCACCGGCACCCCCGCCTCGGCGATCCGGGCCGCGGTGGACCCGGTGGAGACGATCTCCACCCCCGCCTCGTGCAGGCCCCGGGCCAGCTCTTGCAGGCCCGTCTTGTCGTACACGCTGACCAGTGCACGCTTGATCGCCACTCGACTCACGGCCGAGCTCCCCTCATTCGCATCACTCGTTGTCGGACCGTGCGGCCGAACCGGCGCCATTGCAGGTGCGGCATTTCATCGACACCCGGCGTCCCTTGGTGGTCCAGCCGTCACGACACAGCCTTCCCACCACCTCGACCAGCAGGCGGCGTTCGACCTGCTTGATCCGTTCGTGCAGGGTGTCTTCGTCGTCGTGCCAGCGGACCGGGACCGCCTCCTGGGCGATCACCGGACCGGTGTCCACGCCCTCGTCGACGAAGTGCACCGTACAACCGGTGATCTTGACCCCGTACTCCAGGGCGTCGCGCACCGCGTGCGCGCCGGGGAAGGCCGGCAGCAGCGCCGGGTGGGTGTTGATGACGCGGCCGCCGAACCGTTCCAAGAACGCCGGGCCGAGGATCTTCATGAAGCCGGCCGAGACCACCAGGTCGGGCCGGTGGGCGGCCACGGCCTCGGTCAGCGCCGCGTCCCACTCCTGGCGGCTGGGGTAGTCGGGGACCCGGACCACGAAGGTCGGCACCCCGGCCTTCTCGGCCCGCTCCAGGCCCGCGATGCCGTGCCGGTCCGCGCCCACGGCCACCACTTTCGCCCCGTAGGCTGGATCTGCGCACGCTTCGAGCAGTGCCTGTAGGTTGGTCCCCGCACCGGAGACGAGGACGACAAGCCGGGCGGACACCGTGACTCCTTAATCGGATGAGCGGCTGATTGACCCGCGAAGCGGGGCCGGATGAGCTGGACACCGGCCGCCAAAAAGCCTATCGGCCCGCCTCGGGGCGACCGGAGGCGGCACCACCAGGCGGGAGGTTCAGTGAGCATCGAGCCGGGGCAGCAGGCCCGTCCCGATCCCGAAGGGCGACCGGGCACCGGGCGGGGACCTGTGGGCCCGCAGGACATCGAACGGACCGGGCGGCGGGCGCTGTGGCTCGGCCTGGCCGCCGTGCTGTTGATGTTCATCCCGGTGTTGTCCCTGCTGTCGCCGGTGTGCGCGGTGGCGGCCCTGGTCTTCGGGGTGCGGGCGCGGAGGGCGTCCCGCCGGACGGGCAACCCGGCGCCGGGGGCGATGCCCGGCATCGTGTTCGGCGCCTTCGGCGTTGCGTTCTTCGTCCTCGGGTTCATCGGGCAGATGTATCTGCTGAATGAGATCCGCACCTACGACCAGTGCCGCCGCGCCGCCAACACCATCGAGGACGAGCGGGTGTGCAAAGAGCGGCTGGCCCGCGACATCGAAAAGAAGTTCGGCCTGGAGGAAGGCACGCTCAAGCCCGAGAACCTGCCCCTGTGACGCCGGGTCCCCGCCGCCCGCGGCCCGGCGGCAGGGGCTTTTCAGTCCTCGGGCGGTTCGTCGCGCAGGATGTAGATGGCGCCGCCGCGGGTCTCGGTGCGCAGGGCTTCGTCCCGGCGTTCGGGCCGTTTCGGTGCGGGCTCGGGCGGGGCGGTCTCGTCTTCGGGCTCTGAGGAGCCGGGCTCCTCGTCCTCCCGTCCGGCTGCGATCTCCTGGGGGAAGGGTTCGTCCAGCGGGTCGCGCGCCCGGGGCCGGTGCGCCTTGCGCGGCGCCAGGACGGGTTCGGGGTCTTCGAACTCCAGCGGGTCGGCCACGAGGGAGACCCGGCGAGCCGGGGGCGGGGGCGGTTCCTCGGGCCGGGTGGGCGCCACGGCGGGCGGGCGGTCTTCCGCCCGTTTCCCGGGGCGCGCGGCCCTGCGCCGGGCGGGTCGTCCGGCGGGTTCCGCCGCCTCGCCGGCCCGGCCGGCGAGGCGGCGCAGAATCAGCACGTTGGCCGGCCAGGCGGTGATGGCGGCGGCGGTCCCCACCTGAAGGGCGGCCATCATGCCCACCCGCCAGGGGGACGGCCCCATGACGGTGAGGCGCTCGCCGCCCATCGGGCCGCCGGAGAGGGCCGCCAGCACCGCCGTGACGCCCCCCGTCAGCACCCCGGAGACGAACCCCCAGACGGGCGCGGCCTCGTGGGCGGGGCTGGGCATGACGCGGACGGTCAGCAGCCCGCCGACCACCCCGGCGGCGAAGGGCGCCGCCATCACCAGCAGCGACAGCGCGGGGGCCGGGCCCGGCTCGGGCAGCGCCGCCAGCGGGGGGAAGGAGGGCACCACGTCCAGGAACACCCCGGTCGGTGACACGCTGGTGCCGCGTCCCACCGCGAAACCGGGGCCGATGGCGTAGGCCATGCCCCAGATCACCGCGTTGGGCAGGTAGGCCAGCTCCACCACCAGCAGCAACGCGCCGCCGACGATACCGGGGGCCAGCTCGTCGAACATCGCGACGGCCTGGGCGTGGTGCACCGCCAGGGAGGCCCCGACGAGCACCGCGCCGAAGGCGACCAGCACGCCCAGCGCCCCCAGCACCCCGGTCATCAGCGAGCGGAGGCGGGCGGGCAGCAGCCGCAGCAGCACGCCCATCCCCGAGCGGACCCGCTTGCCGCGGACGGCGCCGAAGGCGCGGGCGGCGCCCAGCCCGCCGGCCACCGCGGCCACCAGGAAGCAGGCCACCAGCGCCTGCCAGGCCGAGGGCCGCACCACGTCGGTGGCGGCCGCCAGCGCCAGCACCCCGGCCAGGGCCGCGTAGGGAACCGCCAGGGCGAGCGCCGCCTGGATCACGGCTCGCCGCGCGGAGGCGGCCCCCCGCAGGTGCACCGCTCCGCAGACCCGGGCCACCCAGCCGCCGCCGCGGTACAGCAGCGCTCCGGGCAGCACGACGAGGCCCAGCGGCAGCAGCCCCACCCGCCCGTCCGGCAGGGAGAATCCGGCATGGTGCGCCACCAGCCAGAAGTTGACGGCCGTGCGGAAGACGCCGGGCAGGCCGGGGCCGAGCGCGGTGCGGGGGGCGGCGATCCAGCCCACCAGGGTGACGGTGGTCAGCACCGCCAGTCCGACCCCGGCGCACCAGGTGGCCGCCACCAATCCGGTGACCGCCGGCGGCCGGGAGGAGGCCGGGACGGCACGGGCGGGAGCTTTGCGGGGCGTGCGTTGTCGTGGCTTTACGTCCGGCACAGGGCCATGCTGGCACCGTCTTCCCGCCGGGGAGGTCTGGTCATCCGGCGTGTCGCCCTTCGCCGGGGCCGGTCTTTTTCACATGCCGCCGTCGCACGGGCCGCCGATGGCGGGCGGCGCGTCCGGGAGCGGCGCGCCAAAGATGCACGCCGCCGGGGCGCTCGACGGAAATCCTGAAAGTCCTAAAAGGGCTATTACGGGCTTTTGTCGTGCGGCCGGTGATTTCACCGATGACGGTTCCCGCTCGCGGCCTTTAGCGTTCGCCACGTTCACCGGAATCAGCGAGGAGTCACATGGGCGACACCAAGGTCCGCATCTACGACATCATGGCCTGCGACGTGTACTGGGACTTCGAGGAATCCAATCTTCCCAGGGAGCAGCACAAGTTCCTGGTGTCGTTCTGGCCGACGGGCGACGTGCCGACCCCCCAGCTCATCGACCGGATCGTCGCCAAGGGACCCGACGGCTACCGGGTCGAGTTCGCCAACGAGCCGTTCACCAACCGCAACATCAACGGTCACATCTACGACCCGACGCTGAATTACTACTGGTACATGGTGAACCTGCCCACCGGCTTCATGCCGCCCGGCACGTACACCATCGAGGTCACCTGCAAGGACGGCACGGTACTGAGCAAGTCCCGGGTGCAGGACGATGCGCCCAGGAAAACCCTGGTGTCCGCCTACGCCCGTCACCGGGAGGACGCTTATGCGTCCTTTACCCCCTCCCGGCGCAATCCGCTGCCGGAGGGGTCACCGCTGAGCGGGGTCAAGTCCTCCTGGACCACGCTCAAGGCCCTGGCCGGTGTGGACGCCTACTACATCTACCGGATCGCCGAGGCGTCGTCCCTGAAAGAGTTCGACACCCAGCGCCTGGTGTGGTGGGACAACATCTTCATCCAGCGGGCCGGCGGCGGGGAGCTGACCGCCGGGCTCAACCGCAGCGGCGTCACCATCGGCACCGAGCTCAAACCGGACACCTCCTACGGGTACTTCGTGGAGATCACCGACGCCAACGTGCAGAGCGAGACCAACATCTGCATCTTCCAGCCGCATCAGTTCTTCACCACGCCCGCGCGCTGACCCCGTGAAACGACGAGCGGGTCGTCCCCGACCGGGGACGACCCGCCGGCGAAACGGCCGCGTCGATCAGAGGTTCTGCATGACCTCCCGCATGATGCGGGCGGTCTCGCTGGGGGTCTTGCCGACCCGGACGCCGACCTTCTCCAGGGCCTCCTTCTTGGCCTCGGCGGTGCCGGAGGAGCCGGAGACGATCGCGCCGGCGTGGCCCATGGTCTTGCCCTCGGGGGCGGTGAACCCGGCCACGTACCCCACCACCGGCTTGGTGATGTGCTGCTCGATGTAGGCGGCGGCGCGCTCCTCGGCGTCCCCGCCGATCTCACCGATCATCACGATCGCGTCGGTCTCGGGGTCGTCCTGGAAGGCCTGGAGCGCGTCGATGTGGGTGGTGCCGATGACCGGGTCGCCGCCGATGCCCACGCAGGTGGAGAAGCCGATGTCGCGCAGCTCGTACATCAGCTGGTAGGTCAGCGTGCCCGACTTGGACACCAGGCCGATCCGCCCCGGAGAGGTGATGTCGGCCGGGATGATGCCGGCGTTCGACTTGCCGGGGGAGGCGATGCCCGGGCAGTTGGGGCCGATGATGCGGGTGGCGTTGCCCTTCTCGCACGCGTACGCCCAGAAGTAGGCGGTGTCGTGCACCGGGATGCCCTCGGTGATGACCACGGCCAGCCCGATGCCGGCGTCGATGGCCTCCACCACCGCGTCCTTGGCGAACTTCGGCGGCACGAACACCACCGAGGTGTCGGCGCCGGTCTTCTCCATCGCCTCGGCGACGGTGCCGAACACCGGCAGCTCCTTGCCGTCGAAGTCGACGGTCTGGCCGGCCTTGCGGGCGTTGACGCCGCCGACCACGTTGGTGCCGGCCCGCAGCATCCGCGCGGTGTGCTTGGAGCCCTCGGAGCCGGTCATCCCCTGCACGATGACCTTGCTGTTCTCAGTGAGCCAGATAGCCATGTTCACGCACCTGCCGCGGCGAGCTGGGCGGCCCGCTTGGCCGCTTCGTCCATGGTGTCCACCCGCTCGACGCCGGGCAGCCCGGCGTCGTCGAGGATCTTGCGGCCGAGCTCGGCGTTGTTGCCGTCTAGCCGCACCACCAGCGGCCGGTCCACGCTCTCGCCCCGCTCGGCCAGCAGCTTGTAGGCCGTCACGATGCCGTTGGCGACCGCGTCGCAGGCGGTGATGCCCCCGAAGACGTTGACGAACACGCTCTTGACCGAGGGGTCCGACAACACGATCTCCAGGCCGTTGGCCATCACCTCGGCCGAGGCGCCGCCGCCGATGTCCAGGAAGTTGGCCGGCTTCTGCCCGCCGAACTCCTCGCCGGCGTAGGCCACCACGTCCAGGGTGGACATCACCAGGCCGGCGCCGTTGCCGATGACGCCGACGGTGCCGTCCAGCTTGACGTAGTTGAGGCCCTTCTCCTTGGCGCGGGCCTCCAGCGGGTCGGTGGTCTTCTCGTCGGCCAGCGCCGCGTGGTCGGGCTGGCGGAAGTCGGCGTTGTCGTCGAGGGTGACCTTGCCGTCCAGCGCCATGACCCGGCCGTCGGTGGTCAGGATCATCGGGTTGACCTCGACCAGGGTGGCGTCCTCGTCGGTGAACACCGCCCACAGCCGCTCGATCAGCTCGGCGGCGCCGTCGAGGGCCTGCTCGGGCAGCTTGCCGGCCTGGGCGATCTCGCGGGCCTTGGCCCGGTCGACCCCGGTCAGCGCCGAGATCGGGACCTTGGCGACGGCCTCGGGCTTGGTCGCGGCGACCTCCTCGATGTCCATGCCGCCCTCGGCCGAGCAGATGGACAAAAAGGAGCGGTTGGCCCGGTCGAGCAGGAAGGAGAAGTAGAACTCCTGGGCGATGGCGCTGCCGGCCTCGACCAGGACCTTGTGGACCGTGTGGCCCTTGATGTCCATGCCGAGGATCTGCTCGGCGAGTGCCTGGGCCTCATCGGCGTCGTCGGCGAGCTTCACACCGCCCGCCTTGCCCCGTCCGCCGGTCTTGACCTGGGCCTTGATGACGACCTTCTGGCTTCCGGCGGCGAAGAGCTCCTCTGCGATGGCGCGCGCTTCCTGGGGGGTGTGCGCCACCTTGCCGGTGGGCACCGGTACCCCGTACTCGGCGAAGAGTTCCTTCGCCTGATGTTCGAACAGGTCCACGAGGGTCCGTCCTTTTTGCGGATCGACAGCCTGGCTTGCGTGCTGGTCGCACGCCCCTACCGACCGCTCCGGCGATCGCCCGCACAGAGCCGCGGCATGGGTTCGATGCGGGCTGTACGCGCGGCGACCAGAGCGGTCTGCTCCGATCGAGCAGCCTATAAAACCCTGGTCCCCTGACACGAAAGCGGGTCCACTCTGTGAGGAAAGGTGACAACCCGGTGGGATGACCCTGCGAAACGGCGGGACGAGGCATGGTGAAAGCTGGTGCGCACCGGCTCCGCCCGCAGGTGACAACGGGTGGGGCGGGTGCTGAGAAGCTGATGCACGCACGGATTCCGTCGGACGAGGGTTCGGGAGCGGCGCGACGATGAGCACGAAGACCCGGCGCGGGCCGGTCCGCCCACCGGCCGCCCGCCCCGCCCGGCGCGGCGGCGCGGCGCGCCGCCGGCGGACCCGCCGCCTGGTCGCCTTCGCGATGGTCATGCTGCTCGCCGCGACCTGCGGCGCCACCCTGCCGGGCCGGCCCCGCCCCCAGTGGACCTCGCCGGGGCTGATCGGCGGCGGCGGCTGGCCGCTGGCCTACCAGCCGCTGCAGGCCGACGAGGCCGCCGGAGCCTCCTACCTGCCCGACAGCTCGGTGGTGCGGCTGGCCGACGGGCGGGTGCGGCTGATCCGGTCCGGCGGGCGGCAGCCGATCACCGTGGCGGGCGACGACCCGCGGGTGGCGGTGGCGGTGCGGGGCGACCGGCTGTGGCTGGCCGACGGGCGGATTCCCGGCGGCGACTCGGTGTACCGGGACATGGCCGTGCGGGCGCTGCTGGACCTGCGGCTGCTCACCGGCGTCGACGGCGCCGTCACGGCCTCCTGGTACCGGCACTGGCGGTATGTGTGGCCGCGGGACGCGGCGTTCGTCGCGGCGGCCTTCCAGGTGTCGGGGCACCCGGAGGAGGCCCGGCGGGTGCTGCGCTTCCTGGCCCGGGTGCAGGCCGACTCGGGGCTGTGGGCGGCCCGCTACCGGCCCGACGGCTCCCCCGTGGCCGACGGCCGCGCCCCCCAGCTCGACTCGCTGGGCTGGGTGCTGTGGGCGGGCTGGTTCGTCACCGCCGGCTCCTCGGCGCCCGGGGCGGACGAACTGTGGCCGATGGTGCGCCGGGCCGCCGACTACCTGGCCGGCTCGCTGGACGCCGCGGGGCTGCCGCCGCCGTCGCCGGACTACTTCGAACGCGACCCCGATAAGGAGGCCGACCCGCACCGTCCCACGCTGGGGGTGGCCGGCCCGGTGCTGACCGGGCTGCGCGCCGCCGCCGACCTGGCCTCCCGGATCGGCCATGCCGCCGAGGCCGGGCGCTGGCGGCGGGCCGCCCGGCGGCTGGCGGAGGCGATCGCGCAGGCGTTCGCCCCGCACGGCTACCCGCGCTCGCCGGTCGCGGGCGGGCTGATGGACACCTCCCCGACCTTCCTGGGGCCGCCGTTCGCCCCCGCCGACCCGGGCGTGGAGGCGGCGGTGCTGGAGGCGGCCCGGCGGCTGCGGCTGCCCAACGGCGGGGTGCTGCCCGGGGAGCGCTGGCGGGGCGCCAAGACCGTGGCCTGGACCCCGGAGATGGCGTTGTTCGCCCTCAACGCCGCCGCCTGCGGCCGGGTGGAGGACGCCCTGCGCAGGCTGGACTGGCTGAACGAGCACCGCACCGAGCTGGGCGCGCTGCCGGAGAAGGTCAACTCCGCCGGCCGCCCGGCCGCGGTCGCCCCACTGGGCTGGACGGCCGCGCTGGTGCTGCTCACCCTGGCGGCGCTGGAGGAGCCGCTGCCCATCCCGCCCCCGTGAGCGGCCGAACCCGGACCGCGAAGTCGGCGCCGGGCCGTAAACTCGCGGGTGATGAGCGCCACCGACACCTCGCACCCGCTGCTGGACGGTCTCAATCCCCAGCAGCGCGCCGCCGTGCTGCACACCGGCGGCCCGCTGCTGATCGTGGCGGGGGCCGGTTCGGGCAAGACCCGCGTGCTGACCCACCGCATCGCCTACCTGCTGGCCGAACGGGACGTGCACCCGGCCCAGATCCTGGCGATCACCTTCACCAACAAGGCCGCCGGGGAGATGCGCGAGCGGGTCCAGGCGCTGGTGGGCCCCCGGTCGGGGGCGATGTGGGTGATGACCTTCCACTCCGCCTGCGTGCGGATCCTGCGGCGCGAGGCCCGCCGGCTGGGCTTTCCCTCGAACTTCTCCATCTACGACGCCGCCGACGCCCAGCGGCTGATGGCGCTGGTGTGCCGGGAGCTGGACCTGGACCCCAGGCGTTACCCGCCCAAGTCCTTCTCCGCCCAGGTCAGCAACCTCAAGAACGAGCTGATCGACTATGAGGCCTTCAAGGCCCGCGCCTCCACCCACCTGGAGCAGAAGCTGGCCGAGGCCTACGAGATGTACCAGGCGCGGCTGCAGCAGGCCGGCGCGATGGACTTCGACGACCTGATCATGACGACGGTCCACCTGCTGCAGGCGTTCCCGGAGGCGGCCGAGCACTACCGGCGGCGGTTCCGGCACATCCTGGTGGACGAGTACCAGGACACCAACCACGCCCAGTACGAGCTGGTGCGCCTGCTCACCGAGAGCCCCGGGGAGGACGTCGGCCCGGCCGAGCTGTGCGTGGTGGGCGACGCCGACCAGTCGATCTACGCCTTCCGCGGCGCCACCATCCGCAACATCCTGGAGTTCGAGCGGGACTTCCCCGACGCCACCACGATCCTGCTGGAGCAGAACTACCGCTCCACCCAGACGATCCTGTCGGCGGCCAACGCGGTGATCGAGCGCAACGCCCACCGCAAGCCCAAGCGGCTGTGGTCCGACCAGGGCGAGGGCGAGAAGATCGTCGGCTATGTGGCCGACAACGAGCACGACGAGGCCGCCTTCGTGGCCGCCGAGGTCGACCGGCTCACCGACGCGGGGCTGGCCCGTCCCGGGGATGTGGCGGTCTTCTACCGCACCAACGCCCAGTCCCGGGTGTTCGAGGAGGTGTTCATCCGGGTCGGCCTGCCGTACAAGGTGGTCGGCGGGGTGCGTTTCTATGAGCGCAAGGAGGTCCGCGACCTGCTGGCCTACCTGCGGGTGCTGGCCAACCCGGCCGACACCGTCTCGCTGCGGCGCATCCTGAACGTCCCCCGGCGCGGCATCGGGGACCGGGCCGAGGCGTGCGTGGAGGCCCACGCCGCCCGCGAGCGCATCACCTTCTGGGAGGCGCTGCGCACCCCCGAGCAGGTGCCCGGCATGGCGCCCCGTTCGGCCAAGGCGGTTCGCGAGTTCGTGGCGCTGATGGACGATTTGCGCGAGCGGGCCGCCACCGCCACCCCCGCCGAGCTGATCGAGGCGGTGCTGACCGAGACCGGCTACCTGGCCGAGCTGCAGAACTCCCGCGACCCGCAGGACGAGACCCGCATCGAGAACCTGCGCGAGCTGGAGGCGGTCGCCCGCGAGTTCGAAGACCGCCTGGCCGAGCGCGCCCCCGCCGCCGAGGAGGAGGAAGAGGAGGCGCCCTCCGGCGCCGCGGGCCGCCTGGTGGACTTCCTGGAGCAGATCTCGCTGGTCGCCGACGCCGACGCCATCCCCGGCACCAAGGGCGCCCCCATCCCGCCGGGCGAGCGCGCCCCCGAGGACGAGCAGGGCGTGGTCACCTTGATGACCCTGCACACCGCCAAGGGCCTGGAGTTCCCGGTGGTCTTCCTCACCGGCATGGAGGACGGCGTCTTCCCGCACCTGCGGGCCATGAGCAACCCCCAGGAGCTGGAGGAGGAGCGCCGCCTGGCCTACGTGGGCATCACCCGGGCCCGGCAGCGGCTGTACCTGACGCGCGCCGTGATGCGCAGCGCGTGGGGCGCCCCGCAGGTCAACCCCGCCTCCCGGTTCCTGTCGGAGGTGCCCTCCTCGCTGGTGAAGTGGGAGCGCGAGGCCGCGATGCCCGCGCCCGGCTCGCTGACCGCCATGGCCGCCGCCCGTCCCGCCGCCCGCTCCGCGAGCGCCCGCGCCGTCCCCGCCCTGTCCCCCGGCGACAAGGTCACCCACGACTCCTTCGGGCTGGGCACGGTCATCTCGGTGGACGGCACCGGCGACAAGACCGCCGCCAGCATCGACTTCGGCGGCACCCACGGCGTCAAACGCCTGGTGCTGCGCTACGCCCCGCTGGAGAAGCTGTAGTGTCCGGCGGCTGAACCGCCTACCGTAAAGGGCGGTTCACCAGCGGAGGCGGCATGCAGTACACCATCGACCTGACGGCGACCTCCAGCGCACCGCCCGAGGTGCTGTTCGCGCACGTGGCCGTGGCCGAGGCCTGGCCGGTGTGGAGCGGGCTGCCCGGCCGGGCGCGGCGGATCCGCCCGGGAGTGGGCACCGGCGACGGGGTCGGGGCGGTGCGGCAGATGGGGCCCGCCCGCGAGGAGGCCGTGCTCTACGAGCCGCCCACGCGGTACGCCTACCGCATGCTGGCCGGGCTGCCGGTGGACGGCTACCGCGCCGACGTCACCTTCCGGGCCCGTCCCGAGGGCGGCACCGCGGTGCGCTGGCAGGCCTGCTTCACCCGGCGGATCCCGGGCACCGGCGCCCTCATGAAAGCGGTGCTGACCCGCCTGCTGAGCCGGGCCGCCGAGGGCCTGGCCCGCCACGCCGAGCACTGCCCGCCCTCCTGCCCCGCCCGCCGCCCGCGGTGAGGGGCGGCCCGGCCCGCCAGGGGTGACGGGCATCGCCCGCCCCGATAGGCCAGTGGAGAATTTCCACACCTGGGGGCGAAACCGGGAAATGTTACTCTTCCGCCGTGGAAAACGGCGATGTATTGACGGCGTTCCAGGCGGAGTCCGAGCGGTTCTCCCAGGTCCTGGAGGAGCTGACCGAGCAGGACTGGCAGCGGCCGACGGCCTGTACGCCGTGGCTGGTGCGGGATCTGGCGGGGCACGTCCTGCTGGCGGTCGGCCGGACGGCGGCGATGCTGGAGGGCCCGTCACCGGAACGCGCCGAGGTGTCGGCGGTGGAGTACTACCGGCCGGACGAGCGGTTCTCCCCGCAGGAGAACGCCTCCCGGGTCGCGCAGGCACAAGAGCAGGCCGCCGAGCACAAAAGCGGGGCCGCGCTGGCTGAGGAATTCGCCCGCACCTGGCGGGAGATCCACCGGCTGTGCCTGGCCGAGCCCGCCGGGCGGGTGGTGGTGACCCGGCACGGCGACGCCATGCTGCTGTCGGAGTTCCTGCTCACCCGCGTCGTCGAGGTGGCCGTGCACGGCTTCGACCTGGCCGCCGCGCTGGAACGGGAGCCCTGGCTGACGCCCGAGGCCGGTCAGGCGCTGGAGACGCTGATGCTGGACCCCCAGGAGGTGCCCCGCGTCCGGCGGCTGGGCTGGGACCAGACGACCTTCCTGCGCAAGGCCACCGGCCGTCTCCCGCTCACCCAGCCGGAGCAGGACACCGTGCGCGAGCTGGGAATCCGCTGGCTGACCCTGGGCTGAAGGCGCGTCCTTTCACACCAGGCGGCGGGCGGCGGCCCAGCGCGACAGCTCGTGCCGGTTGGACAGCTGCAGCTTGCGCAGCACGCTGGAGACGTGGGTCTCCACGGTCTTGACGGAGATGAACAGCTCCTTGGCGATCTCCTTGTAGGCATAGCCGCGGGCGATCAGCCGCAGCACCTCGCGTTCGCGCTGGGTGAGCTGGTCGAGCTCGGGGTCGATGGGGGGCGCGGCGGTGGCGGCGAAGGCGTCCAGCACGAAACCGGCCAGGCGGGGCGAGAAGACCGCATCGCCCTCGGCGACCCGGCCGATGGCGTCGGTCAGCTCCGGCCCGGAAATGGTCTTGGTGACATAGCCGCGGGCGCCGCCGCGCACCACCCCGATGACGTCCTCGGCGGCGTCGGAGACCGACAGGGCCAGAAAACGGGACCGGACCTTGCCGTGCAGGCGGCGCAGCACCTCGATGCCGCCGCCGCCCGGCAGGTGCACATCCAGCAGCACCACGTCGGGTTCGGTGGCGGTGATGACGGCGATCGCCTCATCGACGTCCCCGGCCTCGCCGACGACCTCGACGCCGTCGCCGAGCTCGGCCTTGACCCCGCTGCGGAACATCTGGTGGTCGTCCACCAGCACCACGGTCGTTGCCATCGGTCTCACTTCCGTTCGGCGGCGCGCCATGGGGGGCGCCCGCTCACCTTGTCATCTCCAAACGGACCTCGGTGCCCTCCCCGGGGGCGGTGCGGACGGTGGCCTTGCCGCCGTTGCGCTCCATGCGCCCGATGATGGAGCCTCGCACGCCCATCCTGTCGTCCGGGACGGCGTCCAGGTTGAAGCCCTTGCCCCGGTCCCGCACGAAGATGGCCACGTTCTCGCCCTCGACCTCGGCGTAGACCGACACCGACGGGGCGCCGGAGTACTTGGCGGCGTTGACCATGGCCTCGCGGGCGGCCTGCAGGGCGGCGTTCAGCCGGGCGTTCAGCGGGCAGTCGCCGACGCAGACCACCTCGATGGGCACGCCGTGGGCGTCCTCCACCTCCCCGGCGATCTCCCGCACGGCCGCCGCGAGCGTCCGGTCCGGGTCGCCTTGCGGCTGGTAGAGCCAGTTGCGCAGGGTGCGTTCCTGGGAGCGGGCCAGGCGCTGCACCTCGCGGGGGTCGTGGGCGTTGCGCTGGATCAGCGTCAGGGTGTGCAGCACCGAGTCGTGGATGTGGGCGGCCAGTTCGGCGCGCTCCTGGGAGCGGATGCGCTCGCGGCGCTCGGCGTCCAGCTCCTGCCAGAGCCGCACCAGCCAGGGGGTGGCGATCAGCGCCAGCCCGCAGGCGAGCACGGCGGTGGCGATCAGCACCTCGCGGACCTGGGCGGCCGGCACGTTCTGCGCCAGAAAGCCGCCGATGCCGGCGATGACCAGGGCCAGGCCGACCAGGCTGCGCAGCCACATGCGGCGCAGCGGCACGGTGGTGGTGCGCAGCCAGCGCTGCCGCTGGTCGCGGTCGGCCTGCTGCCACAAGGTGGCCGCCCCGATCCCGCCGGCCAGCAGCGGCCACAGCGCCGCCTGGGCCAGCCCGGCCCCCCAGGTGATGGCGCACAGGCCGGTGATCAGCGTCCCGTAGGCCGCCAGCTGGGCCCAGTCGCGGGAGCTGATGCGGATCGGCCGGGCGTCGTCGCGTTCGGGGACCAGCAGCCAAAGCGCCACATAGGCGGCCACGCCCAGCCCGCCGGCGACGGTCAGCAACGCAAAGGCCAGCCGCACGAAGAGGACGTCCAGGCCGAGATGGTCGGCCAGGCCGCGGCAGACACCGGCCATCAGCCGGCCGTCACGGGCCCGTTCCATCCGGGGGCCGGCCTGGGTGTCCTCGCCGCTGCCTGGGTCGGCCATCGCCGTGGTCGCGCCTCCTTCCGCGGTGGTGGGGCCTTCCCGCACATGTGGACGCGGAAAGGTCCGGCGGGCGCCGCACCGATCGTCACACGAAACGCAAGCGGGCGCATCGGGCGCCTCCCCCGGGTTTCCCGGTTCGTTCTCAGGGTCGGGTCAGGGTGGTCCCGGATACCGGTCCCGGGCGCCGAAGGTCACGATGGGTGGCATGGCCGAGCAGCAGAGCACGACGACCGGCCCGCAGGCCGCGCCGGAGCGTCCCCGGCTGGTGCGCGTTCCGGAAGGACTTCTCGTCGCGGGGGTGTGCACGGGCCTGGGACGGTATCTGGGAGTGGACCCGGTGGTCCTGCGGGTGGGGTTCGCTGTGCTGCTCCTGGCCAACGGTCAGGGGTTGCTGCTGTATCTGGCGGCCTATCTGCTGATGCCGCCTGCGCCGCAGGCGCTGGCCCCGGCCGAGCAGATGCTGCGGCGGCGTTTCGACGCCGGGACGGTGCTGGTCCTGCTGGGCGGGCTGCTGGGCCTGCTGACGATGGTCGTGACGGCGGGCAGGCCGCTGTCGGGGGACGCGCTGGCCGGGGTGACGGTGCTCGCGCTGGTGCTGCTGGTCGCGCACGCCCGCAAGGTGGACTTCGCCCAGCTCGCCCGCGATCTGCCCGAACGCCTGCAGGGGCAGCCGGTCTCCCCCGACGCCCCGGCCCCGCCGGAGGGCCGGGTGAGCCTGGACAAGCGGGTGAGCCTGGTCAAGGACGTCCCCGCGGCGGCCGGGCGTCCCGCCGATCCTCCTGCAGGCGGCGTGACCGATGATCCGGCCGCGCCCGGCGGGCGGTCCTGCTGGAGCCGGCCGCCGGACGCCCCCGCGGACCCAGGCGGCGAGCCGAAGCGGGGATGCGGGCGCCACAGCGCGCTGACCTCCGTCGTGTTGCTGTCGGCGATGATGGCGGCGGCGGCGATGATCCCGGTCGCGTTGCACGGCGACCACGGGATCTACGGCGGGCACCTGGTCGCCGCGCCCGCCCTGGCGGTGATCGGGCTGGGCCTGCTGATCGGCGGCTGGGCGGGCCGGCCCAGCGGGCTGGCCACCGTCGGCACCGTGCTGACGCTGGGGCTGCTGACCTCCACGGCGGTGGCCGAGACGCCCAAGGGCACCAGGTTCGGGAACGTGGAGTGGCGGCCCGCCGACGCCTCCCGCACCGAGCAGACCTACCGGCTCGGGGTGGGCAGCGGGCGGCTGGACCTGACCGCCCTTCCGCTGAGCGCGGGCCGGCGGATCCGGGTCAACGCCGAGGTGCTGAGCGGCAAACTGACGATCACCGTGCCCGGCCGGGCCCGGGTGGAGCTGGACGGCCGGATCGCCCTGGGGGACCTGACCGTGAACAGCCGCCTCGACGGCGGGCCGTTCGTGCAGGTCGAACGGGTGCTGGAGCCGCGGAGCGCCGGGGAGGGCGACCCACCGGTCATCGAGCTGCGGGTGCGGGTCAAGGTCGGGGACGTGGAGGTGCGGCATGTCTGACGGCGGGATGAAGCGCCGGTTCGACCCCGGCTCCGCGGTGGCGGGATTGTTCTTCCTGGCCGCAGCAGGGGTCTTCCTGGTGACCGGGTTGTCGGGCGAGCCGGTGGCGCCGCCGGAGATCCTGGCCGCGGCCGTGCTGCTCGGGCTCGGCCTGGTCGGCGTCGTCCGGGTGCTGACCCGCGGCCGCCGAAGCCACTGACCGGGCCGGCCGCGCTCAGCCGAGCCGGGCGTGCAGCGTGATGGCGTAGGCCGGGCCGGGGTTGTGGATCTCATGGGTGCGTCCGCCGTGGACGCGGACGCGGTTGGCGCGCAGCGGGCGTTCGGTGACGCCGTCGGCGGTCAGGACGCGTTCGGTCAGCTCCCCGGCCACGACCGTGCTGACGTGCGTGCCGCCGTGGTCGTGCACGTCGGTGCGGTGGCCGGGGGGCCAGGTGGTCAGCCACACCCGCACGCCGCCGGTCTCCTCCAGCGCCACCTGGCCGGGGGCCGCCGGATCCGGCCGCACCAGGTGCCACCAGCGGTCCGGGCGGGCGGCCAGTTCGCCGATGCGGGCGGCGAGCTGGCCCACGGTGGGCGGAAGCTGAGCGGCCAGGCCGTGCGGGTCGTCCTGGCCGCGCATGGTGAGGTCGGGAACGACGTCGAGGTCCACGAGGAGTCCTTGGGTTGTTGTCGTCGAGGGGCCCGCGCAACGGCCGCGCGGGCGGACTGCCGGACTGCAGGTGCCTACCGAGCTGAAAACGCGGTGATCAGCGACAACAACAACAGGAACACAGCGCGGCGGCCACGACGGAGGAACCCTGGTGGCTGCGAAGACGGGCACGCGCTGACATGCGCCTAGCAGACCGCGCCCACCGGCACTTGTCAAGTCGATCACGTCGATCGGTATTAACCCTTCGGCCACGGCGGTGCCGGTCGGCAGACGTTCAAGCCCGGCAGCATGCGGTCGTCCTCCACCGAGGAAACGGAGCTTGACCATGACTTTCGACCGGCGAACCGTACTGCGCGGCGGGCTGCTCATCGGCGGAGGCGCGATGCTGGCCCCGCTGGCCGCGCCGACCGCGCCCGCCGCCGCGGCCCCCGCGCTGATCCGGCGGGGGCGGCCGCGTCTGACCCACGGCGTGCAAAGCGGCGATGTGACCGCCGGGCGGGCCGTGGTGTGGGCGCGCGCCGACCGCCCGGCGCGGATGCTCGTCGACATCAGCCGCCGCCCCGACTTCCGAGGTTTCCGGACCGTCCGCGGCCCGGTGCTGACGCCCAAGACCGATCTGACCGGCAAGGTGTTCCTGCGCGGGCTGCCGGCCGGGGAGCGGATCTGCTACCGGGTGCGCCTTGCCGACCTGGACCGGCACGCGCTGCTGTCCGCCCCCGTCGAGGGGTCTTTCCGCACCCCTTCCCGGCACCGCCGCGACATCCGGTTCGTGTGGTCCGGCGACCTGGCCGGACAGGGCTGGGGCATCAATCCCGAGCTGGGCGGCTTTCGGATCTTCACCGCGATGGGCGCGCTCGACCCGGACTTCTTTTTGTGCAGCGGCGACTGGGTGTACGCCGACGGGCCGCTCACCGAGACCGTGGCGCTGCCGGACGGCCGCACCTGGCGCAACGTGGTGACCGAGGAGAAGAGCAGGGTCGCCCAGACGCTGGCCGACTACCGCGGGCAGTTCCGCTACAACTTGGAGGACGCCTGCCTGCGAGCCTTCAACGCCCGCGTCCCGATGATCTACCAGTGGGACGATCACGAGGTCGTCAACAACTGGTACCCGGGGGAGATCCTCGACGATGCCCGCTACACCGAAAAGCGCGTGGACGTGCTGGCCGCCCGGGCCCGCCGCGCCCTGATGGAGTACACCCCGATCGCCGCCCAGGCGCCCCGGGGCGGCCGGATCTACCGCAAGATCTCCTACGGTCCGCTGCTGGATGTCTTCATCCTGGACATGCGGACCTACAAGAACCCCAACACCCCCAACACCTCCCCCACCGAGACCGGGGGCGTGCTGGGCGCCGAGCAGCTGGCCTGGCTCAAGCGGGAGCTGCGCCGCTCCACGGCGACCTGGAAGGTGATGGCCGCCGACCTGCCGCTCGGGCTGGTCGTGCCGGACGGCACCGCCCAGGAGGGCATCGCCCAGGGCGACGACGGGGCGCCGCTGGGCCGCGAGCGGGAGATCGCCGAGCTGCTCTCCCATGCCCAGCGGCACAAGGTCCGCAACATGGTGTGGCTGACCGCCGACGTGCACTACACCGCGGCCCACTACTACGACCCCGCCAAGGCGGCCTTCACCAGGTTCGACCCGTTCTGGGAGTTCGTCTCCGGCCCGTTGAACGCCGGTGGTTTCGGCCCCAACCGCCTGGAGGGCACCTTCGGCCCCCAGGTGAAGTTCTTCAAGGCCCCGCCGCGCGCCAACGCCTCCCCCGCCGAGGGCTACCAGTTCTTCGGGCAGGTGGACATCGACGCCCGCAGCGGGGTGATGACCGTCCGGCTGCGGGACCTCGACGGCACCGTCCTTTACACGCAGGCCCTGTCGCCCGTGCGCTGAGCCCGCCCTTCGTGTTCCGGTTCTTCGCGTTCCGGCCGCCGGCTTCGGCGGCCGGGCGCGATCCGGTCCAGGACGCGACGCGGGGCGGGCGGCGTGCCGGGGCGTTCCACGCTGAGGATCAAGACGGCGAGCAGCACGATGAGGCCGCCGAGGAGCTGCGCGGCGCTCAGGCGTTCGCCGTAGACCAGGGCGGTGGAGGCCACGGCCACCGCCGGTTCGGCGTAGGAGAGGATCGCCGCCGTCGATGCGCCGACCATGCGCATGCCGGCCAGCATGCAGACGATGGGCACCACCGAGGAGAAGATCGCCAGCATCGTCGTCCACGCCCAGCCGCTCGCCTGCGCCGGCGGCTGCCAGGAGCCGGTGCCCGCGGTGATCAGCACCATGCTGACGGCGGCGGAGGTGCACACGACCGCCGACACGGTGATCAGGTCCAGCTCTTCGGGGAGGCCCGCTGCGACGGTCAGGTAGATCGCGTACGTGCCGGCCGCCGCCAGCGCCAGCAGCACCCCACTGGCGGCGCCCGGCCGGACGCCGCCGCCCAGCAGCAACAGCACTCCCGGCACCGAGCAGGCCAGGGCGGTCAGCCGCCGCCGGTCCACCGGTTCGCGCCGCAGCGCGATAGCGATGGCGGTGACCATGGGCGGGTAGGTGTACAGCAGCAGCGCCGCCAGTGAGCCGTCGATGCGGGCCAGCGAGCCGAAGTAGCACATCGCCTGGCAGGCGTATCCGATGGCGCCCAGCCCGATGCAGGTCAGCAGCGCCCGCCCGGTGGGCAGGGCGGGCCGGCGCCAGGCGACCAGCAGCCACAGCAGCGCCG
Source organism: Thermomonospora sp. CIF 1 (assembly GCF_001896795.1). NCBI lineage: Bacteria > Bacillati > Actinomycetota > Actinomycetes > Streptosporangiales > Thermomonosporaceae > Thermomonospora > Thermomonospora sp. CIF 1. Next base: position 607,260 of record NZ_MOYN02000023.1, read on the forward strand.
CGGCGACGGCGAAGCGCACCGTCAGCATCGTCTGCACTCCGGCGCCCGTCCGGTAGGTCTCCTTGGCGAAGATCGCCGACAGCCCGAAGCCGGCCGCGGAGATCAGGCACAGCAGGGCGCCCAGCGAGGAACGCGATCGGGGGGAGGGCATGCCAACGACCGTAAGGAGCCGCTTCCCATCGAGGTAGCCTTGCTTTCCTGCGGCAGGTGAAGGGAAATCCTTGGTCACTGACGGTGGATCGGCGATCACCCTCCATCAGTTCCGCTGTTTCCTGACCACCTTGGAGCACGGGTCGTTCACGGCGGCGGCCGCCGCCCTCGGCTACGCCCAGCCCTCGGTGTCAGAGCAGGTCAGGCAGCTGGAACGGCACCTGGACGCGGTGCTGTTCCGCAGGGTGGGGCGCGGTCTGGTGCCCACCGAGGCGGCCTGGGCGCTGCGTCCGCACGCGGTCGCCGCGCTGCGGGCGGCCGGCGAGGCGGTGCGGGCGGTCTCGTCGGTGCGCGGCATGCTGACCGGCACGGTGCGCTTTGGCATCTTCAAGATCGCGCACTACTACCTCGGGGTCGATCTGATCGCCGACATGCTCCAGCGGCACCCGCGGGTGCGGATCGAGCTGGTCGGCCAGAACTCCGCCGAGCTGCTGGAGCAGCTGCGCCGGGGCCGGCTGGAGGCCGCCCTGGCGGCGCTGCCGCTGGACGCCGACGACCTGGCGGTGACCGTGGAGATGCGCGACGAGCTGGTCTACGTCAGCGCCGACCCCGAACGGGTGCGCGAGCCGGTCACCGCGCGGACGCTGACCTCCCACCCGCTGGTGCTGCCGGATGTGAGCTGGCGCGCCGAGGACACCACCCGGCGGATGCTGGCCGAGCTGGCCCGCGCGCACGGGCGGGTGCTGCGCCCCCGCGTCGAGGTGGAGTACTTCGAGGCCGCACTGGAGGTCGCCGCGCGCGGCCTGGCCGACACGGTGTGCTGGCGCGGCGCCCTGCTCCGCCTGGGCGAGCGGCTGCCGCCCGGCCTGCACTGGGCGCCGCTGGACCCGCCGCTGCACGAGCGGTTCGGCATCGTGCACCGTCCCGTCGCCGAGCTGTCCCCGGCCACCCGCACCGTGGTGGAGCTGGCCGCGGCACGGGTGCGGCGGCTGAACGCGGCGCTCGGCGCGCCGGATTCGGGCCGCAAATCAGTGTGAATTAGGTCATATCAAGGTCTGGTCGGCCGTTCGATCACGGTTTACCGTTCAAGGGTCGCCCCACCCCCCGCGGAGGTGGCCTCGATGTCGCGGCCCGTCCAGCGCGCACCTCCCGGCGCCTTGTGCCCCCGACCCACCCCTCAAGGCGCCCGAAGGAGGACGGATGCCGCGTGTGAGAACCAAGGTCGACGGCGTGACGTATGAGGACGAGGTGGAGCCCCGGCTGCTGCTCGTCCACTACCTGCGCGAACGGCTGGGGAAAGTGGGCACCCCGGTCGGCTGCGACACCACCAACTGCGGCGCTTGCACCGTCCTGATGGACGGGCTGAGCGTCAAAAGCTGCTCGGTGCTGGCCGTCCAGGCCGACGGGCACGAGATCACCACGGTCGAAGGGCTGGGCCGAGGCGGGGAGCTGCACCCCATGCAGCGGGCCTTCCACGAAGAGCACGCCCTGCAGTGCGGGTACTGCACCCCCGGCATGATCATGGCCGCGATCGATCTGCTGCGGGAGAACCCCGACCCCTCCGACGCGGAGATCCGCCGGGGGCTGGAGGGCAACCTGTGCCGCTGCACCGGCTACCAGAACATCGTCCGGGCCGTCCGGCGCGCCGCCGCCGAGATGCGCGCCGGGGGCGATGCGGACGCCCCGGCCGTCCCCCGCCCCGAAGCGGAGGTGACGCCGTGACCGAGACCGTCGTCAGGCGCGAGATCGGCAGCCCCCGCCGGCGCACCGAGGACGCCCGGCTGATCACCGGCCGCACCCAGTGGACCGACAACCTGCAGCTGCCGGGCATGTGCCATGTGGCGTTCCTGCGCAGCCCGCACGCGCACGCCCGCATCACCCATGTGGACGTCTCCGAGGCCCTGGAGCGTCCGGGCGTGATCGCCGCGTTCAGCGGGGCCGACTTCGCCGCCGAGCAGGGCGGTCTGCCGTGCGCGTGGGTCGTCACCGAGGACATGAAGCACCCCGAGCACCCGCCGATGGCCGTCGAACGCGTCCGCTATGTGGGCGAGCCGGTGGCGTGCGTGGTGGCCCGGGACCGGTACGCGGCGGCCGACGCGCTGGAGGCCATCGACGTCGACTACGAGCCGCTGCCGGTCGTGACGGACATGGAGCGGGCGCTCGCGGACGGCGCCGACCTGGTGCACGAGGAGCTGGGCACCAACGCCAGCTACACCTGGACGTTCGAAAACGGCGACATCGACGCGGCGCTGCGCGACGCGCCCGTGCTGCTCGAACGCCGGTACGTGCAGCAGCGGCTGATCCCGACCGCGATGGAGCCGCGGGCGGTGGTGTGCGCCCCGGACGGGGACGGCTTCACGCTCTGGTCGGCCACCCAGATCCCGCACATCCTGCGGCTGATGCTGGCCACCGTCACCGGCATCCCCGAGCACCGGCTGCGGGTGATCGCCCCGGACGTCGGCGGCGGGTTCGGCTCCAAGCTGCAGGTCTACGGCGAGGAGGTGCTGGCGCTGCTGCTGGCCCGCAGGCTGGGCCGGCCGGTCAAGTGGACCGAGTCCCGCAGCGAGGGCAACCTGGCCGTCCACCACGGCCGCGACCAGATCCAGCGTCTGACGCTGGCCGCCGAGCAAGACGGCACCATCCGCGGCCTGAAGGTGGAGCTGCTGGCCGACATGGGCGCCTACCTGATGCTGGTCACCCCGGGCGTGCCGCTGCTGGGGGCGTTCATGTTCAACGGCATCTACAAGATGGACGCCTACTCCTTCACCTGCACCGGGGTGTTCACCAACAAGACCCCCACCGACGCCTACCGGGGCGCGGGGCGTCCGGAGGCCACCTTCGCCATCGAGCGGCTGATGGACGAGCTGGCCGCCGAGCTGGGCCTGGACCCGATCGAGGTGCGGCGGCGCAACTGGATCCGCCACGAGGAGTTCCCCTACGAGACGATCGCCGGGCTGACCTACGACTCGGGCAACTACGAGGCGGCCACCGAGCGGGCGCTGCAGCTGCTGGAGTACGACAAGCTGCGCGCCGAGCAGGCCGACCGGCGTAAGCGCGGCGACACCGTGCAGCTGGGCATCGGGGTGTCCACCTACACCGAGATGTGCGGGCTGGCGCCCTCGCGGGTGCTGGGGTCGCTGTCGTACGGCGCCGGCGGCTGGGAGCACGCCTCGGTGCGGGTGCTGCCGTCCGGCAAGGTCGAGGTGGTGACCGGCTCGTCGGCCCATGGCCAGGGCCATGAGACCGCCTGGGCGCAGATCACCGCCGACCGCCTGGGCGTGCCGTTCGAGGACGTGCGGGTGCTGCACGGCGACACCTCCGTCTCCCCCAAGGGCATGGACACCTACGGTTCGCGGTCGCTGGCCGTGGGCGGCATCGCGCTGGTGAACGCCTGCGACAAGGTCATCGACAAGGCCCGCAAAGTGGCGGCCCACCTGCTGGAGGCCTCCGAGGAGGACGTGGAGTTCACCGACGGGGGCTTTCGGGTGCGGGGCGTGCCGGGCGAGGCCAAGACCCTGCAGGAGGTGGCCGCGGCCGCGTTCGCCGCGCACGACCTGCCCGAGGGGATGGAGCCCTCGCTGGACGCCGACGCCACCTTCGACCCGGAGAACTTCTCCTTCCCGCACGGCACGCACCTGTGCGCCGTGGAGGTGGACACCGAGACCGGGTTCGTGCGCATCCGCTCCTACGTGGCGGTCGACGACGTCGGCCGGGTGGTCAACCCGCTGATCGTGGAGGGGCAGGTGCACGGCGGGCTCGCCCAGGGCATCGCGCAGGCGCTGTATGAGGAGGCCGTCTACGACGAGGCGGGCAACCTGACCACGACCACCATGGCCGACTACCTGATCCCGTCGGCGGCCGACCTGCCCGACTTCACCACCGACCGCACCGAGACCCCGGCCACCACCAACCCGCTGGGCGTCAAGGGCGTCGGGGAGGCCGGCACCATCGCCGCCACCCCGGCCGTGGTGAACGCGATCGTGGACGCGCTGCGCCCCTACGGGGTGCGGGACGTGCCGATGCCGTGCACCCCAGAGCGCGTGTGGCGCGCCCTCAACCCGCAGGGAGGTGCCGAATGATCCCCCCGCAGTTCGAGTACGTGCGGCCGGGCTCGCTGGAGGAGGCCTTGTCGGCGCTGGCCGAGGCCGGTGAGGAGGCCAAGCCGCTGGCCGGCGGGCAGAGCCTGCTGCCGCTGCTGCGGATGCGGCTGGCCTACCCGGAGGTGCTGGTGGACCTGGAGCGGGTGGCGGAGCTGCGGCAGATCCGCGACCTGGGCGACGCGCTGTTCATCGGCGCGATGGCCACCCACCACCAGGTGATGCACGACCCGCTGGTCCGTGCGCACGCCCCGCTGCTGGCGCAGGCGACCGCCACGGTGGCCGACCCGGCGGTGCGGCACCGCGGCACCTTCGGCGGGGCGCTGGCGCACGCCGACCCGGCCGGGGACCTGCCGGCGGTGGTGCTGGCGCTGGGCGGGGTGTGCCATGTGCGGTCCGCCGGCGGGGCGCGCGACATCCCGGCGGCGGGTTTCTTCGTCGACTGGATGACCTCGGCGCTGGAACCGGACGAGCTGCTGGTCGGGGTGACCGTTCCCAAGCTCGGCCCGGGGTGGGGCACCTGGTATGAGAAGTTCCACCGCACCGCCCAGGCGTGGGCGGTGGTCGGGGTGGCCTGCGCGGTCCGCCGGGAAGGCGGCGAGGTCGCCGAGGCCCGGGTGGCGCTGACCAACATGGGCGCCGCACCGGTCCGCGCCACCGCCGTGGAGCAGGCCCTGCAGGGGCGTCCCGCCGCCGAGGAGTCCTTCCGGTCCGCCGCCGGCCACGCGGCCGACGGCACCTCCCCGCCAAAGGACCTGCACGGCTCGGCCGAGTACCGCGCGCATCTGGCCCGGGTGCTGACCCGCCGCGCCCTGGTGTCGGCCTGCGCGTCCTGACCGCGCCCGTCGCGTCCCGGCACGGCGGCCATGGGGGCAGGTCACCGGGGCACCCCCGGGCCGCCCTGCCGGGACCTGCTGTGAGAATCTGCGGTGACCTGTAAGTGTGGCGGTACGGCCGCAGGCCGCCATAAAGTCACCAGATCGGTCCCCTGACGAGAAGGGCAGGAACCCGCTGATGGAGCTCGACCACGAATTCACCGTTCCGGTGCCGGTGGATCAGGCATGGTCGGCGCTGCTCGACGTGGAGCGGGTGGCGCTCTGCATGCCGGGTGCCACCCTCGACTCCATCGACGGCACGGACTACCGCGGCCGGCTGAAGGTGCGGCTGGGCGCGATGACCATCACCTACCGGGGCACCGCCAAGATCGTCGAGGCGGACGCCGACGCCCGCACCCTGACCATCGAGGCCTCCGGCAAGGAGGCCCGCGGCTCCGGCACCGCGGCGGCGACCATCCGGGCCCGCATGTCGGAGACCGACGGCACCACCCGCGTCACCGTCCACACCGAGCTGAACGTCACCGGCCGCCCCGCCCAGTTCGGCCGCAACATCCTCGCCGAGGTCGGCGCCAGGCTGGTCGGTCGTTTCGCCAAGGCCCTGGCCGCCGAACTGGCCGAAAACCCCGTCTCGAAGGAGACCGCCCCCGAATCCACCGGGAAGGCCGCGACCGCCGCCGAACCGCCCCGGGCCGACGCCGGCTCCTCCTCCGCCGAGCCGGGAACCACGGCCTCGGCCGGCACCGGCTCCGCCACCGAACCGGCGGGCGGCCCCGCCGAACCCGAAACCACGGCCACCGCAGAACCGGCCGGAACCGCTCCGGCCACGAGCAGCCCGCCCGAACCGGCTCAGGCGGCTCCGGCCGACGCCGAAACCACGCCCGTTCCCGAAGCCACCGAATCCGCTCCGGTGGCTTCGACCGACGCTGAGACCACGGCCGCCCCCGACGCGGCGAGCAGCACCGCCGAACCCGCACCGACGACTTCGGCCGATACTGAAGCCACGGCCGCCCCCGAAACCACCGCCCCCGACACGGCGAGCGGCACCACCGAACCCACACCGACAGCCCCGACCAACGCTGAGACCACGCCCTCCTCTGAATCCACCACCTCCGGCACGGCGAGCGGCACCACCGAGCCCGCACCGACGGCCCCGGCCAACGCTGAGACCACGGCCGCCCCCGGCACGGCGAGCGGCACCGCCGAGCCCGCCGAGGCGGGCCGGGCCACCGTCGCCTCCGGCGCGGCGAGCGGCGCCGCCGAATCCGCTCAAGCGACGCCGGACGGCACCGGCTCTGCGGCCGCCGGCTCCTCCGGCGGCCGGGAGACGGGCGAGGCCGCCGCGGCGGATTCGGCCAAGGGCGTCCGGGAGGCGGCGGTGACCGAAACCTCCGGCGCCATTGCTCCGAAAACCGCCGCGCGGCGGGGCGGCGCCCACCGGCGGCGGCCGCCGGAGGACGACGCCATCGACCTGCTGGAGGTCGCCGGGCCCTCGGTCGCCAAGCGGGCGGCTCCGCTGGTGGGAGCGTTGGCGGCGCTATTGACCGTGCGTTACCTGTTCCGCCGGCGCAGGGGCCGGCACCACCGCTGAGCACCCCGGTCCACCACCACTCGTCGCCAACCTGGTACGTTCCGTAATTAAGGATGCGGACGACCGCATCGACGCAACGTTGTCCGGTTGGGGGCCATGGACACGGTCGAAATTCAACGGGTCGTCGCGATCGAAGACGACAACTGGTGGTATCGGGAACGCCGGGCGATCATCGCCCGGGAGCTGCGCCGGCTGGGCGGCCCGCCCGGGCGGGCCGCCGACATCGGCGCCGCCGGCGGCGGCAACACCAGGGTGCTGGTGGAGCACGGCTGGGAGGCCATCGCCATCGACGCCTCCCCGGAGGCGGTGGAGCTGGCCAAGCGGCGCGGCATCGACGCCTATCACGGAGACGCCTGCTACCTGCCGTTGTCGACGGGGGACTTCGACTTCGTGATGGCGCTGGACGTGCTGCAGCACATCCCCGACGATCAGACGGCCGCCGGGGAGCTGGCCCGGGTGCTGCGCCCGGGCGGCGTCGCGCTGATCTCCGTGCCGTGCGACCTGTCGCTGTGGTCGGCGCACGATGTGGCGCTCGGGCACGTCCGCCGCTACTCCCGGGAGAGCCTGGCCGCGCTCATCGAGGGCGCCGGGCTGCAGCTGGACCGGATGTGGAGCTGGAACGTGCTGCTGCGTCCGGTGGTCAAGTGGCGGCGGCACCGCAGCGCCCCGCAGGGGGCGGGACGGCTGAACCCGGTCGTCAACGCCGGGCTGCGCGCCGTCGTGATGCTGGAGCGCTACCTGCCGGTGCGCTCCCTGCCCGGCGTCACGCTGTTCGCCCGGGCCCATCGCCCGGAGCTGACGTCCTCCTGACAGGGCCGTGATCGGTCCCGCCCGGCCGGGTCCCCGCCGCCGTCAGTCCGGTTCGGCGGCCGGGGCGAGCCCCTGCCCGGCCCGGGTGGGGCCGGCGGCGGCCATGGGGCGCACCTGCCGCAGCTCGGCCAGCAGCCGGGTGTGCGCCCGGGTGGACAGCCAGAACTTGTAGATGATCACGAGTTCGAAGAACATCAGCAGGGCGCCGGCGACCGCGACGGCGCCGATGATCTGCCCGGTCAGCGGGCCGATGATGAACACCGCCATCTGGAACTCGATGCCGCTGACCAGATGGGTGCGCACCCGCCGCTGCAGCAGGTACCGGCGGACCCGCTGGTACCAGGGGAAATGCGCGTCGAAGGCACGGTGCAGGTCGGCGTCGGTGAGCCGTTCGAGCTCCCCTTCGGGCTCCTCCTCCCGCTCCCGCCCTGCCTGCGGCGCCTCCAGGCGGCCCCGGGGCCGGTCCGCCGCGGCCTCCCGCATCGCCGCGTTCATCGCCGCGCGCATCGAGCGCCGCACTTTGACGATCTGCGGACCGTTGACGTACCGGAACATGTCCAAAGCCAGGATCGCCATGCCCGCGTACAGGTAGGCGGCCTGCCCGGTCCGGGCGTACTGCCCGCCGGTCAGGGCCACCGCGCACAGCGTGTCGCGGACCCGGTCCAGCATGAAGTCCAGCCAGCCGCCGAACACCGTGCCGGTGCCCTTGAGCCTGGCGATCTTGCCGTCCATGCAGTCCACCACGAAGCCGACGTGGTAGAGCAGCGCCCCCGCCACCAGCCAGCCGGGAGAGGCCAGGGCGAAGCAGGCCGCCGCGCCCAGGCCCAGCGCGAAGGCGGCGGCGGTGAGCTGGTTGGGGGTGATCGAGGTCCGGTTGGCCACCTGCCGCGTGAGCCGGATCGCGATCGGGTCGACGAGGAAGACCGTCCACCACGCGTCGCGGCCTTTGCAGACCCGGCGTACGTCGTCCAGGGAGAACGTCGACATAGGGCAAGCATTTCCGGCCGGGGCGGTTACCCGAACGCGCATCGCGACCGCCAGGGAATCGCTTGCCCCACCCTTGACCGTCCCGCTACGCGGGCAGAACCGTGCCCTCGGCGCGCTTGGCCGCGAGCAGTTCGGTGAACAGCTCCTCCCAGCGGCGGCGGATCGCCTCGGGGCCGTACTCGGCCGCGGTGTCGATCGCCGCCGCGCCCAGGCGGCGCCGCAGCCGCCGGTCCTCGATCAGCCGGCACAGCGCGCCCGCCATGGCGCCGGGGTCCTCCGGCGGCACCAGCAGCCCGTTCTCCCCGTCCCGGATGACCTCCCGGGGGCCGGTGGGGCAGTCGAAGCTCACCAGCGGCAGCCCGCAGTTCAGCGCCTCCAGCACCACCATGGCGAAGCCCTCGAAGCGGGAGCTGAGGGCGTAGATGGACGCCTGCGCCAGTTCCCGGTCCAGGTCCCTGGAGGTGCCCATGAGGAAGACGTGGTTGTACAGGTGGCGGCGGTGGATCAGGTTGCGCAGCCGTCCCTCCCAGGGGCCGCCGCCGTAGATCCGCAGCGTCCAGTCCGGGTGCCGCCGCACCACCTGGGCGAACGCCTCGATCAGCAGGTCGAAGCCCTTCTGCCGGGTCAGCCGTCCGGCGGCCGCCACCACTTTGGCGGAGTGGTCGGTGCGGGGCACCTGCAGGGTGTGCAGCGGGTTGGGGATCTGGGCGGTGCGCACCCGGCCGCCCAGCGCCCGCCGGTAGGCGGCCTCGTCCCGGCGGGTCAGCGAGACCACCGCGTCCAGCCGCGGGTAGTCGCTTGCGATCGCTTCGCGCACGTCCGGCTTGTAGCGGTCCAGGTGCATGTGGTCCTGGGCGATGCGGACCAGGTGGGGCGGCGCGTAGCGGGCCGACAGCAGGTTCAGTCCGGGGCGGGTGGTGACCACCACCCCTTCCTGCAGGCTCTGCAGGAACTCGATGACGCGTTCTTCGACGCGGCGGGTGAAGACCTCTTTGGCCGCCTCCCCCGCCGGCACCTCGGGTCCGGGCTCCCAGCCGGGCGGCACCGGGACGGGACGGGGCCTGCGCAGCCGGCGGCCCAGGCGCCGTTCCAGCCGCTCCAGCAGCCGGCCGGTGCGGGACGGCCGCGGCGGCCGCGGGGGTGCGTTCGCCCCCCGCTGGTCGTCGAGGGTGATCAGGCGGACCCGCGGGTCGATGGGGAACTGCGGGCGGCCCCGCCGGCGGATCACGCTGGCGATCTGGACCTCGTGCCCGGCCTCGGCCATGGCGGCGGCCTGGTTGATGACGGTGCGGATCGTCCCGCCCATGCCGTAGGCGTGCATCAGTACGTAGGTGATCTTCATCGGACCCGGCGGCTCACAAGGAGGAGGCGGTCGTCGGCGGTGTAGCGGGGACGGACCCGGTAGCGGGCGCCGCGCCCGTCGGTGAAGCACTGCGCCGGGTAGGTGATGGCGCGGGCCCGCGGCCGGCCCAGGCGGCGGCCGACGGGCATCTCCACCTCCGTGCGCACGGTGTGGCAGACCAGGCGGACGTCCCAGCGCTCGGAGCGGAACGGGCGGGGCGGCGTCAGGTCCCGCACCGGCACGGCCACGTCGAACCGGCCGGCTGAGACGGTGACGTCGTAGGGGCCCGGCCCGCGGCGGCGGGCCGTCCGCCGGCGCCGCAGGCGCAGGCTCAGCCAGGCCCGCGGGGTGGTGGGCGCCGGGTGCGCCGGGATCAGATGCAGCCGCCAGCGGCCCGCGAGCGGATCAGGCCCCTGCAGCGAGCCCGCCAGCCGGATCAGCCCGTCCTTGGCCCACAGTTCTTCGACCTCGGCCCAGCGGTCGGCGGTGAGCTGCCCGGTCGTCACGTTCCGCACCCCTTCACCATGACCGGGCGGCGCCCTGGGGGCGTCAGGTGCCACCGGACGGCGGACAAGCCTTGCAGCGATCGTTACCCCGCCGCGGAACATTCCGGGAGGGCTTTACCGGGCGCTCATGTCCAACCGGCGCCGCATAAGTGACGAAAATCTCTATCGGCGCGAATGCCCTTGTTTCGTTGTGCACGTCCCGCGACATATGAGGAATGTCACGTGTGCTTTACGCCACTTTCGCAAGGGTGCGGGACGGGCCGGCTCAGGAGTCGATGCGCACTTCCGGATGGGCTTCGGCGACGGCGATGCGAATGCTGCGCGCCAGCGCCTGGAACTCCTCCACCCGGGGCGAGGTCTCCCGGTAGGCCAGCCCGATGCGGCGGTAGGGGGCGGGGTCGGCGAAGCGGTACACCGCCAGCCCGTCGGCGCGCCGGGTCTCGACCGGCAGCGTGGTCTGCGGCAGCAGCGTCACTCCCAGGCCGCCGGAGACCAGCTGCACCAGCGTGGCCAGGCTCGCCGCGTAGGTGGCCGCGGTCGCCTGCGCCCCGACCTCGCGGCACAGGTCCAGCGCCTGGTCGCGCAGGCAGTGCCCTTCGTTGAGCAGCAGCACGTCCAGTTCGGTGAGCACCTTGCGGGGCACCGGTTCGGGGCCGATCTCCAGGGCGCGAGGGGCGGCCAGCAGGAACTCCTCGGTGTACAGCGGCAGTTCGGCCACCCCGGAGGTGGGCACCGGCAGCGCCAGGATCACCACGTCCAGGCGGCCCGCCAGCAGCTCGGCCACCACGTGCTCGGTCTGCTGCTCGCGCACCGACAGTTCCAGGTCGGGAAAGTCGCGGCTCAAGCGGGGCAGCACCGAGGGCAGCAGGTAGGGCGCCACGGTGGGGATCACGCCCAGCCGCAGCGGGCCGACCAGCGGGCCGCGGGCGGCGCGCACCTCCTCCACCAGCCGGTCCAGCTCGGCCAGCACCGTCTCGGCGCGGCGGGCCACCCGCTCCCCCGCCGGAGTGAGCAGAACCTTGCGTGTCGTACGCTCGACCAACCGGGTGTTCAAAGTCTGCTCCAAGGCGGCCACCGCGCCCGACAATGCGGGCTGGCTCATGCCGAGCACGGCGGCGGCGTCTCGGAAATGCAGATACTCGGCCAGCGCGAGGAATGCCCGCAGCTGCGCCACGGTCGGTCTATTGATAGCCATCCCCTATCAATCTTTCTGGACCTATCAATTTCTCTTTTCACGATAGCTGCGACATGCTTATGACCACTCACAACTCTGGTGTCGCGGTCGCCCCTTAAGGGCGCCTGTGACACATTTCACATGGAACGAAGGAGATCCTGTGCTCACTGTCGGTGACCAGTTCCCCGAGTACGAACTGACCGCCTGCGTGTCGCTGGACCCGGACAAGGCGTTCGAGACCATCAACCACAAGACCTACGAGGGCAAGTGGCGCGTGGTCTTCTTCTGGCCCAAGGACTTCACCTTCATCTGTCCCACCGAGATCGCCGAGTTCGGCCGTCTGAACGGGGAGTTCGCCGACCGCGACGCCCAGGTCCTGGGCGTGTCCGTGGACAACGAGTACGTCCACTACGCCTGGCGCAAGGACCACCCGGACCTGCGCGACCTGCCGTTCCCGATGCTGTCGGACATCAACCGGGAGCTCAGCAGCGCCCTGGGCATCCTCACCAAGGAGGGCGTCGCCCAGCGCGCCACCTTCATCGTCGACCCGGACAACGAGATCCAGTTCGCGATGGTGACCGCCGGCTCGGTGGGCCGGAACGTCAAGGAGGTCCTGCGGGTCCTGGACGCCCTGCAGTCCGACGAGCTGTGCCCCTGCAACTGGAACAAGGGCGAGGCCACCCTCGACCCCAAGAAGCTCATGGCGGGCGCCTGAGCCAGTCCGCAGGGCTGACGGCGCACCGGCCACCGGTTCCGACCGCGCCCACACCCACGGTGGCCGGTGCCCCTCCCCGGACCCGCCGCAAGGGGCATCGCGCCTCTCCCGGCACGCGGCCTGGCGTCACAGGCCGCCGCACATCGCCTCCACCCGCCCAGGACCGCGCCGCTCACGGACCGTCCCCGAAGAACGGCGCGCCGGGCGGGTTCACCGGTCGGCCGGTCGCGCCATAGCCGTGACCGGCCGTCTGTCTTGAAAGGAAGCCTCAGCATGAGCGTCGACGCACTGAAGGAAGCCCTCCCCGCCTACGCCAAGGACATCAAGCTCAACCTGGGCTCGGTGACCAGCACCTCCCAGCTCACCGAGCAGCAGCTGTGGGGCACCGTGCTGGCCTGCGCGATGGCCACCAAGAGCAAGCAGGTCATCGCCGAGCTGGCCGAGGAGGCCGGCGACTACCTGTCGGCCGAGGCGTTCGAGGCCGCCAAGGGCGCCGCCTCGATCATGGCGATGAACAACGTCTACTACCGCGCCACCCACCTGATCGGCGACGAGACCTACGCCCAGCTCCCGGCCAAGCTCCGCATGACCATCATCGGCAAGCCCGGCGTCGAGAAGGTCGACTTCGAACTGTGGTGCCTGGCCGTCTCCGCCATCAACGGCTGCGGCCGCTGCCTGGAATCCCACGAGAAGGTCCTCCGCGAGGCCGGCATGCCCCGCGAGCACATCCAGGAGGCCCTGCGCATCGCCGCGGTCATCAACGCCACCGCCGCCACCCTGGAGGCCGAGGCCGCCCTGGCCCCCGCCGGGGTCTGACACCCACCGGAACGTCATGAGGGCCCGGGACTTCCCCGGGCCCTCATGACGACCGTCCCCCGAACTGTCAGCCCGCCACGCCATGTTCCTCAGGCGGCGTTCCTCAGGCGGCCTCCAGGGGCTTGACCTCGATTCCCTTGCTCGCCCACGGCTCGGGCACCTCACCCCCTGACAACCGCTCCAGCCAGCGCAACTGATCGACCGCGTAGTCGTGCACCGGGGTGCCCTCCCTGACGACCAGGATCGGGCCATGAGTGCCGCGTTTGGCGTGCCCGTAGAGCATGATCCGGATGACGTCGTCCACCTCTTCCATCGCGAACGAGCAGGGGAAGTTGTAGCTGTACAGGCGGATGTTGGGCTGCCGTTCGGCCGCGGCCCGCAACGGGCGCAGGACCTCCCGGATGTAGCGGTGCGGATCCTCCATCGCCGCGTCGGCCGGTTCGATCCGGTACCGGTCGCGGCGCGAGTCGCAGAACGGGTCCATCACATAGATCTTGACGGGCACCCGCTGAGCGGCCTCCTCCAACGCCGCCAGGCATTCCTCGCGGGCATAGAAGTTCCTGGTGAGGCCGAACAAGTTGATGCGCTGCCCGGCGGCCCGGATCCGGTTGATCAAGTCCTGCTCGGAGTCCTCCCCGGTGTAGGGGAAGGCATCGACGATCCCGATGCGCTGCAGGTTGCCGGGGTCGCCCTCCCCGTGGTCCACGCCGAAGCCGAGCTTGTCAGGCCGGGTGCGATAGAGCTTGCAGAAGTAGTCGATGCGTTCTTCGTTCGGTCTCCTCTGGCCACGCTCCCATCGGCACAGAGTGGGTGCGTCCACGTGCGGGGGCTCCAGGCCGTCCGCGACGTAGAGCGCATCCAGGCGCGCGGCGACCTCCTCCCGACTCCATCCGTTGGCCAGCCTCCATGCCTCCAGGGGATGAACGTCGATCTCCCTGAGGATCTTCTCAACGACGGCCTCGGTAGTCAGGCCGCGACGAATGCCGTCGAGGCGGATCTCGGCCGCTCTCTGTTCAAGCTGGCGCCACCGGCGGGACCTGTTGCGACTGGTCACACCTCTGTCACCTCCTGTCGTGACACGTCAATCTGATTGACGTCAGACGGCAATCTATTTGCCGCGCTATGCCATTGGAAAATATGTCGCCCTACGGCAACGTTAGCTGTGGTCCCGGACGCGGCACAAGGCGCCGAATCAGCAGCCGAGTACGTATCGGCCACTAAACGGCGACACAGGCGCACCGGGACGACCAAGAGCAGCCACGGAGCGGAGGTCCCACGGGAATGTCCACAGCCCAGACCCGGCAGCACGGCCGCCAGACGACGCGGCGCGGGAGCGCAACCGAGCACTCACCGCCGCGGCGTTCACCCCCACCGTGGGGGCCAGCCAGGAGAAAACAGGGACCGCAGCCGTCGCCCACGCCACCACTGTCCGAGGCCGCGGCCCCGCACATCACAAACAAAACGGCCCCGACCGACGCCGCTACCGTCGGCTCCCGGGGCCTAGCCACGAACGGAGGTCGTGGTTGGACATGAACCTACCCCACCCCAACCCCCTAGCCCACACTCCTGCCCTCACCGCCGCCGACGCACCTGGTCCGGCTGTCCTGGCCGATCTGCAACGCGAGATCGGCGCCCAGTGGATCACCTGGCACGGTCAGTACACCCGACGGTACTGGGCGATGCCCCGGCCGCCCTTCCCCTGGCTCGGGTTGGTCGAAGGCCGCACCCCGGCCGACCTGTTGGCCAGAGTTCGTGAAGTGCAGGCCCACTACGGGCCCAGGGGAAGGCGATGACCGCGACCGACGGCAGGCTTGAGCTATTCCCGTGGGAAGTCCTCAACGAAGATGGGGAGCCCTGTGAAAGCGGGGTGTCAGACGACCGCGCGGCGGCTTCCCAGGCAGCGATCCGGGCGCTGGAGTCCCGCCCGGCGGGCTGGACGGCCCGTGTCTGGTCGGCTCGCCTCGACCCGTACAACCCCCTGCGGTACGACTACCGAAAGGTGATCGGCTGGGGGGAGCGCCAAGCCGAATCGGCCGGAGTCATCTGGAGGGACGACCACCAAACGCCTTGTCTTAGGCCTGGGCAGCGGCGAATGGATCGGGGTGGCCGGTCCGGCGTCTCGTCCCGGATCAGTCACCCCACCTAGACGGCAATCGGCGTCGTCGCGGCTTCTGAGTGCCGACCGCTCCGTGCCCTGTGGCTTTGCCTGGGTGCTGCTGGGGCGCGGCAGGGCCCGCCGGGCCTTGAGCGAGGAGAGCCGGCGGGTCTCCTACGTGAAGGAGGGCGAACATGGACGATCGTGAGCGCGCCCACCGACGCACCGAGCCCTTCAATCTGCTCGTCACAGCAGCGGCCGCAGCAGGTCCGCCGGGTCGATGCTGGGGAAGGGATCGGGAAGCTTGAGTTTCTCGCCGCACCTCGCCCGCGCCGCCTCGAGGTAGGTTCCCCCTTCGAGCCGCTGCAGGATCATCGTGAGATGCCGCTCGTCGTCCATCTCGACGACCATGAACCAGGGGATGCCCGCCTGGGCGTACAGCGCGTATTTCTTGATCCACTTCTGCCCCTGGTTGGACGGCGACCGGACCTCCACCACCATCCGCACGTGAGCCGCATCGTGGACGATGACCTTGTCGTCGGTCTCGGAGGTGACCACGATGTCGGGAATGAGGATCACGTCTTCGGCGATCCGCACGTTGATCTCGGTCTCGGTCACCAGGTCCGGCAGGCCCGCCGACTCCATGAGCGTGGCCAGCCGCCGCACGATCCGCTGATGGGGCTTGCCGGGCGCGGGGCTCACCAGCAGGCTCCCGCCGACCAGTTCGACCTTCGGGCCGTCCGACGGCAGCTTGAGGTACTCCTCCTCCGTCCATACGCCCGTGTGGCTCCAAGGCGCCGTGAAGTCGCCGCCCACAGCGAACACCACCATTCAGCCTCCCGACAGCGCCTCACCCAGTGTGACATGGACGGCATCGTAGGAGGCCGAACAACGCTTTGTAGCCGTTTCTACACAGAAAGTCCGGCTACTCCCACTCGATGGTGCCGGGGGGCTTGCTGGTGATGTCGACCACCACGCGGTTGATCTCGCGGACCTCGTTGGTGATGCGGGTGGAGATGCGCTGCAGCAGGTCGTACGGCAACCGGGCCCAGTCGGCGGTCATGGCGTCCTCGCTGGTGACCGGGCGCAGCACCACGGGGTGGCCGTAGGTGCGGCTGTCGCCCTGGACGCCGACGGAGCGGACGTCGGCCAGCAGCACCACCGGGAACTGCCAGATGTCGCGGTCCAGGCCGGCGGCCGACAGCTCCTCGCGGGCGATGGCGTCGGCCTCGCGGAGGATGTCCAGGCGTTCGCGGGTGACCTCGCCGATGATGCGGATGGCCAGGCCCGGGCCGGGGAAGGGATGGCGCCAGACGATCTCAGGAG
The DNA here is from genome assembly GCF_001896795.1 of Thermomonospora sp. CIF 1. Classification (NCBI taxonomy): domain Bacteria; kingdom Bacillati; phylum Actinomycetota; class Actinomycetes; order Streptosporangiales; family Thermomonosporaceae; genus Thermomonospora; species Thermomonospora sp. CIF 1. The sequence continues at coordinate 623,702 of NZ_MOYN02000023.1, forward strand.
GCAGGCCGAGCTGCTCGCCCAGGGCGCGGACCTCGTCCTTGAACAGGGTGCGCAGCGGTTCGACCAGCTTGAACTTCAGGTCCTCGGGCAGGCCGCCGACGTTGTGGTGGGACTTGATGTTGGCGGCGCCGGTGCCGCCGCCGGACTCCACCACATCCGGGTACAGGGTGCCCTGGACGAGGAATTCCACGTCGTCGTCCTCGCCGGAGTGGGCGGCGACGATCTCGCGGGCGGCCTGTTCGAAGACGCGGATGAACTCCCGGCCGATGATCTTGCGCTTGGTCTCGGGGTCGGTGACGCCGGCCAGCGCGCTCAGGAACCGCTCCTGGGCGTCCACCACGTGGAGCTGGACGCCGGTGGCCGCCACGAAGTCCTTCTCCACCTGCTCGGCCTCGCCCTTGCGCAGCAGGCCGTGATCGACGAAGACGCACGTCAGCCGGGAGCCGATGGCGCGCTGCACCAGCGCGGCGGCCACCGCCGAGTCCACCCCGCCGGACAGGCCGCAGATGGCGCGCTTGCCGCCGACCTGGGCGCGGATCGCCTCGATGGCCTCCTCGGCGATGTTGAGCATGGTCCAGTTGGGACGGCAGCCGGCCGCCTCGAACAGAAAGTGCCGCAGCACCGCCATGCCGTGCTCGGTGTGCACCACCTCGGGGTGGAACTGCACGCCGTACAGGCCGCGCTCGCGGTTCTCCATCGCGGCGACCGGGGTGACGGCGGTGCGCGCGGTGACGGTGAAGCCCTCGGGGGCGACGCTGGTGTGGTCGCGGTGCGACATCCACACCGGCTGCTTGGCCGGCAGCCCGCTCAGCAGCACCCCGCCGTCGATCACCTCGATGTCGGTGCGGCCGTACTCGGCGACGTCGGAGTTCTCCACCACCCCGCCGAGGGCCTGCGCCATGACCTGGTGGCCGTAGCAGATGCCCAGCGTCGGCACCCCGGTCTCCAGCAGCCCCTCGGGCGCGGACGGGGCGCCGTCTTCATACACCGAGGCCGGCCCGCCGGACAGGATGATCGCCTTCGGCCGCTTGGCCAGCATCTCCTCGACCGGCATGGTGCACGGGACGATCTCGCTGAACACATTGCACTCGCGTACGCGCCGCGCGATCAGCTGCGCGTACTGCGCGCCGAAGTCGACGACGAGAACGGTGTCGTGGGACTGCTCGACCTGCGCGAAGGGCACCGGGCAACGCCTTTCAAGGGATACGGGGCAGACCCCAAGTCTATGGCCGTATCGCCCCGGCCCATGCCGCCCGGTGCGAAGGGAGGACGGCGCGCCCGCGGGCCTGTGGGGTGGAAAGCAGGCCCGAGAGCGCGCCGTCCGGTCAGGTGATCTCGACGATCGGCAGCCGCAGCGCGGCCGGGGCGGCCTGGGGAACCACGGGGTTCTTGGGGGCCACCGGGGTGATGCGGCGATAGGGCGAGCCCAGCGGGGGACGCGGGTCCTGCTCGCCCTTGTTGGGCCACATCGCCATCGCACGCTCGGCCTGGGCGGTGATGGTCAGGGACGGGTTGACGCCCAGATTGGCCGAGATCGCCGAGCCGTCCACCACGTGCAGGCCCTCATGGCCATAGAGGCGGTGGTAGGGGTCGATCACTCCGGTCTGCGGGGAGTCGCCGATGGCGCAACCGCCGATGAAGTGCGCGGTGGTGGGGATGTCGCCGAGGTCCAGCCAGGACCCGCCGGGCATGCCGCCGATCTCCTCGGCCAGCAGCCGGGTGGCCTGGTGCCCGGCCGGGATCCAGGTGGGGTTGGGCTCGCCGTGGCCGCGGCGGGCCCGCAGTCCCCAGCCGAACAGGCCCTTGCGCGGGGTGACGGTGATGGAGTTGTCCCGCACCTGCATGACCAGGGCGATGATGGTGCGTTCCGACCAGTGCCGCAGGTTGAGCAGCCGGGGCAGCTGCCACAGGTGGGTGACGGCGTAGCCGAGGAACTTCAGCCAGCGCGGGGCCGCGCCGGAGCCGTCGGCGGACGGGCCGTCGATCAGCAGGGTGCGCAGCAGGCCCATGGCGTTGGAGCCCTTGCCGTAGCGGACCGGCTCGATGTGGGTGTCCTCGTCCGGGTGGAAGGAGGAGGTGATCGCCACGCCCGCCGAATAGTCGTCGCCCCGGCGGCGGAACCGCTCGGCGCCCAAGATCGCCTCGGAGTTGGTCCGGGTGAGCACGCCCAGCCGGTCGGAGATGCGCGGCAGGCGCCCGGTGGCCTTCATCCGGTGCAGCAGCTTCTGGGTGCCGTAGGTGCCGGCGGCGAACACCACCTGCTCGACCCGCAGGGTGCGGCGGTGCCGGCCGAAGGAGCCGGTGCGCACGATCTCCACCTCGTACCCGCCGCCCGGCAGCGGGGTCACCGAGCGCACGCCGGTCATCGGCATGATCTTGGCGCCCGCCTTCTCGGCCAGGTACAGGTAGTTCTCGGTGAGCATGTTCTTGGCGCCGTGCCGGCAGCCGGTCATGCACTCCCCGCACTCGTGGCAGGTGCGGCGGCGCGGGCCGATCCCTCCGAAGTAGGGGTCGTCGACCTCCTGCTTCGGCTTGTCGCCGAACAGCACCCCCACCGGGGTGAGGTGGAAGGTCTCGCCCCGTCCCATCCGCTCGGCGACCCGCTTCATCGCCCGGTCGGCGGGGGTCATGGTGGGGTTGGGCACCACGCCCAGCATCCGCTTGGCCTGGTCGTAGTAGGGCGCCAGCTCGGCCCGCCAGTCGGTGATGTGCCGCCACTGCGGGTCGTCGTAGAACGGCTGCAGCGGCTCATACAGGGTGTTGGCGTACACCAGGGAGCCGCCGCCGACACCCGCCCCGGCCAGCACCAGCACCCGGCCGCCCTTCTCGCCGCGCAGCAGGTGGATGCGCTGGACGCCGGTCAGGCCCAGCGCCGGCGCCCACAGGTAGCGCCGCAGCCGCCAGGAGTTCTTCGGCAGCGCCGCATGGCGCTCCCCCGGTCTGCCGGCCGGGTCGTCGAAACGGCGGCCGATCTCGGCCACGGCGACCTTGTAGCCCTTTTCGGTCAGCCGCAGCGCCGCGACGCTGCCGCCGAAGCCCGAGCCGACCACCAGCACATCGAAGTCGAATTTCACGTCCGCAGACATCCGATCTCGTCCTTCGGCTACCTGATCCGCAGCCGCTTCATGAGCTTGATCGCGGTCGCCATGCCGGTGGCGTAGCGGTCATAGCCCAGGAACGGCGGCGGGGCCAGCTCCACCAGGTGCTGGCTGGCAACAGTCTGCGGCTCGGTGTACTTGAGGATGCCCTCGGCACCGTGCCGGCGGCCCAGGCCGGACTGCTTCATGCCGCCCATCGGGGCGTCGTAGGAGGCGAACGCGGCGCCGTAGCCTTCGTTGATGTTCACCGTCCCGGCGTTGATGCGGGCGGCCAGGCGGCGGCCCCGGGCCACATTCCGCGTCCAGATGGAGGCGTTCAGGCCGTAGGCGGTGTCGTTGGCGAGGCGGACGACCTCGTCTTCGTCGGAGAACTTGTAGACGCTGACCACCGGGCCGAAGGTTTCGTTGGCGCACAGCTCCATGTCGCCGGTGACGTTCGTCAGCACGGTGGGCTCATAGAACAGCGGGCCGATGTCGGGGCGGGCCTTGCCGCCGGCCAGCAGCGTGGCGCCCTCCTTGAGGGCCTGCTCGACGTGCCGGCTGACGACCTCCAGCTGGCGCGGGTAGGTCAGCGAGCCCATGTCGGCCTCGTAGTCCAGCCCGGCGCCGAGCTTCATCGCCTTGACCTGCTCCACGAAGCGGGGCACGAACCGGTCGTAGATCTTCTCGTGGACGTACAGCCGCTCGATGGAGATGCACAGCTGCCCGGCGTTGGTGAAGCAGGCGCGCAGCGCGCCGCGGGCGGTGCGCTCGACGTCGGCGTCCTCCAGGACGATCATCGGGTTCTTGCCGCCCAGCTCCAGCGAGTAGCCCACCAGGCGGGGGGCGACCTTCTCGGCGATGGCCCGGCCGCCGCGGGTGGAGCCGGTGAAGGCGACGTAGTCGGCGTTCTCCAGCAGCGGGTCGCCGATCTCGGCCGGGTCGCCCACCACGATCTGCCACAGGTCGCGCGGCAACCCCAGGCTGATCAGCAGGTCCAGCACCCACAGGCTGGACAGGCAGGTCTGGGTGTCGGGCTTGTGGATCACCGCGTTGCCGGCCATCAGCGCCGGGGCGATGTCGCTGGCGCCCAGGCTGAAGGGGTAGTTCCAGGGCGAGATCAGCCCGACCACGCCTTTGGGCTTGCGCAGCTCCACCGTCCGGGTGGCCACCGGGAAGGCGCCCTGCCGCCGCCGGGGCTTGAGCAGCCGGGGCGCCCGCCGCGCGTAGTAGAGCGTGCACAGCGCCACGTCGAGGAACTCCTCATAGGCGTGCCGGCGGGCCTTCCCGGTCTCCATCTGGATGACGTCCAGGATCTCCTCGCGCCGGTCGACCAGGACGTCCACCATGCGCAGGAACGGCTTGACCCGCTCGCGCACCGGCAGCCGCTCCCAGGCCCGCTGGGCCTCGCGGGCGCGCTCGTAGGCGGCGCGCACGTCGTCGGCGTTCGACACCGGCACGGTGGCCAGCGGCTCCCCGGTGAAGGGGGCGGGAATGGTGGTGGTGCCGCCCGAGGCGGAGGTCACGTGAGAGGACAACCGCTCGATGAGGGCGGGGGCGAGCGTCAGCGCTGAGGCCGTAGGGGTTGCCATGGTGGCACCATATGACCACCCGGCCACTATTGACTACCTACCGGTAACCACAACTTGGTCACCGACCCTCTCAACTGCGGACGAAGTTCATCACCGGACGCCGAAACCGGGCCGAAAACCGTCCCGCCTGCCCGCTGTCGGCCAAGTGGCGGAATGACCATGCACTCGCGGTGTATCCCGGAATGAGCATCCAACGCGGGAGGGGAGAACCGCATGACCAGCGCACACCCGGGAGGCGAGGAGCAGGACAGGACACCGCCACGGCACACCGGACGCCGGGCGCACCGGCACCCGGCCGCCGCCAGGCGGCGGGAACGCACCAGGGAGGCCCTGCTGGAGGCGGCCCAGCGCCTGTGGGCCGAAGGCGGCATCCACGCAACATCGCTGGACGACATCGCCACGGCCGCCGGGCTCACCAAGGGCGCCGTCTACTCCAACTTCGCCGGCAAGGCCGACCTGGCGATGGCCCTGCTGGAGCGCTGCACCGCGGCCGGGTTCGGCACCGAGGCGCCCGAGCCGCCGCACGAGGACGGCGGCCGCCCGCCGCTGCAGCGGCTCCGGCACCTCGGCGAGCGCTACCGCCTGCGCCTGGAGACCGCGGAGGCCCGCCTGCTGGCCCTGCTGATGATGGAGTTCTGGCTGCTCGGCATGCGCGACTACGCCGCCGGCTGGCGGCTGGCCGACTGGTATGACGAGCGCCGCCGCCGGCTGGCCCGCGGCCTGCCCGGCACCGACGGCATCACCCCCGAGGACCGGGCCGCCCTGGTCATGGCGATGGACTTCGGGCTGACCGCCCAGCACCTGCTGGACCCCGACCGCGTCCCCGCCGACCTGTACGCCACCGGCCTGAATCTCCTCCTCGGCCCGCCCCTGCACCGGCCATCGCCCTAACGGCCGTCCGTCTTCGCCGGGCCGCCGTGCCGGAAAAGGCTCAGTAGGTGGGGACGATCTCCGGGGCGCCGCGGCGGCGGGCGTCGGCCTCCTGGTCGTCTTCTTGGTTTTGGGAGTCGCGTTCGGCCTCGACCCGCTTGCGGTAGTACTCGACCTCGCGGTCGATCTGGTCCTTGGACCAGCCCAGGACGGGGGCGAGGAGTTCGGCGGCCTCCTGGGCGACGCCGACGCCGCGGTCCCAGGCCTCGATGGAGATGCGGGTGCGGCGCGACAGCACGTCGTTGAGGTGGCGGGCGCCCTCGTGGGTGGCGGCGTAGACCACCTCGGCGCGCAGGTAGTCGTCGGCGCCGGTCAGCGGCTTGCCCAGGTCGGGACGCTCGGCGATCATCTCCAGCAGGTCGTCGATGAGGGTGCCGTAGCGCTGCAGCAGGTGCTCGATGCGGGCCACGTGCAGCCCGGAGCGGTCGGCCAGGCGCTGCCGGGCGTTCCACATGGCCTGGAAGCCCTCCCCGCCGACCAGGGCGATGCGGTCGGTGCAGGACTCGGCGACCCGGCGGTCCAGGCCGTGCACCACCGCGTCGATGGCGTCCTTGGCCATCACCCGGTAGGTGGTGTACTTGCCGCCGGCGACCAGGACCAGGCCGGGCACCGGGTGGGCGACCACGTGCTCGCGCGACAGCTTGGAGGTCTCCTCGGTCTCCCCCGTCAGCAGCGGCCGCAGCCCGGCGTAGACGCCCTCGACGTCGTCATGGGTCAGCGGGGTCACCAAAACCTCGTTGACCTTCGACAGCACATAGTCGATGTCGGCCTTGGAGGCCGCCGGGTGGACCTTGTCGAGGTTCCAGGCGGTGTCGGTGGTGCCGATGATCCAGTGCCGTCCCCACGGGATGACGAACAGCACCGACTTCTCGGTGCGCAGGATGATGCCGGTGGAGGAGTGGATGCGGTCCTTGGGCACCACCAGGTGGACGCCCTTGGACGCCTTGACGTGGATCTGGCCGCGGCCGCCCACCAGCTCCTGGATGTCGTCGGTCCACACCCCGGTGGCGTTGACCACCTGGCGGGCGCGGACCTCGCTCTTGTGCCCGGACTCCAGGTCCAGGATCCGCAGGCCGGTGACCCGCTCGCCCTCGCGCAGGAACCCGATGCACTGGGTGCGGGGGGCGATCTGCGCGCCGTACTGGGCGGCGGTGCGCAGCACGGTCACCACATAACGGGCGTCGTCGACCTGGGCGTCCCAGTACTGGATCGCCCCGACCAGGGCGTCCTTGCGCAGCGCCGGGGCCAGCTTGAGCGCCTTGCGGCGGCTCAGGTGCCGGTGGTGGGGCACGCCCCGGGTGCTGCCCATCTGGAACGCCAGCGCGTCGTAAAGGGCCACCCCGGCGCCCAGGTAGCCGCGCTCCCAGAAGCGGCGGGTGGTGGGCAGCAGGAAGGGAACCGGGCGCACCAGGTGCGGCGCGATGCGCTGCAGCAGCAGGCCGCGCTCGGTCAGCGCCTCGCGGACCAGGTCGAAGTTGTGCTGCTCCAGGTAGCGCAGCCCGCCGTGGATGAGCTTGGAGGAGCGGGAGGAGGTGCCGGAGGCGAAGTCGCGGGCCTCCACCAGCGCCACCGACAGGCCCCGGGTGGCGGCGTCCAGCGCGGCGCCCGCGCCCACGATGCCGCCGCCCACCACGACGACGTCGAACTCCTCGGTGGCCATTCGGTCCAGGGCCTGGGCGCGCTCGGCGGGACCCAGTCGTGAACTGCCCAATCCGGTGATCGGTGATCCGGCCATCGCGTCAGTCCCCCTGTCCCGAATGGTGCAGAGTGCTACTTACCCAACGGTAGGGTTCATACCCGGGCCGGACCACTGCTGCGAACGGCAGGCGAAGGTCACCCGCGCCCGCCCCCACGAGCGAAAAGGACGCCGAGAGCAGCGAAAAGCCCTCCCACCGGCGATGGGAGGGCTCTTCACGGCCGGCGCGCCCCCGGTGAAAACCGTGCGGCGGCACAGGACCCAGGGTGCGGCGTCACAGCTCGGGCGGGGTGATGACGACCTCCACCCGCTGGAACTCCTTCAGCTCGGTGTACCCGGCGGTGGCCATGGCGCGGCGCAGCGCCCCGATGAGGTTCATCGACCCGTCGGCGACATGGGACGGCCCGAACAGGATCTGCTCCAGCGTCCCGATCGTGCCGACCTCCAGCCGGGTGCCGCGGGGCACCTCGCCGTGGTGGGCCTCGCTGCCCCAGTGGTAGCCGCGGCCGGGCGCCTCGGTGGCCCGGGCGAACGGCGAGCCGATCATCACCGCGTCGCTGCCGCAGGCGAACGCCTTGGCGATGTCGCCGCTGTTGGTCATGCCGCCGTCGGCGATGACGTGCACGTACCGGCCGCCGGACTCATCCAGGTAGTCGCGGCGGGCCGCGGCCACGTCGGCGACCGCGGTGGCCATCGGCACCGCCACCCCCAGCACGGTGCGGGTGGTGTGCCCGGAGCCGCCGCCGAAGCCGACCAGCACCCCGGCCGCGCCGGTGCGCATCAGGTGCAGCGCCGCGGTGTAGGTGGAGCAGCCGCCCACGATCACCGGGACGTCCAGGTCGTAGATGAACTGCTTGAGGTTCAGCGGCTCGGCCCGGCTGGAGACGTGCTCGGCCGACACCGTGGTGCCGCGGATGACGAACAGGTCCACCCCGGCGTCGATCACCGCCTTGTGGAACTGCGCGGTGCGCTGCGGCGACAGCCGGGCCGCCACGGTCACCCCGGCCCGGCGGATCTCCTCGATCCGCCGGCCGATCAGCTCCTCTTTGATCGGCTCGGAGTAGACCTCCTGCAGCCGCCGGGTGGCGGTCACATCGTCCAGCAGCGTGATCTCGGCCAGCAGCGGCTCGGGGTCCTCATAGCGGGTCCACAGCCCCTCCAGGTCCAGCACCGCCAGTCCGCCCAGCTTGCCTATGGCGATCGCGGTGGCCGGGCTGACCACGCTGTCCATCGGCGCCGCCACCAGCGGCACCTCGAACCGGTAGGCGTCGATCTGCCAGGCGACGCTGACCTCCTCCGGGTCGCGCGTCCGCCGGGACGGCACGATGCCGATCTCGTCGAACGCATACGCCCGGCGGCCGCTCTTGCCCCGCCCGATCTCAAGCGTGTTCATGGCGCTCGCTCCGCTCGCGCGGCGAGCGGGCCGCGATGCGCGCCTTCCGGCCCGGCGGCGGTGCGGACCGCTTTGCGGTCGTCACCGTTCCTTCGGCCCGGATGCGCGCAGGCCCGCCCGCGATGGTCTTCAAGGACGTGTCGGCTCCAGGCCCGGGGTCTGCCGGACATCGGGCCTGGAGCATCATCTCAGCCGGGGGCCGCCCCGCCCGGGCCGGCCCGCCGCTGCTATGACCTGCGCTGGTAGTTGGGGGCCTCCACGGTCATCTGCACGTCGTGGGGGTGGCTCTCCTTGAGGCCGGCCGTGGTGATCTGCATCAACTGGCCCCGCTCCTGCAGCTCGGGGATGGTGCGGGTGCCGGCGTACCACATGGCCTGGTGCAGGCCGCCGACCAGCTGGTGGGCGACCGCGGCCAGCGGGCCGCGGTAGGGCACCTGCCCTTCGATGCCCTCGGGGATCAGCTTCTCCTCGCTGGTGACGTCGCCCTGCTGGTAGCGGTCCTTGGAGTAGGACTTGCCGCGCTCGCGGTTGCGCATGGCGCCCAGCGAGCCCATGCCCCGGTAGGACTTGTACTGCTTTCCGTGGACGAAGATCAGCTCGCCCGGGCTCTCCTCGACCCCGGCCAGCAGGCTGCCCAGCATCACGCTGGAGGCGCCGGCGGCGATGGCCTTGGCGATGTCGCCGGAGTACTGCAGGCCGCCGTCGCCGATCACCGGCACCCCGGCCGGCAGCGCGGCGCGGGAGGCCTCGTAGATCGCGGTGATCTGGGGGACGCCGACGCCCGCGATGACCCGGGTGGTGCAGATGGAGCCGGGGCCGACCCCGACCTTGACGCCGTCGGCGCCGGCGTCGATCAGCGCCTGGGCGCCGGCGCGGGTGGCCACGTTGCCGCCGATCACGTCCACGCCCCGGCAGTTGGCCTTGATCTTGGCGATGGTGTCCAGCACGCCCTTGGAGTGGCCCTGGGCCACGTCCACCACGATGACGTCGACACCCGCCTCGACCAGCGCCTGGGCGCGGGCGATGCCCTCTTCCCCGACGCCCACCGCGGCGCCGACCACCAGCCGGCCGTCGGCGTCCTTGGTGGCCCTGGGGTATTGCTCGCTTTTGACGAAGTCTTTGACGGTGATCAGCCCGCGCAGCCGGCCGGCGTCGTCGATCAGCGGCAGTTTCTCGATCTTGTTCTGGGCCAGCAGCCGGAACGCCTCCTCCTTGGAGACGTCCACCGGCGCGGTGATCAGCGGCATCGGGGTCATGACCTCGCGCACCGGCCGCGTCGGGTCGCTTTCAAAGCGGGTGTCGCGGTTGGTGACGATGCCCACCAGCACGCCCTCGGCGTCCACCACCGGGACCCCGGAGATCCGGAAGCGGGAGCACAACTGCTCCACATCGGCCAGGGTGTCGTCCGGGGAGCAGGTGACCGGCTTGGTGATCATGCCGTTCTCCGAGCGCTTGACCATGTCGGCCTGCTCGGCCTGCTCCTCGATCGACAGGTTGCGGTGCAGGATGCCGATGCCGCCCTGGCGGGCCATGGCGATGGCCATGCGGGCCTCGGTCACCGTGTCCATCGCCGCCGAGACCAGGGGGATGCGCAAGGTGATGTTGCGGCTGAGCCGCGTGGTGGTGTCGACCTCGCCCGGCTGGAGATCGGAGTAGGCCGGCACCAGCAGAACATCGTCGAACGTCAGCCCCGGAGGGAGGAACTTGTCGGGTTCCGCGGCGGGATTCATGGCTGCCTTCCCGGTCGTCGATTGGCCACAGGCGGTCTGTTGCGGCCCGGACACGGCGGTGTCCCCCCATCGTAGGGCGTGCCCGTCAAGGTCACTTGCCGGTGCGCGCACGCCCGCCACCGGGGACTATGCGAGAAACAACACACCACGCCGTCGGGAAAATCCCGGCATCCGGTGTCTTGCACAAGGTTGTGCCCGCGGGTTGACCACCTGCTCGTTGTGCGCAGTAGCGTGGGATTGTGCACGATGACGTCCCGCTCGACCCGTTCGCCGGCGACCCCAACGACCCGGCCGCAGCGCTCGGCGACCTCAGCGAGGAGATCACTCCGCTGAGCATGAGCGAACGCGAGGACGTGCTGGCCGACCTCGCCGACCTGGAGGTCTTCCGCGCGCTGCTGGAGCCGCTGGGGGTCCGCGGCCTGACCGTGGACTGCGGCGACTGCGGCAAGCAGCACTACATCGACTGGGACCTGCTGCACGGCAACCTGCGCCACCTGCTGGAGGAAGGGCTGCCGCGGGTGCACGAGCCCGCGCTGTCGCCCGACCCGGTCGACTATGTCAGCTGGGAGTACGCCCGCGGTTACGTGGACGGCGTGATCGACAGCGAGGAGGGCCGGAACAACCCCTGAGGGGGTCCGGTCAGGTCTCCTCGGGCAGGCCGCCGTCGGTTTCATCGGCCTGTGGCGGGGCCGCCGGCCGTTCCTCCGTGTTGTCCGGAGCCGGCTCCGATGGGTCGAGGCGGTCCTGGTCGGCGTGTGGTTCGCCCGGCTCGGGATCGGCGAAGGGCAGGAGGTCCTGACGCGGCTTGGGCGCGTCGCCCCCCGGCGCCTCCGGCTGCGCCCTGGGGGCTCGCCGCTCGCCGGACCCGCGCCGGTCCTCTCCCGCCCGGTCCTTGGGGAGTCGGTCTTCGTGGGGCTCGACGCGCAGGTCCGGCATGGGAGTGCGGAACGGCAGGGAACGCATCGGCCCGCCGTCGGCGGCGAGGACCGTGATGACGCCCTCGGCCGGGCGGGCGGTGTCCGGCCGTTCCCGGACCAGCCGGATCCGGGCGTGCGCCGCGGGTTCGCCGGCGGCCAGTTCTCCGGCGCCCGGTGCGCTTCCCGGCTGCTCGGCCGGCCCGTCCTGGGCGACGGCGACCCCGGTGGTGGCCAGCACCCCGGTCAGCAGCGGGCCGACGACGCCGAGCAGGACGACCTTGCGCGGCCCCCGCCGCGGTCCAGGCTCGGCGGCGGTGCCGTCCCCCTCGGCGGGGACGGGCCGCATGCGCCCGCCCGATCCGGGCCGCCGCTTTCCCGGGCGCGTGCTCTGCTGCGCCGGCGGCGCCGGCCGGCGCGGCAGGGACGGGTCGAAGGCTCCGGCGTCCACATCGGCGATCAGGGCCCGCAGCAGGGCGACGGCCGGGTCCGCCGGGTCGGCGGCGCCGGAGTCGGGCAGCGCGTCGCGGGCGGCCAGCGCCTCCACGATCGCGTCGCTGCGGCGCACCGCGGCCAGATCCCAGCACGCGGCCGTCGGACGGCCGGGACCGGCGGCGGCCGCACCGGCGGCACCGGTGGGAACCGAGGCGTCCTCGCTCCGCTCTGTCAAGCGCCCGACTCCTCACTGGCCATCGCCCGGAGCCGGGCCAGGGCCCGGTGCTGGGCGACCCGTACCGCTCCCGCCGTCATGCCCAGCACATTACCGGTCTCCTCGGCCGACAGCCCCGCCACCACTCGCAGCAGCACCAGTTCGCGCTGGTGCTCGGGCAGCCGGGTGAGCAGGTCGCGGGCGCGTTCGGCCTCGCTGTAGCGGACCACCGTCTCCTCTGGGCCGGGACGGTCGTCGGGGCCGTCCGGCAGGTCCTCGGTGGGCACCGCCGACCGCACCGCGCTGCGCAGCGCGTCGGCGATCTTGTGCGAGGCGATGCCGAAGACGAAGGACGCGAAAGGACGTCCCATGTCGCGATATCGGGGCAGGGCCGACAACACCGCGATACAGACTTCCTGGGCCACGTCGTCGGCGATGTGATAGTGCCCGGATATGCGCCCCAAACGGGCCCGGCAATAACGCACCACCATCGGCCGCACCTGACTGAGCAATACCTCGATCGCCCCGGGATCGCCCTGCACGGCCAGCGCGGTCAGATCTCCCAGATCCCCCTCATCGGAGGGCGCCGTCGCATGCAAGGCCCGGGCTTCGCTCGTCATCGCACGTCCCCCCGCTCCGATAGCCCCCGCGTCGTGTTCCCGGCGAAGCATCCCTCGGTCACGTAGAGCATGATGCCCAGCGCGGTCGGACATGTCTCCACTGTGCAAGACAACGGAATGGTCACAGTGCGCGGGCCCCCCGCCTAATATCACAAAACGCAATGATTCCATCCCGTAGGGTAATCTCTTTTGGTGCGGGATGGTCGCCGAACGGTCCGCATCGGCCCTCTCCACCCGTTGTGACCGGCAGAAGCCCGGCTTGAAAAGGCGCCGCCCGTCGCCGTTTCTCCGGTATTTCCGAAACAGTCTTCCGACACTTCGCCCGGTCGCGGGCTTTTCGGCCGAGGAGCGCAGGAAATTCTTTTTCAGTCCGCTGCGCCCCGCCCGGGCCGCGCCGGTTCCGCAGCCGTGATCACCCACCTGACCTGCGGAAACGGGACCGGCGCGGCACGCAAGAGGCCGGGCCGCCGCAAATCAGAAACCTCACCAAAAAGGGATCCCCGCCGCAGTCGGCGGGGATCCCCTGCGAACCGGTTGCATCCTCCCTGCTCAGGCGGCCTGCCGCCGCCGGAGCGGAGGGTCAGTGGCCGTGGCCGTGACCGTGGCCGTGACCCGCGGCGGGCTCCTCCTCCTCGGGCTTTTCGACCACCAGGGCCTCGGTGCTCAGCAGCATGCCGGCGATCGAGGCGGCGTTGGTGACGGCCGAGCGGGTGACCTTCACCGGGTCGATGACGCCCTGGGCCACCAGGTCGCCGTACTCGCCGGTGGCGGCGTTGTAGCCGTGGCCGACGGGCAGCTCGGCCACCTTGGCCGTCACGACGTAACCCTCCTGGCCGGCGTTCTCGGCGATCCAGCGGGCCGGCTCCACCAGGGCGCGGCGCAGCGCCTCGGCGCCGGTGGCCTCGTCGCCGGACAGCCCCAGCGTCTCGAAGCCCTCCTTGGAGACGTGCACCAGCGCGCTGCCGCCGCCGGCGACGATGCCCTCTTCGATGGCGGCGCGGGTGGCGGAGATGGCGTCCTCCAGGCGGTGCTTCTTCTCCTTCAGCTCCACCTCGGTGGCGGCGCCCACGCGCAGCACGCACACCCCGCCGGCCAGCTTGGCCAGCCGCTCCTGCAGCTTCTCGCGGTCCCAGTCCGAGTCGCTCTGCTCGATCTCGACCTTGATCTGGCGGATGCGGTCCTCGACGTCCTTGGGGTCGCCGGCGCCGTCGACGATGGTGGTGGTGTCCTTGGTGACGGTGACCCGGCGGGCCCGGCCCAGCTCCTCCAGGCCGATGGAGTCCAGCTTCAGGCCCAGCGCCTCGCTGATCACCTGGCCGCCGGTCAGCACCGCCATGTCGGCCAGCATCGCCTTGCGGCGGTCGCCGAAGCCGGGGGCCTTGACCGCGGCCGACACGAAGGTGCCGCGGATCTTGTTGGCCACCAGCAGCGCCAGCGCCTCGCCCTCGACGTCCTCGGCGATCACCAGCAGCGGCTTCTTGGTCTGGGCGACCTTCTCGGCGATCGGCAGCAGGTCCTGGACGTTGGAGATCTTGCCCTCGTGGATCAGCACGTAGGCGTCCTCCAGGACGGCCTCCATGCGCTCGGGGTCGGTCACCATGTGCGGCGACAGGTACCCCTTGTCGAACTGCAGACCCTCGGTGAACTCCAGCTCCAGGCCCATGGTGTGGGACTCCTCGACGGTGATCACACCGTCCTTGCCCACCTTCTCAAAAGCCTCGGCGATCAGCTCACCGATCTTGCGGTCCTGCGCGGAGATCGTCGCGACGTGGGCGATCTCCTCCCGCTCGCCGACCTCGCGGGCGGACTTGAGCAGCTGCTCGGAGACGTGGGCGGCGGCGGCGTCGATGCCGCGCTTGAGCGCCATCGGCGAGGCGCCGGCGGCCACGTTGCGCAGACCCTCGCGCACCAGCGCCTGGGCCAGCACGGTGGCGGTGGTGGTGCCGTCACCGGCCACGTCGTTGGTCTTGGTCGCCACTTCCTTGGCGAGCTGGGCGCCCAGGTTCTCGTAGGGGTCCTCCAGCTCCACCTCGCGGGCGATGGTGACACCGTCGTTGGTGATGGTCGGCGCACCGAACTTCTTGTCGATGACGACGTTGCGGCCGCGCGGGCCGATCGTCACCTTGACCGCGTCGGCGAGGGCGTTGACGCCGCGTTCCAGGGCGCGCCGCGCGTCCTCGTCGAACTCCAAGATCTTGGCCATGGAAAATTACGTCCTCTCCTGCGTCGAACCTTTTCCCTCACCCGGCCCATGCGCTGGCGGCCTTGGCCGGCGGGCGCCCGCGGGGATTTCGAAACGCACCGCCGGCGGCCGAAGCACGCCGCCGGCCGCGAAGACAAAGTGCCGGAAAAGGTTCACCGCCCCGGCCGCCCACGGGTCGATGCGAGGACGATCCCCACATCCCCGAAAGCTCCCCAAGGCACCCGATGCGCAATGGCGGACGGTGCGGGAGCCCCTGGCCGGCCGGGGCGGTGCATGGCGTTCAGCTGTGGCTTGAAATTACTTCTCGACGATCGCCAGCACGTCGCGGGCGGACAGCACGAGGTACTCCTCGTTGTTGTACTTGACCTCGGTGCCGCCGTACTTGCTGTAGAGGACGACGTCCCCGACCTTCACATCCAGCGGGACGCGGTTGCCCTTGTCGTCGACCCGGCCCGGGCCCACCGCCAGAACGGTGCCCTCCTGCGGCTTCTCCTTGGCCGTGTCGGGGATCACCAGGCCCGACGCGGTGGTGGTCTCGGCCTCAAGCGGCTGGACGACGATGCGGTCCTCGAGCGGCTTGAGAACAACCTTGGTGGCGGTCGTCACGATCTGACCTCCCCTTCGATGGTCCTCGACCGGCCATGAGCAGGGCCGATCGCACTGTGACAGAAGAGGCGACCTGGGACCGGCCTGTCGTCGCGGGTGCCAGACCGACCTTGTCGCATGATTGGCACTCTCAGGGTCCGAGTGCCAGTCATGGAGATTATGCCGTCCCCCTGACCTCGTCAACACAGGCGGGTTTGCGGTCACCGCACCGTCGCTTGCGGCTCGCAAGGCCGTCGGCCTGCCTTCTTCTCCTCGCCGTTTTCCCCGCCGTCCACACCCGCTGATCTGGAAAACCTTCCCGGCGCCCGGTGGGCGCGCCCCGTCGCATCAGTAGGGTCCGGGTGTGGATGTGGCGATATTCCGGCGGCTGCTGGAGGAGACCGGGCAGCGGGTGCTGGCCGAGGCGGCGCAGGCCGATCTGAGCACCACCGCACTGGTGGCGACCGCCTCCCGGCTGCGGGAGCGGTACCCGGCCGAGCTGGTGTCGGCGGCGCTCACCCAGGCGCGGCTGCGGGCCCGGGCGCACGAGAAGTTCGGCGCGGACGCCGCCCGCATGTACTTCACCCCGGCGGGCCTGGAGCAGGCCACCCGGGCGTGCGTGGCCGAGTACCGGGCGCGCCGGTTCGCCGACCGGCTGGGCGGCGGGCCGGTGCTGGACCTGGGCTGCGGCATCGGCGCCGACCTGATCGCCCGGGCCCGGGCCGGGTGCGCAGGCGTCGGCGTGGAGCGCGACCCGCTGACGGTGGAGGTGGCGCGGGCGAATCTGACGGCGCTCGGGCTGGCGGAGCGGGCCTTCGTGCGGCACGGGGATGCGACCGAGGCGGACCCCGCGGGGTTCGCCGCGGTGTTCGCCGACCCCGGACGGCGCACTCTGCGCGGCCGCGTGTTCGACCCCTCCTGTTATGAACCGCCGCTGGATGCGGTGCTGGATCTGGCCGGGCGGGCCCCGGCCGGGTGCGTCAAGGTGGCGCCGGGCATCCCGCACCAGGCCATCCCGCAGGAGGCGGAGGCGGAGTGGATCTCGGTCGGCGGCGACGTCAAGGAGGCGGCGCTGTGGACGGGGGCGCTGGCGGGACGGGCGCGGCGCCGGGCCACGCTGCTGGACGGGCGCGGCGGGGTGTGGACGCTGGCGGCGGCGCGGGATCCGGCGACCGCGCCGGTGCGGGAGTGGGGACGGTACCTGTACGAACCGGACGGGGCGGTGATCTGCGCCCATCTGGTGGCCGAGGTGGCGGCGGCGCTCGGCGGCGGGCTGGCCGATGCGCGCATCGCCTACATCACCGGTGACGACCTGGTCGCCACGCCGTTCGCCACCGCCTATGAGATAGAAGAGGTACTGCCGTTCTCGGTCAAGCGGCTGCGGGCCGTGCTGCGCCGGCGGCGGGTCGGGAGGCTGACCATCAAAAAGCGCGGATCGGCGGTGGACGTGCAGCGGCTGCGCCGGGAGCTGGGCTTTGCCGGCGGGGGCGGCCGGCGCGATGGGGAGGAGCTGACGCTGGTGCTCACCCGCGTGGGCGACTCCCCGGTGGCCCTGCTGACGCATCGACGGCCGCTGGACGTTTCGGCGAGCGGCCCGGCCGGAAGCGCCTGAGAACGGACGTTTCCACTTCTCCGGATACCGAATGGCATCCGCGAATTATGTCCGACAATCACCGGTCATGCCCGATCAATAACCGGGGCGACACGCCGGTCCCGTGAATTTTGCAACGTTCCTTCTCCACAAAATCACTCCCAATACCATTCGGAATCCGTTTTGATGGACCCCGTGACTCGTTCCCAGGCATCCGGAGCACCGGTGGAGGCGGTCTGCCCGCCCCCCGATGAGGCCACCCTGCGCTGGGTGGAGCAGTGCCTCGGCCCGGGTTCCAAGGTCAAGATGGTCCGCCCGCTGACCGGGGGCACGCGCCACGCCAACCACGCGCTGCTGGTGGAGAGCCGCTCCGGCCATCCGCACCGGCTGGTGCTGCGCCGCTGGACCCTTCCCGACCAGACCGCCGGGCAGGAGTTCTCTCCCGAACGGGAGATCGCCGCGCTGGCGCTGCTGGCCGGCTGCCGGCTGCCCACCCCGGAACTGGTGGCCGCAGACCCCGCCGGGGCCTACTGCGACGCCCCGGCGCTGCTGGTCACCCGGCTGATCGGCCATCCGCCCAACCCGGGGACCGAGGAGCTGTCGGAATACCTCATCCAGATGTCGGCCGCGCTGCTGGGGGTGCACTCGCTCAGCGGCGCCGCCACGATGCCGCCCTACCTGCCCTACAACCGGCTGCGGGAACGGGTGCCGCCCGCCCACGCCACCCGCCCCGAACTGTGGGAGCAGGCGTTCGAGCTGGCCGCCCGCCCCGCCCCGGAGGCCAGGCCGCACTTCATCCACCGCGACTACCAGCCGGACAACACGCTGTGGTCCTATGGGCGGCTGACCGGCGTCGTCGACTGGTCCAGCGCCTCCTACGGGCCGATCGGGGTCGACATCGCGCAGATGCGCTGCAGCCTGGCGCTGCGCTACGGCCTTTCGGCCGCCGACGCCTTCCTGGACTCCTTCGACCGGGTCAGCGGCGGCTACGTGCACGACCCCTACTGGGACCTGCGCAGCGTGCTGGACCTGCTGGCCCAGCCGGACGAGCGCCACCTCGGCCGGGCCTGCATCCCGCTGCTGGAGGCGCACCTGGCCGGTTCACTGGCCCGGCTGGGAGTGGCCGTCTGATCAAGGCCGCGTCCTACAGCCGGATCGTCTCCACCGGCAGCGCCGAGTCGGCGGGCAGGTCCAGCGCGGAAGGGGCGGCGCCGGCGGCCACCAGCTCGGCCCCCAGCGCGGCCACCATCGCCCCGTTGTCGGTGCACAGCCGCGGCCGCGGCACCCGCAGCCGCACCCCGGCGGCCTCGCAGCGCTCGGCGGCCAGCGCCCGCAGCCGGGAGTTGGCCGCCACCCCGCCGCCGATCAGCAGGTCCCGCACCCCGTGCTCGCGGCAGGCCGCCAGCGCCTTGGCGGTCAGCACGTCCACCACCGCCTCCTGGAAAGAGGCGGCCACATCGGCGACCGGCACCGGCCGCCCCTCCCGCTCGCGCGCCTCCACCCAGCGGGCCACCGCGGTCTTCAGCCCGGAGAAAGAGAAATCGTAGGTGCCGTCGTCGTACTTGCCGCGCGGGAAGGCGATGGCGTCCGGCCTGCCCTCCTTGGCCTTGCGGTCGATCAGCGGGCCGCCGGGAAAACCCATCCCCAGCACCCGGGCGATCTTGTCGAAGGCCTCGCCGGCGGCGTCGTCCACGGTGGCGCCCAGCGGGTGCACCTCGGCGGCCACGTCGGGCACCAGCAGCAGGGACGAGTGCCCGCCGGAGACCAGCATGGCCACGCACGGTTTGGGCAGCGGCCCGTGCTCGAGCTGATCGACGGCGACGTGAGCGGCCAGGTGGTTCACCCCATACAGGGGCTTGCCCAGCGCCAGCGCGTACGCCTTGGCGGCGGCCACCCCGACCATCAGCGCCCCGGCCAGTCCCGGGCCGGCGGTCACCGCGATCGCGTCCACGTCCGAGAAGGCCACTCCGGCCTCCTCCAAAGCCCGTTCCACGGTGGGGCCCATGGCCTCCAGGTGGGCGCGGGAGGCCACCTCGGGCACCACGCCGCCGAAGCGGGCGTGCTCATCCACGCTGGAGGCGACGGCGTCGGCCAGCAGCGTGGTGCCGCGGACGATGCCCACCCCCGTCTCGTCGCAGGACGTCTCGATCCCCAGCACCAACGGCTCGGAGTCGCGGATCACCTGTCTCCTCACTTCGCGAAGCCGACCGGGTGGGCGCCCGCGCCGCCCCGGCGGCGGCGCATGACGATGGCGTCGGTTCCGGACGGCTGGTAGTAGCGTTTGCGGACCCCGATGCGCTCGAACCCGAACCGCTCATACAGGGCCTGGGCGCGGTCGTTGTCGACGCGCACCTCCAAGAAGACCTCCCGGCAGCCGCGCCGCTCGGCCTCGGCCAGCAGCTCGCCCAGCAGCGCCCGGCCCACGCCCCGCCCCTGGCGGTCGGCGCGCACCGCGATGGTCTGCACATCGCCCTGGTCCCCGGCGGCGGCCAGCCCGGCGTAGCCGATGATCTCGCCGGAGTCGTCCTCGGCCACCACGTAGTGCCGGGTGTGCGGCTGGTGGCGCAGCTCATCGCGCAGCATCGACTCGCTCCAGGCGTCCTCGGGGAAGGTCGCCCGTTCCAGTTCCATGACGGCGGGCACGTCCGCCTCCGTCATGGCCCGCAGCGCGACGGTCATCGGGGGGTCACCCGCTTGCGGGGGCCGGGGGTCTTGGCGTCGGGGCGGCGCAGGTACAGCGGCTCGGGCGGCAGCAGCGGCGGCCCGTCCATGCCGGCCAGGCGGGTCACCGCGAGCTCGGCCAGCGCGGCGGCCGACGGCAGCAGCGGCTCGGCGTCGCCGGTGGCGCCCAGCTGGTCGGGGTAGAGCGCGGCGCCCTCGCCGATCACCGGCAGCTCTCCCGGTTCGATGCCCAGCTCGGCCGGCACCGCGGCCGGCGGTCCCACCGCCGGTTCGGTGGTGCGCACCCGCGCCGAGTCATAGCGCGCCCAGTAGACCTCCTTGCGGCGCGCGTCGGTGGCCACCACGAACGGCTTGTCCCGGCCGGAGGCCCAGGCGATGGCGTCCAGGGTGCAGACCCCGTGCACCGGGATCCGCAGCGCCCCGCCCAGTGCCCGCGCGGTCATCAGCCCCACCCGCAGCCCGGTGTAGGGGCCGGGTCCCACTCCCACGACCACGGCGCTGAGCTGGGCGGGGAGCACGCCCGCCTCCGCCAGCACCCCGGCGATCGAGGGGGTCAGCAGCTCCGCGTGACGGCGGGCGTCGACCGCCTCGGCGACGGCGCGCGGCAGCGGTCCCTCCCCGGGGACCCACTCATACAGCGCGACGGTGACCGCCGCGGTCGCGGTGTCGAAAGCCAGGACCAGCACGGCTTCAAAGCCTAGTGCAGCCGCATCAGGCCCCGGCCGGCTTCGCGCCCGCCCCCGTCAGCCGCCGCTGTCCAGCAGCTTCAGGGCGGCCTTGGCGGCCTCGACGGCGCCTTCGATGGCCGGGTCCTCGGCCAGCTCCTTGTCGCCGGTGCTGCCCGAGTAGTGCACGGTGATCAGGGTGTTGCCCTGCCGGACGTTGACGATCGCCTCACCGGAGTTCTGGGTGGAGTCGACCGCGTAGACCGCGTAGGCCTCCTCGCCCACACCCTCGATGGAGCGCTTTTCGGCCAGCCGCTGACCGGTCAGCAGGCCCTTGCCGGACTCGTCGGCGTCCCGCTCGTGCTGGAAGCGGCGGGTGGCCTCCTCCACCGCGTCGTTGCCGCCCGAGGGTGCGATGGCGCGCAGCTCGACGGTCAGCACTCGTTTCTTGCGCCCGGTGTAGACGCCCCACACGCACTGGTTCTGCCGGTCGCTGGCCTGGTAGGTGTCGGACTGGTTGCGGTCGGCGTTGGGGACCAGTTCGTCGGCGAGATCGTCGTCGATCGCCTGGCAGGCGTCGGGGACGAAGGTGCGTTCGCCGGTGCCAGGGGTGCCGGCCGAGGTGGCGGTGCCGCTGTTGGCCACGCCGCCGCTTTCCTGCCCGTCCCCGCCCATGCCCAGCACCAGGAAGACGGCCAGGATGCACACCACCACTCCGGTGGCGGCGCCCAGCAGGACCACGCCCAGCCGGCGGTGCGGCGGCCTGCTGTGCACGATCCGGTGGCTTCCGCTGCCGCCGCGCGGGTAGGAGCCGCTGCGGTAGGAACCGCTGCGCCGCTCGGCGGCGTACGAGCCGCTGTAGGAGCCGCTGCGCCGGCTCGCGGCATAGGAGCCGCTGCCCCGGTCGATCGTGTACTGGCCGCTGTGCCGTTCGGTCGCGTACGAGCCGCTGTAGGAGCCGCTGCGGCCGCTCGCCGCGTACTGGCCGCCGCCCGGCTCGGACGGGTACCCGCCGGTCGCGTAGGGGTCGGGCGAGTACCGGCCGCCCCGTCCGCTCACGGCATACGGGTCGCCGCCCCGGTTGACCGGGTACGGGCCGCTGCCATACCGGCCGTGCTCGTCGCGCAGATGCCCACCGGGCTGAGGACGCCCCGGATACGACGCACCGCGGCCAGGGGGCTCGCCGCCCTCACGCCCGCGGCCGTATCCGCCGCCGGCTCCAGGGGAGCCTTCACCGCCTGCGCGGTAGCTCCCGCTTCGATGGTTCCCACTCACCGGTTCTCACCCCTGGCTTGAGATATGTGTCACGAAGGTGAGGCTCGTACCGGCAAAGAGTAAGCCATATCACCGTAAAGCGGTTCAACGGCGGCAGCAGAAAAAACTTCGGCCTTCTTCGGACGCTACAACCTCTCCGGCAGCTCGGACCACCGGCTGCCAACGCCGGTGACCTTTACCTTCCGCTCCTCGCCGGAGGCGCCGTCGTTAACGATCAACACTTCGAGGCGTTCCTCGGAAAGATCCTCCACAAGCCCTTCGCCCCATTCCACCACCGTCACCGAGTCGGCCAGCGAGGTATCCAGGTCCAGATCGTCCAGCTCGGCGAAGCCGCCCAGCCGGTAGGCGTCCACATGGACCAGGGCCGGGCCGTCGCCGAGCGGAGGATGCACCCGGGCGATGACGAAGGTCGGCGAGGTGATCGCCCCGCGGACCTTCAGCCCTTCGCCGATGCCCTGGGTGAGGGTGGTCTTGCCCGCCCCCAGCCCGCCCGACAGCACCACCAGGTCACCGGCCCGCAGCAGCCCGGCCAGCCGTATTCCCAGCTCACGCATGTCGTCGGCGGTGGGCACGGACACGGTCACCGGCCCGCTCACCGCCTCCTTCGGCTCGCTCATGTGCGCTTCGTCTTCTCCATCCGCTCACCCGTGTCCCGGCCCGCCCGCCGCGCCGGGACATGCGGCTTTCGCCCGCCGGCGGCCGGCCCGCGCGCTTTCAGCCTAGGCCGCTTCGCGGCCTTTTCTTCCGGGGCCGAATCCCGGTTCGGGACGAGCCATGCGCCCCCTCCGGCGAACCGAGCCTTTTTCAGCACGCCGTCTCCGCGGGCCGAGACGAGGACGTCGCAGCCGGCAGCGGACACCACCCCGGCTCCCGCCCCCGGTGTCCTGGGCCATGTGCGGAAAAAGGTTCACCGGGTCAGGCCGACCGTTCGGCGGCGAGCGGGCGGACCCGTTCGATCAGGCGACGCAGTGCTCCGGTCACCACTCCGGGGTATTCCAGCAGCAGCACATGCCCGGCCTCCGCCACCTCGACCAATTCGCAATCCGGCAGCGCCTCGGCCAGCCGGCGGCCGTGCGAGGCCGGGGTCAGATGATCGCGTCCGCCGACCATCACCAGCGCGGGCACCTTGCCGATCGTGGCGAGGGCCGCGCTCTTGTCATGGGACATCAGCGCCGGGTGGAACTCGGCGATCACATCGATGGGGGTCGCCCGAATCATCTTTTCCAGGAAATCCACCACCGAAGGGCTGATGTATTTGTCGGCGAAAGCCGTGCGGCGGGTCACCATGAACGCCAGGTCGGCGCCGAGCTCCCGGCCCCGTTCCACCAGGCGGGGACGGCGTCCCAGCCCCTGCAGCACCGGCGAGGCCAGCGGCTGCACCAGCCTGGCCACCGCCAGCGGCAGGCCGAGTGTCATCTCCGTCAGCCGCCCGTCGGAGGTGTTGATCAGCGCCACCCCCACGACCTGCCCGCCATTGAACAGCTCAGGGTGCCGGTCGGCCAGCGCCATGATCGACATGCCGCCCATGGAGTGCCCCACCAGCACCACCGGCTCGTTGGGGGCGGTCACGGCGCGCAGCACCGCGTGCAGGTCCTCGCCGGTCTGGTCGATGGTGGCGTGCGCGGGCCGGCTGCGTCCGGACCGGCCGTGGCTGCGCTGGTCCCAGAACACCAGCCGCAGCGGCGGCGTGCCGCCGGCGGAGCCGCTGCGGCCCAGGTCGCGCCGCTGGTAGTGCCACACGTCCTGGTTGAGCGTGTAGCCGTGGCAGAACACCACGGTCAGCTCGGCGCCCTCGCCGGGCCGCTCGTCGATCTCCACGTGCAGCGGCACCCCGTCGTCGGCCGGCACGGTCAGCGGCCGGCCGCGCAGCTGCCCGAACGGCTCACCGGCCTCCGGGTCGGGGTCGAAGCGGCGGCGGCCGACGATGAAATGGCGCAGGCCGACCGCCGCGCCGAGCCCGGCGGCGCCGAGCCCGGCCAGGCCGAGCCGGCGTTTGCTCCTGCTATCCATGCGCGGTCCCTCCAGGCGGCCAAGCCTCTTTCACCTCACCGTCCGCGCAGGTCGGGAAAGGGTCCGCCGAACCCTTGGCAACACGCCGTCCGCGCAGGCCGGCACCGGGAACGCCGCCCGGGCTCCCGTCCCCGGCGGCGCGGGCCACGTGCTGCAAAAGGTTCACTGCCACCTCGCCCCCGAATAGACCCGGGGCACCCGCGTCCCGATCCGCGTGACGATCTCGTAGCTGATCGTGCCGAGCGCCTGCGCCCACTCCTGGGCGGTGGGCTCGCCGTGATCGCCGGGGCCGAACAGCAGCACCTCCTCCCCGGGGGAGGCCGTATCGTCGCCGAGGTCGATCACGAACTGGTCCATGCAGACCCGGCCGGCGATCCGGCGGCGCCGCCCGCCCGCCAGCACCTCCAGCAGGCTGGAGCCGTGCCGGGGCACGCCGTCGCCGTACCCGGCGGCCACCAGCCCCAGCGTGGTCTCCCGCTCGGTCACATAGGTGTGGCCGTAGGACACGCCGCTGCCGGCGGGCACCCGCTTGACCGCGGCCAGCTCGGCGACCAGCGTCATCGCCGGGCGCAGCCCGAAGGTCCCCATCTGGGGAACGGGGGTCAGCCCATAGATCGCGATGCCCGGCCGGACCAGGTCGTAGCGGGCCTCGGGCAGCGTCAGCGTCGCCGCCGAGTTGGACAGGTGCCGCACCTGCGGGCGCACCCCGGCCTTCTCGGCGTACTCGACGGCCTCCTTGAAGACGGCCAGCTGCCGGGCGATCGAGGGATGCCCTGGCTCGTCGGCGCAGGCCAGGTGGGACATCACCCCCACCACGCGCAGGTGCCCGGCGGCCTGGGCGGCCAGCGCCGCCTCCACCGTGGCCGGCCAGTCGGCCATGGTGGCGCCGCCGCGCGACATGCCGGTGTCGGCCTTCAGGTGCACCCGGGCGGGCCGTCCGGCGCGCTCGGCCGCCTCGGCGAGCCGGCGGGCCTGCCAGCCCGAGCCCGCGGTCAGGTCCACCCCCGCGGCCACCGCCTCCTCGAACGGCTCACCGCGGGTGGCCATCACCACCAGCACCGGGACGGTGATCCCGGCGGCGCGCAGCCGCAGCGCCTCGGCCACCCGGGCGACGCCGAGCCAGCCGGCCCCGCCCTCCAGCGCCGCGCGCGCCGCCTCCACCAGGCCGTGCCCGTACCCTTCGGCCTTGACCATGGCCATGGTCTCGGCCCCGCCCGCCCGCTCGCGCAGCAGCGCCACGTTGGCGCGGATGGCATCCAGGTCCACCCGTGCCTGTACCGGCTCCCTCATGCCACCCAAGTCTGCCGTCCCCCGACCGTCGCCGCCGGGCGCTCGCGGCTTTCCACCCCGCGGAGCGTCCCGTAAAAGAGCAGGTCAAGACAGGGTACGGAAAGCGTCGGGCAAGGCGGTAACGACATCGTGGGCGCCGATGGGCGCCTGGCCGGTGCGCGCGCCGGGCCCGGCGGCCGAGGCGGCCAGCCGTCCGGCCAGGCCGTGCAGGTAGGCGCCGGCCGTGGCGGCCTCCAGGGCGGTCATGCCGCCCGCCAGCAGCGCCCCGATCAGGCCGGAGAGCACATCCCCGGTGCCGGCGGTGGCCAGCCAGGGGGTGCCGGTGGGATTGACCCGCACCGGCCGGTCCTGCTCGGCGATCAGCGTGGTGGAGCCCTTGAGCAGCACCGTGGCCGACAGCTCGGCCGCCGCCCGCCGCACGTGCTCCAGCCGCCGCGCCTCGATCTCCTCCCGGCGGGCGTCCCGTCCCAGCAGCCTGGCCAGCTCCCCGGCGTGCGGGGTCAAGACGGTGGGGGCCTGGCGGCGCAGCAGGTCGCGGCGGCGGGCCAGCACGGTCAGGCCGTCGGCGTCCACCAGCACCGGCAGCTCGGTCCGCAGCACCGCCTCCACCAGCGCCTCGGCGCCCCGGTCGGTGCCCAGCCCGGGGCCGACCACCCACGCCTGGACCCGGCCCACCTTCTCCAGTGCCGCGGGGGTGCGTTCGATGATCGTGGTGACGGCCTCCGGCCAGCGCTGCCGGACCAGTTCCACCGGGCGCGGCACGGAGGCGAAGCGCACCATGCCGGCCCCGCCGCGCACCGCCCCGCCCACGCACAGCACCGCGGCGCCGGTGTAGCGCTCGCTGCCGGCCACGATGCCCACCACACCGCGCCGGTACTTGTCGGATTCGGGGGACGGCAGCGGGATGCGCAGGTCCTCGGGCCAGACCGCGACGACGTCGGGGTCGGGCAGGTCGGCGCCCAGCCCGATGTCGATCAGCTCGACGGTGCCGCAGCGGGCGGCGCCGGGGTCGATGAGCAGGCCGGGTTTGCAGGTCCCGAACGTCACGGTCACATCGGCGCGGACGGCCGCCCCGTCCACCCGTCCGGTCCCGGCGTCCACGCCGCTGGGCACGTCGCAGGCCACCACGATCGCGTCGGTGTCCTCGGTGAGGCGGGCCAGCGCGGCATACGGTTCGCGCAGCGCGCCCGTGCCGCCGATGCCGGTCAGCCCGTCGATCACCAGATCGGCGTGCCGGACGGCCGGTTCGGCCCGGCCGGCCGGCAGCACCCGCCCGCCGGCCTCGCGCAGCGCGGCCAGTCCCTGCGGGTGCGCCTTGGAACCGGCCAGCACGGCCTCCACGCGGGCGCCGCGGCGGGCCAGGCGGGCCCCGGCGTACAGGGCGTCGCCGCCGTTGTCGCCGCCGCCGACCAGCAGCACCACGTGTGCGCCGTACACCCGCGGCAGCAGCCGGCAGCAGACGGCGGCCAGCCCGGCCGCGGCCCGCTGCATCAGCGTGCCCTCCGGCAGGCGGGCCATCAGGGCCTGTTCGGCCGCCCGGACCTTGCCGACCTCATGCGCGTATCTCATGCTTCCCCACCGTGCCGGACTTCCCGCACCGCCTCGGCGATCACGATGGCGGTGGCGATGCCCCCGTCGTGGCTGAGCGAGACGTGCCAGCGGCCGACGCCGAGCCGGTGGGCGGCGGCGGCCACGGTGTCCCGGACGTGGAGGGTGGGCCGGCCGTCGGGGGCCCGGCGGATCTCCGCGTCCGTCCACCGCAGCCCGCCGGGCGCGCCGAGCGCCTTGGCCAGCGCCTCCTTGGCGGCGAACCGGGCGGCCAGTGAGCGCACCGCCATCGGCTGCTCGGCCTCGGTGAACAACCGGGCCCGCAGCCCGGGAGTGCGCCGCAGCGACTGCTCGAACCGGGCGATGTCGACGACGTCGATGCCCACACCCACGATCACTTACCCAAGACTGCCATGCATCCGTCCGGCCGGTGGGCGGTCCGGCCGAGCCGGCCGGAAAACCGGACAGCGGGCCCGCCGGCGTCCGGCAAAGCACACGGCGCCCCGCAATACCATCAATATGGAGATAACGCCTGGACGGTCACATCACTCTCTTTTTCGCGCAGCCCCCTTTTTTTGCTCTGAGCAATCACACATGACGACAATGATGTACTGTCGGCACCATTAACGCCTTTTCGCCGGCTCGCCGCCCGGACCTACGGCCGGCCGCCCCGGCCAGGTCACGCGCCCCGGCAGCGCGCATCCGTAGCGCCGCTACGGGGCCGGGCGCCGGGCGGCCGGCGGATGCCCGGCGGATAAAGACGCATTCCAATGAACGGTCATGGCAAGGCCGGGCGGTGGTGTAGGGTAACGCTGCAATATGCACCGCTTGATGCAAGCTTGATAGCAGGTGCGCCCGGCGCAGACCCCCACCTGAGTGTGGAACAGCACCATTGCCCGACGGACGGAGGCAGCGATGGCGACGTCGCGGACCCCCACCGTCCGCCAACGACGGCTGGGGGCGGAGTTGCGCCGCCTGCGCGAGGAGCGGAACCTGACCGGTGACGGGGTCGCCGAGACCCTCGGCTGGTCGCCGTCCAAGGTGAGCCGGATCGAAAACGCCCGGATCGGGGCGCGCGTCTCCGACGTGCGGCTGATGCTGGAGCTGTACCAGGTCGACCCGGCGCACCAGCGGGAGGTGCTGGCGCTGGCCGAGGAGGCCGGCCAGCGGGGCTGGTGGGCCCAGTACCCCGACCTGCCGCCCGAGTACGCGGCCTTCATCGCCCTGGAGGACGAGGCCGACGCGGCGCTGCAGTGCGAGAGCCAGGTGATACCGGGGCTGCTGCAGACCGAGGAGTACGCCCGGCATGTGATCCAGGGCTGGAACGCGATCGCCACGCTTCCCCCGCAGGCCCTGGAGCGCCGGGTGGAGGTGCGGATGCGGCGGCAGCGGCTGCTGACCCGCCCCAACCCGCTGCGGCTGTCGGTGGTGCTGGACGAATCGGTGCTGCTCCGGCGGGTCGGCGACCGGTCCACCATGTACGCCCAACTCAACCGGTTGCTGGAATTGGCCGCGCTGCCCAATGTGGACCTTCGCGTGCTTCCCCTCGACGGCCCGCATCAGCCGATCGTGGGCGAATCGTTCATTCTTTTGGAATTCTCTCCGGCATACGATGTGACTTTCCCGGACGTGGTGCACACCGAAAGTCTCACCGCCACGCAGTCCCAACACGAGTCGGTCACCCATAGTTACCGGCTGGCATGGGATAGTCTTGCACACCAGACTCTCGGGAGCGAAGAATCGCTGGAGCGAATCTTCCAAATCGCCCGGGAGCGGTGGCGGGTCTGACCGCCTTCTGGGCAGCACATCAGGTAACGATCCGAAAAGGATGGCACGCGTGAAAAGCGCTTTCTCCTTTCATTTCCCGGCGGCCTCCTGGCGACGGGGCTCGGCCTGCCACGCCAACAACACCTGCGTGGAGGTGGCCCGGCTGACCGCCGACTGCCTGGGCACCCGCGACAGCAAGCAGGGTGAGCACAGCCCCGTGCTGCGCTTCACCCCTCAGCAGTGGCGGGCCTTCGCCGAACAGGTCAAGGCCGGGGCCTTCGACCTGGCCTGATCCCCATCGCAGGCGGCCGGGCACGCGAGCCGGGAAGATCACCGGCTCACATTCTCCGGCGATCGTGTGACATACGAAAACACTGATGCCACAGAGAATGGGCCACGGATCTTCCCGGTCTCGCTCGCATCGCCACCGTCCGGCGCCGAAACTCCGCCCAAGCCGTTTCCCGAGCGGCCGGGCAACCTGCGGCGCGGCTTGTATTTCCCCGCGCCGCCGCCATCCTCGCATCGCTTCCGGTTCCGTTTGAGAACGCGCCGAGTGGGATACTTCAACGGCTTACGACACATTCTCCGGCGCGTGCCCCTGTTACCGTCCTGACAGTTCGAAATCGACCATTCCAGGCATTTCGAAAATATCGGGCGCCGCTGGGGCGTCTCGCCGGTACCGGATGAAAAGAGGTGGCAACCTGATGCCTGTGCAGTCCTCGTCCTGGAGGAAGAGCACCCACTGCGGCCCCAACCAGGCCTGCGTGGAGGCCGCCAGACTCGCCACGCACGTGGCCGTGCGCGACGGCAAGCGCTCCGACGGCCCGGTGCTCCGGCTCTCCCCGGCGGGCTGGCTGGCCCTGCTGTCCAGCGTCAGGGCCGGTGACCTGCCCGGCGAGAACTCCCCGTCCGCCGCACCGGACCGGCCCTAGCAGGTGAGGGGACCTCCCTCCTCCGCCCGACGCCAGGCGGAGGAGCCCCGCTCCACCCCCGCCTGCCTCCCGCCGGCCGGACGCCGCGGCCGAAGCTCACCGAACCTTCTTCAACGCGCCCTCTCCGCGGGTCGAGACGAGGGCCTCGCGGTCAGAGGCGATGCCGTGACCTGCACCGTCGCGGCACCGGAGACCACCCGGGCTCCCGTCCCCGGTGCCTTGGGCCACGTGCTGAAAAAAGGTCACTCCACCGTCACGGACTTGGCCAGGTTGCGAGGCTGGTCCACATCGTGCCCCTTGGCGCTGGCCAGCTCGCAGGAGAACACCTGCAGCGGCACCGTCGCCACCAGCGGCTGCAGCAGAGTGGGCACCGCCGGCACCCGGATCACGGTGTCGGAGTAGGGCACCACCGACTCGTCCCCCTCCTCGGCGATCACGATGGTGCGGGCGCCCCGGGCGCGGATCTCCTGGATGTTGGAGACGATCTTGTCGTGCAGCACCGCGCGGGCCCGCGGCGGCACCACCACCACGACCGGCAACCCCTCTTCGATCAGCGCGATCGGGCCGTGCTTGAGCTCACCGGCGGCGAAGCCCTCGGCGTGCATGTAGGCCAGCTCCTTGAGCTTGAGCGCGCCCTCCAACGCCACCGGGTAGCCCACGTGGCGGCCCAGGAACAGCACGCAGCGCTCGTTCGCCAGGGAGCGGGCCAGCTCGCGGACCGGCTCCATGGTCTCCAGCACCCGCTCGACCTTCTCCGGCATGGTGGCCAGCAGCTGCACCATGGCGAAGACCTCATCGCCCCACTTGGTGCCCCGCACCTGCGCCAGGTAGAGGGCGATCAGGTAGACCGCCACCAGCTGGGTCAGGAACGTCTTGGTGGCCGCCACCCCCACCTCGGGGCCGGCGTGGGTGTAGAGCACCCCGTCGCACTCGCGCGGAATCGTCGAGCCGTTGACGTTGCAGATGCTGAGCACCCTGGCGTGCTGCTCGCGGGCGTGCCGCACCGCCATCAGGGTGTCCATCGTCTCCCCGGACTGGGAGATCGCGATGACCAGGGTGGTGCGGGTCAGGATCGGGTCCCGGTAGCGGAACTCGCTGGCCAGCTCCACCTCGCACGGCAGCCCGGCCCAGTGCTCGATGGCGTACTTGGCGATCAGCCCGGCGTGGTAGGCGGTGCCGCAGGCCACGATGATGATCTTGTCGATCTCGCGCAGCTGCTCATCGGAGATGCGCATCTCATCCAGGGTCAGCCGCCCGTCGGTGCCGATGCGGCCCAGCAGGGTGTTGGCCACCGCACGCGGCTGCTCGGCGATCTCCTTGAGCATGAAGTACTCATAGCCGCCCTTCTCGGCGGCGGTCACGTCCCAGTCGACGTGGTACTCGCGCACCTCGGCGGGCTTGCCGTCGAAGTCGGTGACGGTCACCCCCTCGCGGCGCAGCTCCACCACCTGGTCCTGGGTGTGGGCGATGAACGCGGCCACATCGCTGGCCAGGAAGTTCTCCCCCTGGCCGACGCCCACCACCAGCGGCGAGTTGCGGCGCGCGCCCACCACCACGTCCGGGTCGTCGGCGTTCACCGCCACCAGGGTGAAGGCGCCCTCCAGGCGGCGGCAGACCCGGCGCATCGCCTCGGCCAGGGCCGGGGTGACGCGCAGCTCCTCCTCCAGCAGGTGGGCGACCACCTCGGTGTCGGTGTCGGAGGCCAGGGTGTGGCCGCGCTCGGTCAGCTCGGCGCGCAGCGCGGCGAAGTTCTCGATGATGCCGTTGTGGATGACGGCCACCTTGCCCGTGCAGTCCAGGTGCGGATGAGCGTTGTGGTCGGTGGGCGCCCCGTGGGTGGCCCAGCGGGTGTGCCCCATCCCGACCGTTCCCTCGGGGGTCGGCTCCTCCTCCAGCGCCTTGCGCAGGTTGCCCAGCTTGCCCGCCCGCTTGGCGGTGACCACCGCCCCGTCGCTCAGGATGGCCACGCCGCTGGAGTCATACCCCCGGTACTCCAGCCTCGCCAACCCCTCGACCACCACGTCCAACGCCGACTTTGAGCCAACGTAGCCCACGATTCCGCACATGACGGCCACACTACCCAGCCGTCGGGTCGCCGCTGTATCCCTGGCCGCCCAGGGGGCCGAACCTTTTTCAACACCTGGCCCAAGACGCCGGGGAGGCGGGCCCCGCCGGCGTCCGGTACCGCGGCCTCCCAGGTCACGGCATCGTCCCCGGCTGCGACGCCTCCGTCTCGACTCGCGGGGACGGGGTGCTGGAAAAGGCCCACGGCGCAGCCGTCTGGAAAATCACTCCGAAGGGAATCTCCTGATGATCGCGGTAATCGTCGACAAGTAACGGATCATGGAGTCACACGGCGGTGCCGGGGCTTTGTACTCTTCCACCCATGACATTGGGGTGGGACACCGTGCCGAGTCCCTTCGTAGAGATCTCCCGTGAGACCTGGCGGACGCTCCGAGCCGACGACCGGCTGCCGCTGACCCCGGGGGAGCTGAATGCGCTGCGCGGCCTGCGCGACCCGATCGACACCACCGAAGTCGAGGACATCTACCTGCCGCTGGCGCGGCTGCTCAGCCTGTTCTTCACCGCCGACGAGCGGCTGCGCGGCACGATCGGGGAGTTCCTGGGCGAGCCGGTCGGCCCCACGCCCTTCATCATCGGCATCGCCGGCAGCGTGGCGGTCGGCAAGTCCACCACCTCCCGGCTGCTGCGCACGCTGCTGGCCCGCCGTCCCGAACATCCGACGGTGGAGCTGGTCAGCACCGACAGCTTCCTGTACCCCAACGCGGTGCTGGCCGACCGGGGGCTGCTGGACCGCAAGGGCTTCCCCGAGTCCTACGACCGCAAGGCGCTGCTGCGCTTCGTCTCGGCGATGAAGTCCGGGGCCGAAGAGGTCACCATCCCGGTCTACTCCCACCTGGAGTACGACATCGTGCCGGGCGCCGAGCAGACGGTGCGGCGGCCGGACATCCTGATCGTGGAAGGGCTGAACGTGCTGCAGCCCCCCGCCCCCGGCTCGCAGGCCATATCCGACTTCTTCGATTTCTCCATTTACGTGGACGCGCGGATCGAGCACATCCGCCAGTGGTTCATCGAACGGCTGTTCGCGCTGTACCGGACGGCCTTCGTCAACCCGCGCTCGTACTTCCACCGCTACTCCCAGGTGGACCAGGACGAGATCGCCGCGTTCGCGCACCGGGTGTGGCGCGAGGTCAACGAGGTCAACCTGGTGTCCAACATCCTGCCGACCCGCGAACGCGCCACCCTCGTGCTGCGCAAGGACGCCGACCACAGCGTGCGGGGCATCCGGCTGCGCCGGATCTGACCGCCGGCGCCCGAACGTTCATCGGACCTTCCTCAACAGGCCGCCTCCGCAAGACCGCAAGGGGTGCCCCGCAGTCAGGGGCGATGCCGTGGCCTGCACCGTCGCGGCACCGAAGACCACCCCGGCTCCCGTCCCCGGTGCCTTGGGCCGCGTGTTGCCAAAGGCTCATTCGGCGCCGGTGACCGTCACGGTCCGCAGCCGCATCGCCGCCGCGACCGTGGCGAGCACGGTGACGCACACCAGCAGCAGCACCGCCGCCGGGGTGCGCACCGACGCGTGCACCGCGGAGGCGGAGGTGATCGCGTCGGCCACCGACAGGCCCCAATCCTGGATGGAGAGCGACCGGGCGCCCGGCACGAAAGCGCCCAGCAGCGACTCCCACACCAGCGCATACAGCAACCCGACCGTCACCGCGTTGCGGACGGCCACCGCCAGCGCCACGAACACCGCGGTGTAGGCGATGCCGGCCGCCAGCGTCCCGGCGGCGAACGCCGACGTCAGGCGGGCGGCATCGCCGACCAGCACCATGCCGGCCAGCACCGTCGGCACCACCGCGAACACCGCCACCAGCCCGATCGCCACCGCCAGCTTGGTGACCACCACCACGTGCCGGGGGATCGGCTTGGTCAGGATGTACATGATCTGGCCGTCGTCGATCTCCGGGCCGATCACCCCCGTCCCGGCGATCAGCGCCAGCAGCGGCAGCAGCGTGGCCAGCGCGAAGCGCTCCAGCACCCCGGCCGCGGTGCCCGTGTCGGTGTTGCCGGTCACCACCAGCGCCACCGCCAGCGCAAGCAGCATCATCGGCAGCGCCAGCAGCAGCCACACCCGCCGCCGGCCCAGCATCGCCCGCAGCGTGATCAGGGCGATCGTCGCGTT
Source organism: Thermomonospora sp. CIF 1 (assembly GCF_001896795.1). Lineage (NCBI taxonomy): Bacteria > Bacillati > Actinomycetota > Actinomycetes > Streptosporangiales > Thermomonosporaceae > Thermomonospora > Thermomonospora sp. CIF 1. The sequence goes on from NZ_MOYN02000023.1 coordinate 657,055, forward strand.
CATGGCAGCAGCATCCCCATTCGGCTCGTTCGGATCGGCGCGGCGGCGCTCACCGGTTCACCAGGTAGGAAAAGACGCTCTCCAGCGACTCGTCCGCCGGGGAGACCTCCCACAGCCGCACCCCCTTCTCGCGGGACAGCCGGGGCAGCAGCCAGGTGAAGCGGCGGAAGTCGGTGGCCTGCACCCGGATGCCCTTGCCGGTCAGCTCCACCGCGCGCGCCGAGCCGTCCGCGATGATCGCCGCGGCCAGCGCCCGGTCGTCGCTGGAGCGCACCAGGAACTGGTGCGGCCGGTCGCTCATCAGGCGGCGGATCGCCCGGAAGTCGCCGGAGGCGGCGTGCCGGCCGGCCACCACCACCTCGATGTGCCCGGCGACGCGTTCCACCTCCTCCAGGATGTGCGAGCTGAACAAGATGGTGCGGCCCTCGGCGGCCATCCGCCGGATCAGGTCCATCAGCTGCAGCCGCTGGCGCGGGTCCATGCCGTTGAACGGCTCGTCCAGCAGCAGCACCGGCGGGTCGTGCACCAGCGCCGAGGCCATCTTGATCCGCTGCTTCATGCCCTTGGAGTACTTGCCGATCCGGCGGTGCTGGGCGTGCGTCATCTCCACCAGGGCCAGCGCCCGGTCGGTGGCCGCGCCCGGGTCGGGCAGCTTGAACAGCTTGGCCATGGCCAGCACGAACTGCCTGCCGGTCAGGAAGTCATAGGCGGTCTCCCGCTCGGGCACCAGCCCCAGCCGCCGGTAGACGCCCGGGTTGTCCCACACCGGCTCGCCGTCCAGGGTGACGGTGCCGGAGGAGGGGGGCAGGAAGCCGCCCATCATGTGGATCAGGGTGGACTTGCCCGCCCCGTTGGGGCCCAGCAGCCCGGTCACCCCCGGCCCGATGCTCATCGAGACCCCGTTGACCGCCACCACGTTGCCGTACCAGCGGGACACGTTCTCCAACCGCAGCACGCTCACAGGTCGGCGCCCTTCCGGAAACGGCGGTACAGGACCGCGATCGAGACGGCCACCACGGCGACGCACAGCAGCAGCGCCACCGGGCCGCCCAGCGGGGCGGGGGGCACCGCCACCGCGGACTTCTGCGCGCCCAGCAGCCTCACCTGCACCGCGTCCACCAGGTTGAACGGGGTCAGCAGCCCCATCCAGCCGGCGAAGGCGAAGTTGGTGCGCGCCTCGGCGATGCCCTGGACGGTCAGCACGAACATGCTGGACAGCAGGTACACGGAGATCACCGCGGCCACCCCGAACCCGCGGCGCGGGGTGCAGGCCGCCACCGCCAGCGCCAGCGCCGACAGCACCACCGCATACAGCGCCGCGCCGGCCAGGGCGCTCAGGTAGCGCAGCGCGTGCCCGCCGGGGTCGGGCACCTGGTTGATCAGCCCGCCGGCGTACAGCACGGTGACCGGGACGGCCATCAGCATGAACATCGCGGTGGTCAGCGCCGCCAGCTTGGCCAGCGCGAAGTCCAGATGCCCCACCGGGCGGGAGAAGTACAGCGGCACCACGTGAAAGCGCAGCTCCCGGGAGGCCAGCACCGGCGCCTGGGTGGCCAGGAAGATCGCGATGACCGCCTGCAGGTAGGTGGCGTAGGCCGAGTACCGCCACAGCAGCTCCGGTTCCCTGCTGATGGCGACCACCGCCACGTCGGCCGCCGCCGGCAGCAGCATGATCGCCGCCAGCAGGAAGGGCATCACCTTGGCGCGGGCCGGCCGGCCCAGTCCCCAGGCGGCCCGCAGGTTGTGGACGTACAGCGAGCGCAGCACATAGGAACGGCCCAGCCGGCGCCCGTCATAGCGCCGGTATCCGATGTCGTGGATGGTTCCGCTCGTCATGCCCCGCTCCCCCTTCCATCGGCCGCTCCCCCGGGTGGCGGCGTCCACGGGTGGCCGCCCGGCGGCCCGGCGGGGGGCGATGTGAAGCCCACGGGCGCGGCCGGTGGGACGGGCGGCGCGGTCGCCGGGGGCGGCGGGCCGGGCATCGGCGGGGCCTGCCGCCAGGCGTCCTGCGGCGCGGTGAAGACCTCCTCGATGTGGTGGCGGCGGCGCTCCATGCGGATCAGGCACAGGTTCAGCTCGACCACCGCGTCCCGGATGAGGTCGTAGGTGTGCTCTCCGGCCACGTCCACCAGCAGCAGCCGCCCGTCCGGGCGCACCGACAGTCCCGCATCGGCCAGGCGGTGCCCGAGGGCGTCGCGGCCCTCCTCGACCTCCACCGCCAGCGTCCCGCTGTCGGCGGTGAACTCCGCCACGGGCTGGGAGCGCAGCAGCCGCCCGCCGTCGATGACCACCACGTGGTCGCAGGTGCGCTCCAGCTCTCCCAGCAGATGCGAGGTGACCAGCACGCTGATGCCGAACTCGGTGCCGATCCGCCGGATCAGCTCCAGCATCTCATCGCGCCCGGCCGGGTCCAGCCCGTTGGTGGGCTCGTCCAGGAACACCAGCTGCGGGTCGTGCACCAGCGCCTGGGCCAGTTTGACCTTCTGCCGCATGCCGGTGGAGTAGCCGCCGATCGGCCGGTAGCGCTCCTCGTGCAGCCCCACGTGCCGCAGCGTGTCGGCGGCGCGTTCGCGGGCCGCGGCGGGCGGCAGCCCGCTCATGCGGGCCATGTGCACCACGAAGTCGGTGGCCGACACATCCGGCGGCAGGCAGTCGTACTCGGGCATGTAGCCGACCCGCTCCCGGATCAGCGCGCCCTGATGGGCCACGTCCAGATCCAGCACCCAGGCGCGGCCGGAGGTGGGCGGCAGCAGCCCCAGCAGGATCTTGATGAGCGTGGACTTGCCGGCGCCGTTGGCGCCGACCAGCCCCACCACTCCCGGTTCCACGGCCACGGTGAGGTCGTTCAGAGCGGTCACCCCGGGAAACCTCATCGTCAGCCCTTGGGTGGCGATGATCGGCATGTCCCGAACCTAGTGGAACGGGCCGGGTGCCGTCTTCACCCCCAGGTCGGACTCCGGCTGGCGGCTTTGCTGCTTTCGGACGACCCGCAGGCCGGGCGCCGTTCGCCCGTCCCTACAGTGAACACCATTGATCACCGTAAAACGGGCATGAATGAACCGGAGATGAGGCGGTGAGGTGATGAACTTCCGGCGGCCGGGCCTGATCATGGCGGCCGCGGCGGTGGCGGCGTCCGGGTGCAGCGTCCACATCGACACCGGCGACCAGGGCCCTTCCGCAGGCGGCGTGAAACCGGACGCCGCCGCCGTCACGGCGGCCCGCAGGGATCTGCGGACGCTCGCGGTGGCCCCCGAGGGCGCCGGGCGCGGCTATGCGCGGGAGAAGTTCGGGCAGCGCTGGCGCGACATCGACCGCAACGGCTGCGACCAGCGCAACGACGTCCTGGCCCGCGATCTGCAGCAGGTGCGGCGGCGCGACGGCTGCGTCGTGGTGTCGGGCACGCTGCAGGACCCCTACACCGGCAAGACCATCTCCTTCCGCAAGTCGGATGCCGCCGAGGTGCAGATCGACCACATCTACCCGCTGGCGCTGGCCTGGCGGATGGGCGCCTACCGATGGAGCGCGCAGCGCCGCGAGCAGTTCGCCAACGACCACGACAACCTGCTGGCGGTGTGGGGCGTGCCCAACGGCCAAAAGGGCGACTCCGGGCCTGGCGAATGGCAGCCGCAGAAGGCCTACCAGTGCACCTACGGGGTCAAGTACATCGCCGTGGCCCGCAAGTACGGCCTGCCGGTGACCCGCGCCGACCGCGACGCCCTGGAGGACTTCCTCAACCGCTGCTGAGCGGGCGCACCGCCGGCGCTCCCCTCCCGTCCCGGGCAATAGCATCGGAGACGACCACGTTCATCGCCGATCAGGGGGAGACCATGGGGACCGAGCCGGACGGCCGGGACGAACCGCAGATCGAGACGCCGGCCGGCACCGGCTCAAGCGACAGGCCGCGCGTCCGCACCGAACGGGCGGTGGGCGCCCGCGCCACCGGCGCGGCGGTCACCGGGGCGTCGGCGACCGGGGTGACGCTGCGCGCCGGCGGCGGGCTCGGCTCGCTGGCCCTGGGCGCGATGACGCTGGGCGCCCTGGCGGTCGGGGCCGTCGCGATCGGCAGGCTGGCCATCAAGCGGGCGATCGTCCACCACCTGCAGGCCGGCACCGTGGAGATCGCGCACCTGAGGATCGGCCGCCTGGAGATCACCGAGGACTGAGCGCAGCCCAGAGCGTTCACCAGGCGTAACACCCGAAAAGACCGGTTCGCGGATGCAGCTGTCCCTTCCCCGCGGACAGCAACATGCCCGTGCCCTCCGGCTGCGCCGTCATGCTCTGGAGCATCCCGGTGGGGATCGGCCTGGTGATCATCGGTTTCATCGCCAGCGTCATCGGCTCGATCTCCCTGCCCTCCCTGCCGTCCTTCTCCAAGAAGGAGGAGGCCGAGGCGGCCCACCGGGCGCTCCAGGGCACGCGGGACGGCCACCGCATCTGTGGCGGCCGGCGATACGGCATGCGACTGGAACTCAAGCCGAACCCGGCGGGAGAACTGCGGGTGAACGGCACCGTCCCCCTCTTCGAGGGCCGCGACACCGAGGGGGCGGTGACCGGGCCCTTCTTCATCGGCGGTGAGCACTCCGGCGAGAAGCCGACGCTGGAGCCCGAGTTCTGGAAGGGCGGCAGCGCCCCCTCCGGCCAGGCGGCCTTCACCCTGCGGGCCGACGTCCCCTACGGCACGCCGACCGCCCTGAGCGGAAAGCTCAAGGAGACCGAGGCCGGGGGCCTCGGCTGCACCGCCTTCGAGGTCGCCAAGCGGAAGGCGAAGTGACCCGCCCCGACCGGTGAGCGGCCCACCCGCCGGCCGGGCCCGTCCGGTCACCGGGCCGGCGATCAGGCGGGACGGGCGGTGGAGACCGCCCGGTGAGGGCTCACAGGGCGGTGCGGACGACCTCGGCGAGGCGGTCGGCGACCCGCTGGGCCTGCTCCTGGGTGGGGGCCTCCACCATCACGCGGACCATGGGCTCGGTGCCGCTGGGCCGGATCAGCACCCGGCCGCCGTCGCCGAGCTCCTTTTCCGCCTCGGTGACGGCCTCGGCCAGCTCCGGGGAGGCGCCGACCTTGGTCTTGTCCACGCCGCGCACGTTGACCAGCACCTGCGGCAGCCGGTGCATCACCTTGGCCAGCTCCTCCAGGGAGCGCTCCCGGCGGGCCATGGTCGCCAGCAGGTGCAGGCCGGTCAGCAGCCCGTCCCCGGTGGTGGCGTGCTCCAGCATGATCACGTGGCCGGACTGCTCGCCGCCCAGGGTGTAGCCGCCGGCCTTCATCGCCTCCAGCACGTAGCGGTCGCCCACCGCGGTCTCCACCACGCCGATCCCGGCCTCGCGCATCGCGATCTTGAAGCCCAGGTTGGACATCACGGTGGCCACCACGGTGTCCCCGGCCAGCCGGCCCGCCTCGCGCAGCTCGGTGGCCAGGATCGCCATGATCTGGTCGCCGTCGACCACCTCGCCGGAGGCGGTGACCGCCAGGCAGCGGTCGGCGTCCCCGTCGTGGGCGATGCCGGCGTCGGCGCCCTGGGCGATCACCGCGGCCCGCAGCGCCTCCAGGTGGGTGGAGCCGCAGCCGGCGTTGATGTTGAGCCCGTCGGGGGCGTTCCCGATGGCGGTCACCTCGGCGCCGGCCCGGCGCAGCGCCTCCGGCGCGATGGACGAGGCCGCCCCGTTGGCGCAGTCCACCACCACGCGCAGCCCGTCCAGCGAGGCCGGCAGCGTGGACAGCAGGTGCGCCACGTATTGCTCGACCGCCCCGTGGGCGTCGCGGACGCGGCCCACGTCCGCCCCGGTCGGCCCCTGCCAGTCCGCGCCGAGCTGGGCCTCGATGCGGTCTTCGATCTCGTCGGCCAGCTTGTAGCCGCTGCGGTCGAAGAACTTGATCCCGTTGTCGGGCGCCGGGTTGTGCGAGGCCGACAGCATGACCCCCAGATCGGCCTCCAGGGCGCGGGTCAGGTACGCCACCGCCGGGGTGGGCAGCACCCCCAGCAGCAGCACGTCCACCCCGGCCCCGGCCAGCCCGGCGACCACGGCCGCCTCCAGGAACTCGCCGGAGGCGCGCGGGTCGCGCCCCACCACGGCCACCGGCCGGTGCCCGGCGAACGCGCCGGCCTCGCCCAGCACCCGCGCCGCCGCCACGGACAGGTCCATGGCCAGCCGTGCCGTCAGGTCACGGCCGGCGACCCCACGCACCCCATCGGTTCCGAACAAACGGCCCACAGCTCAACTCCCACCCGTCGGGTCTTGGACGCGGCCCGTACAGCGACGACCGCGCGGTGCCATACCGGCTCCACGCGGTCATATGACGCCCACGGCCGCCGCACCAGTTCGCAGTTCGCGTCATTCCATGACGGACGGCCACCAAACCCGGGGCCTCCGGCACGCGCGCAGCCCGGCGCCCGTTCACACCACAGGGCCGGTGCGGGCGCTCAACGGCCTCGCACCGGCCCCTGTCATCAGTCTTGTGCCGCAAGAGCAGCGCACGCCGCCGGGACGAGCCCGGCACGCGTCAGCGCTTGCTGTACTGCGGAGCCTTGCGGGCCTTCTTCAGGCCGGCCTTCTTGCGCTCCTTGACCCGGGCGTCCCGGGTCAGGAACCCGGCCTTCTTCAGGGTCGGCCGGTGGTCGGGGTCGATGATCTGCAGGGCGCGGGCGACGCCCATCCGCAGCGCACCGGCCTGACCGGTCACGCCACCGCCGCCGACGCGGGCGATCACGTCGAACTGGCCCTCGGCGCCGAGCTGGACGAACGGCTCGTTGACCATCTGCTGGTGAACCTTGTTGGGGAAGTAGTTCTCCAGCGTCCGGCCGTTGATCGTCCAGTTGCCGGTGCCCGGCATGACCCGGACCCGGGCGATGGCCTCCTTGCGGCGGCCGGTGGCCGAGGCCGCGCCGACCGCGACCGGCTGGGCCCCGTACTCGGCCGGGGCCTCGGGCGTCTCGGTGGTGTACTCCGACGGGTACTCCTCGTACTCGTCGTACTCGGCACCCTCGACGGGCGTCTCGATGCCGCTGTTCTCGGCCACTGTTCTCCTAGGGTCTTCTAGCCAGGGCGGCGGGCCCGATCGCGCTGCTCGGGTGCCCCGGCGGCCACTGTTTCAGGGTCGTGCCCGGCGGCTGCTCGGCGGGCCGCACCGGCGACCCGCCCCCCGCTCACTGCGCGATCTGGGTGATCTCGTAGGGGATCGGCCGCTGGGCCTGGTGCGGGTGGTCCGGGCCGGCGTAGACCTTCACCTTCTTGAACATCCGGCGCCCGAGCGAGTTCTTGGGGAGCATGCCCTTGATGGCCTTCTCGACCGCTCGCTCGGGGTGCTTGGCCAGGAAGTCCTTGTAGGTGATCGACCGCAGCCCGCCCGGGTAGCCGGAGTGGCGGTAGGCCCGCTTCTGCTCCCGCTTGTTGCCGGTCAGCGCCACCTTGTCGGCATTGACGACGATCACGAAGTCGCCGGTGTCCACATGCGGCGCGTAGATCGGCTTGTGCTTCCCCCGCAGCAGGGTCGCGACCTGGCTGGCAAGCCGACCCAGCACGACATCGGTCGCATCGATGACGTACCACTGACGCTGCACGTCAGCGGGCTTAGGGGTGTACGTGCGCACGGTCGTAAGCCTTCGTTTCTTGTCGACTTCACAGCGGATCCGGGGCACGCCCACCGGATCAACAATGGTCCGAAGCGACACCCTGGAGGCCGGGGCCCTGATACGGGCACACCGGTAGATGCAACGAACTGGCAGAATACCCAGCCCTGCGGGCATGGGTCAAAGCGAGCCGTCGCGAACAGTCTCCCGGCCAGTTTCCAGTATGCCGCATGCGAACCAGTGCCTTGTCACATTCCCCTGCGGCCACGGCATCCACTCTGTCCACATAGTTGCAAAGCATCCGTTTCACGGCACTTGGGGGGATATGGTGCGGAACCGATGCCGGATGACCCGTCCCCGCTCCGGAAGGCTCGACAGCGATGCGTTCCCCCCGCCATGGATCAGCCCCCCGCAAGGAATCCGGCCGCGGCTCCCGGCGCCGGCGCGCCCTGGTCACGACGGCGATCGTGACCGGTGCCGCGCTGGCCGTCGGCACCGGCGTGGCGCTGGACCGCCTGGTGGTGCCGGCGGTCACCGGTGAGCCGCAGAGCACCGGCGCGCTCCCCGCGCCCGGCCCTCGGGCCGATGCGGCCGAAGGCGCTCCCACCGGCCCCGCAAACGCCCCGGAAAGCGGCGCCACCGCGCCGCAGGCCCCCGACGAGCTCGCCCGGTCGTTCGCCGAGCAGTCCCAGCCCTTGAAGGAACTGCGCATGCGGCTGCGCGACCGCGACGGCGCGCAAAGCCCCAAGCCGGAAGGATCCGGCTCAGGCGGCGGCTCCGGCGACAGCGGCTCCGGCGGCGGTGACTCGGGCGGAGACTCCGGCGGCGGTGGCGGATCCGGCGGCTCCGGCGACGGCGGCTCCGGCGGCGACGCCTCCCCTCCGCCCTCCGGCCTGACCGGGATGGAGGCGCAGGTGGTGGAGCTGACCAACCAGGAACGCGCCAAGGCCGGCTGCCCGGCGCTGCGCGTGGACGGCCGCCTGGTGGCGGCCGCGCGGGCGCACTCGGCGGACATGGCCGCCAAGGGCTACTTCAGCCACACCTCCCCCAGCGGCGAGACCTTCGCCGACCGCATCAAGAAGGCCGGCTACCCCAGCCCGGGCGCCGAGAACATCGCCATGGGCTACCCCACCGCGGCCGCCGTCATGAAAGGCTGGATGAACAGTTCCGGCCACCGCGCCAACATCCTCAACTGCGGGCTGAAGGCGATCGGGGTCGGCGTGCAGACCGGCTCCGGCGGCCCGTGGTGGACGCAGACCTTCGGGTGGGCTTAAAGCCGTGACCTGCGACGACCGCCGTTCGGTCGTCCTCCCCTTCCGGCCCCGCCGGCGTGCCGTCGCGCCGCTCAAGCGCGGGCCAAGCCATGCAAATGCGAGGGTAGGGTCCAACACATGGGTTACCCGGGTGACCAAGGCAGTCCCGACGACCGTCCTCCCGAGCCGTACGGCCCGGAGCAGGCCGGCGCCGACCGCCCCGGCGGGGAGGGCGCCTCTCCCTTCTCCCCGCCGCCGGGCGCGTTCGCCGCGCGCCCCGGGGAGCGGTTCGGCGGCGAGTCCTTCGACCGGTCCTTCCCCACCGGACGGTTCGACACCGGGCCCGGCGGGCGATTCGGGCTGGGCTCCTTCGACGACGACGGCGCGGCCGCGCCGGACGGCGGGTCGGGCTTTGCGGACCGCCCCGGGGCCGGGAACCCCCCTTGGGCCTCTCCGTCGCCGCCGGAGCCGCCCCACCGTCCCGGCGACGGCGGCCCCGCGGGCCGGGAGCCCGCCGCCGGCCCCTCCGGCGGGGAGCTGTACGGCGCGATGGGCGAACGTTACTTCGCCGACGACGGCGGCTTCAGCGAGCCCGCCGGGCACCGCAAGCCCGACAAGGACGGCGCGGACTCCAAGCGCGGCCTGCCGCTGCCGGTGACCGTCGGCGGCGCCGTGCTGGCCGGGCTGCTGCTCGTCGGCGGCGGGTTCGCCGCCTCCTCCGCGCTCAAGGGCGGCTCGGGCGACGGCAAGGCGGCCGCCGCCCCGCAGCAGCCGACCGCCACGCCCACGGCGACCCCGACGCCCTCCCTTTCGGCGGCCCCGCTGAACATCAAGCTGAAAAGCCGCGCCACCGACCCCAAGCCGCTGACCCTCAAAGAGGTGTTCGGCAAGGCGTCCTTCACCGCCAAGGGCAAAAAGTACGTCCGCACGGCCTGGAAGCACGAGCGCAACTGCAGCAAGGCCGTCAACGGCGGCAAGCTCGCCGCGACCCTCAAAAAGGGCGGCTGCGTCCAGGTGCTGCGCGCCACCTACGCCCGCGCCGACGGCCTGCTCGTCGGCACCGTGGGCGTGCTGAACCTCAAGACCGACAAGTGGGCCAGGGCCGCCCAGAAGGCCGGCGCGGGACGGGACGCCTACCTGCAGCCGCTGCCCGGCACCGGGTACAGCAAGAAGATCGGCAAGGGCGCCGCGCTGGGGACCTCCCGCGCCCACGGGCACTACCTGATCATGACGTGGGTGCAGCGGCCCGACGGCAAGACCATCGCCAAGAAGTACCACCGGGTCGTATCCGACTTCCAGCAACAGATCATCCTCGGCAGCAACCTGGGCAGGGCCCTGCACTACCGGGGAATCGAAGGCAAACCCCTCACGGGCTGATCGCGGCGAATACCCTGTTTGGCTATGTCTGGACCTGAGGAGACCTCCGAGTCCGCGGTGGACTCGGCGTCCCCCGCCGAAGGCGCCCCGGCGACGCCCGCGCCGCCCAGCTTCGGGCGGGCCGGCGAGGCCGCCGCCGAGCCCGCGGCACGGCCGCAGGCGGCAAAGGCCACGGCGGAAGCGGAGCCGAAGCCGGCTGCGCCCACCTTCACCGTCCCGCTGTTCGGCCCGGACAAGCCCTGGTGGGCGGCCTCCGAGGAGGAACGGCAAGCGGCCGGGGCCGACTCCGGCCCCGCGGCGGACGCATCCGATGCCGAGGCCGCCGCGACCGAGGACGCCTCCCAGACGGACGGCCCCGCCGAGGAGGCGAAGCCCGCCGCCCCCGCGGCAGGCGGCCCCGCCGCCGAGGCCGCCGCGGAGCCCGCCGCCGAGCCGGCGCCGGGCGTCCTGGTGGCCGGGGTGGGCGTGCCCAGCGTGGACACCCGCGGCGCCGTCCCGCCCGAACCGATCAAGGAGCTGCCCGGCCCGTCCTTCCCGGACACCGACCCGGACGGCATCCCGCTGTACCCGGGCCCGCAGGAAGAGCACCGGCCCGAGCGGGAGGCCGGGCGGGAAAAGGCCCCCGCCGCCGAGGCGTCCACCGCCGAGCAGGTCTCCCAGGAGCAGGCCGAGCCCTCCCGGAACGGCAAGAGCGCGCCCGAGGCCCGGCAGACGCCCGTCCAGGACGCCGCATCGGACGATTCCGACGACTCCGACGGCGCGCTGACGCCCGACGCGGTGCTCCCACCCGGCGTCACGCCCCCCGAATACACCGGGCACCACCTCGACGGGCTGCCGCACACCACCTCCGCCGCGCCCGCCGACCAGCTGTCCGAAGGCGGGGTCATCCTGCTGCTGTCCCAGGCGCCGCCGCACGCCGCGCAGGAGCCTCCCCAGCACGGCCCCGAGCGGCGGCCGGCGTCCGCCGAGGCCGAGCAACCGGTGGTGCGCCGCCGCAACCAGCTGATGATCGCCGTGGTGGCGATCGTGATCGCGATACCGGCCATCGTGCTGGCCGGGTTCGGCCTGTTCTCCGGGTCGGGCGAGGAGAGCCCGCGCGCCGCCAAGCGCCCCTCCCGCAGCGCCTCCCCCGCCCCCGAACGCAGCGCGCCCGCCGCCCCGCCGGCGGCCTCGCCGGCCTCGCCGTCCCCCACCCGCACCGGCCCGTCCAGGATCGACAACGAGAAGACCGACCCCCGCCCGCTGGCGCTGGTGGAGGTGTTCCCCAGCAAGGAGATCGAGCTGGCCGACCGGGTCTTCCTGCGGGACATGACGTCGGTCAACCACCAGTGCGGGCTGACCGCCCGGGGCGCGATGATCGAGGCGCTGGAACGCGGGAACTGCCGCAGCGTGGTCCGCGCCACCTACGTCAACCGGGTCGGGACGATCGCCGTCACCGCCGGGGTGGCGGTCATGCCGACCCGCAAGGCGGCGCTGGCCGCCCACCGGGCCGGCGACCCGGCCGCCTACGAGTGGTTCCGCGGGATGCCCGGCGAGCGCTCCCCCGACATCGACCGGGCGGGCGGCCACGCCGCCGGCACGGTGCGGGGACGCTACATCGTCTACGCCTACGCCACCTACGCCGACGGCACCACGCCCAAACCCGGCGACCGGCTGCTCAAGCAGATCGCCGAAGAGTTCATCGCCTACGGGCTGCGCCCCATCGACAAACGCGCCGCGGAAGGCTCCTGACGGCCCCACGACGCCCGTAACGGGACGGGGGAGGGTCAGGAGTTCACCGGCGCCTCGGAGGCGTTCCCAGAGCCGCTGAGAGTGCGCACCTGCCGGGTCTGCAGGGCCCGGCGGGCCAGCTCCTCCTCATCGTCGGGGTAGCCGATCTCCTCCAGCGACAGCCCGTGCGCGGGCGCCACGTTCACCGCCGAGTCCCGCACCCCGGCGGCCAGCACCCGGGCGGGCCAGTCCACCTCCCGGCGCCCGTCGCCCACCGCCAGCAGCGCGCCGACCAGGGCGCGCACCATCGAGTGGCAGAAGGCGTCCGCCACCACCGTGGCCGCCGCCAACGCGGGCTCCTCGCGCCGCCACTCATAGCGCAGCAGCCGCCGGATGGTGGTCGCCCCCTCCCGCCGGCGGCAGAAGGCGGCGAAGTCGTGCTCGCCCAGCAGACGCGCCGCCGCCTCGTTCATCCGGTCCAGGTCCAGCGGGCGCGGATGCCACAGCACCTCCCGGCGGCGCAGCGGATCCACCCCGGCCTCCCGGTCGCAGACCCGGTAGACGTACCGCCGCCACAGCGCCGAGAAGCGGGCGTCGAAGCCGCGCGGGGCCACCGCGATGCGCCACACCCGCACATCCGGCGGCAGCAGCCCGGCCAGGCGGTGCACCAGCCGGTTGCTCACCGCCGCATACGCCCGCTCGGGGACGTCCACGTGGGCGACCTGGCCGCGGGCGTGCACCCCGGCGTCGGTCCGGCCCGCCACGGTCAGCGCCGGCGGCGGATCCAGCCGCAGCACCCGGCCCAGCGCCTCCTCGATGACGCCCTGCACGGTGCGCCGGTCGGGCTGCCGCGCCCAGCCGGAAAAGTCCGTGCCGTCGTAGCCGATGTCCAGTCGCAGCCGCACCAGTGCCGTCATGCTCATCCTCGTCCTGCGTCAAGCGCTCGCCGCACCGCACGCCGCAGACGTCCAGCAAAGCGGCAGGCCCGCCGTCCCAGCTGGGGCGGCGGGCCTGCCATGGCATGCCGAACCGACGTGCGGCGCCTTACTCGGCGTCCTTCTTGGTCTCGGTCTCCTCGGCCTCGGCGGCCTCCTCGCTCTTGGCCTCGGTCGCCTTCTCCTCGGCCTCGGCGGCCTTGCTCTCGGCGGCCTTGGTCTCGTCCTTGCCCTGGACGGTCTTGACCGCGCCGGCCCGCATCGGCTCGGAGACCAGCTCGATGACCGCCATGGGGGCGCAGTCGCCGCGCCGCGGCCCGATCTTGGTGATCCGGGTGTAGCCGCCCGGACGCTCGGCGAACTGCGGGGCGATCTCGGTGAACAGCGTGTGCACCACGCTCTTGTCCCGGATCACCCGGGCCACCAGGCGGCGGTTGTGCAGGTCGCCCTTCTTGGCCTTGGTGATCAGCTTCTCCGCGAACGGACGCACCCGCCGGGCCTTGGCCTCGGTGGTGGTGACGCGGCCGTGCTCGAACAGCGCGGTGGCCAAATTGGCCAGGATCAGCCGCTCGTGCGCGGGGCTGCCGCCGAGGCGGGCGCCCTTGGTGGGCTTGGGCATTGCGGTTTCCTTCCTGCGCCGGCCGTATCAGGTACCGGCGGCTCGTTCATGGACGGCCGTCCCGCCCGGCGCGCGGACGGGACGGCCCCGGGTACTGCGATCAGTACTGCTCGGTCTCGGCGTAGCTGGAGTCGTCGTCGCCGTAGCTGTCGGCCGCCACGCCCGGGTCGAATCCGGGCGGGGAGTCCTTCAGCGACAGGCCCATGTCGGCCAGCTTCTGCTTGACCTCCTCGATGCTCTTGGCACCGAAGTTGCGGATGTCGAGCAGATCCTGCTCGCTGCGCGCCACCAGCTCGCCGACCGTGTGGATGCCTTCGCGCTTGAGGCAGTTGTAGGAGCGGACGGTGAGGTTGAGCTCCTCGATGGGCAGCGCCAGATCGGCCGCCAGCGCGGCGTCCGTCGGCGAGGGGCCCATGTCGATGCCCTCGGCCTCCACGTTCAGCTCGCGGGCCAGCCCGAACAGCTCCACCAGCGTCTTGCCGGCGCTGGCCACCGCGTCGCGGGGCAGCATCGCCGGCTTGGTCTCCACATCCAGGATCAGGCGGTCGAAGTCGGTGCGCTGCTCGACTCGGGTCGCCTCGACCTTGTAGGTGACCTTCAGGACCGGCGAGTAGATGGAGTCGATCGGGATCCGGCCGATCTCCTGGCCCGGCTGCTTGTTCTGGGCGGCGGAGACGTAACCGCGACCGCGCTCGACGGTCAGCTCCATCTCCAGCTTGGCCTTGCTGTTGAGGGTGGCGATGTGCAGGTCGGGGTTGTGCACCTCGACACCGGCCGGCGGCGCGATGTCGGCGGCGGTGACCTGCCCGGGGCCCTGCTTGCGCAGGTACATCACCACCGGCTCGTCGTGCTCGGAGGAGACCACCAGCTCTTTGAGGTTCAAGATGATGTCGGTGACATCCTCCTTGACCCCGGGGATGGTGGAGAACTCGTGCAGCACCCCCTCGATGCGGATGCTGGTGACCGCGGCACCCGGGATGGACGACAGGAGCGTGCGGCGCAGCGAGTTGCCGATCGTGTAGCCGAAGCCCGGCTCCAGCGGCTCGATGATGAACCGGGACCGGTACTCGTCGATCTGCTCCTCGGTGAGTGTGGGACGCTGAGCGATGAGCATGGGGTGTCCTCCATACCGGCGACGCCCGCTATTTGACGCCGCCGTCGTTGTTCCACCCGGGTTCCTTCGACCCGGGCCATGGAATCGGCCGGTTCGCCTTCTTCCGACCGTACCCGGGCGGAGCGCGGGCCCCGCCCGGGCGGTGAGCCCTTACTTGGAGTAGAGCTCGACGATCAGCTGCTCCTGCACCGGCGTGTCGATCTGCTGCCGGGTGGGCAGGGAGTGGATCAGGATCCGCATGGTCGGCTCGGTGATGGCCTCCAGCCACGCCGGGGTCTGCCGCTCACCGGCCTCGGCGCGGGCCACCACGAACGGGGTCAGCTCGTGCGACTTGGGCTTGACCTCGATGACGTCGTTCTCGCTGACCAGGAACGAGGGGATGTCGACCTTGCGGCCGTTGACCTTGAAGTGGCCGTGCCGGATCAGCTGGCGGGCCATGTCGCGGGACTTGGCGAAGCCGGCCCGGTAGACCACGTTGTCCAGCCGCCGCTCCAGCAGCTGCAGCAGCACGTCACCGGTCTTGCCCGACTTGCGGTTGGCGATCTCGTAGTAGTTGTGGAACTGCTTCTCCAGCACGCCGTAGATGCGGCGGGCCTTCTGCTTCTCGCGGAGCTGCAGCAGGTACTCGGTCTCCTTGGGACGGCCCCGGCCGTGCTCGCCCGGCGGGTAGGGCCGGATCTCGATCGGGCACTTGGGCCCCTCGCACTTGCTGCCCTTGAGGAACAGCTTCATCTTCTCGCGCCGGCAGAGCTTGCAGTCCGCGCCGGTGTAACGAGCCATGGTCCTTCTTCCTCCCGGCCTCAGACGCGACGCCGCTTGGGCGGGCGGCAGCCGTTGTGCGGAACGGGCGTGACGTCCTGGATGGAGCCGACCTCCAGTCCGGTCGCCTGCAGCGAGCGGATGGCGGTCTCCCGGCCCGAGCCCGGGCCCTTGACGAAGACGTCGACCTTGCGCATGCCGTGCTCCATGGCCCGGCGGGCGGCGGCCTCGGCGGCCTGCTGAGCGGCGAACGGCGTGGACTTGCGGGAGCCCTTGAAACCCACGTGGCCCGCGGAGGCCCAGGAGATCACGTTCCCCTGCGGGTCGGTGATCGACACGATCGTGTTGTTGAACGTGCTCTTGATGTGGGCGTGCCCGTGGGCGATGTTCTTCTTCTCCTTGCGGCGCACCTTCTTGGCGCCGACCTTGCTCCTGGGAGGCATCGCTGGCGTCTACTCCTGTGAGGTCGTCGATCCGGTGGCGGGCCGGCCCACCGCGCTGGGTCCGCCGGGGCGGGCCCGGCCCGGTCGGACTACTTACTTCCGGCCGGCCTTCTTCTTGCCGGCCACCGTCTTCTTCTTGCCCTTGCGGGTCCGGGCGTTGGTCTGCGTGCGCTGGCCGCGCACCGGCAGCCCGCGGCGGTGCCGGATGCCCTGGTAGCACCCGATCTCGATCTTGCGGCGGATGTCGGCCTGCACCTCACGGCGCAGGTCGCCCTCGACCTTGTAGTTGGCTTCGATCCAGTCGCGCAGCTTGACCAGCTCCTCGTCCCCGAGCTGGTGGACGCGCAGATCGCCATTGACCCCGGTCTGCCGCAGGGTCTCCAGTGCACGAGTACGGCCGATGCCGTAGATGTAGGTCAGAGCGACCTCGATGCGCTTGTCGCGCGGGAGGTCGACACCAACGAGGCGTGCCATCGTGGGCAGTTCCCTTCCTTACACAGGCGGAGGTCTTGCCCATCGCGCCCCCGCCCCTGCCCGGGCGACGGCCCCGGCCTCCGTCCGGGGGTACCCCACACACAGCCGCGCCGTACGACCCGCTCCGGGTCGTACGGCCACCGTGTGAAGGTTGCGATGAGCTTGTGCGTGTCGTGCGTCAGCCCTGACGCTGCTTGTGCCGCGGGTCCTCGCAGATCACCATGACCCGGCCGTGGCGGCGGATCACCCGGCACTTGTTGCAGATCTTCTTGACGCTCGGCTTGACCTTCACTGTGGTCTCCTAGCGATCAGGGTCGCTCCCCCGCTGCCGGGCGGGGGAGAGGCAACCACAATGATCGTTTTCAGGGTTACTTGTAGCGGTAGACGATCCGGCCGCGGGACAGGTCGTAAGGGCTCAGTTCCACGACGACCCGGTCGTCTGGCAGGATCCGGATGTAGTGCATCCGCATCTTGCCGCTGATGTGGGCGAGCACCTTGTGGCCGTTGTCCAGCTCCACCCGGAACATGGCGTTCGGGAGGGACTCGACGACGGTGCCCTCGATCTCGATGGCCCCTTCTTTCTTGGGCATGTCCTCCGCGCTTCGCTGCTCGGCATCGTCTGGGGTTCGGCCCGGCTTCCCTGAATCCATCCAGGGACACGGCCACACCCGGTGCGCGTAGGCATGGGTCAACAGGCGACCGAAAACGGACCGACTCAGGAGTCTACGTCACCGGCCCGCCGAACGCGAAATCACACGGCGACATGACAACCGGCACCGCTCCCGTCCCCAGCTTACTCCCTAATCCGTTGTACCTTTCCTAAAGCAGGACTTTAAGGAGGATCGGCATGCCGAACTACGACTTCGAGCTGATCCTCAGTCGCCCGTTGCTGGAGGCCGAGCTCGACCCCCTCTTCCAGCTCACCCACGGCCTGGTGACCGTGGGGTTCGTGCGCGAGCTGCGCGGCAAGGAGCAGCGCGGCCAGGCCGGATGCCGCTGGCAGGCGCCCTCGCTGTCGGCGGCCATCATGGAGGTCATCGAACTTTTGGAGTCGCTCGAGCCGCCGGCGGAGGACGTCCCCCCGCTGCGGGTGCTGTCGGTGGAGGCCGACCCGCTGCTGTCGATGCGCGACATCGCCGAACGGGTGGGCCGTTCCCTGGAGTCGGTGCGGCTGTGCATCCGCGGCACCCGCGGCCCCGGCAACTTCCCGCCCTCGGAGACCACCAGCGCCGGGCACCGGCTGTGGCGGTGGTCGCGGGTGGCCGCCTGGTACGGCGTGGAGGACCCGCAGCTGCACGAGGCCGGCCCCACCTCCCAGGCCATCAACGGCTGGCTGGCGCTGCGGGACGTGGTGCCCCAGGTCGCCCCCGCACCGGAGGAGGTCACCTCGGCGCTTTCGGCGGTTCTTTCAAACGTGGCTTAAAACCTGTCAAGATCTCCCTGACGTTCTCCCCGGACGTCCTCGTGTGCGAGCACGGGCGCGTGACGGCGCCCACGGCGGGGAGAGACCGACGGGACGGCGCACGCCGCCCGCACCGGGCAAGCGCATCGGAAGAAGAAGATCAATGACGATCATCGCTCAGCTCAGCGACATCCACCTGGCCGCCGGGGCCGACGGCCGGGTCGACGATCGCTCCGGCCCGGTGCGCGCCCTCCGCAGCGCCGTCTCCAGCCTGCTGGCCCTGCCGCAGCGGCCGGACTGCGTGGTGCTCACCGGCGACCTGGCCGACCGGGGGCTGCCCGTCGAATACGAGCGGCTGCGCGCGCTGCTGTCGCCGCTGCCGATGCCCGTCTTCCCGCTGCCCGGCAACCACGACGACCGGGCCGCGCTGCGGGAGGCGTTCGCCGACCGCACCGCCGCCTGCGCCGCCCCCGACCCGCAGGCGCCCTTCCAGTACGCCGTCCAGGTCCGCGGGGTGCGCCTGGTGTGCTGCGACACCACCGTGCCCGGCGAGTCCCACGGGGAGCTGGACGAAGAACGCCTGCAGTGGCTGGACGCCGCCCTGGCGGCCGCCCCCGACGTCCCCACGGTGGTGGCCACCCACCATCCGCCCTTCCCCATCGGGGTGCGTTTCCTGGACGAGGCGGGGCTGCGCGATGCGGCCGCCCTCGGCGCCGTGCTGGCCCGCCACCCGCAGGTGGAACGGGTGATCAGCGGGCATGTGCACCGGGCCGCGGTCGGCCGCATCGGCGAGATCACCGCGGTCACCTGCCCCAGCACCTACCGGCAGATCTACCTGGACACCACCTCCCCCGGCCAGGCCGCGGTGACCGGCGAGCCGGGGGGGTTCAGCCTGCACCTGGTGGGCGAGGGCCGGCCGGGGGTGTCCCACTTCGTCCCCACCGGCGACTACCGGCCGCTGATGCACGTGGACTGAGTGGGCCTGGAACGGTCAAAAACGCCGGCCGCCGAGGAGAGTGCTGATCAGCAGCACCGCGCCCCAGGGCCCGGCCACCCAGATCCACCACGGGTAGACCAGCTCCCCGGTGAGCGCCAGCGCCAGCCAGATGGTGAAGTTGATCCCGCTGGCCATCGCCCAGGCGGCCCACACCGCCGCGATCCCCCGCCGGGAGAGCCCGCCGGCCGGTTCGCGCGGCGATGCCGCGGCGCCGGAGCGATGCGCCGGCGGCGCCGGGCGGGCCTGCAGGTCCTCCTCGGGCAGGTCGGCGGTGATGCCGGCCAGCTCCCCGTAGGTCTTGGCCGCGTAGACGGCCTCCAGCCGCTCCTGCAGTTCCTCCACGGTGATGCGGCCCACCGCGCAGTGCTCGCGCAGCGCCTCGGCGACCCGGTCCCGGTCGGCGTCCGAGGCGCGCATCCGGGGGTCGGGAGTGGTCATCGCGATCGCCCTCAGCCCCGGGCTCCGAGGCGGGCGAACCACTCCCGGCCCTCGTCCAGCGCGGTGAGCACCCGCGGGCCGTCCGGCGTCACCGCGAAGGTGTGCTCAAAGTGCGCCGAGTGCCGGCCGTCGGTGGTGACCACCGTCCAGCCGTCGGCCAGCTCGCGGGTCCGCTTGGTGCCGAGGTTGACCATCGGCTCGACGGCAAAGCACATGCCGGGCCGCAGCACCGGCCCGCGGCCGGGCTCCCCGTGGTTGGGGATCATCGGGTCCATGTGCATCTGGGTGCCGATGCCGTGGCCCCCATAGCCCTCCACGATGCCATAGCGGCCCTGAGAGCGAATGTAGGACTCGATCGCGTGCGAGATGTCGCTCAGGCGCGCCCCGGCCACTCCGGCCGCCAGACCGTGCCACAGCGCCGTCTCGGTGACCTCCAGCAGCCGGCGCCGCTCGGCGTCGATCTCGCCGACCGGGACGGTGATCGCCGCGTCCCCGTGCCAGCCGTCCACGATGGCGCCGCAGTCGATGGAGATGATGTCCCCCTCGGCCAGCACCTTGTCGGGCCTGGGGATGCCGTGCACGACCTCCTCGTTCACCGAGGCGCAGATCGTGGCGGGAAAGCCGTGGTAGCCCTTGAAGGAGGGGATGCCGCCATGCGAGCGGATGTGGTCTTCGGCGATGGCGTCCAGGTCGGCGGTGGTGATGCCGGGCTTGACCGCCTCGCGCAGCACTTCCAGCGTCCGGCCGACCAGCAGCCCGGCGGCCCGCATCGCCTCGATCTGCTCCGGGCTCTTGATCTGGATGACCGGACCGCGCCTGCGCCTACCCCACACGTGACTTCCCCTCCCATCGGTTCCGCGGGCACGCGGTCACCGCACACGCCGCGACGCCCGTCCCCCGCCGCCGGGCACGTGGCATCCAGACCACGGCCGGGCGGCCGGAGGCCGGGCGTCGCGGAACGCCGCTTGCGGAGCCGACGGGCGGTGCTCAGGCGCGGAAGTTGCGGATCGCCTGGAGCGCCCGCTCGGTGACCTCCTCAATCGGCCCGGTCGCGTCGATGCCGACCAAAATGCCCTCATCGGCATAGAACGACACCAGCGGTGCGGTCTGTTCCTGGTAGACCTCCAGGCGGTGCCGGACGACGTCCTCCTTGTCGTCGTCCCGCTGGAACAGCTGACCACCGCAATCGTCGCAGATGTCGTCCTGCTTGTCGTCCCAGTCGACGTGCCAGATCTTGCCGCATTGGCTGCAGGTGCGGCGACCGGACAGCCGGCGCACCACCTCCTCCTCGTCCACCCGCAGCTCCAGCACCACATCTAGCCGGGTGCCCCACTCGGAGTCGAGGATCTTCTTGAGGGTCTGCGCCTGCGGCACGTTGCGCGGGAAACCGTCCAGCAGGAACCCGTCGGCGGCATCCTTTTCGGCCAGGCGGTCACGGACCATGGCGATGGTGATCTCGTCGGGGACCAGATCACCCCGGTCCATGTACTGCTTGGCCTTGCGGCCGAGCTCGGTGCCACTGCTGACGTTGGCACGGAAGATGTCACCTGTCGAGATCTTCGGGACGGACAGGTGAGACGCGATGAACTGGGCCTGAGTCCCCTTGCCCGCACCAGGGGGGCCCACCAGGACGATACGCACTACCGGAGGAAACCCTCGTAGTTACGCTGCTGCAGCTGGCTTTCGATCTGCTTCACGGTATCCAGTCCAACGCCGACGACGATCAGGATGCTCGTCCCGCCGAACGGGAAGTCGTTGGTCGCCTTCAGGAGTGCGAAGGCCACCATCGGGATCAGCGAGACCAGTCCCAGGTACAGTGCGCCGGGTGTGGTGATCCGGGTCAGCACATAGTCCAGGTACTCGGCTGTGGGCCGTCCCGGACGGATGCCTGGGATGAACCCACCATACTTCTTCATGTTGTCGGCCACTTCAGTGGGGTTGAAGGTAATGGCCACGTAGAAGTACGTGAAGAAGATGATGAAGCCGAAGAAGACGGCCATGTGCCAGGGATTGTCCTGCTGCAGATAGGGCTGCAGCTTGATCATCCACTTGTTCTCCGGCCACAGCTGCGTCGCCAGCACCGGCAGGTACAGCAGCGACGAGGCGAAGATCACAGGGATGATGCCCGCCTGGTTGACCTTGAGCGGGATGTAGGTGGAGGTGCCGCCGTACATCCGCCGGCCGACCATCCGCTTGGCGTACTGGACGGGGATGCGGCGCTGGGCCTGCTCCACGAACACCACACCGGCCATGATCGCCAGGCCGACCACCAGCACCAGGGCGAAGGCGAACGCGCCCTTGCTGGTGTAGATCGCCCAGAACTGCGCCGGGAAGACCGCCACCACCTGGGTGAAGATCAGGATCGACATGCCGTTGCCGATGCCCCGGTCGGTGATCAGCTCGCCCAGCCACATGATCACCGAGGTGCCCGCGGTCATCACCACGACCATGGTGATGATGCTGAACAGGTCGGTCTTGTAGAGCACGTCCCCGACGGCGGCGCCCTGGAAGAGGTTGCCGGTCGCGGCCATCGCCACGATCCCGGTGGCCTGCAAGATGGCCAGCCCGATGGTCAGGTAACGGGTGTACTGTGTGATCTTGTTGGTGCCGGCCTGGCCCTCCTTCTTGAGGGCCTCCAGCCGCGGGATCACCACCGTCAGCAGCTGCAGGATGATGCTGGCGGTGATGTAGGGCATGATCCCCAGCGCGAACACCGACAGCTGCAACAGCGCCCCGCCGCTGAACAGGTCGACCAGGCCGTAGATCTGGCTCTGGTCGCCCTCGCGGGCGCTCTCCACCGCCTCCCGGATCGCCTCGGTGTTGACGTTGGGCGTCGGCAGCTGCGAGCCGATCCGGAAGATGACGATGATGAACAGCGTGAACAGGAGTTTCTTGCGCAGGTCAGGGGTACGGAACGCCCGCACGATCGCCGTTAGCACCAGTCCTCCTGCGCGAATCGATGTCTGCGGCCGCCAACGGGGCCGGGTCCTGCATGGGCCGCGCCGCGCCATGCGCTCACCGCATGGCGACGCGCCGCTCGAACTTGTCGCACTCTAACAGCAGACGCAACCGGGGCTCGCCCCCCGAACGCCACGGACCTTACGGCCCTCAGCGAACGGGCGCCCCGCATGTGAGCCCGCACAACCGGGCGCATGCGGGGCGTTTTCCGCGGCTCGGGAGGCACCTCCCGGGCCGCTGCGAGCCCCGGTCGCGTCATCGCTTTCGTCCCGTGCCTGTCACAGCACGTCGACGGTTCCGCCGGCGGCGGTGATCTTCTCCTTGGCGGAGGCGGAGAAGGCGTGCGCCTTCACCTGCAGCGCCACGGAGATCTCGCCGTCGCCGAGCACCTTGACCGGCTTGTTCTTGCGAACCGCGCCCTTGGCCACCAGGTCCTCGACGGTGACCTCACCGCCCTGGGGGTACAGCTCGGCCAGCTTCTCCAGGTTCACCACCTGGTACTCGACCCGGAAGCGGTTCTTGAAGCCCTTGAGCTTGGGAACCCGCCGGATCAGCGGCATCTGGCCGCCCTCGAAGCCGAGCGGCACGGTGTCGCGGGCCTTGGTGCCCTTGGTGCCGCGGCCGGCGGTCTTGCCCTTGGACGCCTCACCCCGGCCCTTGCGGATCTTCCGCTTGTTGGCGCCGGGGGCGGGGCGCAGGTCGTGCACCTTGAGGGGGCCGCCCTCGGTGACGTCCGCCATGATCAGTCGACCTCCTCGACGGTGACCAGGTGCGCCACCGTCCGGATCATGCCGCGCACCTGCTGGGTGTCCTCGCGGATCACGCTGTCGCCGATCCGCTTCAACCCCAGGGTGCGCAGCGTGTCACGCTGGTTCTGCTTCTCGCTGATCCGCGACTTGACCTGGGTGATCTTCAGCCGGCTCATGAGGCGACCTCCACCCGCGGCTCGGTGCCGGCGGCCCAGGCCCGCAGCATCGGGGCCGGGACCACGTCCTCCAGCGGCAGACCGCGCTTGGCGGCGATCTCCTCCGGCCGGCTGAGCTGCTTGAGCGCCGCCACCGTGGCGTGCACGATGTTGATCGCGTTCGCGCTGCCCAGCGACTTGCTCAGCACGTCCTGGATGCCGGCGGCCTCCAGGACCGCGCGCACCGGGCCACCGGCGATCACACCGGTACCGGGGCTGGCCGGGCGCAGCAGCACCACGCCGGCCGCCTTCTCGCCCTGCACGGCGTGCGGGATCGTGCCCTGGATCCGCGGCACCTTGAAGAAGTGCTTCTTGGCCTCCTCGACGCCCTTGGCGATCGCCGCGGGCACCTCCTTGGCCTTGCCGTATCCGACGCCGACCGTGCCGTTGCCGTCACCGACGACCACCAGGGCGGTGAAGCTGAAGCGCCGACCACCCTTGACGACCTTCGCGACGCGGTTGATCGCTACGACGCGCTCGATGTACGACTGTCCCTTGTCGGCGCCACCGCGGCGGTCGTCGCGGCGATCGCGACGGTCGCCACCCTGACCGCCACCGCGCCTTTGCGCTGCCATCAGTGGTTCCTTCCGTTGTCAGGGTTCGTGAGGGCCATCGTGTGCGATGCGTGGGCCTTCATCAGAACTCCAGCCCGCCCTCGCGGGCGCCGTCCGCCAGTGCGGCGACCCGCCCGTGGTACTTGTTGCCGCCCCGGTCGAAGACCACCTTGACGATGCCGGCCTCGCGGGCCCGCGCCGCCAGCAGCTCGCCGACCTTGCGGGACTTGGCGGTCTTGTCGCCATCGGCGGCGCGCAGCTCGGCCTCCATGGTGGAGGCGCTGACCAGCGTGTGGCCGATGGTGTCGTCGATCACCTGGGCGTACATGTGCCTGGTGGAACGGGTCACCACCAGGCGCGGCCGTTCGGGGGTCCCGATGACCTTCTTGCGGACCCGCAGATGCCGCCGGGCACGCGCCTTGGCCCGCGGCGAGTTCTTCCTGCGAGCTAGGGTCTTGGCCGCCATGACTACTTACCAGCCTTTCCGACCTTCTTGCGGACCTGCTCGCCCTCGTAGCGCACGCCCTTGCCCTTGTAGACGTCGGGCTTGCGGAACTTGCGGATCTTGGCGGCGGTCTCGCCGACCTTCTGCTTGTCGATGCCGTCCACGTGGATCAGCGCGTTGATCTGGTCACGACGCACGGTCTCGACGCGCAGGGTGATCCCCTCAGGCGCCGTGTACTCGATCGGATGGCTGTAGCCGAGCTTGAGCTCCACCTTGTTGGGGCCCTTGGAGGTGGCGGTGTAACCGACGCCGCGGACCTCCAGGGTCTTGGTGTAGCCCTTGGTGACGCCCTCGACCATGTTGGCGATGAGCGTGCGGGTCAGCCCGTGCAGCGCGCGGACGGTGTTGATGTCGTTGGGCCGGGTGACCTTGACCACGCCGTCGTCGAGCGTGACCTCGATCGGCTCGGCGACGGTGTGCTTCAGCTCTCCCTTGGGCCCCTTGACGGTGACCTCACGGCCGTCGATCTTGATGTCGACGCCGCTGGGGACGGGGATGGGAAGACGTCCGATGCGAGACATGTGCTACTTCCCTCCCCTCACCACACGTAGGCGAGGACTTCGCCGCCCACGCCGCGCTTCTTGGCCTGCTTGTCGGTCATCAGGCCGGAGGACGTGGAGATGATCGCCACGCCCAGCCCGCCCAGCACCTTCGGCAGGTTGTCCTTCTTGGCGTACACCCGCAGACCCGGCTTGGAGACGCGCTTGATACCGGCGATCGCGCGCTCCCGGGTCGGGCCGAACTTCAGGTCGATCACGAGGGTCTTGCCGACCTTGGCGTCCTCCACGTGCCAGCCGGCGATGTAACCCTCCTGCTGGAGGATCTCGGCGATGTGCGCCTTGATCTTCGAGTACGGCATGCTCACACTGTCGTGGTATGCCGCGTTGGCGTTCCGCAGACGCGTCAGCATGTCTGCGATCGGGTCGGTCATCGTCATGGCCTACAGGCCCCTCCCCACCGCGGTTTCCGCCCGCAGGCGGACCTTCGGCGTGGTCGTGGGCGCCGGCTCCTTTCCGGATGGGGAAAGTCCGCCGGGCGCCCGGTTGCTAATTCCTCAGGGTTACCAGCTCGACTTGGTGATGCCGGGCAGCTCGCCGCGGTGCGCCATCTCCCGGAAGCAGATCCGGCACAGGCCGAACTTGCGGTAGACCGAGCGCGGGCGCCCGCAGCGCGAGCACCTGGTGTAGGCGCGCACCTTGAACTTGGGCTTGCGGGCCGCCTTGGCGATCAGCGCCTTCTTCGCCATTCCTGGTTCTCCTCGCTCAGCTTTCCTTGAAGGGGAAGCCCAGGGCACGAAGGAGCGCCCGGCCCTCGTCGTCGGTCTTGGCGGACGTCACGATGGTGATGTCCATGCCGCGCTGGCGGTCCACGGTGTCCGGGTCGACCTCGTGGAACATCACCTGCTCGGTCAGCCCGAAGGTGTAGTTGCCATGGCCGTCGAACTGCTTGGGCGACAGGCCGCGGAAGTCGCGGATGCGCGGCAGCGCCAGCGTCAGCAGCCGGTCCAAGAACTCCCACATCCGGTCGCCGCGCAGCGTCACGTGCGCCCCGATCGGCATGCCCGCCCGCAGCTTGAACTGGGCGATGGACTTCTTGGCCCGGTTCACGCTGGGCTTCTGCCCGGTGATCATGGACAGGTCGCGGATGGCGCCCTCGATCAGCTTGGCGTCGCGGGCCGCCTCACCGACGCCCATGTTCACCACGATCTTCACCAGACCGGGGATCTGCATGACGTTGCGGTAGCCGAACTGCTCCTGGAGGGTCTTGGTGATCTCCTCCCGGTAGCGGATCTTCAGCCGCGGCACCGGCCGCTCGGTGATGGTCTCGGTCATCGTCAGATCTCCTTGCCGGTACGGCGCGAGATCCGGACCTTCGTGCCGTCCTCTTTGAACTTGTATCCGACCCGGACCGGCTTGCCGTCCTCGACCAACGCCACATTGCTGACGTGCAGCGGGGCCTCACGGGTGATGACCCCGCCGCCCTTGCCCTGCGGGTCGGCCTTGGTGTGCTTCTTGATGAGGTTGACGCCCTCGACGGTCACCCGCTGACGACGCGGGTCGGCGTGGATCACCTTGCCGATCGCGCCCTTGTCCTTGCCGGCGATGACGATGACCTCATCGCCCTTCTTGATCTTCATCTACAGCACCTCCGGGGCGAGCGAGATGATTCGCATGAACTTCTTCTCGCGCAGCTCCCGACCGACCGGGCCGAAGATGCGGGTGCCCCGCGGGTCGCCACCGTCCTTGATCAGGACGGCGGCGTTCTCGTCGAAGCGGATGTAGGAGCCGTCGGGGCGCCGGCGCTCCTTGCGGGTGCGCACGACGACGGCCTTGACGACGTCCCCCTTCTTCACGCTCGCGCCGGGAAGGGCGTCCTTCACCGTCGCGACGATGATGTCGCCGACTCCCGCGTAGCGCCGACCCGAGCCGCCGAGCACCCGGATGCACAAGATCTCCTTGGCACCCGTGTTGTCGGCGACCTTGAGTCGCGACTCCTGCTGGATCACGTCAACTCCTGTTCGTCACACCGGTTCTCCGCCGCGCGGGCGGAGCCTGGTGGAACCGGTAATTACTTGGCCTTCTCGAGGATCTCGACCACTCGCCACCGCTTGGTGGCCGACAGCGGCCGGGTCTCCATGAGACGGACGCGGTCGCCGATGCCGCACTCGTTCTTCTCGTCGTGCGCCTTGTACTTGCTCGTCCGCCGAATGATCTTGTGGTACTTGCGGTGCTTGACGCGGTCCTCGACCGCCACCACGACGGTCTTGTCCATCTTGTCGCTGACCACAATGCCTTCGGCGACCTTGCGGCTCGGACGCCGCTTGGCGCCCGCAGCGGGGGCCTGCTCACTCATCGCTCTTGTCCTCCTGCGCCGCCGGCTCCTCGGCGATCGTCACGATGCCCAGCTCCCGCTCGCGCATCACCGTGTAGATGCGCGCGATCTCGCGCCTGACCTGGCGCAACCGAGCGTAGTTGTCGAGCTGCCCGGTGGCCGCCTGAAAGCGGAGGTTGAAGAGCTCCTCCTTGGCCTCCTTGAGCTTGGCCACCAGCTGCTCTTCGGGCTCGGTCCGCAGCTCCTGGGCGGTAAGGCCCTTGGCCATCAGGACTCAACCACCTCTCGCTTGACGATCTTGCACTTCATCGGAAGCTTGTGGATCGCACGGGTCAGCGCCTCGCGAGCGACCTCCTCGTTGGGGTAGGAGATCTCGAACATCACGCGGCCGGGCTTGATGTTGGCCACCCACCACTCCGGCGAGCCCTTACCGGAGCCCATGCGGGTCTCGGCCGGCTTCTTGGTCAGCGGACGGTCCGGGAAGATGTTGATCCACACCTTGCCGCCACGCCGGATGTGCCGGGTCATGGCGATACGTGCGGCCTCGATCTGCCGGTTGGTCACGTAGGCGCCCTCAAGGGCCTGGATGCCGAAGTCGCCGAAGACGACCTTGGTCCCGCCCTTGGCCATCCCCTTGCGCTTGGGGTGGTGCTGCTTACGGTACTTGACCTTGCGAGGGATCAGCATGGATCACTCAGCTCCCCTCACCACTGGGAGCGGGCGCCGCCGACTCGGAAGCCGACTGTGCCTGCTGCTCGGAACTCTGCTGCTGGCGCTCGCCGCCGCGGCCCCGGCCACGGCGCTGGCTGCGGCGCTCACCGCGACCGCGGCGCTCACCGCCGGCACCGGCGCGCTGCTGGGCCGCGCGGGCCTCGCGCTCGGCGCGGGTGGTGGGGGCGTC
This sequence comes from Thermomonospora sp. CIF 1, assembly GCF_001896795.1. Lineage (NCBI taxonomy): Bacteria > Bacillati > Actinomycetota > Actinomycetes > Streptosporangiales > Thermomonosporaceae > Thermomonospora > Thermomonospora sp. CIF 1. The sequence goes on from NZ_MOYN02000023.1 coordinate 684,857, forward strand.
GCCCTTGTAGATCCACACCTTGACGCCGATCCGGCCGAAGGTCGTCCGGGCCTCGTAGAAGCCGTAGTCGATGTCGGCGCGCAGCGTGTGCAGCGGGACCTGACCCTCGCGGTAGAACTCCGAACGGGACATCTCCGCCCCGCCGAGCCGGCCGCTGCACTGCACCTTGATGCCCTTGGCGCCGCTCTTCATCGCCGACTGGATGGCCTTGCGCATCGCGCGGCGGAAGGCCACCCGGCTGGACAGCTGCTCGGCCACGCCCTGGGCCACCAGCTGCGCGTCGATCTCGGGGTTCTTGACCTCGAGGATGTTCAGCTGGACCTGCTTGCCGGTCAGCTTCTCCAGGTCGCCCCGGATCCGGTCGGCCTCGGCGCCGCGCCGGCCGATGACGATGCCCGGCCGGGCGGTGTGGATGTCCACCCGGACGCGGTCGCGGGTGCGCTCGATCTCGACCTTGGAGATGCCGGCCCGCTCCATGCCCTTCTGGAGCATGCGGCGGATGGCGACATCTTCCTTGACGTAGTCCTTGTACAGCTTGTCGGCGTACCACCGGGACTTGAAGTCGGTGGTGATGCCGAGTCGGAACCCGTGCGGGTTGATCTTCTGACCCACTAGCGGGCCCTCCTCTTCCTGCCGCCGTTACCAGACGCCGCGTCCTCGCGGGACTCGACGACCACGGTGATGTGGCTGGTGCGCTTGTTGATCCGGTAGGCCCGGCCCTGAGCGCGCGGCCGGAACCGCTTGAGCGTGGGCCCCTCGTCGACCCACGCCCGGCTCACCACGAGCGTGTCACGGTTGAGCTTGAAGTTGTGCTCGGCGTTGGCGATGGCGCTCGCCAGCACCTTGCCCACCGGCTCGCTCGCAGCCTGGGGGGCGAACCGCAGCACCGTCTGGGCCTCCGCGGCGGGCAGGCCGCGGATGAGGTCCACCACGCGGCGGGCCTTTCTGGGCGTGACACGGACGTACCGCGCCTGGGCCCTGGCTTCCATCGCTGTTCCCTCTCTCCTACGATCCTGCTGCCGGTCAGCCACGGCGGCTGCGACGGTCTTCCTTGACGTGGCTGCGGAACGTCCGCGTGGGCGCGAACTCACCCAGCTTGTGACCCACCATGGCCTCGGTGATGAACACCGGCACGTGCTTGCGGCCGTCGTGGACGGCGATGGTGTGGCCGATCATCTCCGGGACGATCATGGACCGGCGCGACCACGTCTTGATGACGTTCTTGGTGCCCTTCTCGTTCTGGGCTTCCACCTTCTTCATGAGGTGGTCGTCCACGAACGGGCCCTTCTTCAGGCTACGTGGCATGGCCTACTCCTACCGCTTCTTCTTGGTGCGCCGACGGACGATCAGCCGGTCGCTGGCCTTGTTGGCCCGGCGGGTACGGCCTTCCTTCTTGCCCTTGGGGTTGACCGGGTGACGGCCACCGGAGGTCTTGCCCTCACCACCACCGTGCGGGTGGTCGATGGGGTTCATCGCCACGCCACGGACGCTCGGGCGCTTGCCCTTCCACCGCATGCGGCCGGCCTTGCCCCAGTTGATGTTGGACTGCTCGGCGTTGCCGACCTCGCCGACCGTGGCCCGGCAGCGCACGTCCACCATCCGCATCTCGCCGGAGGGCATGCGCAGCGTGGCGTACTTGCCCTCCTTGGCCAGCAGCTGGCAGCCGGTGCCGGCGGAGCGGGCCAGCTTGGCGCCGCCGCCGGGGCGCAGCTCGATGGCATGCACGATGGTGCCGGTCGGGATGTTGCGCAGCGGCAGGCAGTTGCCCGGCTTGATGTCCGAGCCCGGCCCGTTCTCGACGCGGTCGCCCTGCTTGAGCCCCTGCGGCGCGAGGATGTAGCGCTTCTCCCCGTCGGCGTAGTGCAGCAGCGCGATCCGCGCGGTGCGGTTGGGGTCGTACTCGATGTGCGCGACCTTCGCCGGGATGCCGTCCTTGTCGGCGCGGCGGAAGTCGATCACCCGGTACGCCCGCTTGTGGCCACCGCCCTGGTGCCGGGTGGTGATGCGACCGCGGTTGTTGCGCCCGCCCTTCTTCGGAAGGGGGCGGAGCAGCGACTTCTCCGGCTCGCGGCGCGTCAGCTCGACGAAGTCGGCGACGCTGGCGCCGCGACGACCCGGGGTCGTCGGCTTGTACTTACGGATGCCCATCTCTTTCGTTCATCCTGTCTTTGCGTGTTCTCCGGTGGCCGTCCGCCGCTCAGGCGGTGGGACCGCCGAAGATGTCGATCCGGTCGCCTTCAGCCAGTGCGACGATGGCGCGCTTGGTGTCCTTGCGCTTGCCGTAGCCGAACCGGGTCCGCTTGCGCTTGCCCTTGCGGTTGATGGTGTTGACGGAGGTCACCTTGACCCCGAACACCTCCTCCACCGCCTGGCGGATCTGGACCTTGTTGGCGTCCGGCCGGACGAGGAAGGTGTACTTGTTCTCGTCCAGCAGGCCGTAGCTCTTCTCCGAGACGACCGGCGCGATGATGATGTCCCGGGGATCGGCGATCTTGCTCATTCCTCGCCTCCTCCCTTCTTGGTCGCGCGTGCGATGAACGCGTCGTAAGCGGCCTTGGTGAAGACCACGTCGTCGCTCACCATCACGTCGTAGGTGTTGAGCTGGTCCTCCACCAGCAGATGCACGCTGGGCTCGTTGCGCAGGCTCTTCCAGGTCAGCTCATCGCCCCGGGCGGTGACCACGAGGACCCGCTTGGCCTGGGTGATCTCGCGCAGCGCCGCCAGCGCCACCTTGGTCTTGGGCACGTCGCCCTCGATCAGGTGGTCGACCACGTGCACCCGGCCGTGCCGGGCGCGGTCGGTCAGGGCGCCGCGCAGCGCAGCGGCCTTCATCTTCTTGGGCGTGCGCTGCCGGTAGTCGCGCGGCTGGGGACCGTGCACGGTGCCGCCGCCGACGAACTGCGGCGCGCGGATCGAACCCTGCCGGGCCCGACCGGTGCCCTTCTGCCGGTAGGGCTTCTTGCCGCCGCCGCGGACGTCGCCGCGGGTCTTGGTGGCGTGCGTGCCCTGCCGAGCGGCGGCCTGCTGGGCCACCACGACCTGGTGGATCAGCGGCACGTTGACCTTCGCGTCGAAGATCTCGGCGGGCAGTTCGACGTCGAGCTTGGCGGTCACTTGCCCGTTCCCTTCACTGCGTCGCGAACCAAGACGAGACCGCCGTTGGGACCGGGGACGGCGCCCTTGATGAGCAGCAGCCCCTTGTCCGCGTCGATGGCGTGGATGGTCAGGTTCTGCACGGTCTTGCGGACGTTGCCCATCCGCCCGGCCATGCGCAGACCCTTGAACACTCGTCCGGGGGTCGCGCAACCGCCGATCGATCCCGGCGAGCGATGCTTGCGCTGGGTGCCGTGCGAGGCGCCAAGGCCGCGGAAGCCGTGGCGCTTCATCACACCCGCGGTGCCCTTGCCCTTGGTGGTGCCGGTCACGTCGACCTTCTGGCCGGCCTCGAAGACCTCAACGGTGATCTCCTGGCCGAGGGTGTACTCGGCGGCGTCGTCGGTCCGCACTTCGACCAGGTACCGGCGCGGCGTGACCCCGGCCTTGGCGAAGTGGCCCGAGCGCGGCTTGTTCACCTTGCGCGGGTCCACCTGCCCATAGCCGAGCTGCACGGCGCTGTAGCCGTCCTTGTCGGGCGTACGGATCTGGGTAACGACGCACGGCCCGGCCTTGACGACGGTCACCGGGACGACCCGGCCCTCATCGTCGAACACCTGGGTCATGCCGAGCTTCTCGCCCAGGACGCCCTTCCTGTTCCTACTCATCGTGGGTGCGTCCTTTTAGAGCTTGATCTCGATGTCAACGCCTGCCGGCAGGTCGAGCCGCATCAGCGAGTCGACCGTCTTGGGCGTCGGATCGATGATGTCGATCAACCGCTTGTGCGTGCGCATCTCGAAGTGCTCGCGCGAGTCCTTGTACTTGTGCGGCGAGCGGATGACGCAGTACACGTTCTTCTCGGTCGGCAGCGGCACCGGGCCTGCGACCTTGGCGCCCGTCCGTGTCACCGTCTCGACGATCTTCTTCGCCGAGGAGTCGATGACCTCATGGTCGTAGGCCTTGAGCCGGATGCGGATCTTCTGTCCCGCCATGGTGGCCTCGGTGTCCTTTGCTGATAGTGCCGCTGGGTTTCTGCTCTCGTGGTGCGGCGGCCCGGCCGTGCTCCCGTGGCGGGAACGATTCCCCCGGTGAGGGGGAGGCGGCCGGGCCGCCGCTCCGACGGTGACTTACTTGATGATCTTGGTGACGCGACCGGCGCCGACAGTCCGGCCACCCTCGCGGATGGCGAACTTCAGGCCCTCCTCCATGGCGACCGGCTGGATCAGCTGGACGCGCATCTCGGTGTTGTCGCCCGGCATGACCATCTCGGTGCCCTCAGGCAGGTTGACCACACCGGTGACGTCCGTGGTCCGGAAGTAGAACTGCGGACGGTAGTTGTTGAAGAAGGGGGTGTGCCGACCGCCCTCGTCCTTGGACAGGACGTAGACCTGCGCCTCGAACTCGGTGTGCGGGGTGTTGGTGCCCGGCTTGATGACACACATCCCGCGCTCGACTTCCTCGCGCTTGGTGCCCCGCAGCAGCAGACCGACGTTGTCGCCCGCCTGGCCCTGGTCGAGGAGCTTGCGGAACATCTCCACGCCGGTGACGGTGGTCTTCAGCGACTCTTCCTTGATGCCGATGATCTCGACCTCGTCGTTGACGTTGATGACGCCGCGCTCGATCCGGCCGGTGACCACGGTGCCGCGACCGGTGATCGAGAACACGTCCTCGATCGGCATCAGGAACGGCTTGTCGGTGTCACGCTGCGGCTCGGGGACGTTCTCGTCCACGGCCTTCATCAGCTCGAGGATGGACTCGGCCCACTTCTGGTCGCCCTGCAGCGCCTGGAAGGCCGACACCCGCACGACCGGGACCTCGTCGCCCGGGAACTCGTACTCGTTGAGCAGCTCCCGGACCTCGAGCTCGACCAGCTCGAGGATCTCCTCGTCGTCGACCATGTCGCACTTGTTCAGGGCGACGACGATGTAGGGCACGCCCACCTGACGGGCCAGCAGCACGTGCTCCTTGGTCTGCGGCATCGGGCCGTCGGTGGCGGCCACGACCAGGATCGCGCCGTCCATCTGGGCGGCGCCGGTGATCATGTTCTTGATGTAGTCGGCGTGACCGGGGCAGTCCACGTGAGCGTAGTGGCGCGTCTCGGTCTGGTACTCCACGTGCGCGATGGAGATGGTGATACCGCGCTCACGCTCCTCGGGAGCCTTGTCGATCTCCTCGAACGGGGTGAACGGGTTGATGTCCGGGTACTTGTCGTGGAGCACCTTGGTGATCGCCGCGGTAAGCGTGGTCTTACCGTGGTCGATGTGCCCGATGGTGCCGATGTTCACGTGCGGCTTGGTCCGCTCGAACTTGGCCTTCGCCACTGGTGTCTCCTTGTTGCGTCTCGGCCGCAGACGCGACCGGTTGGTTCCGGGTGCACCGGGCGGCGACTGGGTCGCCGCCCGGCCGGTGATCTGGGCTGGGCCCGGGTGCTACTCGCCCCGCGCCTTGGCGATGATCTCCTGCGCGATGTTGCTCGGCACCTCCGCGTAGGAGTCGAACTGCATGGTGAAGACCGCCCGGCCCTGGGTCTTGCTGCGCAGATCACCCACGTAGCCGAACATCTCCGACAGCGGCACGATGGCCTTGACGACCCGCATGCCGGCGCGCTCGTCCATGGACTGGATGTGACCGCGGCGGCTGTTCAGGTCGCCGATCACGTCGCCCATGTTCTCCTCGGGCGTGGTGACCTCGACCGCCATCATCGGCTCCAGCAGCGTCGGTTCCGCCTTGCGGGCGGCTTCCTTGAACGCCATGGAACCGGCGACCTTGAAGGCCATTTCCGAGGAGTCCACCTCGTGGTAGGCACCGTCCTGCAGGGTGACCTTGACCCCCACCATCGGGTACCCGGCGAGCACGCCGAACTCGGCGGCCTCCTGGCAGCCGGCGTCCACCGAGGGGATGAACTCCCGGGGGATGCGGCCGCCGGTGATGTTGTTTTCGAACTCGTAGCCGTCGTTGCCGTCGCCCAGCGGCTCCAGGTCGATGACCACCCGGCCGTACTGGCCCGAGCCACCGGTCTGCTTCTTGTGGGTGTACTCCACGCCGGTGACCTTCTTGGTGATGGTCTCGCGGTAGGCCACCTGCGGGCGGCCCACGTTCGCCTCGACCTTGAACTCGCGCTTCATCCGGTCGACGAGGATCTCCAGGTGGAGCTCGCCCATCCCCCAGATGATGGTCTGGCCGGTGTCGGGGTCGGTGCGGACCTGGAAGGAGGGGTCCTCCTCGGCCAGCCGCTGGATGGCGGCGCCCAGCTTCTGCTGGTCGGCCTTGGACTTCGGCTCGATCGCGACGTTGATCACCGGGGCCGGGAAGGTCATCGACTCCAGGACCACCGGGTTCTTCTCGTCGCACAGCGTCTCGCCGGTGGTGGTCTGCTTCAGGCCCATCACCGCGACGATGTCGCCGGCGCCGACCCGCTCGATCTCCTCCCGCTTGTTGGCGTGCATCCGGTAGATCTTGCCGATGCGCTCCTTGCGGTTCTTGACCGAGTTGAGCACCGTGCTGCCGGACTCCAGCACGCCCGAGTAGACGCGCACGAAGGTCAGCTTGCCCAGGTGCGGGTCGCTCATGATCTTGAACGCCAGGGCGGCGAAGGGCTCGTCCTCGCTGGGCTTGCGGGCGATGACCTTCTCCTCATCGTCCATGGCGCTGCCCTCGATGGCCTCGATGTCCAGCGGCGAGGGCAGGTAACGGACGATGGCGTCCAGCAGCGGCTGCACGCCCTTGTTCTTGAAGGCGCTGCCGCACAGCACCGGGGTGACCTTGCCGGCGATGGTCGCCCGCCGGATGGCCGGGTAGAGCTGCTCGACGGTGGGCTCCACGCCCTCCAGGTACAGCTCCATGATCTCGTCGTCGGCCTCGGCGAGCACCTCGACCAGCTTGTCGTGCCACTCGGTGGCGGCGTCGACGTGGCTGTCGGGGATGTCGACCTCGTCGTACATCTCGCCGAGCTTGGCCTCGGGCTTCCAGATCAGGGCCTTCATCTTCACCAGGTCGATGACGCCCTTGAAGTCGGCCTCGGCGCCGACCGGAAGCTGCACCACCAGCGGGGTGGCGTTCAGCCGGTTGGCGATCATGTCGACGCAGCGGTGGAACTCCGCGCCGACCCGGTCCATCTTGTTGACGAAGCAGATCCGCGGCACGTTGTACCGGTCGGCCTGACGCCACACGGTCTCCGACTGCGGCTCCACACCCGCGACACCGTCGAACACCGCGACCGCGCCGTCGAGCACCCGCAGCGACCGCTCCACCTCGACGGTGAAGTCGACGTGGCCGGGGGTGTCGATGATGTTGATGGTGTGCTCGACCTGATCGACCGGCCACCGGCAGGTGACGGCGGCGGAAGTGATGGTGATCCCCCGCTCCTGCTCCTGCTCCATGAAGTCGGTGGTGGCGGAGCCTTCGTGGGTCTCACCGATCTTGTGGCTCATCCCGGTGTAGTACAGGATGCGCTCGGTCGTGGTGGTCTTGCCCGCGTCGATATGGGCCATGATCCCGATGTTGCGGACCTTGGCCAGGTCTACGCCGGTCTTGGTAGCCACTGTGCTCGCGTCCTCGCGTCGTTACTTCGTCGGTCGGTCCGCCGGGATCACCAGCGGTAGTGGGCGAAGGCCTTGTTGGACTCCGCCATCTTGTGCGTGTCCTCGCGCTTCTTGACCGAAGCGCCCAGACCGTTGCTGGCGTCGATGATCTCGTTCATCAGCCGCTCGGTCATGGTCTTCTCACGGCGGGCACGGGCGTACTGCACCAGCCAGCGCAGCGCCAAGGTGGTGCTGCGGGCGGGCCGGACCTCCACCGGCACCTGGTACGTCGCACCGCCGACCCGGCGGCTCTTGACCTCGATGGTCGGCTTGACGTTGTCCAGCGCGCGCTTGAGGGTGACGACCGGGTCGTTGCCGGTCTTCTCCCGGGCGCCTTCCAGAGCGTCGTAGACGATGCGCTGGGCGATGGAGCGCTTGCCGTCCTTGAGCACCTTGTTGATCAGCGCGGTGACCAGCGGCGAGTTGTACACCGGGTCGGGGACGAGCTGGCGCTTGCTAGCGGGGCCCTTGCGCGGCATTACTTCTCCTTCTTCGCGCCGTAGCGGCTGCGCGCCTGCTTGCGGTTGCGCACGCCCTGGGTGTCGAGCGAACCACGGATGATCTTGTAACGGACGCCCGGCAGGTCCTTCACCCGGCCGCCGCGAACCAGCACCATGGAGTGCTCCTGCAGGTTGTCGTGCAAACACCCCGGCGCTGGGGGCTGCCCTTGAGCGCAGGCGTCTTGTTCTTGGTCACCTTGTCCTGGCGGCCCTTGCGGACAAGCTGCTGGATCGTGGGCACCGCGTCTCCGTCTTCCTCATACCGAGCCGGTAAGTCTTCGAACTGCATGGCCCCCGCTCGGAAAATTCCTTACGAAGGCCGTCATCACCGCCCCTGACGAGGCTGTGACCTGCCGGTTTCCCGGCCTCTCCGACCCACGCGGTCGGGCGTGTCGCCCCTTCCGTTTTCACGTCAAGGCGTAACGCGACCGCCACGGCCCGCTACTGGACCGACAAGCCGGGGAGTGGACTGCGGCGCTAGGACTGGCTCCCATCAGGGCCTTGCCGGCGCGCACGCACATGTGCCCCGTTAGCCACGGGCACGAAGAAAGAGACTACCCAGCCCCGCGGCGTTGGTCAAAGCGAGCATGCCTCTACAACGCCCGCCCCGCCGGCCCCAAAACCCGGGCCCGGCCCTGCGAAAGCCGCACAGGTGAATTCGCTCGCCGTAACGAGCGGGCACCGGTGAAAGTTCCTGTTGGCATTGTGTCCCAGTTGTCCAGATGAGGGAAGAGGCACTTGTGTTGCTGGGACACGCCATGGCCGCCCGGTGCGCCGCCCGCTCAACGGTGCGTCCGCCCGCCGGCCCGCAGAGCACGGGGGCGGACGCCACAACTCACAGAACGAAGGCGATCAGCAGAACCAGCAGGACGACCACTATGCCAACGCCACCGAAGATCAGCAGCTTCTTCTTGCCGCCCTTGCCGCTCTCGGCGGACGATCCGCCGCCATAGGTGGAGGCGCCGTACTGACCCTGGCCCTGAGGCCGGCCGTACTGCTGGCCGTACCCCTGCTGGCCATAGGGCTGCCCCTGCGGACCATAGGGCTGCTGCTCGCCCTGGGGCTGGCCATAGCCTTGCGGGCCGTACTGCTGACCCGCGGGCTGCTGCTGGCCATAGGGCTGCTGAGGGTAGCCCTGCTGGCCGCCCGGAGCCCCGTACGGCTGCTGACCCTGCTGACCGTAGGGCTGCTGGCCGTACGGCTGCTGACCCTGCTGGTCCTGCTGCCAGGAGTGCTGCTCCGGGTAGGCGGGAGCCCGCTGCCCTTCCGCGCCGACGCCCGGGTCGAAGGCCTGGGTGGCTTGCGCGTCGGGGTCGGTGCCCTGAGCGGCGCCGTACCCCTGCCCGCCCTGAGACTGGGCGGCCGCCGGAGGCTCGTAGGGGCGCGGCTCCTCGGAGACCGCACCCGCGTACTGGCCGGGCTCGGGCGGCGGCACCATCACCGTGCGATCACCGGCGCCCTGCTGGGGCGGCTGGGCGGGCGGCTGGGACTGCTGCCAGGACCGCTGCTCGGCGGCGCCGGGAGCGCCCCACTGGTCCACGGACGTGGCCGGCGGGGACTGCGGAGGCTGCCACTGCTCCTGCTGCGGGGCGACGGGACGGTCGTGCGCCGAGGCGACCGGGACGTCGGTGCCCGGAGACCAGGCCACCGTGGCCTGATCCGCCACGGCCGGACGCTCGGGCTGCGGCTGCTGGTCGCCGGCGCCCGGCCCGGGAACGATCAAAGTGCGCTCGCCTCCGCCGGAGGCCGCCGGCGGCTCCTGCGGGCGGTCAAAGGACGGCGGCCGGTACGGGTCCGGCGGGCCGTACTGCTGCTCGGACTGCCCGTAGGGCTGCTGAGGCTGCTGCTGGGGCTGCTGACCGTAAGGCCCCTGCTGCGGCTGGCCGTACGAAGGCTGCTGCTGAGCAGGCTGCTGAGGCTGCCCCGGCCCGCCGTAGGGAGGCTGCTGCCCGTAGGGCTGCTGGGGCTGCTGACCGTAAGGCCCCTGCTGCGGCTGGCCGTACGGAGGCTGCTGAGCGGGCTGCTGAGGCTGCTGAGCACCGATCCCGGCGATCGGCTGCTCGATCATCGTGGGCGGCGCGGGCGGCACGGGCCGCTGCGGTCCCGTCCCGGAAGGGTCCTGGTTCCCCTGGTCGGGGGCGCTCGGCGGCGTGGCGCGGCGTGCGGGCGCGCCGAACACCACCGTGCGATCTCCTATCGGCCGCACCGGCTGCGCGGGCCCGCCCTGGCCGGCCCGCTCCGTCGCCTCGCCTTCCCCGCCGGCGGACGGTTCCTGGTCGTCAGGCGCTGACCACTGCGGTCCCTGCGTGCCGCTGTGCTCGGTCATCGTCGGGCTCCTTCAGCGCCGTTGCCTGGACTGCCCCGCCCAGGTCCATACTGCTGCACTTCGAGGCGCACGGCGCATAACGCGGCCTCCAAGCCTTCCTCGTCCCACGACGGCCTCACGCCATGGGCACTCGATTGTCCAGCGTGCCCGCCCGGCATGCGCCATCGCAAATCACCACGCTTCGATGGTCACCTCGTGGGACGTTCCCCACCCTGCCGAGGTTCGACCGATGCGCGCAGGAACGCCGGTCGCGCCGTGGATTCCGCCGGCCGACGGCCGATCGTCGCCCACCGGCACACCCGTCAGGATACCGATGGCCCGGTGATGAAGCGCCCACGTGCGTCATAGGGCCAGGCGTTGATCACACAGCCTTTGAGACCGAAGATCTGCTGTTGCATCACCGGGGCCGGACGTCCCTTGCGCGGACAGGTGACGTGGCCATGACCCAGCCGGTGGCCGACCTCGTGGTTGATCGCCAACGCCCGGTAAAGCGCGGGCCTGTCCTTGTAATAGGGGGTCAACAGCAGCCAGCGGCGAAGGTTGATCACCACGTCCCTGCCTCCGGCGCAGTTGACCTCGCCTTCGGTGTCCAGGCCGTAGCGGGCGCAGATCTCATCGACCGTGTCGGGAGAGGCCAGGCGCACCACGAAGTCGTAGCGGGAGGAGGAGACCCGTTTGAAGGCCCACTCGCCGCCGGCGGTCCACCCCCGCCGGTGGGCCAGGACGCCGTCCACGATGCGGGCGAACTCCGCCGCCTGCTGGCCGATGCCGTCTTCGACCTCCACCGCGTACCGCAGCAGCCTGCCGCGCCCGACCTTGGGGGTGGAGCCGGGCGCGCGGACGAACCGGCCGGTGCCCCGGCGGGGGACGGTGACGGGAGCGGCGGCCGGCGCGCTGAGGGCCGCCGGGAGCGCGGACTGGCGGACGGTTCCGGCCGCCGGCCCTGTGCTTTCACCGGACGGATAGACCCATGTGAAGGCGGTGACGGCAGCGGTGCTCAGGCACGCGAGCAAAAGCCCCATCAGGAATCCGCCGCCTCGCCTGCGGCGGTAGGCGCCGTGCAGGGCCTGCGGCCAGTCCTCCCCGAACGGGGACCCGCCGCCGGAATGCGGTTCGTACATGTGAGCGGGGTGGTGCCTACGGGCTCGCATAGAGCCGACAGCATGCCGACCCGAAACAACCCTCTAAAGGATCTTTACAGAGAATCACACAGTCCTGGAGATGATCTGCACTCTCGGCATGCCCGGCAGGACGGCCCCGTGCCCGGGGATGGGGAACGCCATACCCCCGGCCGCCGTCTCACCCCTCGCCCCGCAGCACGTCGATGGGCTCCAGCCGGGCGGCCCGCAGTGCCGGATAGGCCCCGGCCAGGAGCCCGATGAGCGCCCCGAACCCGATCCCGGCGAGCGGCAGCCAGGCCGCCAGCACGGGAGTCCAGGACTGCACGGCGGCGACCGCCACGGTGACGACCACCCCGAGGGAGGCGCCGACGATCCCGCCCAACAGCCCGATCGCGGCGGACTCGACCAGGAACTGCACGGCGATCTGCCGCCGCTGGGCGCCCAGGCTGCGGCGCAGGGCGATCTCGCCCCGGCGCTCCATGACCGACACCAACGTGGTGTTGGCGATGCCGAAGCCGCCGACGATCAGGGAGAGCCCGCCGAGCAGGACCAGCATCGCCTGGACGTCGCCGCTGACCCGGGCGCGTACCAGCGCGGGCTCGGGCGGCATCTGGGCCACCAGCGAGTCGGGCGCATGGGGGGCCAGTGCCGTCGGGGCCTGCCTGGCGATCAGCCTGGCCGCTCCGATCGCGGTGTCGATGTAGACCTTCTCGGGGTGGTCGAGCCCGTACAGGTCACGAGCGGTGCCGTCGGGAAGGATGATCGAGTCGGTCAGCGTGGCCTCCCGGGCGGCGGACTTCAGGATGCCGATCACGGTGAACGCCTCGTCCCCGATGAAGACCGCCGGGCGCAGCGCGGGCTGGGCGATGTTGAGCCGCCGGGCCAGGCCCTGCCCGATCACCGCCACCCTGCTGCGCCGCGCATCGTGGCCGCGGTCGAACCAGCGACCGGCGGCCAGCTCGCCGCGCACGGCGTGGCGCAGTCCCGGGGACGCGGCCAGCACCGGGGTCTGCGGCAGGGCCGCGGCGAGAGGATCCTCCAGTGCCACCGAGCGGATCGGCAAGTCGCCCGTCTCGATCTTGGTGAGGGTGCCGGCCGCGCGCACTCCGTTGAGCCGTTCCAGCCTGGTCTGGGCGTCCCAGGGCAGCACGCCGGCCGGCTCCTCTCCCGGCTCGCCGGCGTGGGCGGGCTGGACCACCACCTCGGTGGCGGCCAGTTCGTCGAACCGGGTGACGATGTGGTTGCCGGCGGTGGCGGCCAGTCCGAGCGTGGCGACCAGCGCGGCGATGCCCAGCACGGTGCCGGCGGCGGTGAGCGCCAGCCGGCCGGGCCGGACCAGCAGCCCGGCGGCGACCTCGGCGGCCAGGTCGGCCGGCAGCGGGATGCGCCGCAGGAACCTCATGCGCTCTCCGTGACCTCGGTGACCCTCCCGTCGTCGATGCGCAGCCGGCGCCGGGTCCGCCCGGCCACCACCGGATCGTGGGTGACGACGATCAGGGTCAGCCCCTGGGCGTGCAGCATGTCGAAGATCTCCAGGACCGTCTCGGCGGTGGCGCTGTCGAGGTTTCCGGTGGGTTCGTCGGCCAGCACCAGCGCGGGCTCGGTGACCAGTGCGCGGGCCACCGCGACCCGCTGGCGCTCGCCGCCCGACAGCTTCGTCGGATAAAAGTCCGCACGGGCCGCCAGACCGACCCGCTCCAGCGCCCGCCGCACCCGCTCGGGCCGCTTGCCGCGCGGCACGCCCGCATACATCAGGGCCAGCGCCACGTTCTCGGCGACGGTCCGGTGCGGCAGCAGGTAGAAGGCCTGGAAGACGAACCCGATCAGCTCGGCGCGCAGCCGGGTGCGGGCCCGATCCGACAGGCGGGCGGTGTCCTGTCCCTGGAGCAGGTACCGGCCGCCGGTGGGCCGGTCCAGCAGCCCGAGCAGGTGCAGCAGTGTGGACTTGCCCGAGCCGGAACGCCCGGTGATGGCCACATAGTCGCCCTTGTGGATGGTCAGGTCGGTGGGGCGCAGCGCGTGCACCGGCACCGTCCCCGGGTAGGTGCGGGTCAGCCCCTGCAGTTCCACAACGGGCGTCGCCCGGTCCGTCATCGCTCCGCCACCACCACCTCGTCGCCGGGAGCGAGCCGTCCCTGGACGGAACGCAGCTCGACCAGCCCTTCGGCGGCCAGGCCCGTCTCGACCCGCAGCTCGGTGATCGCGCCGTTCCGGAGCACCCGTACGTAGGTGGCGCCGTCGGCACGGGTGAACAGGGCCGCCTCAGGCACCGCCAGCACTTGTCCATCGGTCGTCTGGATGGGGATGCGCACCCGGACGTTCAGGTCGCCGCCCGCCTCGCGCAGGTCACCACGAGGCTTGATCCGGACCCGGTACATGCCCGGGGCTGCTCCGGAGGTGCCGGGGCGCTCGGCGATGGAGGTGATGGTGCCGCTCGCCTTGAGTCCGGTCATCGGGTCGTCGATCTCGACGGCACCGCCGACCTTGACCGACCGCCGGTAGGAGGAGGCCAGGTCGACGTCGATGCGGGGGGCGCCGCCGGAGAGAGTCAGCAGTGTGCCGTCGGGGGGCTTGCCGACTTTGGCCTTCACCGTGGTGACGGTCATCGGCAGTTCCTTGACGAACACCAGCTCGGCGCGGGGCACCCGGCTGCCGGTCGTGGCCTCGGCCTCGGCGAGTTCGCGCCGCGCGGCGGCCAGTTCGGCCTCGGCCTCCCGGACCGCCCGCCGCAGCGGCCCGGCGGCGTCCGGGGGCGCCCCGGCGAGTTCGGCCTGGGCGGCGCGGAGCGCCGCCGTGGCCCGGGTGACCCGTTCCCGGGCCGCCTCAAGCCGGGAGCGGTCCTCGGCGGTAGGCCCGGCCGGCTCATACCCGTGTTTGCCGTACCACTTCTCGACGGCGCGTTCGGTGGCGCCGTCGTAGCGGCCGTCGAGGCGGCCCGGGTCGAAGCCGAGCCGGGCCAGGGCGCGTTCGAGCTGCTCGACGTCCTCGCCCTTGTCACCGGGGCCCAGCGTCCGGTACATGGGGCGGGCGCCCTCCAGCAGGAACACCGGGCGGCCGGACACCTCGACGGCGATCGCACCCTCTTTGAGGGTGGCGTTCTGCTTGGGCACGCGTCCGGTGACGATGAGGGAGCCGGCCGTGGAGGCGTCCCCGCCGAAGGTGGCGTCGGCGACCAGCTCCACCCGCTGGGAAGCGGTGACGTCGCCGCGCGTGACCACGGCGTTGGACAGCACCCGGCGTTCCACCGGCGCGGTGATCAGGGAGGGTTCGGGGGCGCGGGCGGCACGTGCCACGTCGTCCGGCGAGCGGATGAACTGCCCGGCCGCCATGCCGAACGCCCCGCACAGCGTGCAGATCCCCATGACGGCCATCAGCGATCTGCGGCGCGCCGTCATGGCTTCGCCCGCTTTCACCCGCCCTCTTCCAGCTTGCGCAGGTGCTCATCGACCAGCTGGTCCCGCAGCCGCCCCAGCTGCCGGCCGCCGCAGCGGTCATCGGCCACCGCCACCTGGCGCTCGTACTGCTGCAGCTTGGTCAACTCGGCCTGCTGCCGCTCATCCAGCACATCCGCCAGCCGCACCCGCGTCCCCCTGGGCGCCTGGGCCTTGGCGGAGCGGTACAGCTCCCAGAAGGGACGGGCACGCTGCTCCAGCCCGGCCATCAGCTCCTTCCTGGTGGCGGCCTGGAATCCCTCCCTCGCCATGCAGGACGACCAGGTTTTCGTGGCCGACGCCAGGCGGGGGTCGGCGGCGGCTCGGCGTTCGGCCTCTTCCTGCACGCCGCTGAGGTCCCCGCGGACGGTGACCATTCCCGGCGGCGGGCCCAGCTCCTGGCGGGCCTTGCGCTGGCAGTCGGCGAAAGAACCGTCGTAGGCGGTCCGCCTGGCCGGGGAAAGGGAGGCGTAATAGGGGTCGACGGTCCCGTCGGCCGCATCGTCCTGGCCACCGAACATTTCCTCGATCCTGGTGGACAGGCCGAATCCGTCCTGTGCGGGCACCGGTTCCCGGGGGGCGGTGCTCGATCCGCCGCCGGAGAACCCGGGGGGCAGCCGGAAATCGGAGAAGCCGGCCCGGCGCATGCAGTCGATCAGGAATTGAGAGTGATTTCGCTGGTAGTTGGCGACGGCGTTCTTGTCCAGGGAATCGCGACGGGCTTTGGCCAGTGCGGTGCGCTGTTCATCGGTCAGGGAAGTGCTTTTGGCGGAGCCGGGGGCGGCCTCGCCGCCCCCGCACCCCGAGGCCATAGCCATGGCCACGGCGACCGCGGCCAATGACCTCAGCATCGGCATGTGTCAGTAACCCCAGGTGTAGTCCTGTGCATAGCCGTAGTCCACGGCGATGCGGATGGTGGCGGATCTGTCTCCGTTGCGGTCACGCCAGCTGTAGTTGGCGTACGCGCCGGTGGTACACGAGACGCCCTGGGTCGACCAGACGCCCGCGTCGTAGTACCTGGCGTAGGCGCACGATCCGTCCGTGCGCGCATCCAGCACCTTGCCGGCGTAATAGTTGTCGCCGTCGCACGTCGAGGCGTACTGCACCGTCTCGCGGGCGATCAGGTAGCCGTTGGCGTACAGCGACCCGGTGTCGGCCACTCCCTTCCCGCCACACAGCGCCTGCGCGGGCGCGGCGGTGAGCGCGACCGCCCCTGCCGCCGCGACGGCCACGGCCAGCGGGGCGGCGACCATGCCCGCCGGCCGGCCCCGGCCGGTCATCCGGCTCCGTTTGGACATTCCGGTACCTCCCGTCAGTCGGGTTCACGCGGCCCGGCCAGGCCACGCGAACCTGACGGTAGGTAAGGACCGTCGGCGGCGCCCCCGGCGCGAGACGGGGGTCGGGCCCTGGTCTCGGGACGGGGCCGAGGCTCATCGGGGACCTCCGGCGGGCAGTGCCCCCCGGTGCAGCGCGGCGATCAACTGCGCCCGGTCGCGGCAGCCCATCTTGCGCAGCACGTTGGAGACGTGGAACTTGACGGTGCTGACCGCCACCTGCAGCTCCCGGGCGATCTCGGAGTTGGTCAGCCCGCTGGACATCAGCCGCGCCACGTCCTGTTCCCGGGCGGTCAGCGCGGTGGCCGAAGCGGTCAGCCCGGCCGCCGAGTCGATGCCGTCCCGCAGCGTGGCCAGCATCCGGGGAGCCAGTTGCGGGGAGACCCAGCCGCTTCCGGCCAGTACGGCGCGGGCCGCCTCGACGAAGTCGCGGTCGGGGTCGTCCCTGTCCACCAGGCCGTCCACCCGGCCGGTCAGCAGGGTGGTCGCCAGGGTCGGATCGTCCGGACCGTCCAGGATCGCCAGGACCCGCGTCCCGGTGCCGGCCGGTGACGCCCGCAGCCGTCCGGCGGTCAGCACGGCGGCCTCCACGACCAGCAGTTCCGGGGATGCGCCACCGGTCCGAGGTGTCCGCCGGCCGGCCGCATCGCAGGGAACGACGGTCCAGCCGGGCCGGTCCAAAATGGAGTTCAGCCGATTCCGCAATGACGATGTGGCGATCCGGAGCACAATTTTCACCACGACAGACTGGTCTCCCCAGCAGGTCATGCCGGCACCACGGGAAAGTCGAACGCCAGGCTCTTTCCTCCGGTGCAGGAACGCGCCTGCTCGGTGCGGTCGCATCGGGCCCGGCGACTCTCCGCTTCCGGCGGTGGACATCGCCAGGAACTTAACAGGCACCAGGTTTGTGAAAACTGTGCGGGGCCGATTCAAGCATTGCTCGGCCGGCGAGCGGATCGGCGTGCCACCGGGTGATTCGCCATCTGTTCTGATGAAAGATTCCAGTCCAAAATGCCTGATCGTCATCTTCTCGGGATCCAGTCACCGGCCTTGGCCGATTTCGGCCATTGACTTTTTTCTGAGCATGGCGCCGGAGGATCGCGGGAAACAGCGTGCTGGAAATGCCCGGCAAACCCGCTGCATCGTTTCCCCTCTGGAAGGGACCGGCATCGTCCCGATCCGCCGTCGCGGGCGCCGAGGCAAGGCCGCAGCGCCGTCGAAAGGGTGCGGCTCGTTCCTCGACGGCCCGACGGGGGCCGTGTCGGGGCGGGCGGCCACCGCTTGCCGCCGTGGCGAGCGTCACGATGACACCGCCGCCGTGTCCCTCCGTGCCGGCCATGCCCGTTCACTCCGGCAGGCGGTCGACCCACGCCGCGTGGCTCACGGTCGTGGCATGGGTCCAATCGCCGGGGGCGAAGTCGCGGTTCACCCCGCCCGGTTCCACGACCACTGTTTCGGTGTGCACCGCCCGCCCGGAGTCCGGATGGATGATCAGCCGTTGCTCGATCACGCCGATACGCCGGTCGGACACCCGGACCGCCACCGCCGTGCCCCGGCCGCCTTCCAAATGGCGTCCGCCGCCGGCGGCCGGCTGTATCCCCTCGATCACCCGCACCCCTTCGATGCCGGCCATCAGACGGAACGCGGCGGCCCGTACCTGCGGCGTGACCGGCAGTTCCATCAGCAGCACGCTCAGCACGCCGAACAGCCGCTCGTCGGGGACCTTGTAGCGCCGGGCCAGGTGGTCCCTCAGCCGCGCGGGCTCCGCCGGGAAGTGCCGGAGCTCCCCCATTCGGATACGCATGGAAAATCCGGGGGCGAACCCCAGCGACCTCGCCTCGTCACCGGACACGGCGCTCCGCTGGGCCGGGCGCGGTCCGCTGACGTGCAACGTGAAGTTGCTCCCGCCCCGGCGCATCAGCGCCGGAACGGGCACCGTGCGGGGGGAGCCGGCCCGTTTCCAGGCGGCGGCGTCGGCCGCGCTCGCAGGCCGGACGCCCCTGTGCTGCTCTACCCGCAGGCCGGGCAGGTCCGGGGTACGGCCGATCCAGGACTCCTCGTACTGCTGCTCGCGCAGCGTGTACCTGGCGCCGGGCTCGCCCACCCGGAACTGGTCGGTCGAGAGCATCGCCACATGCCAGTAACGGCCGTCGCCACGCTGATCCCGAGCCGTCCGCTCCGCGGCGACCAGCAGGAACCGCCGCGCCTGAGGCGTCCCGCCCGCCTCGTGCGATAGGGGCGACGGCGCGGGTCCAAAAGACGCGGTCGCCAACAGAACCGCCCCGGCGGTGGTCACGGCAGCGGCCGTCGTCGCCAGCCCCAGGCGCAGTACCGTCCTGCGGTTCGGGCGGCGGGAGCGGTGGGAGCGGCCCGCCGCACGTTCGAGAAGGCGCCGGCGGCCCTCCTCCCGAACCGCGGGCGCCGGGTCGGCCGCCGGGGAGGGCTGGTCATGAAGCACGGCCACCAGTGTCAGCTCATCCATCGCGGGTCTCCTGACCAGAAATGAGGGGATTGCTCTCGCCCAGTGACCGGCGCAGTTTCCGGCGGGCCCGGTTCATCCGCGAACCCACGGTCCCGAGGGGGATGCCCAGCGCCTCGGCGACCTCGGCGTAGCTCAGCCCGCCCAGCACCACCAGCAGCAGCACGTCACGGTCGCCGGAGGCCAGTTTGCGGACGGCCGGCGCCAGGCGCAGCGCCTGCGCGGTGACCCGGGCGGCCACCCGGTCCCCGTGGTCTTCGGCCGCCTCGTGCGGAACCATCCGCGCCAATGCCCGGTATCTGCGTTTCTCGGCGCGGCGGTGCCGGGCGATCAGCGTGGTGGCGATCCCATACAGCCACGGTCGCAGCCGCCCGCGGGCGGCGTCGAAGTGGGCGCGTTTCTCAAAGGCGGTCAGGAAGACCTCAGCGGCCAGATCGTCGGCCACGTCCGCGCCCAGCCGCCGTGCCAGGTACCGGTGGATCTCGACGAAGTAGCGATCATAGACGGCCGCGAACAGCTCCGGCCGTTCCCGCGACCGCTCGATGAGTGCACGATCGTCCTGATCAGGGTCATCGCCGTGCACGGCGACTCGTACCGGCACGGTCATCGGCAACTCTCACGCATCCTGGGCCCTCTAGGCGTCCTTTTGGGTTCATCACCCTCTCCTTCGCCGCAAGGCCCGAGTTTCTTCACGGTCGCCCGCCGATGACGAAAGCCCCTCCCGGGGGACCCGGGAGGGGCTATGTGCCGTCAGGTGTCAGCGGTTGTACTGACCGAAGTCGTATTCCTCCAGCGGGACGGCCTCGCCGGAGCCCTGGCCGAAGGAGTACTCGGCGCCGTCGTCGTAGGACCCGACGGAGTACACCGCGGCCTTGGCCTCCTCGGTGGGCTCGACCCGGACGTTGCGGTACTGCGGCATGCCGGTACCGGCCGGGATGAGCTTGCCGATGATGACGTTCTCCTTCAGGCCCAGCAGCGGGTCGCTCTTGGCGTGCATGGCCGCCTCGGTGAGCACCCGGGTGGTCTCCTGGAAGGAGGCCGCCGACAGCCACGACTCGGTGGCCAGCGAGGCCTTGGTGATGCCCATCAGGACCGGACGGCCGGCGGCGGGGGTGCCGCCCTCGGCCACCACCTTGCGGTTGGTCTCCTCGAAGACCGGCCGCTCCACCAGGTCGCCCGGCAGCAGGTCGGTGTCGCCCGACTCCAGGATGTTCACCCGCTTGAGCATCTGGCGGACGATGATCTCGATGTGCTTGTCGTGGATCGACACGCCCTGCGAGCGGTAGACCTCCTGGACCTCCTGGACCAGGTGCAGCTGCACCGCGCGGGGGCCGAGGATGCGCAGCACCTCGTGCGGGTTCTGGGCACCCACGATGAGCTGCTGGCCGACCTCCACGTGGGCGCCCTCGCGGACCCCGTCCATCAGGCGGGCCCGCATCGGCACCTGGTAGGCGACCTCATCGGACCCGTCGTCCGGGACGATGATGATCTTCTTGGCCTTCTCGGTCTCCTCGATCTTGACCCGGCCGGCCACCTCGCTGATCGGGGCCACGCCCTTGGGGACGCGGGCCTCGAACAGCTCCTGCACACGCGGCAGACCGTGGGTGATGTCCGCCCCGGCCACACCACCGGTGTGGAAGGTCCGCATGGTCAGCTGGGTGCCGGGCTCGCCGATGGACTGGGCGGCGATGATGCCGACCGCCTCACCGACGTCCACCCGCTTGCCGGTGGCCAGCGAGCGGCCGTAGCAGGCGGCGCACACACCGATCTTGGACTCGCACACCAGCGAGCTGCGGGTGCGCACCTCCTCCACACCGGCCTCGATCAGCCGGGTGAGCACCGCGTCCGACAGGTCGGCGCCGGCCTGCACGATCACCGTGCCGTCCACCACGACGTCCTCGGCGATGGTCCGCCCGATCACGCTGGTCTCGGCGTGCGGCGGCCGGACCAGCGAGCCGTCGGGGGCCCGCTCGGCGGTGCGGACGGTGATGGTGCGGTCGGTGCCGCAGTCGGCCTCGCGGACGATGACGTCCTGGGCCACGTCCACCAGACGCCGGGTCAGGTAACCGGAGTCGGCGGTGCGCAGCGCGGTGTCGGCCAGACCCTTGCGGGCGCCGTGGGTGGAGATGAAGTACTCCACCACCGACAGGCCCTCGCGGAAGGAGGACTTGATCGGCCGCGGGATGGTCTCGCCCTTGGGGTTGGAGACCAGGCCGCGCATACCGGCGATCTGCCGGACCTGCAGCGGGTTCCCTCGGGCCCCGGAGTTGACCATCATCCACACCGGGTTGTCCTTCGGGAACGCCTTGGTCATGTCCTCCATGACCTCGGCGGTGGCGTGCGTCCAGATCTCGATGAGCTCCTGGCGGCGCTCCTCGTCGGTGATCAGGCCGCGGTCGTACTGGCGCTGCACCTTGTCGGCGCGGGCCTCGTACTCGGCCAGGATCCGCTCCTTGTTCGGGGGCGCCACCACGTCCTCGATCGCGATGGTCACGCCCGAGCGGGTGGCCCAGTAGAAGCCGCGGTCCTTCAGCTCGTCCAGCGCCGCCGCCACGACCACCTTCGGGTAGTTCTCGGCGAGCTGGTTGACGATCTGCGACAGCTGCTTCTTGCCCACTTCGATGTTGACGAAGGGGAAGTCGTCCGGCAGCGTCTCGTTGAACATGCAGCGGCCGAGCGTGGTCTCCAGCCGGTAGGGCTGGCCCGGCTCGTACCCCTCGGGGGCGACCCAGTCGCGCGGCGGCGGGGTGTCCTTGATCCGCACCTGGATCTTGGCCTGCAGGTCCAGCTCGCCCCGGTCGTAGGCCATCACGGCCTCGGCCGGCGAGGAGAAGGCCCGGCCCTCGCCCTTGGCGCCCTCCTTCATGGTGGTCAGCCAGTACAGGCCGATCACCATGTCCTGGGTGGGCATGGTGACGGGTTTGCCGTCGGAGGGCTTGAGGATGTTGTTGGTCGACAGCATCAAGATCCGCGCCTCGGCCTGGGCCTCGGCCGACAGCGGCAGGTGGACCGCCATCTGGTCGCCGTCGAAGTCGGCGTTGAAGGCGGTGCACACCAGCGGGTGGATCTGGATGGCCTTGCCCTCGACCAGTTGCGGCTCAAAGGCCTGGATGCCCAGTCGGTGCAGGGTCGGCGCCCGGTTCAGCAGCACCGGGTGCTCGGCGATGACCTCTTCGAGGACGTCCCACACCTGCGGGCGCTGCCGCTCCACCATCCGCTTGGCGGACTTGATGTTCTGCGCGTGGTTGAGGTCCACCAGCCGCTTCATCACGAACGGCTTGAACAGCTCCAGCGCCATCAGCTTGGGCAGGCCGCACTGGTGCAGCTTCAGCTGCGGGCCGACCACGATGACCGAACGGCCGGAGTAGTCGACGCGCTTGCCCAGCAGGTTCTGGCGGAACCGGCCCTGCTTGCCCTTGAGCATGTCCGACAGCGACTTGAGCGGACGGTTGCCCGGCCCGGTGACCGGGCGGCCGCGGCGGCCGTTGTCGAACAGCGCGTCGACGGCCTCCTGCAGCATCCGCTTCTCGTTGTTGACGATGATCTCGGGCGCGCCCAGGTCGAGCAGCCGCTTGAGCCGGTTGTTGCGGTTGATGACGCGCCGGTACAGGTCGTTCAGGTCGGACGTGGCGAACCGGCCGCCGTCCAGCTGGACCATCGGACGCAGGTCCGGCGGGATCACCGGGATGCAGTCCAGCACCATGCCCAGCGGGCTGTTGCGGGTGTTGAGGAACGCCGAGACGACCTTCAGCCGCTTGAGCGCGCGGGCCTTCTTCTGCCCCTTGCCGGTGCGGATGGTCTCGCGCAGCTTCTCGGCCTCGGCCTCCAGGTCGAAGTTCTGCAGCCGGGCCTGGATGGCCGCGGCGCCCATGCCGCCCTCGAAGTACTTGCCGAAGCGGTCGCGCATCTCGCGGTAGAGCAGCTCGTCGCCCTCCAGGTCCTGGACCTTGAGGTTCTTGAACCTCGTCCAGACCTCCTCCAGGCGGTCCAGCTCGCGCTGCGCCCGGTCGCGCAGCTGCTTCATCTCCCGCTCGGCGCTGTCGCGCAGCTTGCGCTTCTGGTCGGCCTTGGCGCCGGCCTCCTCCAGCTCCGCCAGGTCGGCCTCCAGCTTC
This sequence comes from Thermomonospora sp. CIF 1, assembly GCF_001896795.1. Taxonomy (NCBI): domain Bacteria; kingdom Bacillati; phylum Actinomycetota; class Actinomycetes; order Streptosporangiales; family Thermomonosporaceae; genus Thermomonospora; species Thermomonospora sp. CIF 1. The sequence goes on from NZ_MOYN02000023.1 coordinate 707,833, forward strand.
TGCTGGCGGGCCTCGATCTGGGCGTCGCGGGCCTGCTCGATCTGCTGGCGCTCCACCGAGATGTGCGCCTCCAGCGTGGGCAGGTCGCGCTCGCGGCGCTCGGTGTCCACGCTGGTGATCATGTACGCGGCGAAGTAGATGATCTTCTCGAGGTCCTTGGGGGCCAGGTCCAGCAGGTAGCCCAGCCGCGACGGGACGCCCTTGAAGTACCAGATGTGGGTGACCGGAGCGGCCAGCTCGATGTGGCCCATCCGCTCGCGCCGCACCTTGGCGCGGGTCACCTCGACGCCGCAGCGCTCACAGATGATGCCCTTGAACCGGACGCGCTTGTACTTGCCGCAGTAGCACTCCCAGTCCCGGGTCGGGCCGAAGATCTTCTCGCAGAAGAGCCCGTCCTTCTCCGGCTTGAGGGTCCGGTAGTTGATCGTCTCCGGCTTCTTCACCTCGCCGTGGGACCACTGGCGGATGTCGTCGGCGGTCGCCAGACCGATGCGAAGCTCGTCGAAGAAGTTGACGTCAAGCAACAGTTTTCCCCTTGAGTTGATCAGACCTCTTCGACACTGCTCGGCTCACGCCGGGACAGGTCGATGCCGAGCTCCTCCGCGGCGCGGAAGACGTCCTCGTCGGTGTCGCGCATCTCGATGGACATGCCGTCGCTGGACAGCACCTCGACGTTGAGGCAGAGCGACTGCATCTCCTTGATGAGCACCTTGAAGGACTCGGGGATGCCGGGCTCGGGGATGTTCTCGCCCTTGACGATGGCCTCGTAGACCTTGACCCGGCCGAGGACGTCGTCGGACTTGATGGTCAGCAGCTCCTGCAGGGCGTAGGCGGCGCCGTACGCCTCCAGCGCCCAGACCTCCATCTCCCCGAAGCGCTGGCCGCCGAACTGCGCCTTACCGCCCAGCGGCTGCTGCGTGATCATGGAGTAGGGGCCGGTCGACCGCGCGTGGATCTTGTCGTCGACCAGGTGGAGCAGCTTGAGGATGTAGATGTAGCCGACCGAGATCGGGTCCTTGTACGGCTCGCCGGTGCGGCCGTCGAACAGCCGCGCCTTGCCGCCCGGACCGACCAGGCGCATGCCGTCCCGGTTGGGCAGGGTGCTCTCGATCAGCCCGGTGACGTCGTCCTCGCGGGCGCCGTCGAACACCGGCGTGGCGGTCTTGGTCCACGGCGGCGCCTCCGCGGCGCCCAGCGCCCGCAGCGTCCGCTTCCACTCGGCGTCGTCGCCCTCGATCTTCCACCCCTGGCTGGCGACCCAGCCGAGGTGGGTCTCCAGCACCTGGCCGACGTTCATCCGGCCGGGCACGCCCAGCGGGTTGAGGATGATGTCGACCGGGGTGCCGTCCTCCAGGAACGGCATGTCCTCGACCGGCAGCACCTTGGAGATGACGCCCTTGTTGCCGTGCCGGCCGGCCAGCTTGTCCCCGTCGGTGATCTTGCGCTTCTGCGCGACGTACACCCGGACCAGCTCGTTGACGCCCGGGGGCAGCTCGTCGCCCTCGTCGCGGGAGAACACCCGGACGCCGATGACCTTGCCCTGCTCGCCGTGCGGCACCTTCAGCGAGGTGTCGCGGACCTCGCGGGCCTTCTCGCCGAAGATGGCGCGCAGCAGCCGCTCCTCGGGGGTCAGCTCGGTCTCACCCTTGGGCGTGACCTTGCCGACCAGGATGTCGCCGGGGACGACGTCGGCGCCGATGCGGATGATGCCGCGCTCGTCCAGGTCGGCCAGGACCTCCTCGGAGACGTTGGGGATGTCCCGGGTGATCTCCTCCGGACCCAGCTTGGTGTCGCGGGCGTCGACCTCGTGCTCTTCGATGTGGATCGAGCTGAGCACATCGTCCTGCACCAGGCGCTGGGACAGGATGATGGCGTCCTCGTAGTTGTGGCCCTCCCAGGGCATGAACGCCACCAGCAGGTTCTTGCCGAGCGCCATCTCGCCCTGGTCGGTGCACGGGCCGTCGGCGATGACCTGGCCGGCCTCGACCCGCTGGCCCTCGTCCACGATGGGCTTCTGGTTGAAGCAGGTGCCCTGGTTGGAGCGCTTGAACTTGGCGACCCGGTAGGTGGTGCGGGTGCCGTCGTCGTTGAGGACGGTGATGTAGTCGGCGGAGACCTCCTCCACCACGCCGGGCTTCTCGGCCAGGATCACATCGCCGGCGTCGGTGGCGGCCCGGTACTCCATGCCGGTGCCCACCAGCGGGGCCTCGCTGCGCAGCAGCGGCACCGCCTGGCGCTGCATGTTGGAGCCCATGAGCGCCCGGTTGGCGTCGTCGTGCTCCAGGAAGGGGATCATGGCGGTGGCCACCGAGGTCATCTGCCGCGGGGAGACGTCCATGTAGTGGACCTCCTCCGGCGGCAGGTACTCGATCTCACCGCCCTTGGTGCGGACCAGCACCTTCTCCTCGGCGAAGGTGCCGTCGGGGTTGAGCGGCGAGTTGGCCTGCGCCTTGACGTAGCGGTCCTCTTCGTCGGCGGTCAGGTAGTGGATCTCGTCGGTGACCCGGCCGTCGACGACCTTGCGGTAGGGGGTCTCGATGAACCCGAACGGGTTGACCCGCCCGTAGGCCGACAGCGAGCCGATCAGGCCGATGTTGGGACCTTCCGGGGTCTCGATCGGGCACATCCGGCCGTAGTGGGACGGGTGCACGTCCCGGACCTCGAAGCCGGCCCGCTCCCGGGACAGACCGCCCGGGCCCAGCGCCGACAGCCGCCGCTTGTGGGTCAGCCCGGCCAGCGGGTTGGTCTGGTCCATGAACTGCGACAGCTGGCTGGTGCCGAAGAACTCCTTGATGGAGGCGACCACCGGCCGGATGTTGATCAGGGTCTGCGGGGTGATGGCCTCCACGTCCTGGGTGGTCATCCGCTCGCGGACCACCCGCTCCATGCGGGCCAGACCCAGCCGCACCTGGTTTTGGATCAGCTCGCCGACGGTGCGCAGCCGCCGGTTGCCGAAGTGGTCGATGTCGTCGATCTCGATCGGGACCGAGACGCCTTCGGGGCCGGCGGCGGTCAGCACCGCCTCCTCCTCGCCGGCGTGCAGCCGCACCAGGTACTCGATGGTGGCGACGATGTCGTCCTCGGTCAGGGTGCCCTGGTTCATGTCCAGGCGCAGCCCGAGCTTCTTGTTGACCTTGTAGCGGCCGACCTTGGCCAGGTCGTAACGCTTGGGGTTGAAGTACAGATTCTCCAGCAGAGCCTGCGCCGACTCCTTGGTCGGCGGCTCGCCCGGCCGGAGCTTGCGGTAGATGTCCAGCAGCGCGTCGTCCTGCCCGGAGGTGTGGTCCTTCTCCAGGGTGATGTTCATCGACTCATAAGCGCCGAAGTGCTCGCGGATGCGGGCCTCGGTCCAGCCGAGCGCCTTGAGCAGGACGGTCACCGGCTGCTTGCGCTTGCGGTCGATGCGCACACCGACGTTGTCGCGCTTGTCGATCTCGAACTCCAGCCAGGCCCCACGGCTGGGGATGATCCGGCAGCCGTAGATGTCCTTGTCGCTGGCCTTGTCCAAAGAGCGGTCGAAGTAGACGCCCGGCGAGCGCACCAGCTGGGACACCACGACACGCTCGGTGCCGTTGATGATGAAGGTGCCCTTGGGGGTCATGAGCGGGAAGTCGCCCATGAAGACCGTCTGGCTCTTGATCTCGCCGGTCGAGTTGTTGATGAACTCCGCCGTCACGAACATCGGGGCGGAGTAGGTCATGTCCTTGTCCCGGCACTCCTCGATGGAGTACTTGGGCGGTTCGAACCGGTGGTCCCGGAACGACAGCGACATGGTCCCGGAGAAGTCCTCGATCGGGCTGATCTCCTCGAAGATCTCCTCCAGGCCGGACTGGGTCGGGATGTCGCGCACCCCGGCCTTCAGGGCCGCCTCGACCCGGGCCTTCCAGCGCTCGTTGCCCAGCAGCCAGTCGAAGCTGTCGGTCTGCAGCGCGAGGAGGTCCGGGACTTCGAGTGGTTCCTTGATACGCGCGAAGGAAACGCGGTTCGGACCGGTCACGGTGTTCGAGGCGTTGCGCGAGGCTGCCAAGAGTGGTCCTTCCGAGGGCTCGCGGCGGTACTGGTGACGCGCAGATCAGACCATCGCCGAGCAAGGTCGTCAGGCAGGTTCCGCATCAGGTGCACGGACCGCACGCGGTTGGAGTCTTGCACGAGGATGGTCAGAGGGCAGCGCAAAGGAGCAGTGTAGCCGACCGCTACACTGCTGACAACTCTAGCGCAGCAGTATGCATCACAGTTGCCTCGCAGCATCGCTTGTCTGAGCCCCAGAGTCAAGACCGGCCAGCGGTATTTCCGCCGCTGACCAGCCGTGAGGAAAACCATAGTTTAGGAATCGGGGGCTCACGGCGACGCCCGTGACACGCCCGGCCCGCCTCGGAGATCTCCGGGACGGGCCGGGCGGGGCCGGGATCGGCCGGCCTCACATGACCTGAAGCTTCTCCACCAGCCAGCGGTCGCCGACCTTCCGCATGGTCAGCCGCAGCGTGTACTGGTTGGGCAACCGCTCGGCGGTGTCGGCCTTGGCGGTCTGCTGGTTGAGGAAGACCAGCGCCACCGCGGTGGAACCGGACACCCGCTCCACCCCGGTCTTGATCGCCACCCCTTCGGTGACGGTCTGCTGCTTGCGGGCGGTCTCGCCGACCTGCTCGGCCTGCTTGGCGAACTCCTCGCGGAACTTGCCGGTGGTGTGCCCGGTCGCCCGGCGCAGGTCGGAGTCGACGGTGCGGTAGTCGTAGGACGACAGGTCCTGGGCGGCCTGGGCCGCCGCGAACGCCACTTCCTTGCGGGCCTCCTCGGCGGCCTCCAGCTGCCCCTTCTTGTACACCAGGAAGCCCAGGGCGCCGCCCAGCGCCACCGCCAGGACCAGCAGGACCACGCCGGAGGCGCCGAGACCGGCCCGCACCACCACCCGCCGCTTGGCGGCGGCGGGCTCTTCGGCCGCCTCCTCGGCCGTCTCGTCGGCCGCCTCCTCGGTCGTCTCGTCGACCTTGGTCCGGTCGGCGACCGTGGCCTGGTCGTCCTCGTCGTCCTCCTCGTCGCCATCCTTGTCGAGCAGGACCTTTGTGGCCGCGGCGCCGTCCTCCTCGGCCTGGTCCTCAGCCTGGTCCTCGGCCGTGCCGGCGTCCGCGGTCTTCTCCTCCGCCTCCGCCGCCTCATCGCCGCCGGCGGCCTCAGCGGCCTCCTCGGCCTCGGCCTCGGCGGCCTCCGCCTCTGCCGCCTCCTCGGCCTCCCGCAGGGCGGCCCGGGCCTCCTCGGCGGCCTTGCGGGCCTGCTCGGCGAGTTCCTCGGCCCGGCGCGCGGCCTCCTCGGCCTTGCGCGCCTTCTTCTCGGCCCTGCTGCCCTTCTTCGGCTTGCCCGCCTCGCTCGTGGCGCGCCCGCCGCGACCCAGCATCGTCATGCGACCAGCCTCATGTTGGAGACGAGCCAGCGCCCGTCGGTACGGGTGAGATCAAAGCGCCAGCGGTAGTAGCGCGGCTGTCCCTCCTTGACGCTGGGGCTGGTGGTCACCGCGCTGACGGAGACGATCACCTCGGCGGAGTCGTCGTCCATCGACACCACGCCCGCCCGCACGTCCTGCACGCTGCTGGTGCTCTTGGCCTTCTCGGCCGACTGCCGGACGTCCTTGGACATGGTGGCCCACTGCTCCTTGGCCTCCCCGGTCAGCCCGTTCATCACCTGCTGCAGGCCCTTGTCGATGGTGCGGTAGTCCAGGCTGGCCAGGTTGATCGCGGTCTGCCGGGCGGACTGGGCGGCCTTGGCCCGCTCGTCCTCGCGGGCCTCGGCGCGCCACACCGACACGCCCACGACGGCCACGAACACGGCGAGCACCACGACGACCGTGCCCAGCAAGCCGGTCACCACGGGGATGCGGATCACCCGCGCCGAGGATCGGTCCGGGTCCCGCGACCGCCTGATCTTCACGCCATTGGCTCCTTATCGTGACAGCGGACCGAGCAGGAGCATCTTCCAGGAGGAGTCGCCCAGCAGCCGCTGCTGGCCGCCGCTGTACCCCAGCAGGTACTGCTTGCCGTCCGGCCCGTACACGGCTCCGGTCGCTGGATCATATCCAGCCAGCTGCACTGATCCGGACGAAACAGGCACATACAGGGTGTTTCCCGTGAGGGTGGTCAGGCCGCCCTGCTGCTCGTCCTCCTTGCTCGACGGCGAGGGCGTGGCCTGGGCCTGGGCGGTGCGCTCCTGCTGGGCCGCGGTGCGCTCGGGGAAGCCGGCGCCCTCGGTGGCGCCCTCGGGCACCCTCGGGTAGGGCCGGCGGGCCTCCGGCGGGGTGTTGCGGGCGCCGCGCACGACCTTGTCGGAGTTCTTCGGCTCCTTGCAGCTGATGTCGGTGCGGACCTTGCGCTTGCTGGTGTCCTGCGGCCAGCGGCGGTAGTCGGTGCCCGGGTAACCGGTGGTGCACGGCGCCGGGGCGTCCAGGTTGAGCACCAGGCCCAGGTGCTGGGTGCCGTCGCCGGGGGTCACCGTGAACGCGCCGGCCACGGTCATCGGGTAGAGGATGAACAACGACCGCAGCCCGGCGATGCGGGAGGTCATCACCTGCCCGGTGACGGTCATGTTGGCCAGCAGCACCGGCAGCGTCGGCGACAGCTCGTCGATCAGCTCGGTCGCCTCGGCGCTGGCCGGGACGGTGGCGTCCAGCGTGCTGCGCAGCGCCGGGTCGTCGCGCCGCAGCTGGGTGGTCAGCGTGTTGAGGTCGCGGGCGAAGGCGCGGATGTGACCGCCCATCTGCCGCTGGGTGTCCAGCACGGTGCGGCTGTTGTGCAGCAGCCGGGAGGTGTCGTCGTAGGACTCCTCGGCGGTCTGCAGCAGCCGGTTGCTGTCGTCGAGGATGGCCTGCAGGTCGGAGGCCGACCCGTTGAAGGCCTTGTCCAGCTCGTCCACGATCGTGCGCAGGTGCTGCGGGTTGACCGAGGAGATCAGCTTGTCGACGTTGCGCAGCAGCTCGGCGGTGGAGACCGGCAGCCGGGTGCGGTCGGCGGGGATGGTGTCGTACTTGCCGCCGTCGCCCAGGTAGGGGCCGCTGATCTTGCCGTCCGGGCCGGGCTTCTTGGTCGGCTGCAGGTCGATGTACTGCTCACCGACCGCCGAGCGGTTGGCCACCACTGCGACGGTGCCGTCCCAGGGGATCTTGTGGTCGCTGTCCAGCAGCAGCTTGACCCGGATCCCGGTGTCGGTCAGCTCCATCGGGCCGACCCGGCCGACCGTCACCCCGCGGTAGGTGACCTCGGCGTTGGTGAACACGCCGCCGGACTCGGTCAGGTCCACATAGGCCGTGTACTGGCGGCCCAGCGCCTCCCGGCCGATCCCGATGTAGCGGACCGCGACCACGCTGATCCCCACCACGGTGATCACCAGGAAGGCCAGCAGCTGGATCTTGACGCCGCGCTTGAGGATCACTGGTACCCCCCGGTCATCAGCCTGTAGAGGTCACTGGATGCGCCGGTGGGCCCCAGAGCCCGGGGACGCGCACCGGGCGTCGCCGAGGGGGTCGCCGTGGCGCCCGGGGACGGGGTGGCTCCCCCGGCACCGCCCGTGCCCTGCTGCTGCGGCAGGTCGGGCAGCACGCCCAGCGGCGGCTGCTGGACGCTCAGGCTCGGCGGCTTGAGCAGCAGCCGCATCTGCCGGCCCTGCTTGACCAGGTACTCCAGCTCGGTGCCGCCCAGCAGGTTCTGGGTCAGGTTCTTCATGTCCAGGTCGAGCGTCATGTGCAGGTTGCCGTAGTCGCCCCGCAGCACGTTGGCGAAGGTGGCCGGGAACGGGAAGGTCGTCATGGTCTCCAGGGCCTTGGGCAGGTTGGAGCCGGCCTTGTTGAGGTACTGCAGCGTGGTCTGCAGCGACTTGAGGTTGGCCACCATGTCGGCGTGCGAGGCGTTGATCACCCGCGTGGTGGTGCGGCTCAGCTTGTCCAAGCTGACCAGCATCCGGGTCAGGTCGGCCCGGTTCTGCTCCAGGATCTCGATGGCCGGGCCGGTCTGGTCGATGGTGGCGGTGATGGTGGCGCGCTCATCGGCCAGCTGCTTGCTGAGCCGGTCGATGCTGTCGATGGCCCGCACGATGGCGCCGCGGTGACGGTCCAGGGTGCCCACGAAGGTGTCCACCTTGTGCAGCACCGACTTGATGGTGTCGGTGCGGCCGTTCATCACCGCGTTCAGCTCCTGGGTGATGGTGGAGACCTGCTCCAGGCCGCCGCCGTTGAGCAGCAGCGACATCGCCGACAGCACCTCTTCGATCTCGGCGCCGCGGCCGGTGCGCGACAGCGGGATCAAATCGCCGTCGCCCAGCCGGTCGGCCGAGGGCGCCTCGCCCACCGGGGGCGACAGCGCCACGAACTTCTCGCCCAGCAGGCTGGTCTGGGTGATGGTGGCGCGGGCGTTGTCGGGCAGGTTGACGTCCCGGCGCAGCTTGAAGGTCACCACCGCCTGCCAGGACTGCCCCGGCGTGCTGCCGCGCTGCAGCTCCACCTTGGTGACCTTGCCGACCGACACGTCGTTCAGCTTGACCACCGACTGCGGCACCAGGTCCAGCACGTTGGCGAACTCGGCGCGCACCGTGATGGGCCGCTCGCCCAGGTCGGGGCCGCCCGGCAGCGGGATGGACTCCACCCCGGTGAACGAGCAGCCCGACAGGCCCACCGACAGGGCCGCGGCGGCCGCCGCCAGGCCGAGCCTGCCCGGCAGGCGGCGGGCCGCACCGTCAGAACGGGTCACCCGGCTCATCGGCCACCTCCCGGCAGCAGCGAACGGAAGTCGCGCTGCTGCGCATCGCCGCCAGAGTTGCTCGCCGCGCCGCCGGAGCCGGCCTTCTTGCCGCCCAGCACGCCCCCTCCGCCCTTGCGGGGGTTGCGCGGGTCGTCGGGCCCGTAGGCGTCCCGCGGGATCGGCTCGGGGTCGTAGTGCGTGGTCAGCGCGGTGATCCAGGACAGGTCCAGGCTCAGGTGGGTGAGCGCGTCGCCGAGGTGGTCGTAGGGCTTCATGAAGTCCAGGCACTGCTTGGCGGGGGTGCCCACCGAGTAGGCCAGCGAGCAGATCCAGTCGGCCAGGTTGGAGAAGTTGACCGACAGGTTGGCGCGGGTGCCGATGGTGCCGCTGATGGGGTCGTAGGCGCGGGCCAGGTTGTTGATGGCCATCGGCGCGGTCTCCAGGAACTCGGCGAACGACTTGCGCTGCTTGACCAGCACCGCGGTGATCTGGGCGAGCTTTTCGACGTCATCGCCCAGCCGCTCGCGGTTGTCCTTGATGAAGCGCTGGACGTTGCGCAGCGTGGGGCCCAGGGTGTTCAGCGCCGCCGACAGCTCCTCGCGCTCCTGGGCGAGCTGGCTGGACACCGCGGCCAGGTCCTGGTTGAACTGGCGGATCTGCCGGTCGGTGCGGACCATCGCGGCGGTGACGATCTGCAGGTTGCGGATGGTGGCGGCCACGTCGTCGCGGTCCTCGCTGAGGGTGGACAGCATCCGCGAGGTGTCGGCGATGGTCTGGCGCAGGTCCTCGCCCTGGCCCTCGAAGGTCTCGGCGCTGACCTGCAGCAGCCGCGACAGCGAGCCGTCGGCGTTGGCCCCCTCGGGGCCGAGCGCCTTGCTCAGGTCGTTGAGGCTGCCGCCGACCTCGTCCACCTCGACCGGCACGTGGGTGCGGTCGGTGCCCAAGGTGGCGTTGTCGGGCAGCGTCGGGCCCGTCCCCTTGTAGGCGGGGGCGAGCTGGACGAACCGGTCGGCGACCAGGGTCTGGTTGACGATCACGGCCTGCACGTCGGCGGGCACCTTGTAGCGGGCCTCATAGGTCATCTCGACCTTCACCGTGTCGCCGCGGGGGGTGACCTTGGTGACCTTGCCGACGCGCATGCCCAGGATCCGCACGTCCGAGCCCGGGTGCAGGCCCACGGCCCGCTCGAAGTAGGCCGTCACCCGGCGCTGCGGCGGCTCGTGGAGCACCACGACGGCCACGGCGACCAGCGCCGCGACGACGGCGATCACGCCGAGGAGAGTTCCGATTCTGCGCACGGTGGTGTCCTGCCTGCTCACGGGAGGAAGGGCAGCGGGTTGTCCTTGCTGGGCCGCGGGGTGCCGGCCTGGCCGCCGCCGCTGCCGCCGCTACCTTGGGCGTCCTTGACGGACACCGGGATCGGGAGGATGTTCTGGAGGTAGTTGTCGAACCAGCGGCCCGAACCGGTGGCGTCGGTGAACTGGCGGGTGAAGGGCCCGTACAGCTCCAGCATCCGGTCCAGGTTCTTCTGGTTGCGCAGCAGGATGTCGCTCACCCGCTCCAGGTTGGCCAGCATCGGCTTCAGCTCCGCCTCGTTCTCCGCGATCAGCGCGTTCACCTGCTGCGACAGCAGCACGGTGCGCACCAGCAGCTGGTGGATCACCTCGCGCCGGGCCCGCACCGCCTGCAGCAGGCGGTCGCCGTCCTCGATCAGGCGGGCGAAGTCGGCGTTGCGGTCGGCCAGCAGCTGGGAGACGCTGCGCGCCCGGTCGGCCAGCTCGTGCAGCTGGGCGTCCCGGGAGGAGATGGTCTCCGACAGCCGCCGCAGGCCCTTCAGCGACGCCCGGATCTCCTCGGGGGAGTTTTCGAAGGTGTCGGCCAGCACCTGGAAGGAGCGGGCCACCTCCGCGTGGTCGATCTGCCCGACCTGCTTGCTCAGGTCGTTGAGGGCGGGGACCACGTTGTAGGGGACGGAGGTGCGCTCCAGCGGGATCTCCCCGCGCAGCCGCCCGCCGCCGCGCGGGACCAGGGCCACATAGTGCGACCCCAGCATGGACTTGATCTTGATCTCGGCGCGGGTCAGCTCGCCCAGCCGGACGCCCTCCTCCTCGATCCGGAAGGTCACCTTGACGTGGTCGCCGGCCAGCTCCATGTCGGTGACCTTGCCGACCCGCACGCCGGCCACGCGGACCTCTTCGTCCACGCGCAGCCCGGCGGCCTCGCTGAAGCGGGCGGTGTAGTACTCGCCGCCGCCGATCAGCGGCAGCCGGTCGACATTGGCCGCCGCCAGCAGCAGCACCGCCAGCACCGCAAAGGAGATCAGCCCGATGGGCACCGGGTTGCGTTCCCGGAACGGCACTCTCATGGCCGCGCTCCCCTCTTGGCGTATCCGGCCCGGGCCGCGGCCCGAGCGCGCCGTTCGGCTCGCCGCTCAGGCATCGCTACTTGCACCTCGCGTTCTCGTTCTGCAGCCGCGGCGTCTGGTAGACCGGGCCGCCCGGCAGGGCGATCCGGGCGTCCAGCCCGCACAGGTAGAAGTTGAACCACGAGCCGTAGGAGGAGGCCGCCATCAGCCGCTCGATGCGGTCGGGGGTGCGCTTGAACAGCAGGTTCAAGTCCTTCTCGTGGTCGGCCAGGGTGTCGGCCAGTTTGTTGAGGTGGGCGATGTCGCTCTTGAGGCCGGGCCGCACGTCCTTGAGCAGTTCGGTGGTGGTCCCGGTGAGCTGGTTGATCGCCGCCACCGAGTCGAAGATCGCCTCCCGGTCGGCGGCCAGCCCGCTGACCAGCGCCCGCAGGTCCAGCACCATCTTGTTGACCTGCTCGTGCCGGGAGTCGATGGTGCCCAGCACGGTGTTGAGGTTGTCGATGACCTGGCCGATGACCTGGTCGCGGTCGGCCAGGGTGTTGGTCAGCGAGGCCACGTGCGCCAGCACGCTGTTGACCGTGCCGGCCTCCCCCTGCAGGGTCTGCACGATCTGCATGGCCAGCGTGTTGACCTGCTGCGGCTCCAGCGCCTTGAACAGCGGCCGGAACCCGTTGAACAGCACCGTCAGATCCAGCGCCGGGTGGGTGCGCTCGGCGGGGATGGTCTCGCCGGGGCGCAGGTACTCGCCGGCGTTGGCGGGGGCGGTGTCGGTCAGCTCGATGTAGCGCTGCCCGACCAGGTTGCGGTACCGCAGGTGCAGCTCCACCGAGCGGGGCAGCCCGGCGCGGAAGACGCCCTCCCGGCCGATGCTGAAGGTGACCTCGGCCTGGGTGCCGCGCAGCTTGATGTCCTCGACCTGGCCGACCCGCACGCCGGAGGCGCGCACGTCGTCGTTCTTCAGCAGGCCGGTCACGTCGGTGAAGATCGCCTTGTAGCGCACCGAGTCCACAAAGCGCACGTTGGCGATGGTCAGCGCCAGCACCGCGGTCACCAGCCCGGTGACCGTGACGAAGATGCCCAGTTTGAGGGCGGCGCTCGCGGTTCTCATCGCAGCGTCACCACCGATCCGTCATCCAGCAGCGGCCCGTACAGCAGCACCGCCGCGTCGGAGACCTGGTCGGCGGGGGTCCGGGTGAGGGGCCCCACGATGTTCTTGATCTGCTCCTTGGCGGACATCCGGCCGTCGGTGGTCACGAACACCCCGGAGACGGCGCGGTTGCGGTGTCCCGGCGGCAGCGGCTTGTCGGGGTCGTGCGGGTCCTTCCACCACAGGTCGTCCTCGGTTCCGTCCAGGGCCATCCAGTCGGGGAAGGGCACCTTGGGGTTGGGCAGCCCGTAGCAGCGCGGGCCGCGGTGGTCCTTCATCTCCGGCAGGTCCAGCGGGTTCTTGTAGGCCGGGCGCGGCTTGACGATCTCGACGGTCACGTTGAACGTCGGGGTCTTGCCGCCGCCGGCCTCCTCGGCCCGCGGCTGCAGCTTGACCACGCCCTCGAACACGCACGGCAGCGACGGGGAGTAGCGGGCGAACAGCTGCAGCACCTCGCGGTTGGCGATGTTGAAGCCGACGATCTTGGGACCGTTCTCCTGCATGAACCGGTCGCCCTTGACCCCGAGCCCGGTGACCGCGGGGATCAGCGTCTCGATGGTCCGTTCCTTGTCGGTGATGGTCTTGCTGGTGACGTTGAGGTTGCGCAGCGTCTGCAGCAGGTCGGGGGCGGCCGAGTTGTAGATGTCGGCCACGTCCGCCAGCGCGCGCAGGTCGTACACCAGCGCATCCAGGTCGGGGTTGACCTTGGTCAGCAGGGAGTCCAGCCGCTCCAGGGTCTGGCCGATCTGGTCGCCGCGGCCCTGCAGGGCGGTGGCCAGGGCGTTGAGCGTGGTGTTCAGCTTGGCCGGCTCGACCGCCCGCAGCAGCGGCAGCAGGTTGTTGAGCACCTGGTCGACTTCCACCGCCACCTGGGAGGTGTCCTGCTGGATCACCGCGCCCGAGCGCAGCGGGGTGCTGCTGCGATCGGCGGGGATCTGCAGGTCGACGTACTTTTCGCCGAACAGCGTCTTGGGCAGCAGCCGCGCGGTGACGTTGGAGGGGATCAGCTTGGCCTTGTCGGGGTCCAGCGCCAGCTCCAGCACGGCGCCGTCGGCGGTGGCGCGGGTGGCGCGGACCTCGCCGACGATCAGCCCGCGCACCTTGACGTCCGAGCGCGGCAGCAGCTGCAGCCCGGCCCGCTGGGTGCGCACCTTGACGTTGACGGTGGGGGTGAGCGCCTTGTTGAACTGCGCCACCGCCAAGACCAGCAGCAGGGCGATCACGCAGATCATGGCCAGGCCGTAGATCCGGTAGCGCGCCCGCTGCGACAGACCACCTGTAGCAGTCATCTCTCGTCCGTCACCCCGCGATCCGTACGGTGGTCGTCGCGCCCCAGATCGCCATGCCCAGGAACAGGTCGGCGAGGTTGATCACCACGATGCTGGTGCGCACCGCCCGGCCCACCGCCACGCCGACGCCGGCCGGGCCGCCGCTGGCGTGGAAGCCGTAGTAGCAGTGGATCAGCATGACGAGGATGGCGAAGACGATCACCTTGCCGAACGACCAGAGGATGTCGTACGGCGGTAGGAACAAGTTGAAGTAGTGGTCGTAGGTGCCGGTCGACTGGCCGTAGAAGACGGTCACGATCAGCCGCGTGGCCAGGTAGGAGGCCAGCAGGCCCACCACGTACAGCGGGATCACCGCGATCATCCCGGCCAGCAGCCGGGTGGTGACCAGGAACGGCACGGTGGGAACCGCCATGACCTCCAGCGCGTCGATCTCATCGGAGATCCGCATGGCGCCCAGTTGCGCGGTGAAGCCGCAGCCCACCGTCGCCGACAGGGCCAGTGCGCTGACCAGCGGCGCCAGCTCCCGGGTGTTGAAGTAGGAGGAGACGAACCCGGTGTAGGCGGCGGTGCCGATCTGGTTGAGGGAGTTGTAGCCCTGCAACCCGACCTGGCTGCCGGTGAAGAACGTCATGAAGCCGACGATCGCCACGCTGCCGCCGATCACCGCCAGGCCGCCGGTGCCCAGGCTGACCTCCGCCAGCAGGCGCGCCACCTCGGTGCGGTAGCGGCGCAGCACCCGCAGCGTCCAGGCGAAGGCGCGGGCATAGAACGACAGCTGGTGGCCGAAGTCCTCGACCCGGTTCAGGGGCTTGCCGATCACCCTCGCGAGGGCCCGGCCGCTCTTGGGAGGGGCCGCCATCACATCCCCTTCTGCGGAACGAGCTGGAAGTACAGGGCGCTGATCACGAAGTTCTCCACGAAGAGCAGCATGAAGGTGATGACCACGGTCTGGTTCACCGCGTCACCCACGCCCTTGGGGCCGCCCTTGGCGTTCAGTCCCTTGTAGGCCGCCACCAATCCGGCGGTGAGACCGAAGATGAACGCCTTGACCTCGGCTTGGATCAGGTCCGGAAGCTGGGCCATGGCGTTGAAGGAGGCCAGGTAGGCGCCGGGCGTGCCGTCCTGCAGCACCACGTTGAAGAAGTAGCCGCCGACCAGGCCGACCACCGACACCAATCCGTTGAGGAACAGGCCGATGAAGGCGCAGGCCCACATCCGCGGCACCACCAGGCGGTGCAGCGGGTTGATGCCCAGCACCTCCATGGCGTCGATCTCCTCGCGGATCTTGCGGGAGCCGATGTCGGCGCACATGGCCGAGCCGGCCGCGCCGGCGATCAGCAGCGCGGTGACCAGCGGGCTGGCCTCGCGCACGATGGCCACCACGGCGGTGGCGCCGGTGAACGACTGCGCGCCCAGCTGCCGGATCAGGCCGCCGACCTGCAGCGACAAGATCGCGCCGAACGGGATGGCGACCAGCATGGTGGGGATCGCCGTCACCGAGACGATGAACCAGGCCTGCTCGATGAACTCGCGCCACTGCAGGGGGCGCTTGAACATCACCCGGAAGGCGTCCAGGCACAGCGCGAAGAACCGGCCGGGCTCCTTGACGGTGATGTTGAGCAGGCCGTCGCCGAACTTGGCCAGCCGGCCGGAGCCGGCCGGCTCCTTGCTGGTCTGTCCCCCTCCCTGGCTCGCGCCGATGTGGGGAGTGGTCATCAGCTCTCCTCGAGCGTGGAGACCTCCACCGGGCGGTGGAGGAGATGCGGCATGACGCCGCTCCGATCAGTACACGGACGGTTACGTCCAGTGCCGGGTCCATGGACATGCGAGCCCTGGGAGAGCCGCCGGGAAGTCCGGTCCGGCTCGTCCCGAGGGCCGCCGGACGGCGAGGCGGGGGAGCGTCCCCGCCTCAGCCGCGCAAGCGAATCACCTGTGCGGACCTCCTGCGGGGGGAGCGCCCTGCGGGGGCGGGCCGGGCGGCGGGACCTGGCCCGGCCCGGCGGCGGCTCCGACGGTCCCGCCCTGGGCGGCCACGAGGCGCGGCCACTCCTCGATCCAGTTGCGGCCCATCTCGTCGATGAACGAGCCGGGCGGCGGCTGGATGCCGTGGGCGCGCAGCCAGGCGCCGGGCGGGTGCTGCGCCGGGCGGATCCGCCCGTCGCTGGGCATCAGCTGCGGCGGGATCGGGGGGAGCCGGCCGGGGTCGGCTCCCATCTTGGCCTCGGCCTCCAGTTCGGAGACGTCCTTTTCCTCGGACATGCCGATGGGGCCCACCCGGCGGGCGTTGAGGAACTGGCGGACCACCGGCTCCTCGCTGGACAGCAGCATCTCCCGCGGCCCGAACATCACCAGCTCGCGGCGGAACAGCAGCCCGATGTTGTCGGGCACCGTGCGGGCGGTGTTGATGTCGTGGGTGACGATCAGGAAGGTCGCGTTGATCTGCGCGTTGAGGTCGACGATCAGCTGGTTCAGGTAGGCGGTGCGGACCGGGTCCAGACCGGAGTCCGGCTCGTCCACCAGCAGGATCTCCGGTTCCAGCACCAGTGCCCGGGCCAGGCCGGCGCGCTTTTTCATACCGCCGGAGATCTCGCCGGGGAGCTTGCGCTCGGCGCCGATCAAGCCCACCATCTCCATCTTCTCCATGACGATGCGCTTGATCTCGGCCTCGGTCTTGTTGGTGTGCTCGCGGAGCGGGAAGGCGATGTTGTCGAACAGGTTCATCGACCCGAACAACGCGCCGTCCTGGAAGAGCACCCCGAACAGCTTGCGGGTCTCATACAGCTCGCGTTCCGACAGGTACGGCAGGTTCCGGTCGCCGACCCAGATGTTGCCGCGGTCCGGCTTGAGCAGACCGACCAGCGACTTCAGGAACACGGACTTGCCCGTGCCCGAGGGCCCCAGGAGAACGGAGATCTCTCCCGCGGGCAGGGTCAGCGATACGTCCTGCCAGATGACCTGGCGGCCAAAGGACTTGGTGAGTCCTTCGACTCGGATCTCGACGCCCACTCGTCACCTTCCGTCCAGGCCGGGGGGTTCCCGGAACCAAAGTTCGAGCGTTCTGGGCGAGGCCCATGAACCTGAGCTGTCGTCACACGTGGCGTCCACCGGGTTACTACTAACGGGTAGCTGTGGCGGGTGCCACTACCGTAGCGGTCAATCTTGGAAATGGAAGAGGTTCAGCACAGGATCTGTGGCAAACCATAACGTCGTAAGCCAATCGTTACTTACCGGACGTCATCGCCCAGTCACAGCAGAACTGCACCTCAGGACTCTTCCCCAGAAGACCTGCGGGACGGCAGCGGCGCACACCACGGCACACCACCGTCGGCGTGAGATTACGCCGACGTGTGACGACTCACAAGCCCCACAGGCCCCTGGAGCACATCAAAGTGGGGTTGAAGAGTACAAGACGCCACAATCCCGGACACCGGCTCCCCCGCCCCGGCCCCGGAAAACACGACGGGCGGCCGCCCTCGCCCCCGCGGGGGTGAGGACGGCCGCCCGGGACGTCCGCCTCGGCCGGGACGGGCCCACAGCGCCCGTCCCGGCGAAGGGAAGCCGTTACTTGACGGTCACCGTCGCGCCGGCCTTCTCCAGGGCCTCCTTGGCCTTGTCGGCGGTCTCCTTGTTGACCTTCTCCAGCAGCGGCTTGGGCGCGCTGTCCACCAGGTCCTTGGCCTCCTTCAGGCCCAGGTTGGTCAGCGCCCGGACCTCCTTGATGACCTGGATCTTCTTGTCGCCGGCGGCCTCGAGGATGACGTCGAACTCGTCCTTGTCGGGCGCGGCCTCAGCGGCACCGCCCGCGGCGGCGCCACCGGCCGCCGGGGCGGCGGCGACCGCCACCGGAGCGGCGGCCTTGACGTCGAACTTCTCCTCGAACGCCTTCACGAACTCCGACAGCTCCAGGAGGGTCATCTCCGAGAAGACGTCGAGCAGTTCCTCGGTGCTCAGCTTGGCCATGTGCGTTTCCTCCGTACGGGTCTGAACATGCGATCCTGCGGACCGCGGGGCTTGGTCCTCGGTGGACCGCCTACTCGGCGGCCTCGGCCGGTGCGGCGCTCTCGCCCGCCTCCTCGCGCTTGGCCCGCAGCGCCTCGGCGAGCTGGGCCACCTGCGTGGGCAGCGCGTTGAAGACCGCGGCGGCGTTCGCCATCGACGCCTTCATCGCGCCCGCCAGCTTGGCCAGCAGCACCTCGCGCGACTCCAGGTCGGCGAGCTTGGTGATCTCGGAGGCGTCCATCGGCTTGCCGTCGATGACGCCGCCCTTGATCACCAGCAGCGGGTTTTCCTTGGCGAAGTCACGCAGCCCCTTGGCGGCCTCGACCACATCGCCCTTGACGAAGGCGATCGCCGAGGGGCCCGCCAGCAGCTTGGTGAACTCCTCATCGACCCCGGCGTTGTTCGCCGCGATCCGGGTCAGCGTGTTCTTCACCACGGCGAACTTGGCATTGTCACCGAGGTTGCGGCGCAGTTCGCCCAGCTGCGCCACGGTGAGCCCGCGGTACTCGGTCAGTACGGCGCCGCTGGAGCTTTTGAACTCTTCGGTGAGTTCGGCGATCGCGGCAGCCTTGTCGGCCCTCGCCATGGGCCTCCTTTCCGATTACCCAGGGTTCCAGGCCACCGGATGAAGGGCCGGAGAAAACGCACAACGCCCCGGCGCAGGCGCACGGGGCGTCACAGGCGGCCGCGCCATGGGCACGGACGCAACGTCGCTCTCGTCTCGCCTGCGCGGGCCGTCCGCTTTCTCAGCGGACCTTCGGCCGCCCCTGGGGGGCGACGACCGGCGGTCTTCGGCAGAAGACCAGGGTACGCGGCCGGGCCCCGGCCGCCAAATCCGGCGGACCCGGCCGCGCGAGGCTCACCGCTCAGGACCCGGGGAAGCGGGGCGCCCCAAGGTCGTCCAGGAAGCTCGAGAAGTCGCCCACCTGGTCCGCCGGGGGGGCGCTGACCTGCACCGGCCTGCCGTAGTCGGAAAAGTGGCTGGTGACGTCGACGGTGCCCAGCGACATGTCGGCCTTGACGATCTGCTTGCGCGGCAGGCCCTGCTCGTCCACCCAGATGTCGATGGTCATCTTCCCGGCGCCGAGCTTCTCCAGCCCCTTCTCCAGCTCCTGGCGGTCCTTGTCGCTCAGCGCGCCCAGGCCCGCGTTGGAGTCGACCGTGCCGGCGTAGTGGGTGGTCCGCACCCCCTCCACCACCTCCTCGCCCACCTTGTGCACATCCGGCGAGGCGGTCAGCATCTGGGCCATCTGCGCCGGGCCGTACTGCTTGGCCTGCGCCAGGGCCTCGGCCCCGGTATCGCCCAGCGACATCTTCAGCCAGGGCTTGCTCCCGCCGCCCTGCGGCAGATTCAGCTTCATGTAGATGGTGCCGCCGATCATGACCATTTCCGTCGGACGCTGCGCGGCCTGGGCGCCCAGGCCGTCCAGACCCGACATCGTGGTGGTGACCGTGCCCTTCATCGCCGGCTCCGGCCGCAGCCTGACCTGCATCCTGCTCTCGGTCCTGGTCTCCACCTTCTGGGACTGGACGGTCATGTTGGCCGTGGAGACCATGCGCATGCTGTAGGTGTCGGCCTGCTCGGTCTTGTCGGAGACCTGGGCCATGAACTGGGCCGCGGCCGCCTTGAACGCGCCACCGGCGCCCTGGTCCTGCGTGCCCTCCTCTCCCAGGCACCCGGTGAGCGTGAGCAGCAGGGCCCCGCTCATGGCCACCGTCGCGGTCAGCCGGCGGCGTGCGGTCACTCGGCGGTGCATCGTCAGGTCCTTCCCGTGGCGGATCTCGGTACGACTTTCGGTACGAGGCCGCACGCTATCTTGCGATCAGCCGCGTTCTGGGGGATTGGGACCCATTCCGGCCGCCGGGCGGTGACCGGTTCCGGCCGCTACCGGCCGCGCAGGAACTGCCCGATCCGGTCGGTCACATCGCCGACCTGGTCGGCGGGCGGCGGGTTCACCGTCACCGCGTCCCCGTAATCGCGGTACAGCACGGTCATCGTCGAGGTGTCCCGGCCGTCGGCGGTCCCCTTGACCACCAGCTTGCGGGGCAGGTCCGCCGCATCGACCCACACATCGAAGCTCAGCCGGTCCGAGCCGCTCGCGGTGTACCAGCGGCCGATCCGCTCCCGCGCCGCGGGATCCAGCCGGTCCAGCGCGTCCTGGACGGTCACCGTCCCGGCGTAGTGGACGGTCTTGACGCCCTCGACCTCCTCCTCGCCGACCCGGCGCACGTCCTTGGAGGCGGTGAGCATCTTGGTCTGCTCGGCGGGGTTGATCCGCCGCACCGCATCGGTCAGCTCATCGAAGCCGAAGCCGACGACCCGCCCGGCCGCGTCCACGTTCACCCGCAGCCACGGCTTGCCGCCGGTGATCATCTGGGCGAGCCGGGGCACCTTGGCGTACAGCGTGCCGTCCGTCAAGATCGCCTGGACGCCGGCGCCGGGCAGGCTCTGGCCGGACAGCCTCACCTCCCCCAGCGTGACGCTGAAGGCCAGATCGGGCCGCAGCCGCACATCGCCCGACCCCCGGATGACCGAGCCGGGCTCCCCGGTGTCGGTGATCGTCAGCTCGGCCTCGAAGGTGTCGGCCCGGCCGGTCTGCTGCGACGCCTTGACCAGTGCCACATCGGCCGGGAGGACGGCCGTCCCGGAAGGGGCGTCCCCGGAGCCGCCCAGGCATCCGGTGAGGGAGAAGACCACGGCGGCGCTCGCTGCGGCGGCCACCGGCGCACGGCGGGCCATTCGGCGTCCCATCTGAAGACCTCTCTGTCACGCTTCGTCGATCCGGCGCCCCGGAGGAGGGATCCACCGGATTTCAGTGTGTTCGGACAGGTCTTAGGCCATCATCCCCCGCCGGTACCAATGCGCACCCGCCTCGTACGTCTCAGGTCGTACCGCCCGGGGAGGCCCCGGCCGCCCAAAGCCCAAAAGGGGCGTCCCCGGGAAAGGCCCCGGGGACGCCCCCTGTGTCGCGTCCGATGGTTCTCAGACCAGTTCCGCGGTCAGGTTGCGGACCAGGTTGGGGTCGACCGGGATGCCCGGCCCCATCGTGGTCGTCATGGTGATCTTCTTCAGGTACCGGCCCTTGGCCGCGGTCGGCTTGAGCCGGATGATCTCATCCAGCGCGGCGGCGTAGTTCTCCACCAGCTGGCGGTCCTCGAAGGAGGTCTTGCCGATGATGAAGTGCAAATTGGCGTGCCGGTCCACGCGGAACTCGATCTTGCCGCCCTTGATGTCGGTCACCGCCTTGGCCACGTCCATGGTGACGGTGCCGGTCTTGGGGTTGGGCATCAGGCCGCGGGGACCGAGGATCCGGCCCAGCCGGCCGACCTTGCCCATCATGTCCGGGGTGGCCACCACCGCGTCGAAGTCCAGGAAGCCGCCCTGGATCCGCTCGATGAGATCGTCGGTGCCGACGTAGTCGGCGCCGGCGCTGCGGGCCTCCTCGGCCTTGGCGCCGCCGGCGAAGACCAGCACCCGGGCGGTCTTACCGGTGCCGTGCGGCAGGTTGACGGTGCCGCGGACCATCTGGTCGGCCTTGCGCGGGTCCACGCCGAGCCGGATGGCGACCTCGACGGTGGCGTCGAACTTGGTGCCGGAGGTCTTGCGGGCCAGCGCCACCGCCTCGGCGGGCGTGTAGAGCCGGCTCTTGTCGACCAGCTCGGCGTTCTTGCGGTAGGTCTTGCTGCGCTTCATGTACTGCTCCCTGGGATGAGAGTTCGTGGTGCGGGCCTGCGCCGGGCCCTCCCACGGCGGGTGCCGGGTGCGGCGGTTACTTGATCTCGATGCCCATCGACCGGGCGGTGCCGGCGATGATCTTCTCGGCGGCCTCCAGGTCCCGGGCGTTCAGGTCCGGCATCTTGGTCTGGGCGATCTCGCGGACCTGGTCGCGGGTGATGGAGCCGACCTTGGTCTTGTGCGGCTCGCTGCTGCCCTTCTCCACCCCGGCGGCCTTGAGGATCAGCTGGGGCGCCGGCGGGGTCTTGGTGACGAAGCTGAAGGAGCGGTCCTCGTAGATGGTGATCTCTACGGGGACGACGTTGCCGCGCTGGGACTCCGTGGCAGCGTTGTACTGCTTGCAGAAGTCCATGATGTTGACGCCGTGCGGACCGAGCGCGGTACCGACCGGCGGCGCCGGAGTGGCCTGGCCCGCCTGCAGCTGGATCTTGACGAGGGCCTTGACCTTCTTCTTGGGAGGCATGCGCGCCTTCCTCTCGTTCCTGTTTCGCCTAGTCCCGACTCCCGCATCGCGGGCAACGTGGCGGCCGGAACACATCCGCCACGTAGGGACCTTGGGATTCCCGCCCGCGCGGACGCGGCACCGCCCTGCCCGCCGCGGCGGGGCGGCCGACGACCGCACGGCCTGAGTCGTCCCCGCACGCACCGGGGACGACCCGGGCCCACGCGGGGAGGTCAGATCTTGGAGACCTGGTTGAAGGACAGCTCGACCGGGGTCTCCCGGCCGAAGATCGACACCAGGACCTTGAGCTTTTGCTGCTCGACGTTGATCTCGCTGACCGTGGCCGGCAGGGTCTGGAACGGGCCGTCCATGACGGTGACCGACTCGCCGACCTCGAACTCCACCGTGCTGGTGACCTTGGTCTGCTCCTTGGCCTTGCCCTTTTCCTCCTCCGGCGGCGGGGCCAGCAGCTTGGCCACCTCGTCCAGGCTCAGCGGGGAGGGCTTGTTGAGCAGGCCCACGAAACCGGTGACGCCGGGGGTGTTGCGGACCGCGGCCCACGACTCGTCGGTCAGCTCCATGCGGACCAGGATGTAGCCGGGCAGCATCTTCTCGTTGACCTTCTGACGCTTGCCCTGCTTGATCTCGGTGACCTCGTGCTGGGGCACCTCGACCTGGAAGATGTAGTCCTCCATGTTGAGGGACTGGGTCCGGGTCTCGATGTTGGCCTTGACCCGGTTCTCATAGCCGGCGTAGGAGTGCACCACGTACCACTCCCCCGGCAGCATCCGCAGTTCCCGCTTGAAGTCCTCGTACGGGTCCTTGGCCGGGGCCTGCTGAGCGGCCTCGGCTTCCTCCTCCTGGAGGCTTTCCGCCGGCTCGACCGCAGCCTCCTGCGCGGACCCGGCCTCGTCGGCGGCCTCGTCGTAGGGCTGTGGGAACTCGGACACGGTGGCTCTTCTCTCGTATCGGTGACGGAACGCGTATCGGCGATGTGGGTGCCTGAGACCGGCCGCGGGAATGTTCTGCGGCGGCTCGGCGGGGCCGGGACGGCTCAGCCGAAGACGGCGAAGACGCCCTTTTGCAGCCCCCAGTCCAGACCGGCGACGAACGCCATCATGACCAGCACGAAGACCAGCGACACCAGGGTGTAGTTGATCAGCTCGCTGCGGGTGGGCCAGATCACTTTGCGCAGCTCGGCGATGATCTGGCGGACGAACAGAACCGGAGAGGTCCGCTTGCGCGCGGACTTCTTCTCCTTGTCCTTGTCCTCGGTCGCGGCGGGCTCGCCGCGCATCTCAGTCGCCATCGCCGTCACCCATCGGTCGTGAACCAACCACTGATCCGTGGCCCGTGGCCGTGCGCGCCCGCTTCCGCGGCGTGCCCCTCGATGCCCCGCTCAGGCGTGGCGGCGATGAAGGACGCACTGGTGCGGGCACCGCACTTCGCAGGGCAGGAGGGACTCGAACCCCCAACCGCCGGTTTTGGAGACCGGGACTCTACCAATTGAGCTACTGCCCTCTGCTCCTCGATCGCGATCGAGGATGGCGTCTTACAGCTTACGGCCTACCGCGAGGGCAGAACAGTGAGCTGAAGACCCGCCACTAAGTCGATGAGTGTACGTGCAGTGCCCGCCAGAGTCGAACCAGACGCCCCCCGCGCAGGTCATCGGCCCTTACCAGCCGCCGGTTCCAGCGGCGTGGGCGTCCCGCCCGCCCCCTGCCGGCAGGTCTGAAACCATGGGTGTCATGAGCAGTGAAAGACGTCGCATCTCCGCGCGCATCGCCGCGATCTCCGAGTCGGCCACGCTCGCCGTGGACGCCAAGGCCAAGGCGCTCAAGGCCCAGGGCCGGCCGGTCATCGGGTTCGGCGCGGGCGAACCGGACTTTCCCACCCCCGACTACATCGTCGAGGCCGCGGTGACCGCCTGCCGCGTGCCGCGCTTCCACAAGTACACCCCGGCCGGGGGGCTGCCGGAGCTGCGCGCCGCCATCGCCGAGAAGACCGCCCGCGACTCCGGGCTGCAGGTGGACGCCTCCCAGGTGCTGGTCACCAACGGCGGCAAGCAGGCGGTCTACGAGGCGTTCGCCGCGCTGCTGGACCCCGGGGACGAGGTGCTGGTGCCCACCCCGTACTGGACGACCTACCCGGAGTCGATCAAGCTGGCCGGCGGGGTGCCGGTGTTCGTGACGGCCGATGAGAGCACCGGCTACCGGGTGAGCGTGGAGCAGCTGGAGGCGGCCCGCACCGACCGCACCAAGGTGCTGCTGTTCGTCTCCCCCTCCAACCCCACCGGCGCCGTCTACACCCGCGACCAGATCGCCGAGATCGGCCGCTGGGCGGCCGAGCAGGGCCTGTGGGTGATCACCGACGAGATCTACGAGCACCTGGTCTACGGGGACGCCGAGTTCCACTCCATGCCGGTGGTGGTGCCGGAGCTGGTCGACCGCACGCTGGTGCTCAACGGGGTCGCCAAGACCTACGCGATGACCGGCTGGCGGGTGGGCTGGATGATCGGCCCGCAGGACGTCATCAAGGCCGCCACCAACCTGCAGTCGCACGCCACCTCCAATGTGGCCAACGTCTCACAGGCGGCGGCGCTGGCGGCGGTGACCGGCGACCTGTCGGCGGTGGCCGAGATGCGCAAGGCGTTCGACCGGCGCCGCCGGACCATGGTGCGGATGCTGAACGAGATCCCCGGCGTGGTCTGCCCCGAGCCGGAGGGCGCCTTCTACGCCTACCCGTCGGTCAAGGCGCTGCTGGGCAAGGAGATCCGCGGCAAGCGCCCGGCCACCACCGTGGAGCTGGCCGAGCTGATCCTCACCGAGGTGGAGGTGGCGCTGGTGCCCGGCGAGGCGTTCGGCACCCCCGGCTACTTCCGGCTCTCCTACGCCCTGGGCGATGAGGACCTGGTCGAGGGGGTCAGCCGGGTGGCCAAGCTGCTGTCGGAGGCGAGCTGAGCGCTCCGGCCGCCGAGCCCCGGTCCGGTTTCTCCTTCCCGGGCACGCCGCGGCCGAGGGCGATGCCTTGAGACCGCGCGCCGGGAAGACCCGCTGTGAACGCCCCGCCCTCGCACGGGCCGGGGCGTTCGCGGCCTGCGAAACCGGTCGCGGCGGGGACTATGCCCGCCTCCGCCGGTGCGGGCGGGCCATGCCCCGACTGGTCCGAACGGGTGGTCTTGACATGACCCGTGCCCGTACGGG
The DNA here is from genome assembly GCF_001896795.1 of Thermomonospora sp. CIF 1. Taxonomy (NCBI): domain Bacteria; kingdom Bacillati; phylum Actinomycetota; class Actinomycetes; order Streptosporangiales; family Thermomonosporaceae; genus Thermomonospora; species Thermomonospora sp. CIF 1. The sequence goes on from NZ_MOYN02000023.1 coordinate 732,728, forward strand.
CGGGCGCATCCGGCAAAGTTAGGTCATGCAGGCCGACTCCCTTTCCGTCCGTCCGATTCACACGCTGCCCAAGGCCCATCTGCACCTGCACTTCACCGGCTCGATGCGGCACAGCACGCTGGTGGAGCTGGCCCGGCGGCACGGGGTGCACCTGCCGGACGCGCTGGTGGAGGACTGGCCCCCGAAACTGCGCGCCACCGACGAACGCGGCTGGTTCCGCTTCCAGCGCCTGTACGACATCGCCCGTTCGGTGCTGCGCGAGCCCGACGATGTGCGCCGGCTGCTGCTGGAGGCGGCCGAGGACGAGGCCGCCGAGGGGTCGGGCTGGCTGGAGATCCAGGTGGACCCCAGCGGCTATGCGCACCGCTTCGGCGGGCTGACGCCCACCGTGGAGCTGGTGCTGGACGCCGCCCGGCAGGCCGAGGCCGCCACCGGGGTGGGCATCGGCGTGGTGATCGCCGCCAACCGCACCCGGCACCCCCTGGACGCCCGGACGCTGGCCCGCCTGGCGGCCCAGTACGCCGGGCGGGGAGTGGTGGGGTTCGGGCTGTCCAACGACGAGCGGCGGGGCCGGGCCTATGAGTTCGAAGGGGCCTTCCGCATCGCCCGCCGCGCCGGGCTGCTGTCCACCCCGCACGGCGGGGAGCTGCTCGGCCCGGCCAGCGTCCGCGAGTGCCTGGAGTTCCTGCACGCCGACCGGCTGGGGCACGGGGTGCGGGCGATCGAGGACCCGGCGCTGCTGGAGCGCATCGTGGAGCGGGGCGTGACGCTGGAGGTCTGCCCGACCTCCAACGTGGCGCTGGGGGTGGCGCCGTCGGCCGCCGCGGTGCCGGTGCGCGCCCTGTTCGAGGCCGGTGCCCGGCTGGCGCTGGGCGCCGACGACCCGCTGCTGTTCGGCTCCCGCCTGGCCAGGCAGTACGAGCTGGCCCGCACCGAGCACGGTTTCACCGACGCGGAGCTGGCCGAGCTGGCCCGCGCCTCGGTGCACGGCTCGGCGGCCCCCAGCGAGGTCCGCAGGCGCCTGCTGGCCGGCATCGACGCCTGGCTGGCCTCCCCCGTCCCCTGCGACGATCGCATGCCCCAGTCGGCGTTCTCCTAAAGGCCCGGTTCGGCGGTGGCCGTCCTCAGGCGCCGTTCCACAGGCCCTGGCGTTCCAGGTGGGCGATGAGCAGCTCCCCGGCCCGCATGATGTGGGCGCGCATGGCGGCGCCGGTCTCCTCCGGGTCGGCCTCGCGCAGCGCCGCCAAGATGCGCCGGTGGTCCTCCAGGGCGATGCGGGGCCAGTCGGGCAGCCGCCCGTACAGGCCGCGCGGGACGTAGCGGGCCACCGCGCCCAGGGACCAGGCGAGCTTGGCCGAGCGGGCGGCCAGGTTGATGCAGCGGTGGAAGTCGTGGTTGTGCTCTTCCACCAGGTCGATGCGGCCGGCCTCGACCGAGCGGCCCATGGCGTGCTGGATGGCGTTCAGCTCCCGCAGCGTGCCGGTGGTCAAGGTGGTGGCGGCGCGGGCGGCCAGCTCGGCGGCGATGTCGGCCTGCACCCAGAACAGGTCCTGGACGTCCTGGCGCGACAGCGGGGCCACCACGAAGCCGCGGCGGGGTTCCAGCAGCACGAACCCCTGGCTGCGCAGCGACTGCAGGGCCTCGCGCACCGGGGTGACGCTGATGCCGAACTCGGCGGCCAGCCGCTCCAGGCGCAGGTACTGGCCCGGGCGGATGCGGCCTTCCATGATCTGCTCGCGCAGCCGGGCCGCGACCTCGTCACCGAGCTGCGGTCGAGTTCCCAGGCCCTGCCGCGATGGCGCCACGTCTCACCCGCCCCATCGGGGTCCTTCCGCGGCGGGGGCACCGCGGCCGGAAAGGACCCCGCTTCCATGATGCGACGCAAAGCCCGGATCTGGAACGCATCGGCGGGCCCCGGCGGCCGACGCGGGCGCGCCTCACAGTTTCACGCCGACCATGACCGGTTCGTTGACCAGTTCGATGCCGAACGCCTCGCGCACCCCGTCCCGCACCTGGCGGGCCAGTGCCAGCAGGTCGGCGGTCCGGGCGGTGCCGTCGGGGTTGGTGAGGGCCAGCGTGTGCTTGGTGGAGATGCGGACCGGGCCGAGGGCGTGGCCCTTGCCGAACCCGGCCTTGTCGATCAGCCAGGCCGCCGAGGTCTTGGTGCGCCCGTCGGGCTCGGGGTAGCGGGGGAAGGCCGCCTCCGGTCCCAGCCGCTCGGCCACCCGGCGTTCCAGTTCGGCCAGCTGGGCGGCGTCCAGGATGGGGTTGGTGAAGAACGAGCCGGCGCTGCGGGTGTCGGGGTCGTCGGGGTCCAGCACCATGCCCTTGCCGCGGCGCAGCTCCAGCACGGCCTGGCGGGCCTGGTGCAGCGGGACCCGCTGCCCGGGGCTGACGCCGAGGGTGCGGGCCAGCTCGGCGTAGGCGATGGGCTGGGATTCGTCGCTTTCCTCCAGCGCGAACGTCACATCCAGCACCACGTGCCGGTCCCGGCCCTTGAAGACGCTGGTGCGGTAGCCGAAGCCGCAGGCGGCGTTGTCGAGGGTGACGATCTCGCCGGTGCGGCGGTCGTAGGCGCGCACCCGCACGATGGTCTCGCTGACGTCCTGCCCGTAGGCGCCGACGTTCTGGATGGGGGTGGCGCCGACCCGTCCGGGGATGCCCGACAGGCATTCCAGCCCGGCCAGCCCGTCGGCCACGCAGCGGGCCACGAACGGCTCCCATTCCTCGCCGGCCTGGGCGGTCACCAGCACCTTGCCGGGCCGGGCCGGGTCGGTGCGGCAGGTGACGCCGCGGGTGGCCACGTGCACGACGGTGCCGGCGAAACCCTCGTCGGCCACCACCAGGTTGCTGCCGCCGCCCAGGATCAGCACCGGCTCGCCGTCGGCGTCGGCCTGGCGGACCGCCTCGACCAGCTCGCTTTCGGCGTCCGCCTCGATGAAGCGGCGCGCCGGTCCGCCGAGCCGCAGGGTGGTGTAGGCGGCCAGGCGGACGTTCTCGCAACGGACGGCCATGCTCGCTTGCCTCCTCGACGGCTCCTGCCCGTCCGCGCGGCCCGAGCGGGCGGGCCCGCGTGCGTCCCAGCATAGGGAGCGGTGCGTGCGGGCCCGCCGAAGGGTCTGCGAAGCGGCCGGTGCCCGGCGGTCAGGCCAGGCGGACGACGGCCCGGGCGCGGGTGAGGACCTTCTGGTCGTTGCAGCGGGCGGTCAGGGCCACCACGACCTTGTTGTCGTCGAGCTTCTCTTCGATCTTGCCGCTGACCTCGATGTCGGCGCCGCCCTCGTCGGGCACCACGACCGGGGCGGAAAAGCGCACGCCGTAGTCGACGACGGCGCCGGGGTCGCCGACCCAGTCGGTGACGTACCGGCCGGCCTGGGCCATGGTGTACATGCCGTGGGCGATGACGTTGGGCAGCCCGACCTGCTTGGCGAAGCTCTCCCGCCAGTGGATCGGGTTGAAGTCACCGGAGGCGCCGGCGTACATGACCAGGTTGGCCCGGTCGACGTGGTAGGTCTGCGGCGGGAGCTCGGTGCCGACCTCGACCTCGTCGTACTTCACCTTGGCGGTCATCAGGCCCCCCGTTCCACGATCGTGTTGTAGGCGGTGCAGACCGGCTCGCCGGACACCGTCTTGATCTCGGTGCGCAGCTCGATCTTCTCGTTCTTGCCGATCGCCTTGATCTCGGTGATGGTCGTCTCGCACACCAGCTCGTCACCGGCGTGGATCGGACGGGTGTACTCGAAGCGCTGCTCGCCGTGGACGACCATCGCGAAGTTGAGGCCGAGCTCGGGGTCGGCCAGCGCCTCACCGCCCAGCGAGATCACGATGGGGAAGGTGGGCGGCGCGATGACATCGGGGTAGCCGGCGGCCTTGGCGGCCTCGCGGTCGCGGTAGAGCGGGTTCGGGTCGCCGATGGCGTCCGCGAACTCCCGGATCTTGACGCGGCTCACCTCGTAGGGCTCGGTGGGCGGGAAGGTCCGCCCGATGAAGTCCCGGTTCAGTGCCATGTATTCGTCCGTCCTTCCAGGGCCGGGAGCCCTGCGCTACGGGTTTCCTCCGCGTGACCGTAACAGAACGACGTTCGGCCCGCCTTCTGAGGTCTCAGAAGGCGGGCCGAATGTTGCCCAAGCTTGGCGCTCGACCTCGGTGGCCCCGCAGCCGACGGAGCGGCGGACCTGCGCTCAGCGGGTCTCGCGGTGGACGCGGTGGCACCGGCAGTTGGGGCAGTACTTCTTCAGCTCCAGCCGGTCCGGGTCGTTACGCCGGTTCTTGCGGGTGATGTAGTTGCGGTGCTTGCACTCCTGGCAGGCCAGCGTGATCTTCGGCCTAACGTCGGTGGCGGCCACGAGGGAGTGCCTTTCTGACGAGGGACATGGACATACGCACCCCAATGGCCCGTCGGTGACGGGCTGATGGGGATAGTAGCGAGGGCCGGACTTGAACCGGCGACACAGCGATTATGAGCCGCTTGCTCTGCCTGACTGAGCTACCTCGCCGAGACGGTCACTGCGGACCGGTGACTAAGGATACCGGACCCAGACCGCGTCTTGGAAACGCCCCGGTGCTCGCCGGCTCCACAGGAAACCGACTGACCTGGGCTTTCCCGGGTCCATCGCCGGAACCCGGGCCGTCTCCGCCAGAGAACTGGCGGCAACGGGCCGTTCGGGACTCCGGCAAAAGACCTGTAGTGAGGTTACCAGAATCGCAGCGGCGCTCCGACCTGCGTTCATCGCGGAAGCAGCGTCTCGGTGCCCGCGCGCCATTCCGCTATCAGCACGGTGGCGTCGTCCCGCGGCCGGTCGTCCCGGCCCTGCAGGACGGTCCTGACCAGCCGGCGCAGCGTCTCGGGGGCGGACAGGCCGTCGGCCTCGTGGCGGACGATGAAGTCCACGAAGCGCTCCAGGCCGACCTCCCGGCCGCCGGGGTCGACGGCCTCGACGATGCCGTCGGTGTAGAAGAGCAGCCGGTCGCCGGGTTCGAGCTGGTAGCCGGAGGGCGGAGGAGAGCTCTGCAGTCCCAGCCCCATCGGCATGTTGGCGGGCCCCTGCAGCTCGGCGACGCGCCGGCCGCGGCGGACGACCAGCGGGGCGGGATGGCCCCGGTTGATCCAGTCCAGCCGGCCGCTGCGGACGTCGAGGTCGGCCAGCACCCCGGTGGCGAAGCGGACGTCGGTGAACTGCTCGGCGATCGCCGCGTCCACCAGGTCGGCGACCTCGGTCAGCCCCGCGCCGCGCCGGTGGGCGTTGCGCGTGACGCCGATCGCGATGGTGCTGGTCAGCCCGGCGGCCGTGTCGTGCCCCATGGCGTCGAACACCGCCAGGTGCAGGGTGCTGCCGTCCAGGGCGTAGTCGTAGGAGTCCCCGCCGGCCTGGTAGGCGGGCTCCATCACCGCGGCGACCACCACGTCCCGGGTGGCGAAGACGCCGGGCGGCATCAGCGTCCGGGTCATCTCGGCCGAGAGCACCATCGGTTCGGTCCGGGACAGGCGGGCGCAGGAGTCGCTGAAGGCGCGCTTGCTCATCAGCAGCAGGGCGACCAGGGCGGCCAGGTCGCGCACCCGCCCCACGGCGGCGCCGGCGTCGATGGTGGCGCCCAGCACGCCGAGCCGCTGGGTGCCCTCCAGCAGCGGCGCCCACACCCGCTGCCCGGGGGCCGGCCAGAGCGGTTCGCCGGGTGACCTGCCCTGGACGACCTCGAAGTCGCGGTAGGCGCGGCCGGGCAGGGTGCCGTCGATGCGGATCGGCTCCAGCGGGCGGCCGTACCCGTCCCGCTGGCCGGGCAGCGGGATCAGGATCCGCTGCTGCAGGTCCGCCACATAGAGCGTGACGAAGTGGAGCCCGGCGGGTGCGGCGTGCGCGGCCACCAGGGCGGGCAGGTCCTCGAATGCGGCCAGGCGGCTGTCCTCCAGCAGCCCGCCCAGCATTCGTTCGCCTTCCGTCCCCATCTCAGCCCTCCCGCGCCGCCCCGAGGGCTTTACCCAGATCGGGCCGTGTCCACAGTCACGGGATGCCTAAAGATGGGAAGCCCGGCGGCTCACAGCGTCCACCAGCCGAAGGCCAGGTGGCCGATCAGCCAGATCCCGAAGCCGACCTGCACCACCAGCAGCACGATCCGGACCGGCAGGGGCACCCGTTCGCGCAGCCGGAACAGGGACCACCAGTGCTCGGAGAAGGTGTCGCCGGGCGCCTTGCGGATCAGCGCCGCGGCCTCCACGACCAGGAAGAACAGGATCCAGGCGGTCCAGGCCAGGGTCCAGCCGGTGATGCGCCGCACGGGTGATTTGACCGTGTCGGTGTTGACGGGGGTGTTCATGCCGCACTCCTTCGGACATCACCCAGCGTCTCACCGTAGACACATAGGGTAAAGACTTCGGTACGGCCTGCTTACCCGCCGGATACATGCGAAGACCGCCGCCCGGATCACCGGACGGCGGTCTTCACTGCAGAAGCCTTGCGGCTAGAGCCCCTTTACGGAATCGAACCGTAGACCTTCTCCTTACCATGGAGACGCTCTGCCGACTGAGCTAAAGGGGCCTGCGCCGAACGCGCACTGCCACCATACACGCCTCGGGCGCCGGATACGAAATCGATTTGGTCCGGCCTTGCCGCAACCGCCCCGCCGCACCCCGCCGGCCCACCCTCCGGGCGGGGCGGCGGCAGGAAGAGAAGGGCGGCTCAGTCGGCCAGCAGCCGCTTGGCGATCACCAGTTGCTGGATCTGGCTGGTGCCCTCGTAGATGCGGAACAGCCGGGCGTCCCGGTAGAACCGCTCGACGGCGACCCCGCGCATGTAGCCCATGCCGCCGAAGACCTGCACGGCCCGGTCGGCGACCCGGCCGAGCATCTCCGAGCAGAAGTACTTGGCGCAGGACGGGCCGAGCTTGCGGTCCTCCCCGGCGTCGTAGGCGCGGGCGGCCTCCAGCACCATGGCGCGCCCGGCGTACAGCTCGGCCTGGGAGTCGGCGATCATGCCCTGGACGAGCTGGTACTCGCCGATCTTGCGGCCGCCCTGGGCGCGCTCCTTGGCGTAGGCGACGGTCTCGTCCAAGATCCGCTGGGCGAGGCCGACGCAGACGGCGGCGATGCTCAGCCGGCCGTGCGCCAGCGAGGCCATGGCGGTGCGGAAACCGGTCCCCTCGGGGCCGACCATCGCACTGGCGGGCACCCGCACATTGTCGAAGAAGACCTCGGCGGTGTGCGCGCCGCGCTGCCCCATCTTCTCGTCGGGCGGACCGACCTTCAGCCCGGGGACGTCCCGCTCGACCAGGAAGGTGGAGATGCCGCGCGAGCCGGGCCCGCCGGTGCGGGCGAAGACCATGAACACATCGGCCTCGGGGGCGTTGGTGATGAACCGCTTGGCCCCGTTGATCACGTAGTTGCCGTCGTCGTCCTTGACCGCCGTGGTGCTCAGCGTGCTGGGGTCGGAGCCGGCCTCGGCCTCGGTCAACGCGAACGCGCCGATCACCTCGCCGGAGGCCAGCCGGGGCAGCCACTGCCGCTTCTGCTCCTCGGTGCCGGCGTTGACGAGCACCTGCCCGGCGATGCCGTTGCTGGTGCCGAACATCGACCGGAAGGCGGGGCTGGCGTAGCCGAGCTCGAAGGCCAGCCGCACCTCCTCGCTGAGCGACAGGCCGAGCCCGCCGTACTCCTCCGGCAGCGCGTACCCGAACAGCCCCATCTCCCGGGCGGCCTGCCGCAGGCTCTCGGGAATCGCATCGGTCTCCTCGATCTCCTCTTCGCGAGGGATCACCTGCTCGCGGACGAAGCTGCGCACCGCGGCCAGCACATCGGCGAAGTCCTGTGCATCCATGAAGTTGATTCTAGAACGCTGCTCTAGGATGGCGCCCCTCCCCGCCGCACCGGGACCGTTCGCCCTGCCAGAGCCCGCGAACACCCGGCTGCGGCCGTCCCGCCGAGCGGAAATGACGATCATCGACCCTCGCAGTGCGCGCCACTGACGCCCAGCTAAAAGCGAATCTTTTTCATATGTGCTCTCGGGCACCTGCGGGGAGGGCTCGATGACGCCGGGTGCCGTGGCGTCTTACGATCCGCCTTTTCGCAGATGGCGCATGGCGGCATCGCAGGAACGCATCCCTCGGTGTTCCCATTCGCGGTTCCCAGAACCGCAGGCCTGGAAAGGGGCGGTCGCCCCCTAACGTCCCTTCCCACCGCAGCAGGCGGACGCGATCGTCACCGAGTATTCGCGATCAGGTCCGTCCAGGACCTTCGCGATGCACCGTCGATCGTCTCCCCGGCCATGCATGGGGCTTCTTGACAGGCCCTCAGCTCGGACGCTGCTCCGGGCAGTCGGCGTAAACCCAGGTCGCCTCAAGATCGCAGCAAGCGATGCACAGCGTGCCCGCTATGAAGGCGAACTCATGGGTGCACCCGCCTTCATGCGGGAGCACTTCGTCAAGAATCAGGGGACCCAGGTCCGCCGGCTCCTCCCCCTCGGCCGCCTCCACCGTGAAGGCCGTGACGCCCCGGTACCGGATGATGAGGTCCTCCTCGTGCTTCCAGCAGTTGTGCCGGAAGCAGAGCACCAGATCACCACCGGACGGCCCCTCGACCCGGGCGAGCTCGAGATCCTTGACGCACCGCTTCCCCATGAAGTCGTAGTGATCGGGATCCGTGGCGAAGGCCCGCGCCCCGGCAGGCAGCGCCTCGGCGATCTCGGGCAATCGTTCCAGGTAGGGATTCGGGTCGATGACGCCCGCCAGGTCTCCTGCGGTGGCGTTGAGATCGACGTACTTCACGGGCCCTCCGAAATCAGGTGACAGGGCTTCAGCCCTCATATTCGGCACAACACCGCCGCCCCCGGGAACCGTCGCGCCGATCTGCTCGGGCAACGCCTCCGGCCCGTGACCTGAACGTGTCCAAGCCGACACCCATACCCGCCCGCAGGAGGCGGATGCTCATACCACGCGCCAAAGCGCTCGAGCCTCGCGCGAGGAGAAGAGAGCGATGCGGAAATCCAGTTCACGGTTCGGACTGTCAGAGAGCGAATGGAACTCGGCGCTCACCGAAGTCCGCGATGCGATCCTGGAAGCGGCCCGCGAACGACGCATGATCTCCTATGGAGAAGTCGCAAGCCGGGTTTCCACCATTTCTCTCGAACCGCACTCGGCCTTGATGAACCACCTTCTGGGGACCATCTTCGAGGAGGAGCACGCAGCCGGAAGACCGGCGCTGACCTCGATCGTCACCCACAAGTACGGAGACAAAGAACCCGGGAGCGGTTTTTATGAGATGACCCGCTCCCTTGGATACAAGTTCAACGAGCCATATCTCTTTTGGGCCGCGCAGGTGCAAGCGGTCTTCAAGCTGCACGGCGAACCCAAAAGGACGTGAACGGCCCCGCTCCAAACCGCATGGAGCAGCCCCAATGGCCGATGGCGCGCAGCCGCCCCGGTGAACCGAAAAGCACAGCCTCCCTGCCAGACGTCCCAGGAACGACGCCCCCCAGCTGGTCAGAAGAGGGCGAACAGACCTCGCCGAGCGGTCACCGGCCACGTCTGCGTCACCGCATCGAGCCCCTCAGGGAGGGTCTGTTCGTCAGTCCGCGCAGCGGGACCACGGTCGACCGGACATACCTCGGCGCACGCCCCAAGATGCTCAGCGCCAAGGCAGCCACCTCACCGAAACTCCCCCACGCGCTGCGCCATGCGGCCGTGTCAACGTGGCTCAGCGCGGGCGTCCCTCCCGCCCAGGTCGCCGAGTGGGCCGGCCACAGCGTCGCCGTCCTCCTCAAGCTCTACGCCAAGTGCATCGCAGGGCAGGAAGAGGACGCCAAGCGCCGCATCGCTGAGGCCACGAAACCCCGGGCCGCCAGCGGCGATACCCGCTGAAACTTGGGCACGTATTCGGCACAGATGCCCGTAGAGACCCGGTGATCGCCGGATGCGGCCGGATGGAACGCGAACGGCCCCTGACCGCGTTCACGCTGGTCAGGGGCCGTTTCAGGCTGGTGGCGGGTCCAGGATTCGAACCTGGGTAGGCTGAGCCGACGGATTTACAGCCCTCCTGCCGAACTTCGCTGACCTGCGACTTCGTCACCAGAAAACGAAACTTCGACCCGTATTGGGCACGCCACCTATCTGGTGTCCGTGGCCCTCCCGTTCAAGCCGACAAGGCTGCGACGAGGCATCAGGTGTTCCCACATGGACACGCAAGCTGGCCGCCTAGGTTGGGAATGGAAACCCGTCCGCCTCAGTCCAGATCCAAGATCATTCATCCATGTAGTTCCCAGAGAACCAGCGCAGTAATACCGGCTCGCAAAGGCCGTAACGATCTTGGCCACTGAGCAGGCAATCCTCTGACCTGCACGTTCCTAGATCATCTACTCACAAGTGACCGTGAGTCCTCGTGGTCCCCCCGCTATCGGGCACGCAACGGGCACGCCGTCACGGCCCGGCTGATCTTGGTGGGCCTGCGCATCCTCATCAGTTCGTTCCGTCCCAAGGTCATCAACACCTGGGTACCGCTGGCCGACCGTTGACGGCCTTCCCGGTGCGTCGCTGTTCGCCGCTGTCGCCGTCCGCGTTGCCGCCGTCGCTGTCAGCGGGGATAGGTCCGGAGTGCTCGTCCGCGCGGACGGTCAGCAGGTGGGACAGACGGCATCGCGCGGACGGGCGCTCCGGGGCGCAGGGGGTCTGGGGGACGGCGCAATCCCCAGAGGGGAGCTCGCTCAAGTCGGCGGCACGATGCCCGCCGGCGGGCTAGCGTGATCGTGATGGTGCTCGCTCCCGTCGCGTTGGTTTG